>NZ_JBVAXG010000004.1:111944-287048 GCF_055419245.1 Mycobacterium sp. IDUB_37 | reverse complement strand
GCTGCGCCGCGCTGGCGATCGCCACGGCGTTTTGCACCCCACCGCGACATCCCGGGTATCCGCGCCGATAGTCTCGTACCCCGTGGTTGGCGCTTTTGAGTCCGCTTCTGGAGTCGATTCCGGCTCCGGCAACCGGCGCTTGCCCACGTTAACCGACTTGCTCTACCAGCTGGCCACCAAGCAGGTGACTTCCGCTGAGCTGGTCCGGCGCTCACTGCACGCCATCAATGCGAGCCAGTCCACATTGAACGCCTTCCGGGTGGTGCTCACCGAGTCGGCACTGGCCGATGCCGCGAAGGCCGACCGTCGCCGCGCGTCCGGCGACACCGCTCCCCTGCTCGGCATCCCGATCGCCGTCAAAGACGACGTCGACATTGCCGGAGTACCGACCGCATTCGGCACCGACGGATATGTGCGACCCGCCGCGCACGACTCCGAGGTGGTTCGCCGCCTCAAGACGGCCGGCGCGGTAATCGTCGGCAAGACCAACACCTGCGAGCTCGGCCAGTGGCCGTTTACCAGCGGGCCGGGTTTCGGCCACACCCGCAACCCATGGTCGCGGCGGCACACGCCGGGCGGTTCGTCGGGCGGCAGTGCGGCAGCCGTGGCCGCGGGGTTGGTGAGCGCCGCGATCGGCTCCGACGGCGCAGGCAGCATCCGTATCCCAGCGGCATGGACGCACCTGGTCGGCATCAAGCCGCAGCGCGGCCGCATCTCCACCTGGCCCGAACCGGAGTCGTTCAACGGCATCACCGTCAACGGTGTGCTGGCTCGCACGGTGGCCGACGCCGCGCTGGTGCTGGACGCGGCGTCCGGCAACGTTGAGGGCGACCTACACAAACCGCCGCCGTTGACGGCGTCGGACTACGTCAGCATCGCGCCCGGACCGCTGAAGATCGCGCTGTCCACCCGGCCCCCCTACACCTTCTTCCGATCCAAGCTGCACCCCGAGATCCTGGCCGCACTCCAGCAAGTGGGCGAGCAACTCGAGACGCTCGGGCACAAGGTGGTCAAGGGCAACCCGGACTACGGCCTGCGGATGTCCTGGGACTTCCTGGGTAGGTCGATGTCCGGACTTTGGGCCTGGGAGCAGCGCCTCGGCGACGGGATGAGCTGGGATCCGCGCACCTTGTCCAATATGCGTACCGGCCACATGCTGTCGCAGGCGTCATTGCGCGCCACCCGACGTCATGAGAAAGCCGACCACCGCCGGGTCGGGTCGATCTTCAACATCGTCGACGTGGTGCTGGCGCCGACCACCGCGCTGCCGCCGCCGCAAGCACGCGCCTTCGACCGGTTGAGCAGCGTGGCCACCGATCGCGCCGTCGTCGCGGCGTGCCCGTACACCTGGCCCTGGAATGTGTTGGGCTGGCCCGCAATCAACGTGCCGGCGGGCTTCACTTCCGACGGGTTGCCTATCGGCGTGCAATTGATGGGGCCGGCAAACAGCGAAGGCATGCTGATCTCGCTGGCCGCCGAACTGGAGGCCTTCACCGGCTGGGCCGCCAAACAACCGAAGGTGTGGTGGGACGCCGGCAATAGCACTCCACCGATTCACAGCGTGCCGGACCCTCCGTCCAAGAAGCGCTGACCCGCGTCGAAAGTCCACTAACCGCAGGACTTTTCGTGAAACGTGGTGCGATAGCTCTGCGGCGACACCCCGGTGATCCGCCGGAACTGCTCCCGGAAGTTGGTTGTTGATGCGAAACCGACTCGGCGCGAGATGCTTTCGACACCGTCGTCGGTTGCCTCCAGCAGTTCCTGGGCATGGCGGATCCGCACACCGTTGACCCATTGCATCGGTGTCTGCCCGGTCTCACGCTTGAAGCTGCGATTCAGTGTGCGCACGCTGGCGGACGCCTGCACCGCAATATCATTGAGCGTCAAGGGCAGATGGGCATTGCTCTCGATCCACGCCAACAGCCCGTCGAGTTCGGTGTTCGCCTCTCGACGGTTGCGGATGATGAACTGCGCCTGCCCGCCGGTGCGGTGCAGCGGGGCGACCGCCAACCGAGCGGCGTCGGCGGCCACCGCGGACCCGTAGTCGAGCGCCACCATGTGCAGGCACAGATCCAGGCCGGCGGACGCGCCGGCGGAGGTGAGAATTTGCCCTTCGTCGACGTAAAGGGCGTCGGCGTCCAGCCTGACCGCGGGATACATGGCGGCGAAAAACTCGGCAGCCATCCAGTGGGTGGTCGCGCGCTTGCCGTCCAGGACTCCTGCGGCCGCCAGCGTGAACGCTCCACTACATATCGAAGCGATCCGAATTCCGTTGCGGTGCGCCTCTTTCAGTGCGACGACGACGTCGTCGCGGACTCCCGAAGTGATGTCATTGCGGCCGGGCACCACGATGGTGTCGGCATTGCCGAGTTCGGCCAACCCGAAGTCGGTGGTGATCCCGATAGGTCCCGCCGAGACGACGGGTTCGACGCCGCACACCCGGACCCGGTAGCCGGGTTCGCCGGTGGCCAGCAGGATCCGGCCGAATGCCTCGATCGGAATGGCCAGGTCGAACGCGATGACGTCGGGTTCGGCCAGAACGGCAACCGTGTGCATGCCTTGGCAATATACCGGCGCATGATGGCTATTCGGCCACTAGTCGGGCGGCGGGAGATCGACCACCATGACTGGCATGCATGCACAGATAGTGCTTTTCGACGGGTTCGACCCCCTGGACGTCATCGCTCCGTTCGAAGTGCTCGCCGCGGGCAGCGCGTTTGTCGGCGGTGAACTCGCGGTATCGCTGGTCTCGGCCGAGGGGGCACGCACCGTGACCAGCGGCACGCTCGGGGTGACCCTGACCGCCACCGCCGCACTCGACCCGGCCAAGAGTGGCTGTGTGCTGGTGCCCGGCGCCAGCGGACCCGTCGCCGGCGACCCCGACGACGGCGTCGAGACCATTCCCGTCCTACTGGCCCGAGCCGCGCAGTCGGAACTGACGCCGTTGCTGCAGAAGGCATTTGAAAATCCGGACGTTACGGTGACCGCGGTCTGCGGCGGCTCGGTGATCATGGCGATGACCGGCATGATCGAGGGTCGCCACGCGGTGACACACCACCTGGGCTTGGACCTGCTGGACGCGGCAGGCGTACACGCGGTGTCGGCCAGGGTGGTGGACGACGGGGACCTGATCACCGCGGGCGGGGTGACATCGGGGCTCGACCTGGGGCTGTATCTGCTGGACCGGTGGTACGGCCCACGGGTCGCGCACGCCGTCGAGGAGCTTTTCGCATACGAGCGCCGGGGCATTGTGTGGAGCAATACCGGCAGAGAACCCATGGAGGTATAGGTGAATACGGTAGCCGTAGACGGCGATTGGGACGTCGCGATCAAGACCCCGATCGGCACCCTCGCGGTGCGGTATGTCTTCACTCAGGGGCCCACCGGCCTCGAGGGTACCGCGACATTCAAAGACGAAACCGTTCCGCTGCAGGATATTTCGCGTGCCGACAGCGACATAGGCACACGCCTGACCTGGCGGCAGTCGGTGAGCAAGCCAATGCGGCTCAACCTGAACTTCGACGTCGTGTTCGACGGCGACGCCATGGCCGGGCATTCCCGCGCCGGCAAGCTGCCGAAGTCGGCGGTGACCGGTCGGCGTCGCCAAGCCGGTGGCTAAAAGCCCAGTCGGCCAAGCTGTTTGGGGTCGCGCTGCCAATTCTTGGCGACCTTGACCCGCAGATCCAAATAGATTTTGGTGCCAAGCAGCTTTTCGATCTGAACGCGGGCGGCGGTGCCCACCTCACGTAGCCGGGCGCCACCCTTGCCGATCACGATGCCCTTCTGGCTGTCCCGCTCGACGTACAACAGCGCGTGCACGTCGATCAGGTCGTCACGGTCGGCCCGCGGGCTGATCTCGTCGATCACCACGGCCAGCGAGTGCGGCAACTCGTCGCGCACTCCCTCGAGGGCGGCCTCGCGGATCAGCTCGGCCATCAACACTTCTTCGGGTTCGTCGGTCAGCTCGCCGTCGGGGTAATACGCGGGGCCGGGCGGCAGTGCCGCCGCCAGCACTTCGCTGAGCACGTCGACCTGTTCACCGGAAACCGCTGAAACAGGCACGATTTCGGCCGCATTCGGCAGGAGTTCGCTCACCGCGACCAGCTGCGCGGCCACCCGGTCTCTAGGCACCTTGTCGATCTTGGTGACGAGGCCCACCACTTTAGTTCTCGGCGAGACCGCGCTGACCTGCTCGACGATCCAGCGGTCACCCGGGCCGATCGGCTCGTCGGCCGGGATGCACAGCCCAATGATGTCGACTTCGGAGTAGGTGTCGCGGACAAGGTCGTTGAGGCGCTGGCCCAGCAGGGTGCGCGGACGATGCAGGCCCGGGGTGTCGACGAGAATGATCTGATAGTTCTCGCGATGCACGATGCCGCGAATGGTGTGCCGGGTTGTCTGCGGACGCATCGAGGTGATCGCCACTTTCGCACCGACCAGCGCGTTGGTCAGCGTCGACTTGCCGGTGTTCGGCCGGCCGATCAAACACACGAAGCCTGAACGGAACTCGCCTTCAGTCACAGTGGTCTACCCGTCGCATCGGTATGGATGATCGCAGCCGCCGGCGCGAGTTCGCGGACCGAGGCAATGCCAGGGTCATCGTCGGAACCGGCCACCAGCACAGCCGCTTCGAGTCCGGTAACGCCGCTGGATGCCGCCGCGGCTACCGCGGCCTGCAAACCGGTCAACTCCAGGGTCGCCAACCGCACCGGCGCGGCAACATAGGTGCGGCCGTCGACGTCACGCACCGCGGCGGCACTGCTCGCCTCGGCGCGCGCCATGGCCGCGCGGGCCAGCACCACCAGCTTGGCGTCCTCGGCGTCTAGCTGGTCAGCCACTCTTTTCACTCCCTGCGTCATCATCCTCATTCTCGACCGCGCTCAGCAGCACGGTGCCCACACGAACGCGGCCTCGATGGTCGGGACCCCCTTCGGCGTGCAGGCGCAGACCATGCGTGATGACTTCGGCGCCGGGCAGCGGAACCCGGCCCAATTCGAGAGCCAGCAGGCCACCAACCGTATCGACGTCGAGGTCGTCGTCGAATTCGACCCCGTAGAGCTCGCCGACATCCTCGATGGGCAGCCGCGCCGAGACCCGGAAGCGGTTATCGCCCAACTCTTCCACCGGCGCGGTTTCGGCCTGGTCGTATTCATCGGCGATCTCGCCGACGATTTCTTCGAGCACATCCTCGATGCTGACCAGGCCGGCGATGGCGCCGTACTCATCGACCAGCAGGGCCATGTGGTTGCGGTCGCGCTGCATCTCCCGCAGCAAGGCATCCAACGGCTTGGAGTCCGGCACGAACACCGCCGGACGCATCACCTGCCCGACCGTCTTGCGACCGGTATCGGTCAGGCTGACCGTTTGTTGCACAAGGTCTTTCAGATACACGACGCCGACGATGTCGTCGACATTCTCGCCGATCACGGGTATCCGGGAATGGCCGCTGCGCACGGCGAGCGTCATCGCCTGACTTGGCGTCTTGTCACCCTCGATCCAGACCATCTCGGTGCGTGGCACCATCACCTCGCGCGCCGGGGTGTCACCGAGTTCGAAAACCGACTCGATCATGCGGCGCTCGTCGGCGGCGACCACACCGCGCTGCTGCGCCAGGTCGACGACTTCGCGCAGTTCGATCTCGGAGGCGAACGGCCCGTTGCGAAAGCCGCGGCCCGGGGTGACCGCATTGCCCAGCAACACCAGCAACCGGCTGATCGGCATCAGCAGCCACGAAATCACCTGCAGCGGAAGGGCGGTCGCCAGCGCGATGGAATAGGCGTGCTGGCGGCCCAGTGTGCGTGGTCCGACGCCGATCACGACGAAACTGGTGACCACCATGATGGTCGCCCCACCAAGCAACCCCCAGTCCAGACCGAAGTTGTCGTAGAGGAACACCACCAGCAGGACCGTCGCGGTGATCTCGCAGGCAATCCGCAGTAGCACAACAAGGTTGATGTAACGCGGCCGATCGGCCATCACCTTGGTCAGCGACCTCGCGCCGGGCCGCTCGTCGCGCACCAACTCCTGCACCCGCGCCAGCGAAACCGTGCTCACGGCGGCATCGAGAGCGGCGAATACTCCGCCCAAGCCGACCAGCACGATCGCACAGAGCAACTGATAGATGCCCGTCACGGCAGGTCGAAATACCTTGATTTGTCCAGCAGTCGGCGGTCCCGCTCCTTCTGACGGTCGTTCTCGTAGGCCTCGACCTGTTCGGCCACCCACTCCTCGAGCAACCGCCCTTGCAGCGCGAACATCTCCCGTTCCTGGTCCGGCTCGCCGTGGTCGTAGCCGAGCAGGTGAAGGACGCCGTGAATGGTCAGCAAAGCCAGTTCATGGCCGAGGCTGTGGCCTGCCGTGGCCGCTTGCTCGGCGGCGAATTCCGGGCACAGCACGATGTCACCCAGCATGGCCGGCCCCGGTTCGGGAGCGTCCGGGCGACCGCCGGGCTCCAGCTCATCCATGGGAAAGCTCATCACATCGGTCGGCCCGGGCAGGTCCATCCAGCGCATGTGCAGATCGGCCATCGCCGCGGTGTCCAGCAGGACCATGGACAGCTCGGCGGCCGGGTTGACGTCCATGCTGGTGATCACGAAGCGCGCGACGCTGACCAGTTCGACCTCGGAGACGTCGATGCCCGACTCGTTGGATACCTCAATTGTCATAAGACGCTCACGCACACATCATCGACGATTGCGACTGCCGGACGCCCGCCGAGCCGCCCGGTTCATCCCCGAACCGGGCTCCTCGTACCTGGCGTAGGCGTCCACGATCTCGGCAACCAGCCGATGGCGAACCACGTCCTGGCTGGTCAGCTCCGCGATGTGGATGTCGTCGATGTCCTCGAGGATGTCCACCGCGGCCCGCAGGCCGGACCTGGAGTCGCCCGGCAGATCGATCTGGGTGATGTCCCCGGTGACGACCATCTTGGAGCCGAAGCCCAGCCTGGTGAGGAACATCTTCATCTGCTCGGCGGTGGTGTTCTGCGCCTCGTCGAGGACGACGAAGGCGGAGTTGAGCGAGCGACCCCGCATATATGCCAGCGGGGCGACTTCGATCACCCCAGAGGACATCAGCTTGGGAATGAGCTCGGGATCCATCATGTCGTACAGCGCGTCGTACAACGGGCGCAGATACGGGTCGATCTTCTCGCTCAGCGTCCCGGGCAAAAACCCCAGTCGCTCACCGGCTTCCACCGCGGGGCGGGTCAAGATGATGCGGGTCACCTGTTTGGTCTGCAGCGCGTGCACGGCCTTCGCCATGGCCAGGTAGGTCTTACCGGTTCCGGCCGGCCCTATCCCGAAGACGATCGTGTGGGCGTCGATCGCGTCGACATAGCGCTTCTGGTTGAGCGTCTTGGGCCGGATCGTCTTGCCGCGGCGGGACAAGATGTCGAGGCTGAGCACTTCGGCCGGTGATTCGTTCCCGGTGCCCAACAGCATTGCGACGCTGCGACTGACCACCTCCGGCGTCAGCGTCTGGCCTCTGGACACGATCGCCACCAACTCCGAGACGGCCCGCTCGGCGAGCGCCACATCGGCCGGCTCACCAGAGAGGGTGACGGTGTTGCCGCGCACATGCAGCTTGGCGTTGAGGGTTTGTTCCAGGGCGCGCAGGTTCTCGTCGGCCGAACCGAGCAGGCCCACGACGAGATCGGGCGGAACATCGATGCTGCTGCGAACTGGAGGGTTTGTCGGGCGGGCTACGCCGGCGTCAACAGCGCGGGTCTCGCGGGGCGTCACGTGGTTTCTGTCGCCTGCTTTCTAGCTGGTCCGGATTTTCAATGGTGTCGCGCGACGTGAGTCGATGAATTTCAGTTTACCGCCGGTCGGTCGCCGCTTCCCAACGATTTGATACCTGCCAGCAAGATGGCCAGCCCCCGTTCGAAATCGGCAGCTGCCGTCGATCGACGGCTGACATGCGCCAACGCGGCGATATGCGGGTGTTGATCGCCGGCCAACCCGCCTATACGGGCCGCCACGGCCGTCTGCTCCCGATCCCGCGCCGGTCCGGCCAGCGGTCCGGCCAGTTCTGCCTGGGCACTGCCCATGACGAGACCGAGCACCGCCCGGAAGCTGGCCAGTAGGTCCACGTCGGCCAGGCCGGCCCCCTTGAGCCCGCCGATCAACCGGTCGGCGGCCAGATAACTCGACGCCGACACGGTGCGGCGGGTCAGCACCAGCGGCACGGCGTTGGGGTGCCTACGCACTGTTTCCCACATCGCCACCGCGATATCCCGCACGTCGGCGCACCAATCATCGACTGGGGCAGGAACTTTGATGTCGGCAATGACGGCTTCTGCCACCAGTTCCTCGAGTTCGCCGCGGTCCTTGACGTAGTTGTAGAGCGTCATCGGGCCGGTGCCGAGCGCGGACGCCAACGAACGCATGCTCAGCCCACCCAGGCCATCTCGGTCGACGATCTCGAGTGCAGCCGCGGAGATCTCGGAAACCGTGAAGCGTGCCCGCACCCGACGCCCCTCTCTGTTGACACGTACATCGTACGTGTTGTCCAATACGTACATCGTACGTATCGGAGGATTACATGATTGCCAGCACGATCACCACTGAATTCACCTCGCACGGGACCCGGTGCGCCGCGTGGCTGACCAGACCACCCCGACCTGGCCCACATCCGGCAGTCGTCCTGGCCCACGGGCTGGGCGCCAACCACACCATGGCCCTCGCCCGGTATGAACGGCATTTCGCGGCGGCCGGCATCGCCACCCTCGCGTTCGACTACCGCAATCTCGGAGCCTCCGACGGCACACCCCGGCAGGTGCTCAGCCTGCGCCGGCATCGCCAGGACATCACCGCGGCGCTCGAATACGTCCGCGGTTTGCCCGAGATCGACGCGACTCGCGTCGCACTATGGGGTACCAGCCTGGGCGCGATGCACGTCCTACGCGTCGCCGCGCGGCGGTCCGACCTCGCCGCCGTTGTTGTCCAGTGTCCAATCGTCGACGGCCCGGCGACGTTGCGGCGGATCGGGCCGGTAGCCGCGCTGCGATTGGGGCCGGCACTCGCCGAGGACGCGATACGCGCCGCGTTGGGACGACAGCGCCGATATGTACCGATCGTCGGCAAACCGGGCAGCCTGGCCGCCGTCACGGTGGCCGGCGCCGAAGAGGGCTGGAACTCCACCGTGGATCCCGGCGGGTCCTTCGACAATCGCATCGCCGCATCGAACGTCGCCCAAATTGTCTTCAACAGCGCTAAACGAGAAGCACACCGGATCACCGCACCAGTGCTTGTTTGCGTGTCACGCCGGGAGACGTTGATGGATCTTCGACACGCCGAAGATCTCGCCCGGCGTGCGCCGCGTGGCATCGCGCGCCATTACGACGGCGACCATTTCCAGATCTACCACCCGCCGTTGCTGGCCGATCTCCTTGTCGACCAGACCGCCTTCCTGCTGGAGCACCTGAATGTCTGAACTGCGCAAATTACTGCATTCGAATGATTTGCGATTTGCCGAATTCGCCGGCAGCTTGACCGAAGCCGAGTGGTCGCACCCCAGTTTGTGCACGGAGTGGAACAACCACGAAGTGTTGGCCCACTTGGTAATCGGCTATCGGGCATCGATGACCGAGTTGGCCGCCGGCATGGTCAGCCATCGCGGGTCCTTCGACCGCGCCAACACCGCGCTCGCCAAGAACCTGGCCGCGCAGCGCAGCCCGGCCGAGTTGATAGACGAATTCGTCGTGCTCACCGCCGCGCCTCGCGGCATCGGCCGGGTGTTTCCGCGGCGACTGTTGTTGGGCGATCACGTGATTCACGAACTCGATATCGCGTTTGCGCTCGGCAGAGATTCCCAGATCGAGCCTAGCGCGTTGGCCGCCGTACTGAATACCCAAGTGCGCGTCCCGAATCCGTTCGTCCCGGCAGCCGCCACGGCACGTGGACTGAATCTTTCTGCCACGGATGCGGATTGGGGGCACGGCGCGGGTACGCGGACGGTGACCGGTGGCGCCGCGCAACTGGCGTCGGTGCTCGCGGGTCGCCCTTGGGCACTGGGTCAGCTCAGCGGCGCCGGTATCGACGAGCTACGGATTCGGGTGCCGGCGTTGTAGCGACGTGTTGGCCGGCAATTCCCGTCGAGCCCCTGCTACGACTGGGCGACGGCAAGCACATTCCTGGGCGGATAGCACACAATTGCGTCCCAAGCCACCACTTTTAGCCGCAAACACGCACTCCCACGCGCATTCGCGGCGCGCAGGATCGGGATCGAGCCACATCACGCTCGTTGGCGATGCGGAACTGAAGGGAAACCCCCCTTTTAGTTATTGACGAGTGTGGTAATTAAAAATTCGGAAAGAGTCGTCTGAAATGACACCAAGAAAATATTTGAATTCGGCCTACTCGTTGGCGGCAGCGCAGTACGCTCCTGCTGCTGATCTCGAGGGTGAGCTGGCGACCCTGGATAGGCGTGACTTATTAGCCGCGAATTATTTGGAGGTCCCATGTCATTTGTCATTGCGGCGCCGGAGTTCTTAACGGCGGCAGCAACGGACTTGGCAAACGTCGGTTCGACGGTGAGCGCGGCCAGTGCCGCCGCGTCAGCCCCCACCGTCTCGGTTTTGGCCGCAGGCGCCGACGAAGTGTCAGCTGCCCTTGCTTCGCTGTTCGGTTCGCACGGTGAGGACTTTCAGGCCCTCAGCGCGCGCGTGTCTGCTTTCCACACGGAATTCGTCCAGACCTTGACAGGGGCGGGCGCGGCGTACACCGGCGCAGAGGCGGCGGCAGTCTCGCCGCTCGGGCCGTTACTCGATGTGATCAATGCCCCCTTCCTGGCCGCGTTCGGACGCCCGCTGATCGGTAATGGCGCCAACGCCAAGCCGGGTAGCGGGGCGAATGGCGGCGCCGGTGGAATCTTGTTCGGCAGCGGCGGTAACGGCGGGTCCGGTCTGGGTGGTTCCGGCCAAGCCGGCGGTGCCGGTGGCGCGGCCGGCCTGTTCGGTAACGGCGGACAGGGCGGCGCCGGCGCGTTCTCCACCACTAACAACGGCGGCGCCGGCGGCGCCGGCGGCGCCGGCGGCACCCTGTTTGGCGCCGCCGGCAACGGTGGCCTCGGCGGCTACACGAATGCCGCGGGCAAGGCCGGCGGCGCCGGCGGTGCCGGTGGCGCGGGCGGACTGTTCACCGCCGGCGGCTCGGGCGGCTTGGGCGGGTTCTCCCAGCTTGGCTCCGGCGGCAATGGTGGCGCGGGTGGGTCCGGCGGGTTGTTCGGCAACGGCGCTGCAGGCGGCAGTGGCGGTAGCGGTGCTACCGCCGGTGGGGCCGGCGGGTCCGGCGGAGCCAGCGGGCTGTTCGGCGCCCACGGCGGTGCCGGCGGCGAGGGTGGCTCCGCCACAGCCGCTGCCGGCGTAGGCGGTCGTGGTGGCGACGCCGGTGGTAGTGGTCTGTTCGGCCAAGGCGCCGACGGCGGAGACGGCGGCAGCGGCGTCGGCAAAGGCGGTGCCGGCGGCAACGGCAGCGGTGCAGGCCTGATCGCCGGCTCTGGCGGCACTGGTGGTGCGGGCGGCGACGCCACCGGCGCGGCCGGGAACGCCGGAGCCGGCGGTCAGGGTGGCAACGCAGGCTTCTTGCTCGGCTCCGGCGGGGCAGGCGGCGCCGGCGGGTATGGCAGCCCCGCGTTCGCAAACGGCGGCAACGGCGGTGGCGGCGGTGTCGGCGCGTTCTTCGGCAACGGCGGCGCCGGCGGCGCCGGCGGCAGCGGGGGCGGCGGTGGCGGTGTCGGCGGTGTCGGTGGCAACGCCGGCATCTTCTACGGCACCGGCGGAGCCGGTGGCGCCGGCGGGTCGGGCTTGCAAAACCCTGGCGGCAACGGCGGCAACGGCGGCAAATCCGGACTGTTCGGCGACGGCGGCTCCGGCGGCGCCGGCGGCGACGGGTTCGTCAGCGCAGGAGGCAACGGCGGCAACGGCGGTAATGCCTTCCTCTCGGGCCAGGGCGGTAACGGCGGGAACGCCGGAACCAGCGCCATGGGGAACGGGACCGTGGGCACCGGAGGCAACGGCGGCATCCTGATAGGCGTCAACGGCCAGAACGGCCTGTTGCCGTAGCCGGAGATCGATCGGTCGCAGCCAGCGCTTCCCCGGGAGCGCTGGCTGCGCCATTTCAAACGCTCGACGCAACGTCCCAGCGTGGGGTGAGCACGCCCAAAGCGCCCAACGCCACCGCGGCCGCCGTCGACGTGCGCAGCACCGTCGGGCCAAGCCGCACCGCGACTGCGCCCGCTTCGGTCAGGGCGGCGATCTCGTCCGGTGCGACGCCGCCTTCCGGGCCGACCACGAGTAGCAGCGAATCCGCCTGCGCCACAGCTAAATCCGCGAGCCGGTCGGTGGCAGATTCGTGCAACGCCAAGACCACCGCACCAGCCGCAACTTCGTCGCGCACCCGCGCGATCAGCGCCTTCGTGGTCAGCACCCCGTCGACGGGCGGGATGTGCGCCCTACGCGATTGCCGCGCCGCCGAGCGCGCCACCGCACGCCATCTGCGCAAGCCTTTGTCGACGCGCGCACCTTCCCAGCTGGCCACGCAGCGTGCCGCCTGCCAGGCCAGGAAGGCGTCGGCGCCGGCCTCGGTGGCCAGTTCGACGGCGAGTTCGGATCGTTCGGACTTGGGTAGCGCCTGCACCACGGTCACCCGCGGCTGCCCGGCGGTGACGGTCCAGCGCTCCTGCACGCGGGCACCGATGCCGTCGCGCCCGGCGTGCTCGACCACGCATCGGGCCAACTCACCGGCGCCGTCGCCGAGGACGAGTTCCTCACCGGGACGGATCCGCCGCACGGTGGCGGCGTGAAACCCCTCGTCGCCGTCCACCAAAGCAATTGAGCCAACGTCGGGCAGCGCCTCGACGTAGAACAACGTGCCCACCATCTTCGGGCCTTAACTAGCGGCCGGTGAACGTCTCGCGTAGGCGACTGAACAGCCCGCCGCCGCCGGCATGCGACGAGCGGACCTCGGCGACGTCGCGGGTGCGGCGGGTCTTAAGTTCGCGCAGCAGATCGGTGTCGTGATTGTCCAGCCGGGTGGGGACCACCACATCGACGTGGACGTGCAGATCTCCGCGAGTGTTGGACCGCAGATGCGGCATCCCGCGGCCTCGCAGCGTGATGACCGCGCCCGGTTGAGTACCGGCGGGCACAACGATCTCGCTGGTGCCGTCCAGAATGGCTTCCAAGCTGACCGTGACGCCCAGCGCCGCGTCGACCATCGGCACCGAGACCGTGCAGTGCAGGTCGTCGCCCTCCCGGGCGAAGATGTCGTGGGCCTGCTCGTGGACCTCGACGTACAAGTCGCCGGCCGGCCCTCCGCCGGGTCCCACTTCGCCCTGGGCGGCAAGGCGGACTCGCATGCCGTCGCCGACTCCTGCCGGAATCTTGACCGTGATGTCCCGGCGGGCGCGCACTCGACCGTCACCCATGCACTGATAGCAGGGGTCGGGAATGACCACACCGACTCCGCGGCAAGTGGGACACGGCCGCGACGTCAACATCTGACCCAGCAGCGAACGCTGCACGGTTTGCACTTCGCCGCGACCGGCACAGGTGTCGCAGGGGACGGGAGCGGAATTGCCGTTGGTGCCCTTGCCCTGGCATCGGTCGCACAACACCGCGGTGTCGACCGCGACCTGCTTGGTGACCCCGGTCGCGCACTCCTCGAGATCGAGGCGCATCCGCAGCAGCGAGTCCGAGCCCGGCCGAACCCGGCCGATGGGACCGCGGGAACCGCCCGCACCGAAGCCGCTGCCTCCGAAGAATGCCTCGAAGACGTCGCCCAACCCGCCGAAGCCACCGAAGCCACCGCCCGCGGCGGCGTTCTCCAGCGGATCTCCACCCAGGTCGACAATCCGTCGCTTCTCCGGGTCGCTCAGAACCTCGTAGGCGACGCTGATCTCCTTGAACCGCGCTTGCGCGGCCTCGTCGGGGTTGACGTCAGGATGCAGTTCGCGCGCCAGCTTGCGATAGGCGCGTTTGATCTCCGTCTCGTTGGCGCCCTTGCCGACACCAAGCAGCCCGTAATAATCCCGTGGCACGATTTGCCTCTCTTATGAGGGGACCTACGCCGCCCTGCCGGCGGCTGTCCTCAAACTCTGCTGTGGGTACGCGATCATCGCGAACCCAATACTTCGCCGATATACATGGCAACCGCGGCGACACTGGCCATAGTTCCCGGATAGTCCATACGCGTCGGACCTAACACACCCATGCCGCCGTAAACGATGTCACTGGTGCCGTAAACGGTGGACACCATCGATGTACCCGCCATCTGCTCCGCTTCCGTCTCGTGACCGATCCGGACCGTCACCTTGCCGGCTTCCTGCTGAGCTGCCAGCAGCCGTAGCACCACCACCTGCTCCTCGAGGGCTTCCAGGATCGAGCGCAGCGAGCCACCGAAATCGGCGGAGTTGCGGGTCAGGTTGGCGGTGCCGCCCAGCAGCAGGCGTTCCTCGGTGTGTTCCACCAACGATTCCAGCAAGACCGTCGCGGACCGACCGACGGCGTCACCCAGACCATCCTTCTCGCGGAGCCGGCCGGCGAGATCGGCCACCGCAATCGAAGCCGCCGAAAGCCGTTTGCCAACCAGCGCCTGGCAGAGCATCTCCCGCAGTTGGGACAGCTGATGATCCTCAATGACGTCGCCGAGTTCGACAATGCGCTGATCCACCCGGCCGGAGTCGGTGATGACGACCATCAGCAACCGGGCTGGGGTCAGCGCGATCACCTCCAAGTGACGCACGGTCGACGTCGACAACGTCGGGTACTGCACCACCGCGACCTGACGGGTCAGCTGGGCGAGCAGTCGGACCGCACGGCGCAATACGTCGTCGAGGTCGACACCCGACTCCAGGAAGCCCTGGATCGCGCGGCGTTCCGCCGAGGACAGCGGCTTGACGTCGTCGAGGCGGTCCACGAACTCGCGGTAGCCCTTCTCCGTCGGCACCCGCCCGGAACTGGTGTGCGGCTGGGCGATGTAACCCTCCGCTTCCAGCACCGCCATGTCGTTACGGATGGTGGCGCTGGATACGCCCAGGTTATGCCGGTCTACCAGGGACTTCGAACCGATGGGTTCATGGGTGGAGACGAAGTCGGCGACGATGGCGTGCAGCACCTGAAAACGACGCTCGTCCGCACTTCCCATTGACTCTCACCTCCCTGTACTCCCCCTGGCCGGATCTATTTTACGGTCTCGGCAGGATCTGACCTGCCAACCTGACGATCGGCGCTCAAGGGCTCATCAAACCCGTGCGACGATTAGCCTTTCCACCTGGTTCCGTCGAGGGCCGCTTCGGGCCGAAACCAGTCAGGCGAAAGCTACCGAAAGTTGTAGGGGCATGATCTTCAAAGGCGTGCGAGAGGGCAAGCCGTACCCCGAACATGGGCTGTCCTACAAGGACTGGTCCCGAATTCCGCCACAACAAATTCGGCTCGACGAATTGGTCACCACCACCCGAGTGCTCGAACTGGACCGCCTGTTGTCGGAGGACTCGACTTTCTACGGCGATCTTTTTCCACATGCAGTGAGATGGCGCGGCATCATCTACCTCGAGGACGGTCTGCATCGGGCGGTCCGTGCGGCATTGCGAAATCGTGTGGTCCTGCATGCGCGGGTGTACGACATGGACATGGCGACGGGCGGGCCCTGGCCCAGCGCGCGTAGCGCGACCTAGCGGCGTAGTCGGTCACGTTCTCCCGCACCCACGTGTCGATCTGGTGAGGGGCCGGCATTGGCTGGTCCGACATGTGCAGGGAGGTATGTCATGCCACGACTCGTCGGCATTTCGGATCGAGAAGCCGGATTCGGCGCCAGGGTCGCTTTTTTCTTCACCAAGCGCCATTTCAAGCGGATGACCGGGCGTGAAACCGCCACCATGCTCGAGCCATTACGGATGTATGCGCACATCCCAACGCTGCTGCGGGCTATCGGGCGGCTCGAGCAGGCCGAGATGAAGCTGGACATTCTGAGCCCGCGGCAACGCGCACTGGCTGAACTGAAGTCGGCGACGGTGGCGCGTTGCGAATTCTGTATCGACCTCGGCTCGCAGATCGCGCGCGGAATGGGCTTGCGTGACGACGAGCTGTTGGCGCTCTCCGACTACCGGAACGCATCGTGCTTTTCCGAGGTCGACAAGCTGATCCTGGACTACTCGACTGCGATCACGCGCACACCCGTCGAGGTGAGTGACGAGCTGTTCGACGCGCTGCGCGCGCACTTCGACACCGCACAACTCGTCGGGCTGACCCACATCATCACGCTGGGAAATCTTCGTGCCCGGTTCAACGTGGCGCTCGACATCGGTTCGTCGGGACTATCGGAGGGCATGGTGTGCGCGCTACCCAGCTGACCGAGCGTTTCGAGGCCGCCAGGCCGCAGTTGGCCGCGATCGCCTACCGGATGCTCGGGTCGATCGAGGATGCCCAGGACGCTGTTCAGGAAGCGTGGCTGCGGCTGAACGGGATCGCCGCGGCCGGCAAGGACGCCGAGCAGATAGCCAACCTCGACGCATGGCTGACGACGGTCGTCGCGCGAATCTGCCTCAACATGCTGCGTGCCCGCCGCACCCGGGCCGGTGCAGAGCTGCTGGTCGCGCACCTTCCGGATCCGATCGTGGATCTGACCGAGGATTCTGACCCTGAGCGCCGCGCACTGCTGTCCGACGCCGTGGGCCTGGCGTTATTGGTGGTGCTCGACACCTTGCCGCCAGACGAACGACTCGCCTTCGTCCTGCACGATGCGTTCGCTGTTCCGTTCGGCCAGATCGCATCGATCGTCGAGAAATCGCCGGAAGCGACCCGCAAGCTGGCCAGCCGGGCGCGGCGGCGGATCCAGCAGGCGGATCCCTTTCCCGACGGCGACAACGCTGCTCAGCGCGAGGCTGTCGCGGCCTTCTTCGCTGCCGGTCGCAGCGGCGACTTCGACCGACTGGTCGCGGTGCTGCACCCGGACGTGTTGTTACGCGGCGACTTTGGTGGCGGCACCGCGCCGGTCCGCGCCGAGGGCGCGTCGGCGGTGGCCCGACTGGCCGCCAACTACGCGGGACCGGAACGGCAGGTGCGCGCCGCGACGGTGAATGGCACGGCTGGTGCAGTCATCTTCGTCGCCGGGCGAGTGACCGCCGTCATGGGATTCCTGGTCCGTGACGGACGGATCGCCGCGATCGATGTGCTGGCCGACGGGGACCGCCTCGCGCGACTCGATCTGAACGGGCTCGCTTGCTAGTCGAGGGCGCGACCCCCAACTCAGGGGCGTGCGGATATTTGTCACTCCCGGCGTCGGCGGGTACGGTCTAGCGCACCGGTTGACTCCACAGCCGCTCAATGTCCTGAATCGCGTCGGCACCCGATGCGATGCCCATCTCAGCGACCGTTCGCGAGAAGCGTGCGGTACCGCAGCGAAAGCTTTCGCGCCCATCAACTCAGCTATGGCGTCTACCGAAGCTTGGCAAAAAATGCCGTACCGCCGAGTTCACCGCGACGTGGGGACATCACGCAGGACTGGTCACCGCGGTCGGTGAACTCGACGTGCTCAATACTGACCAATTCGTCGATTTCAGTTTACGTTGCGTAAGGCATTGCAAATCGCGGATTTTCGATCTTCGCGGCCTTGAGTTCATCGGCAGTACGGGGTTTCCCGCACTTCAGCGACTAAACTTCTTACTCGACCGTCCCGGCACGTACCTGGGGATTGTTCCGAGCCGCGCAGTAGTCCGAATGTTGCGGGTCTGCGACCCCGACGGCACCTTGCCGTGGACGAATCAGGATGGAGCAGCCGTGGCAGCGGCATTTCTCATGCCCCAGATCATCCCGCCAGCCTACGAGCGACCATAGTGTCGGCGTTCGAGCAGTTAAACTCGTTATCCATTAGACGATTTCACTTGGATATTGCATGGCCTCGACGCCGAATCGCGGCCCGGCACTCCCTGTCCGTGGCGCCCCGAGACCGTCCAGAAGTTCAGTTCCATGCTCAGCCCGCCGCTCAGCGTAGATCGCGTGGTGGTAAACCGATCAATCAAAGGATCTGCCTTGCCCGCTGGTGAAGATAACAACGGAAGCCTTGAACCGCACTTTGCGGACATACAAGCGCACTACGACCTGTCAGATGACTTCTTCAGACTATTTCTGGATTCGACCCAGACGTATAGCTGCGCGTACTTCGAACACGACGATTTGACTTTGCAAGAGGCACAAATCGCAAAGATCGACCTGTCGTTGGGCAAGCTTGGACTGCAACCCGGCATGACCCTGCTCGACATCGGTTGCGGCTGGGGCGCCACGATCTGCCGAGCCCTCGAGCGATACGACGTCAACGTCATCGGCTTGACTCTGAGCCGTAATCAGCAGGCACACGTAGAAAAGCTACTGGCGCAGAATCCCAGCTCACGAAGTAAGCGCGTTCTATTGCGCGGTTGGGAGCAGTTTGACGAGAAGGTCGACCGGATTGTGTCGATCGGGGCGTTCGAGCATTTCGGGCGTGACCGCTACCCCGACTTCTTCAAAATGGCCCACCACGCGTTGCCCGCAGACGGCGCGATGCTGCTGCACACAATCATCCAGCCCGGCAATGCGGAGTTCGCCGAGCGCGGACTGCCCATCACCATAACCAAGCTCCGGTTCATGAAATTCATCATGGAAGAAATCTTCCCGGGCGGAGACTTACCCCCTGCAGCACGCGTGGAGGAGCATGCGCGGCAGGCCGGCTTCGACGTGAAGCTGGTGCAGCCGCTCCGGATGCACTATGCGCGCACCCTCGATATCTGGGCGGCCGCGCTGGCGTCGCGCAAAGACGAAGCCATCGCGATTCAGTCGGAGGAGGTCTACGACCGGTACATGAAATACCTTACGGGCTGCGCCGGCTTGTTCCGCGACGGATACACCGACATCGCGCAATTCACCCTCGTGAAAAGTTGACAGCTCTAGCGAAGAACCCGACTTAGCCCGAAGCGGCTTTCAGCAGCGCCATCGCGGAGCTGCGTGACAACACCCAGCTGCCCTGGTTGACGAATGTGACGTTCTGCGTGACCGGCGGCGATAACTTGGGACCGGACACCAGGACATCGGCGGTGGCCGAGTTGCCCGCGGCCGGCTGGATGTTGGTGATGTTGAACGCCAACGGCAGGTCGCCGTTCTTGGCGGCCTTCTTCAACTGATGGTCGGCGATGTGCGCTTCGGTGCCACCGATGCCACCCTCGACCAGATCGCCCTTGCTGGTGAAGGAAACATTCGGATCGGCGAGGTTGGTGAGGATGCCGGTCAGCTGGGCAGCCGTTGGAACGCCGGTGGCCGGTGCCGGATCCTGCGGCAGCGGCGCCCCGAAGACGACCGGCTGCACTTGATGGCCAACCGGGCTGGTGATAGCTGTCACGCCTCCCGCCGCGGCACCGATCGCAGCCACCGCCGCAGCACCGAAAGCCAAAGTCTTGATGGTTCGCACTGTGTTCTCCCCTACTGGTTCGCGGTCGGCACGGATGCACCTGGATCGCGGGATGTTGCCCTAGATGTTGCCCTGGGTGCAATTGTGCATCGTGTGACCTGTGTTTCTCCTGATAGCTATGTTGCGGTACAGCAACGGTGCTACGACCAGGAATGCGGAGGCTATGGCACGGCTGTGCGGCAGCTGTGAATGGATACCTCAGCTCTGCGGTTGGCGACCTCGCGGCGTCAGCAGTGCTGCGAGCTCATCGCGGTTGGCAACGCCGGTCTTGGCCATCGCACGGTAGATGTGGCCCTCGACGGTTCGCACCGACAGCGTCAGCCGATCGGCCACCGCACGACTCGACAGCCCCTCGCTCAGCAGCATCACGATCTCGCGTTCTCGCGACGTCAGGGGAACGCGCGTGGTCGCTTGCCGAAGGGCGGGCGTGGACGCCCCACCGCACTGCTCGGCCAGCGCGTCTGCCCGCGTTGAGCACCCCAGCGACGAGCCCCGCAGGTCCTTTCGGCGATAGGCCACCGCCGCGTGCGCGGCCGCATCGACCGCCGAGACGAGATCGCCCATCTCCTCGAATTCTTCGGATACCGAAGCCAACTGGGCTCCGTCGCCGGCCGCCAACGCGGCAGCAAAGCGCGCGGCTACGCCGACTCGAGGACCCTCCACAATCGCCACGAGCTCCCCCAGCCTGCCTGCCGTGGAACCATCGCCGAACTGCGCCGCAGTCTGCAAACACATCACCTCTGCGGCCAATTGACCATTCACACAAGCTTTTTCGGCAGCATCGACTGCGATCTCGATTGCGTTACTGACCGCTCCCTGGCAGGCAGCAACCCAGGCCCGTGCCAGATCACACTCGTATTCGATGAAACCCCAGCTCCGATGATGTTCGGCTGCAAGGATATTCGCCGCGGCAGTGGCTTCAGTGGTTGAGCCACACATCGCCAGCGCGGTGGTCAGTGGGATCAGGTATCGATACCGAAAGCCGTTGGAGTCACCGGTGAAGAGCTCGACAACGGTCGCCAAGTGTGATCGTGCTTCGTCCAGGCGACCGGAGCAGAAGGCGGTCCGGCCCACGATCGCGGTGCTGAGTAACTGGGCGACACCGGGAATGTCGACCGTCTGCTGACGCGCCTGCTCCGCCAATGCAGTTGCCTCACCCAATCGACCGCACTGGATGAGGGCACCGGCATACCGGTCGATGAGAAGAAGCCTCATGTGGGCCGCGGTCGCCGTGCGCTGCAGGTAGGCGTTGCAGATTCCGGCCGTCCGGTCGGCGTCGGCAGGGTGCCCGGTATCGCCGTGGGCCACCACCAGCGCCCACCCCGCCGCGGAACTGATGATCCCGGGTAACCGCTCGAGGTCGATGGTCATCCCGATTTTCCTGGCCTTCTCCGGTTGGGCGATGGATGCCCAGTAGACGGTCAGGTAGGCATCGCACCAGCTTCGCGTGTCAGTGGTCGCAATTCGCGCGGCCTCGTCGAAGAGTTCCTTCGCCCCGTCCGGATCGGCGAGGCCCCACAACCTGTTGAACCCTCGATGGCCGAGCAGATACACCCGGTCGGCATCGGTGAGACCCTCGGTAGGCGTCGCAGCCACCGCCGCGTCGGCCTCTTCACCACGGCCTTGCCACGCCAGTGCAAAGGAACGAATGTTGTACGCCGGCAGTCCGGCACCCGCACGAATGGCCGCAGCGGCAAGGCGGTCAGCCAGCGGTGCGTCGGCCAGAAACATAGCTCCTTCGGCCGCCCGCAGCAGCAGGTCCGCGTCCGGCGCCAGATCGGAGTCGACACTCAGGACGGCGCGACGCACCACCGTTCGCACCTCGTCGCGGTCTTCGGCTGCGGCCAACTCAGCGGCGACACGCCCCCGCAGCCTGCGCAGCCTGGTGGCGGGAGCCCGCTTTCGCCGCACTTCGCCGTAGAGCGGATGAGCGAGTCTGACGTCCACACCTCCATCGAGGTCGTCGCCGTCGGCGCCGAGCGTGATCAAGCCACGCATGTCGGCCTCCTCGATCGCGGCCGGATCCGCAATCCGCGACAGCGACGCCAGATCGATCGGCTCTCCCACCGCGAGCGCGTCCACCACATCGCCGACCGGACCCGGCAGCGTTCCCATCCGCGACTCGATCAGCTCGGTCAGGCTGGGCGGCATGGTCGGATCGCCACTCCACGTCCAGTAGCCGTGCCGCTGCGCGAGCCGACCGACGGACACTTCCTCATCGACGATATTGCGCAGGTACAGCACGTTCCCCCGCGTCAGCTTCCACAGACGTTGGGTGGCACCAGGATCCAGCGAGCCGCCCAGGGTCGCCGCCAGCAGCGTCGCGGTTTCATCGGCGGACAGCGGCTGCAATTCGAGGCGCTCGAAGCGGGCTCCGCGCCACAGATCTTGCACCGCAGCGGGAACCGGTTCCCCGCTGCGAATCGTCAACACGACTTTTGCCGCACGACGCGCGACGATCTGCTGCAGAACGAACGCCGATAAGTCGTCGAGCAGATGGGCATCGTCAATGGCAACGACCACATGACTGTCTGCCGGTGCGGCGGTCAGCGACTCGATCACGTCCCGGACCAGGTGCACCAACTGGGTCTCGTCGGATTCCGGCGTCCGCACCCAGGCCGCAAACGCCCCGAGCGGCAGCGCCCGCGCCGAAGCACTGCCCACCGTCCAACGACTTTCGCGCCCCTGCGACGACGTCGCCGCCAGCGCCTCGCGCGCCACCCGACTCTTCCCGACGCCGGCAGCGCCGGAAACGATGATCCCGGGCGTCGCCGCCCCGGCAATGGCGG
This sequence comes from Mycobacterium sp. IDUB_37, assembly GCF_055419245.1. Taxonomy (NCBI): domain Bacteria; kingdom Bacillati; phylum Actinomycetota; class Actinomycetes; order Mycobacteriales; family Mycobacteriaceae; genus Mycobacterium; species Mycobacterium sp. IDUB_37. The sequence continues at coordinate 264,823 of NZ_JBVAXG010000004.1, read as the reverse complement.
CTGTAATGACCGCCATCTCCTGTGCCCGGCCGATCAGCGGCCACGTCAGACGCACGTCGACAGCTTAAGACTCAGCTCACGGCTGTAGTGCAATGAGTTTCGCTTCCGCTATTCGAAACAGCACATCGAGGGCAGCGTCCTCGACGCCGACGTAGTCGCAGATCAACTCGCGGGCCACGCCGGCGTCGCGTAATCGCAGTGCCAACGAATACGGCAACGGCAATTTCCGCAACGCACGCTCACGCTCGCTGAAATGATCGGCCACCTGGACAGCATGCCGTCGCGGCAGTGGCATGGACTGAGTACCGCGGTACTCAACTCCGCTAACCCTCGGCGAGCACCTCTTCGTCGGTCAGCGCGGCGATGTCGAGATAGTGGCGCGCGATCACGGCTAATCGGTCCGGATTGCCACGCGTGGCCTCACGGTTGTTCAGTCGTCCGGCAAAACCGGCCACCGTACGCGTGGCGAAGATATCCGCGACGACCGCATGATCGACCTCCAACCAGTCCCGGACCCGTGCAATCACTGTGGTCGCCAGCACCGAATCCCCACCACGTGCGAAGAAATCGTCATGCACACCAATGGATTCTCGGCCGGCCAGGCCCAGCACCTCGGCGACGATCTCGGCCAGCGCAGCTTCCAGATCGTTGCGGGGGGCGCTGTCTTGGCTCCCCGACCCGGCTTCCGGTTCCAGCAGCGCGACTACCGCGCGGCGGTCCAGTTTGCCGTTGGACGTCAACGGGATTCGCTCGAGATAGACGACGCGCGTGGGGACCATGTAGCTGGGCAACAGGTTCGCGACGGCAGCGGTGACATCTCGGGCTTGCACCGAGTCTCCTGCGACGGCGGCAACCAGCTTCGGAGCGTTGGTACCCACCACGGCGGCGACGGCGTGACGCACGCCGGCAACGGTGCGCAGCGCACTCTCCACTTCGCCGAGTTCGACCCGATACCCGCGGATCTGTACCTGATGGTCGGCGCGGCCCAGGAACTCGACGGTGCCGTCGGGCCAGTATCTGGCCAGGTCACCGGTCCGGTACCACCGAATGCCGTCATGGAAGACGAAGCGCTGCGCGGTTCGTTCCGGGTCATTGCGGTATCCCGCTGCGACATTCGCACCGCCCACCCAGAGTTCCCCGGGCACCCAGTCCAAACAATCGCGGCCCGACGGCGAAACCACCCGGCAGCGGACGTTGCGCAGTGGCACGCCGAAAGGCACCGCCGCCCAGTCCGCCGGAGGTTCGCCGACAACTTCACAGACGGTGCTGTGGATCGCGGTCTCCGTCGCACCGCCCAGGCCGGCGAACCGGCAGCCGGGAACCTGCTCGGCGAGCCGGCGAGCCAACCCGACGCCCACCCAGTCACCCCCGAGAATCACTGCGCGCAACGAATCGCGGAGTCGGTCTCCGCCCATCTCCAGAATCATGTCGAGAATGCCCGGCACGCAGTTGATGATCGAAACGTGTTGCTGACGAACCAATTCCGCCCACACCTGCGCCGTGGTCTGTTCGTTGTCAACCACGACAACCGCGCCACCCGCCGAGAGCAGTCCGAAAATGTCGTAGACCGACATATCGAACTCGAGCGCGGACAGCCCGAGCGAGCGATCCCCGTTGCCGACTTCGAACCACTCGTTGACCGCATCGATGGTGTTCATCGCGGCGCTGTGCGGTACGTCCACTCCTTTGGGCAGGCCGGTAGAACCCGACGTGAAGAGCACGTAGGCGATTTGACCGGTAGCGGGGATCACCGGTTCGCCTAACGGCTCGGGGTACTCGGCTGCCTCTGCGATGGACAGACACGGGATTGCGTTACTCGAGCCGAACTCGGTGCCGGTCTCGGCCACCGCCGCGACGACGTCCGCCGTCTGAAGAATCCTGGCGCGACGCGCATCCGGTTGGTCGAAGCTGATCGGCACGTAAGTCGCCCCGACTGCGAGCACCCCGAGCACGGCAACGATCTGGTTGCGGCCCTTGGGCAATTGGACGGCGACGGCGTCGCCGGACTTCACACCGCGGGCACGCAACGCGCCTGCAACGGCAAGCGATCGCGCGGCAAGCTCCCGATAACTCCATGTCCCACCTGCATCGCCGACACCCCACAGCAACGCGGGAGCATCAGGATTCGCTGTCGCGTGTTCGAAAAAGCCCTGATGCAAACACCTTCCACTGACCGGACCGTCGGTGGCGTTGGTCGCTGCGCGCACCTTCGCCTGGGCGCACGGCAACTGCACCGCGGCCTCTGCATCCCAGCCGACTTCGCCCTCACCGAGGCGTTTGACTGCCTCGATGAAGCTGCCGAACATGGAGTCGACCAGGCCCGCCGGGAAGGCCGACTCACGCACATCCCAGTTGATCAGCAATCCACCCCGCAGTTCGGTGATCTGGGCATCCAACAGCACCTGCGGTCCCTGCGAGATGATCCACACCGGTTCACCGAAGGTTTCGACGACCTCGTCGGTGAACAACTCGCCGAGATCGAGGGCGCTGGTGAACACGATCGGCGCCAACACCGGCTCGCCCCGGTACCGGCCTAGATCGCGCAACACCTCCAGACCGGAATAGTCTGCATGCGAACCGCTTTCGTACATGCCGCGCTGAATCGCTTGAGCACGCTGCGCCACTGACATGTTCTCGGTCACGTCCACGTCCAGCATGATCGACGAGGTGAAGTCCCCGATGACGCGGTCGATGTCGGGATGCACCGGTTCACGTTGGAACATGGGCACATTCAGCAGGAACCGATCTTGCGCCGACCAACCGCCGATGGTGTCGGCAAACACTGCCGCCAGCGCCATGGCCGGCGTCACGCCGCGCGCGTGGGCACCGGACACCAGCACTTCCTTGGCTTCCGGCCCCAACCAGTGGTCGTAGCGGACGGTGCGATGCGGCGCCTTACGGTCGCCCACCGCGACGGTGGGAAGCTCAGGCGCGCCGGGCATGTCAGCGAAGCGCTGGTGCCACCACTGCCGGTCACGCTCCCGGGCGACGTCGCGGGCCTGGTCAGGCCGGCGCTGCGTGCGGTAACTCCGGTAGCTGTACCCGGGCTCCGACAGCGTCGACCCACGGTACGCCTGCGCCAGCTCCGAGACCAGCACGCGGTAGCTCATCGCGTCACCTGCCAGCATATCGACGTCCAGATGTAGCCTGCTGCGATTCTCATCGCAGCGGGTCAGGGTGATGTCGATGACCTGTCCGACGTCAATTGCCAACCGCTGGTGGGTTTTCCGATTGCGCAGCTGCGCCAGGGTGGATTCGACCGTCTCGGACTTCTGTCCGCGTAAGTCCACGAGGTTGAACACCGGACGACCCGGCGTGGACATGGTCTGTTGGGTTCCATCCGGCAGGAACCGGGTACGAAGCATCGGATGCGCCGCGACGAGGTCGGTCACCGCCCGCTCCAGGCGTTCGGGATCGATAGCGCCCCCGTCGAATTCGACGTACAGGTGCGCGGCGACGCTGCCGAGCTCCTGCTCGTCATCGCGGCCTATCCAGTAGGCGTGCTGCATCGGGGCCAGCGGGAACGGGTCTTCGTCCGGTTCAGCCGTTTCGTCGACGACGGCAATCTGCGGCGCACTGGCCGCATCGTTGGCACTCAGTAACCCGTACCAGGAATCGACCGTTGGGGTCGCTGCGAGCTGGGCAAAGGTGATGTCGGCTCCACGTTTACGCCAGCCACCTGCCATCGCCATCATGCGAATCGAGTTCAGACCCAACTGGATGAGATCGTCGTCGTCGGCGATATCTGCTGCCGCGCAACCGAGCTGGGCCGAAATCGTATCTCTGATCTCGTCTCTGCTGATCCACTCTCCACCGAGCGGCACCATTGAAGATCCTTTCTAGGCCTGCTACTCGGTCGAGTCGCTGTTCAGACCGGTCGCAAGTACGGCGATGGCGCGCTGCCAAAGATCGGTCAGGGAGTCAATATCAGGTGTGGTGAACAGGGCGTCACTCCACAGCCAGTTGTTGATCAGCACCGGCCCCGCCTGAGTGGCACCTAGCAGCACACTCATATTCAATGCCGAGCGGAGTGGTAAATCTGGCTCGGGATCGACTGGCAACGTTGCTATTTCGGCTCCGCTGAGCAGTGACCATGGTTCTTGCGTGGTGCCTGTGAGGTCCCAGCGGCCCACGTAGTTGAACAGGATTTGCGGTTCCGCGGCATCTTGCAGCTCAGGGCAGCGCTGGACATAGCGAAGCAGACCGTAATCCAAACCCTCGTAGGGGATTTCGTCGATGTAGTGGATCACCGAGTCGAGTAGCGCCCGCACCGATGCAGGATCTGCCTCGAGCCGCTCGAGATCCCAAGTATCGGACTCAGCCGCGGATCCGAGCCGCACGGGGAAGGTATTGGTGAACCAGCCAACGGTGTTCGCGGTATCGGTACCCATGATGGCATCAGCGCGTCCGTGGTTATCCAGCGCGATGAGCACGCCCGAAGTCGGATCCTGGTTGCGGACACGGCGCCAACTCGCAATCGCGATCGTCGCGGCACACAACAGGATCTCGCGCATCCGGTCTTCTCGGGTGAGCGCGGCCTGGAGGCGCTCGGTGACCTCGACCGGCGTGTATACCGGCGTGACTTGCAATTGAGACCAGGTGTCGCGAGTCGGATCCACGTGGCGGCTGCCCAGCGCGGGATCGGCATCACGAACCTTCAAACCCCAGTACTCCCGCTGCGCCAAAACCTTCGGCGTGGCGGCTCTCTCCCACATCAACTGGCACCAGCGGCGATAGGAGGTGAACTCGGGCAGCGCTTTCGGCGTAACCCCGGCCTGCACCGAGCGCCAAGATTCCTTGATGTCGCTGACCAGGATGTGCCAGGACACCATGTCCAGCACCAGGTGGTGCATCGTGAGCAGCAACAGCTGCCGGCCGTCTGCACCGGCGATCCACACCGCTCGTACCATTTCGCCGGCATGCGGATCGATCTCATCCATCACATTTCGCGCCACATCCGCGACGGCTGCGCCGAATCCGGCTTCGGTCGAGGCCGGAGCCTGCGCTTGGGACAGCAGATCGGCAGCGTTGACCACACCCGGCTCGCGGGTGACCAGGCGTGCTCCGTCGGGCGTCTCCGTCAGAATGGACCGCAGTACCTCGTGCCCATCGAGCAGCAATTGCAGCACGCGTTCGATGGTCGACCGATCGATGCCGGCGGGTAGCCGCATCAGGACGGTCTGGGTGAAGCGCCGGAAATTTCCGTGCTCGTTCACCCAGGTCACCATCGGCAGTGGTAGCACCTCACCGTATTCGGCAACCGCCGGCAAGCCGTCCGAATCGCCGGCCGCATCAATCGCCGCCGCAAGCTGGCGAATCGTCGGACAGCTCAACACCATTCGCGGGTTGACCGGGAGGTCGCGTCGCTGAGCCTTGTGCACCACGGAGATCGCCATGATGCTGTCCAGCCCGAGGGAGAAGAAGTCGTCGTCGACATGCGGGACCACGCCGCTGAACTGCTCGGCGAACAATTCGCACAGCACCCGTTCGGTTTCGGTCGACGCCGACGCCGCGCCGTTTTCGGTTACCCGGGTCAGCGCGTTGTCGGCCAGCCGGTCCAGCGCGGCGCCATCCAGTTTGCCGTTGGCGTTCACCGGCAGCGCAGCGAGCGCCACCACCCGAGCCGGAACCATGTACGACGGCAGGTGCTCGATCAGTGTGGCGCGCAGCTGGACCGGGTCGCACTCCATGCCCTTGTGCCAGACAACGAAACCCACCAGGACTGGCCCGGTGTCGCGGCGCAGCACCGCGACGGCGGCGTCGTGCACTTCAGGCTGGTTCCGTAGGACGGCCTCGATTTCCCCGATCTCGACGCGATAGCCGCGGATCTTCACCTGGGTGTCGCTACGCCCCAGGTAGGCATAACCGCCGTGCGGCAGCCGGCGCACCAGGTCGCCGGTGCGGTACATCCGCCGGCCGGGGCGGAACGGGTCCGCGACGAAACGTGCAGCCGTCATCGCATACTTGCCGACGTAACCGCGGGTCAGCTGTGCGCCGGACAGGTACAGCTCCCCCACTACGCCGCGGGGCACCACGCGTAGCGCGGAATCCAGAACATAGCCGAAGGTTCCGGCGTTGGCGGTGCCGATGGTCGGCGCCGGGTACTCCCCGACCGCAGCCACCACGGCCTCGACCGTTGTCTCAGTGGGCCCGTAACAGTTGTGGACGGCAGTCGGAGCCAGGGCGCGCAGTTGTTGCCACAGCGTGCTGTTGATCGCCTCGCCGCCCAGTGCCAGCACGCAGAGATTGCGCTCCGCGAGACCGGCGGCACGCAGTTGGACGAACATCGACGGGGTGGTGTCGATCATGTCGATCCGATGATCGGCGAGACCCTGAACCAGGCGGTCCGCGTCACGCATCTGCTCCGCGTCGAACAGGTGCACAGCATGACCGTCGAGTAGGCCGATCATGGGCTGCCAGGAGGCGTCGAAACTCAACGACCAGGCGTGAGCGATACGCAGTGGCCGGCCCAGACGTGCCGCGGCGGGTCGGTAAACGCGCTCGCGGTGGTCGGCGAAATAACCCAGCAGGGCGGCGTTGGTGCCGATGACGCCCTTGGGTTCACCGGTCGAGCCCGACGTGAAGATGACGTACGCGCTGTGTTCGGGATGACGGCGCACCGCAGGGGCGACGGCCGGCAGCTGTGAAATACGCTCGGCCACAACGCTGTCGTCGACAATCAGCGCGGGCACCCGGTCACCGACCAGGTCCGCATAGTCGGACACGGTAAGGGCCAGTATCGGACTAGCTTGGCTCACAATGGATTCGATGCGCACGTCGGGGAGCGTGACGTCGACTGGAAGATAGGCGCCACCGGCGGCCAGCACACCCAAGATGGCCACGATGGACCGTGTCGATCGTGGCAGTACCAGTGCCACAACCGTTTCCGGTCCAACGCCATGGCCCGCCAGCTCCACTGCCAATTGGCTTGCCTGCATGTGCAACTCGGAGTAGGTATGCCGCGCACCGTCACCGGTCAGCGCGATGGCCTGCGGTGTGGACTGAGCCTGCCGCTCGAACGTGTCCCACACGGTGGCGTCGGACGCGGGCGCCGATTGCGTCGCGAATTCGCGGAATTCGAAGCGCTCCGTGGGGGTCAGGATATCCAGCACATCGGGCGTACCGTCGCCGACATCGGGCAGTTGGCGCAGGACAGCGACCAATCGCTGGCAGAGCTCCGCGGCCGGAAGATGCGGCAGAGCTTCACGAATCGCCTCGATCACCACGATCAGCCCGTCCTCTGTCAGGTGCGAGACCACCGTCAGTGGGTAGTGCGTCAGGCTCTCTCCCTCGACCGGGGAGAAACGGGTCCCGTCGGCGGTGGCGATCGGCCGGATGGCGTCCTCTAGCGGCGCGTTCTCGAAAAGGAACAGCGTGTCGAAGAGAGCACCGTGGCCATGCGCCCGCTGCAGCTCCGAGAGGCTGAGGTAGCCGACGTCACGCATCGCCGACGATTCGCGTTGCAACCGCACACATTGCTCGACCACCGAAGCCGTACTGCTCACCTGGTGCACCACCGGCACGGTGTTGATGAACATCCCGACCATGGTCTCCACACCCGGCAGATGCTCGGGGCGGCCGGAGATGACGGTGCCGAACACCACGTCACGACGGTCGGTGAGCCGGCTGAGCACCACCACCCAGGCAAAGAGCACTGCCGTGTTGGGGGTCAGCCCGTTGCGACCTGCCCAACGGCGCAGCCTCGCCGTGTCGGCCTCGGACAACAAGATTTTCGACGACTCGGGCACGTCATAATCGGCCGCGCCGACGCCATCGGCCACCATCAGCGGCGCGGAAACGCCGCGCAGATAGCCAGTCCACTTGGCAAGCGCGCCCGCCCTGTCCTGCCTGGCCAGCCAGGCGATGTAGTCCCGGTAAGGTCGCGGGGCCGGCAATCCGTCGGCCGAACCCCCCGCCTGATACACCGCGAGCATCTCGGTGAAGAAGACGCCAAGTCCCCAACCGTCCACCAGAATGTGGTGCGCGGTGAAGATCAGTCGGCGTCTGCCCTCGCCAGGCACCGAGAGCAGCACGACGCGCAGTGCCGGGCCGCGGCTCAAATCGAACGTTCGGCGCCGCTCCGAGCGGGCAATCGCGCCGAATTCGCTCTCGGTAGTAACGCGTTCCGACCACGGTAGCTCCACGTGCGACGGCACGATCTGAACCGGCTTCGGCACATCGCGATCCCAGAACGCGGCGCGCAGGTTGGGGTGCCGGTCCAGCATGGCCTGGGCGCTACGACGCAACAGCTGCGCATCGAGCGGTCCGTCGATATCGGCGACGAACTGCATGGTGTAGATGTCCAGGCCGTCCTGCGCCAGGCGGTACAGCGCAAACAGGCCCTCCTGAAGCGGAGTAAGAGCTAGAACGTCTTCGATCTGCGGCGGTGCTTGGGTCATGGATGGTTACCGATGCCTCACGAGTTGTTCTGCCAGGACGCGCTCAGCGCCGCCAACGCGTCGGCGTCCAGACCGGACGCGCTCATCGGCGCGGACTCCTGCTCCGGTGCTGAATCCTGTTCTGCCGCTGCCTGACCCGCGGCCGCGTCGACCGCGGCAGCCAACTCGGCGATGGTCAGGTACTCGAACACCATGGCGGGGGTCATGGTCAGTCCCTGCGCGGTGGCACGGGCGGCCCATTGCACCGAGATGATGCTGTCGCCGCCGAGCGCGAAGAAGTTGTCCTCCAGTTCGATATCGGTGATCTCCAGCAACTCTTCGAGCAAGCCGATGAGCGCCTGCTGCGTTGCGACCGAACCACCGGTGATGATCGGTTGCGACCGCTGCACGTGAGCCGCCGTCGCCGGCGCGAGCAGGCTCTCCATGTCCGCCGGACTCAGTAACTCCAACGCCGACAACGTGACTTCGGGTGTCGATGCGAACGCATCGAGCGCGGCATCGAACGCCTGGGCAATCAGCGCAACCGTCTGGGGCTCGTAGAGATCAGCGTTGGCGACGACCCGCACGTCGAGATCCGCGTCCGGGGTGACGTTGAGCGCCACATTCAGATCCAGCAGCGAGATTTCGAAATCCATCGGCAGCGGAACGACAGTGGTCTCCCCCGACCCGGTGAGGTCTCGTGGCATCAGAGCCCAATCCTCCCCGCGGAAGTGGATGCTGTGCTGGAACAGTGGGTGGTTCCTGGACGGCGACCGGGGCGGGTTGAGCGACTCGACAACGCGCTCAATGGGTAGCTCCTGGTGCGCCAGCGCGTCGAGCACCGCGTCGCGGCTCACGCCGACGAGGTCACGCAAACTGGGGTCATCGGAGACGTTGTTGCGCAACACAACCACGTTGGCACATGGGCCGTTGGTATTCAGGGTGGCCAGATCCACCCGAGACGCGACCGGGCTGCCAATCGCGATGTCGGTGCCGCCGCCGAGTTTGTGCAACAAAGCCGCGAGGGCGGCTTGATAAACCATGAATTCGGTCGCGCCGAGTTGTTCGGCAAGCCTGGTGAGTGCAGCACGCCGATTGGCCGAGACCATGAAATTCACAACTTCGCCACGCCTGCCCAGGACTGGCGGTCGGACATGGTCGGCGGCTGCCGAGATCTCGTAGGGCATACCGACCAGGGCGTCATGCCAGTGTGCCAGCTCGGCCTCGCCCCATTCGTTGGCGGCATCGAACGCATTCTGTTGCCACAGCGCGTAATCCGCGAACTGCAACGGGGATTCGGCCCACCGTGGCACACTCGCCTGCAACCGGGCCCGGTAGGCAACCAGCAGATCCTCGAACAGAATGCCGAGCGACGTGTGATCGGTGACGATGTGATGGACGAGCAACAGCAGTACCCGTGTGTTGGTGTCGAGCACCAACAGGGTGGGCCGGAACAGCAGCTCGGATTCCAGAGTGAACACATGCCGACGCAGTTCGGCGACCGTCTCGTCCAGCTCGTGCGGCGCGATCTCGGTGACGGCGAGTTCCACCTCACGCTTCGGGTGCACGAATTGGTACGGAACATTCTGGTGTTCAACAAAATTCGTGCGTAGCGCTTCATGCCGCACGATGACGTCGTTGAGCGCATCGGTGAGTGCGGCGACGTCGAGTGGTCCGTTGAAACGGAGCGCGAGCGCCATGTTGAAGACGTCGTTGGCACCCCGCATCCGGTACTGGAACCACATCGCAAACTGAGAGTAGGACAGCGGCGGCCGTTCCGGTCGCACCGCGGCGACGAGTTCCGGACGGTCCGAGTCAGGCTGCGGGTACGCGCTTGACCGCGCGGCATCCCGTGCGTCGATTTCGACACTGAACTCGGCGCCAACCTGTGGTTCCAGTCGCGCCGCCAATCCGGCCGGGGTTGGGGAGTCGAACACCGCGCGAACATTCAGTGCCACGCCGAACTCAGACCGAATCTGCGCAATCAGCCGGGCCGCCAGTAGCGAATGGCCGCCCAGCCCGAAGAATGAGTCGTCAGCACCGACACGTTCCCAACCGAACAACCGTGCAAAGATCGCGCACATGCGGCGCTCGTTGGACGTCGCCGGCTCCCGATAGCCGCGGATCGCCACCGGGGTCGGGGCGGGCAGCGCCCGCTTGTCCAATTTGCCGCTTACCGTCAGCGGGATCTCAGGAATCACGGCAAAGGCGCTGGGCACCATGTAGTCCGGGAGTTCCGCTGCGGTGTGCACACGAATTTCGTCGAGATCGATGTCGCCCGCGGCATTCTCGTCGTCGCCGAACCTCGGCACCAGGTAGGCCGCCAGCATGGGGCCGGCCCCGGCGTCCTCCGCGACGACCAGGCAGTGCCTGACCGCGGGGTGCGTCGCGATCACCGACTCGACCTCGCCGAGTTCGATGCGGTAACCCCGCACCTTGACCTGTTCGTCGGCTCGCCCGACGAATTCCAGCTCACCGGAAATATTGCGGCGCACCAGATCTCCGGTCCGGTACAGTCGCATACCGGCATTGAACGGGTCGGCGACAAAGCGTTCCGCGGTCAACGCGGGACGCCCGAGGTAACCCCGCGCCAATTGAACGCCACCCAGATACAGCTCACCGATTACCTCGGCGGGCACCGGTTGCAGGTCCTCGTCGAGGACGTAGGTGTACACGTTGCGGTTCGGCACGCCGATGGGCACCACCCGCGCGCCGTGGGATCCCTGCACCCGCATGTGCGTCGAGCAGACAACGGCCTCGGTGGGGCCGTAGTGATTGCGAAGCTGCGCATCGAAGTAGTCGGCGAACTTGTCGGCGACCTCACCTCGTAGTGCCTCGCCGCCCACCGGCACATGACGCAACTGCCGCCACTCCTTGACCTGCGGAAGCAGCAACAGCGTGCTCAACATGGACGGCACCATGTGCAGCACCGTCGCGCTGTGGCGGCTGATCAGATCCGCAACGTACGGAATGTCGCTGAATGCATCGGGTTTGGGCACGATGAGCTGCGCACCGACGGCCATCGTGACGAAGATGTCCAGCAACGACGCATCGAAGCTCACCGAGGACGACTGCAACAACCGGTCTTCGGCGGTCATGCTCCATTCGGCGACGAAGCTTTCCACGTGCTCGGCGATCGCGCGGTGCGAAACCGCCACCCCCTTCGGCTTGCCGGTGGAGCCAGAGGTGTAGATGACGTAGGCCAGGTGCTCGGGTCGCAGCGGACGCAGGCGGTCGACGTCGGTGATCGCGGCGTCGGACAGCTGCGAAGCTTCGTCCTCTGCGGAGTTCATTTCCGTCTGCGTGAGAACGGTTTTGGGCCTGGCGTCGGTGACGAGGTATTCGATGCGCTCATCCGGATAGGCGGGATCGATCGGCAGATAAGCCGCACCCGACTTGAGTACGGCGAGCATGCCGACCAGAAAGTCGATCGAGGTGGTCATTCGCAGGCCGACGACGTCGTCGGAGCCGAAACCCTGCGCAGCGAACCAGCGCCCCAACCGATTTGCCCGACGATGCAACTCGCCGTAGGTCAGCGTGGCGTCGTCGGAGACGAGCGCGACCGCGTCAGGGTTGGACGATGCGGCCGCTTCCAGCACCGCGACCATCGTGGTGGCCGGCGCCTCGACGAGTTCGCCGTGTGACTGCGCCAGCACACTTTCCCGCTCGCCGGCACCGAGCATGTCCAGGCCTGCCAACCGGTGCTCGGGCTCGGCCAGCGCGTTGTCCAGCAAATGCACGTAGTGCGCCAACATCTGGTCGACCAGCGCACCACTGAGCACATCGGTCTGGAATTCGAACTCGGCCAGCGCACCTTGCGGGTCGAGCACCACGGCAAGAGAAAGCGGCAAATGGGCTGTCACTGCGCCTAATTCGAGCTGTTGCACGGTCACGCCGTCCAGCGCAAACCCGGTCACGCTCTTGCGCATGCTGAAACCCAGCCGCACGAGCTGGTCCATGCCGTCATGGCCCATTCGCTCCGGGTTGACTTCACGGACCACCCGGTCGATCCCGACGGATTGATGAGCAAAACCGTCAAGGCAGACTTCGCGCACCGTGTCGACAAACGTGGTGAATGTGTCATTCGACCGCGCTGTCATGCGCAGCAACAGCGTGTTGCCGAAGTACCCGATGGCGGTTTCAGCAGCGGCCCGGCGGTCGGTGACCGGCACCGAGATCAGGAAATCCGTTGCCCCGGTGTAGCGACGCGCCAGCGCGCCATAGGCCGCCAGCAGCACCATGAAAGGCGAGGCGGAACGTTGCCGGGCGAACTCCTCGACCCGTGCGAACACCTCGGCAGGCAGCGCCCGGGTTCGGCGCTCGGCGTGGCGGGTGGGGCTGGCCGCGGCCACACCGGGCAGCTCCAGCGGTTCCGGCGACGGCCGCAACATGTCCGCCCAGTAGCCGACGTCGGCGATCGAAGGTTCCTGCGCACCGGCGAGCACCTCGACGGCGACGAATTGTGTTGCTTCGCCTGACAACTGGTCGCCACTGGCTACCGCGTTGTAGGCCGCACTGAGCTCGTTGAAGAACACACTCCAGGAATCGTCATCCCAGCAGATGTGATGCACGACCAGCAGCAGCACCCACTCCTGCGTGCCGGTCTGGAGAAGCGTTACCCGCAGCGGCAATTCGCTGGCGAGGTGGAAGGTCTTGCCGAACTCGTCGCGAGCTGCCGCTTCGACTCGGGCGCTACGCTCGTTTTCCGGAACTCCGGTCAGATCGGTTACCTGCCAACCGATCTCAAAATCGTCCTGGAATACCTGATACGGCTCACCCTCGGAATCGATGCCGTAGGTGGTGCGCAGGATCGCGTGCCGCGCAACGACGGAGCGCAGGGCCGCACGCAGGCGTTCGGAGTCCAGCGGACCCGTCAGCCGGTAGGAAACACAGATGTTCAACGTGGAGTCGTTCGCGTCCATCGTCTGCAGGAACCACATTCGGCGCTGGCCGGGCGACAACGGATAGCGCTGGCCCGCGTGCACACGCGGCTGTTCTGCCGATTGGGTTGTCGTCAAGCCACTTTCGGCCAAGCGCCGGCGCAGCAGTTCGCGACGGCGTTCCTGCAAAGTCTTGGCATCGTCTGCCATGGCTTATCTCACTCCTAGGTTCGAACTCGCCTATTTGCCGTCACTGGCTGGTCAGATAGCCGCCGCGCAAAAAGAACTCATCGCCGCGATGCTCGAATCCCGTCACGGTGCGAACACGGGTGATCAGCAGCGCGTGGTTCTCGCCGCGGTACGCATTGGGCCCGGACACCACCGCGCCACCCCCCTCTTGCACGATCACCCGCCCCGGCGTGCCGCCGTAGCGGGCCTCCGACACCGTCGCCTCGAGCACTTCGATACGTTCGCCGCGGTAGAAGGCGAAGGCTCGCGGGTACGGGTCGGACAGCGCCCGCACAAATCGCTCGAGATCCTCGGCCGGCCAGTTCCAGTCGATCTGGCTGTCGCGGTCGGCGCGTTTGTGGAAGTACGTCCGCTCCGCTTTGTTCTGCGGCTTCCAGACCGCGGTCCCTGACTCCAGCGCGTGCAGCGCATCCCGCAGTGCACCCGGGATCAGTTCCATGCCGCGCAACACCAGTTCGGTGCCCGTATCGGTGGGGCCGATCGGCAACGAGTGCTGAATGAGAATGTCGCCGGTATCCAGGCCCTCATCCATCCGGTGCACTGTCAATCCGAACTCGGATTCGCCGCTGATCAGCGACCACAGGACCGGGGAGAAGCCGGTGAACTTCGGCAGCAGCGAATCATGCAGGTTCAGTGTCCCGTGCGGGGGCAGGTTGTACAGCTCCGGCGGCATCCAGCTGTACCAGCTGTTGACGACGATGACGTCGGGTTCGGCCCGTTTGACCAGGTCAATCGTTTCGGCGTCGACTTTCTCGGTGACGTGCACCGGGATGCCGTGCTCGGCGGCCAGATTCTCGACGGAGGCCGACCAGATGGCTTTATAGGACTGTTCGCTGGCCGGGTGGGTGACAGCGAGCACCACCTCGTGGTCCAGCCCGATCAGAGCCTGCAGGGTGTTGTGCCCCCACGTCTGGAACCCGAACATCACGACGCGCATCCGCGAACCTTTCTCGTTTACCACCCGTGGACGCCGGCGCCCCCCGCTCCGCCCGCGTCCAAAGAGGACCCAGCAGATTATGTTAGCCTTCGCTAACTTGGACGGCTCGTGCGGCCGTTCCGCACCCGCACGTGGGCACCGCTCCCCGGGCACTTGCAACGTATCAATCCGAGCCCGTGACGGGCTCGAATCCTGTCAGAGCAGTCCGAGCAGTTGCAGGTCGGTGACGTATTTGACGATGACCGCCGGGGAGACGTGTGGGATGTCGTTGTCGTGGCCGATTTTGGCCTCCTGAACGGCGGAGCGGAGCCCGTCGGCAGGGGCGAACGAACCGTGGGCCGGCGCCAATGGCTGCAGCAGGTCGGGGTGCAGCAACATGAGCAGCAACATCTGCAGCACCGAGTTCTGCCGCTGCCGATCGGGCAGCCCGCGCAGGCCCGCCTCGAACCGGGACAGCCATTCACCGAAGTCATCAACGCGCTCAATCCGGTATCCGGCCTCGATCAACCACTCTGTGTACTCGTCGAGTGCAATGCCGTCGTCGTGCGGGTTCATCACGTGATAGGTCTGAACCCACCCAAGGATGAACACGCCACCTGGGACCCCAACGTGGCGATTGCCTCGGCGGCGAATTCGACGGGCAGGCCGTCGAAATGAGCCCGCTGGCGGTTGCCCCCGGCGTCGAGCGGATAGAACGATTTGGGCGCCAAACCGGTGGCGACCACGCTCAGGATCATCCGGGTGACCATGTCCGAGAGGTTCAACTGGCCGGCGTAGCTAATGTCAGCCAGCAGCAGGTCGCAGCGAAACACCGCAACGGGCAGCGCGCACAGGTCGTTGGCCTCGCGCAGCAGCGCCTCACCCGCCGAAGGTCCGTCACGCGGCGCCCATCGAGTGAGGGGAATTTGCAAGCAATCGTGGCCCAGATTTCATCCCCGCGTTTGTGCCGCACAGCAGGTCAATACAGCAATCGGCATTATGTTAGCCTTGGCTAAGTTACAGGCTCCTGCGCCTGCGGTGGCGGCGCGGCTAGGTAGGGCTCGCTCGGCTTATCCGACGGCTCAGGCTGGACCGCACAAGCCCATTCGGAGCAGGCCGATCTGAGTGAAGTACGGAAGGTAGTAGTGCATGCCGCGCAACCTGGGATGGATCAGGCAGTTCCACAAGCCCGAGTCATCCGACAGCCCCTTTTTGCTGATCTTCCCGCATGCCGGGGCCGGCGCGTCCGCTTACCGCACCTTCTCTAAAGCACTCAGCACCAGATTCAGCGTGGCGGTCGTGCAATACCCCGGACGTCAGGACCGGGCAGCTGAAGCGCCATTGGGTTCGCTCCCCGAGATTGCCGCGGGCGCGTTCGGAGAATTCGCGACGTCGGACCACAACCGGGGGATGCCGTTCGTCACTTTTGGCCACAGCATGGGCGGCTGGGTTGCGTTCGAATTCGTCCGGGTCGCCGAGTCCAACGGAATCGATATCGGGCAACTCACCGTCTCCGCGGCCGTCGCCCCCTGCAACGCGATCAACAAGCCGCCGCACCCCACCGACGACGAGGACATCCTCAACCATCTCGGAGCGCTGGAGGGCACCAGCTCGGACGTGTTCGGCAACCGCGATTTGATGCGCCTGGCGCTGCCCGTCATCAAAGCCGACTACCACGCATGCGACGTGTACTCGCGCACCGAGGACTGCAAAGTTAACGCACCCATTCAAGCTATCGGCGGCGATCAGGATCCGATCGTCACGCTGGGCGATTTGTACGGGTGGGGCAAGCACACCGACTCCGTCGAGGTGACCATGTTCGACGGGGGACATTTCTTCCTCAACGACCACATCGACGACATTGCGGACCTGCTCTCAACCAGTGCAAAACGCGAGACGGCCCAGCGCGAGCAGAAGGCGTGAGCAACAACGGCTCGTCCCGTGCGATGACGGACGATCCCGTCGTCATCGCCGGAATTGCGGTGGAGTTGCCCGGAGGGATCGACACCCCCGCCGCCTTGTGGACGGCACTCGCCGAGGAGCGCGAGCTGCTCGGTCCCTTCCCCCGCGATCGCGGCTGGAGTATCGACGAGCTTCTGTCGCTACACGAGCGGGACGGCTTTGGGCGGGTTAGCGACTCCGGTGGATTCCTGGACGCTGCAACGACATTCGATCCGCCCTTATTCGGCATCACCCATCGCGAGGCCGCAGTGACGCACCCCCAACAGCGGGTCGCGATGCGGGTGGCGTGGAAAGCGTTGGAGAACTCCGGGATCAACCCCGGTTCGGTGGCAGGCGAATTCGGCGGGTGCTACGTCGGAATGTCGATGACCGAGTACGGTCCACGCACCACGACGATCGACGCTTACACCGGTCTTCGGACAGTCGCGATGGGTCAACTGGGCGGCGCCGCCCGAATCTCGCACTCGCTCGGTCTCACCGGTCCGTCCATCAGCATCGACACCGCCTGCGCATCGTCGCTGACCGCAGTGCAACTCGCCGCGAACGCCGTCGCGATGGACGAGTGTGAATGGGCGCTGGCCGGTGCGGCATGTGTATTGGGCGAGCCCACGGGCTTCTACGAGTTCGCAAAGCTCAATGCCCTTTCCACCGACGGGCATTGCCGCGCCTACTCCGAGGACGCCACCGGAACCGTCTGGGCCGAGGGCGTGGGAATGGTTCTGGTAGAGCGGGAATCGCGGGCGCGGCAACTGGGACACCGGATCTACGGCCGCGTGTTGGCCATCCGAACCAACCACAACGGCAAAGGGAAACCGATCCTGGTCCCCCGCGTTCGCGCGCAAGCACAGGTGGTGCAGAAGACGATCGACGCCGCGGGAATTGATCCGGCCGATGTCGCAATGATCGAAGGACACGGCACCGCCACGCTCGCCGGCGACCCGGTGGAATTGCTCGCGCTCTTCCAGACCTACGGCGCAGCTGGATGCGAAGCACGTTTGGGCTCAATCAAATCCAACGCAGGCCACGCGCAATCCGCAGCCGGAATCCTCGGATTGATCAAGCTGCTGCTCGCGGGTCAACACGGTCACATTCCGCCCACCCTCTTCGCGGACAACCCGACGACCAAACTGCCCTGGGACATGACCGGCATACGTCTTGCCACCAAAATGCACCCGTGGGATCCGAAAGACGGAATCCGCTACGGTGCCGTCTCGTCATTCGGCGCCGGCGGTGCCAACGCCCACGCGATCATCGCAATGCCCGAAAGCACCGAGGGTGAGAAGTGACAATCCGTAGTTATCAACTTCCGAACGGCGCGGTGCCCGTCCTGGTCACGTCGGATCACCCCGAATTACTCACGGCCGAAGCGGCTTCGCTGTTGACGTATGCCACAAGTCATCCCGAGGTCGACGTGCAAGCGATCTCCCGCATGTTGTTTCGTACTCGGATTGCCCGCAAACATCGCTTGCTGGTGATGGCGACCACCCGCGAGGAGTTGCTCGAAGGGCTACAGGCAGTCCTCGGCGGCACCCCCCACTCCGCGGTCTTCGGCAGCGACCAACCCGCCACCGCGCGGCGAGTCGGATATGTCTTTCCCGGGCAGGGAAGTCAACGTCCCGGAATGGGCCGGCTGTTTTACGAATCGATCCCGGCATTCCGGAGCGAGGTCGACCGCTGCGCCGACGCCTTTGCGGCCCACGTGGAGGAATCACCACTGAATTACCTTCTTGACGAACACTTTCCGGCTGCCGACGACGCGATGACCGTCCAGCCGGCATTGTTCACCCAGATGGCCGGACTGGCGGCCATGTGGCGGTCACTCGGCGTCGCACCGGATATCACCATCGGGCACAGCCAAGGAGAAATCGCGGCCGCCTACGTCTCCGGCGCTATCAGTCTGGCAGACGCGGTGCGGACGGTTGTGATTCGCGCCCGTGCGGCCGACCAATTCCCTTCTGGGGACTACGCAATGGCGGTCGTCGCTACCGGCCGCGACACCTGTGAGGATGTGCTGGCCCGTTGTTCAGGATGGGCGCAACTGTCGGTGGTCAATTCGCCGAGCATGGTTGGCGTTTCCGGCGAGCGAGAGACGGTCCAAGCCATCGTGGACACCTTCACCGAGCGGGACATTTTCGCCAGGATCATCCGTGTCCAATTTCCAGCACACACCAGTTTGATCAATGGACTCAGCGACAAGGTGCTTGCGGCGACCAGAAACGAATTGCAGAATCCAAAATTTCTGGACACCGACATCGCCTGCATCGGCGCCGCTCTCGGTGGTCCCATCACGCAGGAGGTCCCTGCCGACCAGTACTGGTTCTGGAACCTGCGCAACACGGTGCGATTCGACAAGGCAATCGCGGCCGCAGCTTCCGCGGGTATCGATACCTTCATTGAACTGGCTGAACATCCAACCCTGCAGTTGGCGATCCAGGAGAATCTCAGCGTCCTGAAGCATGGTGACGATCGCGCGAACATGGTGATAGGCACGTCGAACCGAGCCGCCACCAGTGTCGACGAATTGACCCGCAATCTGGTGTCTCTCGCGATCCACGACATCGATTACCCGTTTGACTACCTGGGTAGTGATTTCGACGGACCCGCTGCCCTGCCGCTGCTGAACTTCCCCAATACCTTGATGAAAGAGACTCGACTGTGGCTGCAATACAACGACCAGCGGCCCAACGGTTTACGTCCGAAGCCCACCGAGCAGCCGGCAGCCCCGACGAGCCAACCTACGCCGGCCGCGGCGGCACGGCTTCTCACTGAGCAGTGGATCCGGCTCTCGCGACGTTCGCTGCTCCCGCCGCGCGCAATTGGCATTGTTGATTACGCCGGATCTGGTGCTGCCCTCGCTGACGCGTTGTGCGCCGCGGCCGGCGATGTCGGCGCGAAGGCCCGGGTGATCTCTGGCGAAAGCGACACCGCTCGAGGCGATCTCGACACCTTGGTCATCTTGATTCCGCAGTCCCCGAAGCTTGACGACGCGGCCGCTTCCAGGGAAGTGGCGAAGTTCTTCGGCGAGCGCCGTTGGTGGCCTGGCGTCAGCGACTCCATTTCAGACTGCTGGCTAGTGACGGTGGGCGGTGAAGCCGTGCTCGCCGACGACGCGCCACCAGATCTGGTGCACGCCGCGGCTGGTGCGGGCTTCCGCAGTGTCGGAGCCAAATATTTGGGAATCAGGTTCCGACACCTCGACCTGCCCACCGGCTCCGGTGTGGACACCGCACCGAAAGTCCTTGCGGCACTGCACACACGGGACGAATCGGAAGTTGCGCTGCGCGAGGGCGCCCTCTACGCAAAGCGGATAGTCGAGGGGCATGACGTCCTGACCGATGCCGGCAGCACCGCGCCCGAGCACGTGCTGATCATCGGGGGGACGGGGACCCTCGGACTGGAATTCTGCGGCCATTTCGCCCGGCGCGGCGCGAAGCGAATCACGCTGGTGAGTAGGTCCGGTGAAACCCGTTCAATCACAGATCGATTGGCGCCGGTGCGATCCGCCACCGCAGCGCAGATCCATGTCGCATCATGCGACGTCGGTGACGAAGCGGCCGTCGCGCGGTTAGCCAAGCAAAACCTGGACACGCCTGCAGACCTGATTGTTCATGCCGCCGTTCAGTATTCGGGTATCGAACTGGAAGACATCACCGTCGATATGGTCGACGACGCCCTACGGGCAAAGGTCGTCGGAATCTGGCGGGTGCTGAACACGTTCCCCCGCACGGACGCCTGCCGGGTCTTGCTCTGCTCGTCGATCTCGGCGTCAGTGGGTGGTCGCGGCGTGATCGTCTACGCCGCGGCGAACCGCATGCTCGATGCAATGGCACACCGGCTGCGGGCCGAGGGCATGGACTGCGCCGCGGTGCAGTGGGGACACTGGAACGTCCACCCCGACCTCGACGGGTCCGCCATAGCGAAGCTCGCCGGGACCGGAGTCATCGCCATGGATCCGGCCGATGCGCTTGAGGTTGGAATGACGACGCCGTTTAGCAGCAATGCCATCGTCGCAACATTCGACCTGGACCGGGCGCGGTCGATGCTGGAAACCTGCGGACGTGGATCGTTGCTATCAGAACTCAGCTCTGCCGCACCCCGAGAGGCCATCGGTTCACCGCGCGCAACACCGACTACCGATACACGCCCAGCTGATACCGGCACAGGAAGCCGTTTGCTGAGCCTGCTGGCGAACGTCATCGGTATCGACGACACCGACCAAATCGACACCACGATCCCCTTGGTTGCCATCGGGTTGGACTCCTTGCAGGCGCTTGAGTTACGCCGGCGAGTCAAACTCGAGTTCGATCACGATCTCGAGGTGGTGGATCTGCTCGGCGGTGCGTCGATAGCCGACGTGCTGGCCAAGCTGGGCTCCTGACGATGCCACAGCAGGCCTGAGTAGCACTGCCTGAATGCCCAATAAATCGACACAGTAGCAGCAGTTGTCGAGCAATTGACGACGCGCGATAGCAACCCGGATTGTGCAACCTTCTGGGGACTGACATCCAGGTAAATTCTCGGTACCATTCGGCCCTGGCCTGCGCCTTCGGGGGCGCACAACGTTGTGCTGAGGTGCTGGGGAGCTGCCGCATGAGCTACGTCGTCGTTTCACCTGAATTGTTGTCCAATGCGGCCGAGAACTTGGCCATGATCCAGTCGCGGATCAGCGCGGTCAACGGCGCGGCGGGTCCAGCTGTGACGGAGGTGGCGGCAGCCGCCGCTGACGAGGTATCCACCCGTATTGCGGCGTTGTTCGGCGTGCACGCCCAGGAATATCAGGCGATCAGCGCCCAAGCGACCGCCTTCCATGATCGATTTGTTGCGGCTTTAGCTGCCGGCGGAGGCGCATACGCATCCGCCGAGGCCGCCGCTGCCAATCCCCTGCAGCCACTGCTGGACATCATCAATGCGCCGACCAACGCGCTGTTGGGGCGTCCGCTGCTCGGGGACGGGACGAGCGCGACGACGCCCGGCGGTGCCGGCGGTGACGGGGGGTTGTTGTTCGGCAATGGCGGTGCGGGTGGTGCGGGCGCGGTCGGTCAGGCGGGCGGCGCGGGTGGTTCGGCGGGTTTGTTGGGCAACGGCGGTGCCGGCGGGACAGGCGGTTTCGGCGGCGCTACCGGCGGCGCAGGCGGTGCGGGTGGTTGGTTGTACGGGCTGGGCGGCACCGGTGGTAGCGGTGGTTTCGGCGGCGGCATCGGTGGTGCCGGCGGACGGGCCGGGTTCGTGCTCGGCGCCGGCGGTGCCGGCGGTTCGGGTGGCCTGGGCACCGTCGGTATCAACAGTGGGCCGGCCGGCACTGGCGGCGACGGCGGTAACGGCGGGGCGGGCGGGTTGTTCTCCCCCGGCGGTGCCGGCGGCAACGGCGGACCCGGCGGATTCGGTTTGGCCGGGGCCTCCGGCGGAGCCTTAGCCGGTAACGGAAGTACCGGCGGCATGGGCGGTAACGGTGGCGTCGGCGGCCAGAGCGCACTGATCTTCGGTGGCGGCGGGCACGGCGGACTCGGGGGCAACGGCGGCGTGGGTGGTGCCGGCGGTAACGGCGGCGATGCAGTGATCGCGGGTGTGGGTGGTACGGGCGGCAATGGTGGTAATGGCGGCACCCCGGGTTTGGGTGGCGCCGGCGGGTCGCGGCAGTTCTTCAGCTTCGGTGACGGCGCGGCCGGCGCTGCGGGTCTCGGCGGGGCGGGCGGTCAGGGTGGGTCCGGCGGGGCCGGCCTGGCCGGTACGGACGCTACGGGTGCGGGTTTGACCGGCGGCACCGGCTTTGCCGGTGGTCTCGGCGGTAACGGCGGCACCGGCGGCGGCACCGGCGCCGCCCAAGGAGCGGGCGGGGCGGGCGGTACCGGCGGCACCGGCGGCACCGGCGGGACGGGTGGCAATGGTGTGGACGCCACGGGCAGCGGCAACGCCGGCCAGGGCGGCGGCACGGGTGGCGCCGGAGGCCACGGCGGCAACGCCGGCATCGGCGGTGCTGGTTCCACCAAAGGTGCGCTCGGACGCGCTGGCACCGGGGGTCAGGGTGGCACCGGCGGTACCGGCGGCGACGGCACCGACAACACCAGCACCGCGGCGGCCGGCGCGGCCGGCAGCGCGGGCGGTAACGGTGGGGCCGGCGGTGATGGCGGCGCCGGTGGCGCGGCCGGCACCGGCAGCAACGCCACCGCGGGCGCTCAGGGGATCGGCGGCGCGGGCGGTGACGGTGGCAACGGGTCGGCCGGCGGCAATGCGCTGGACGGCAAGGACGGCTTAGGCAGCGGTGCGGCCGGCAAGGCCGGTGGCACGGGTGGGGCCGGCGGTCAGGGCGGGGACGCCGGGGCAGGCGGCGCCGGGTCCACCAACGGTGCCTCAGGGACAGCCGGCAATGGCGGCGTCGGCGGCAACGGCGGCGACGGCGGTGACGGGAAGGACAACACCAATACCGCGGCTGCGGGTGCGGCCGGCGGCGCCGGCGGCAACGGCGGGGCCGGGGGTGACGGCGGCGCGGGTGGCGCGGCCGGTAACGGTGGTGGCGGCACTGCGGGCGTCCAGGGTGCGGGCGGAGCAGGTGGTAACGGCGGCAATGGTGCGGCCGGCGGCACCGGTGTCACCGGCGACGACGGCGTCGGCAGCGGGGCGGCGGGGCAAGTCGGCGGCAAGGGTGGGGCAGGCGGCGCGGGCGGCAATGCCGGGGCAGCCGGCCAAGGATTCACCACAGGTGTCGCGGGAACTGCGGGTAACGGCGGTGCCGGCGGGGCGGGTGGCACCGGCGGCGACGGGACCGACAACACCAGCACCGCGGTGGCGGGCGCGGTAGGCGGCGCTGGCGGCAACGGTGGCGCCGGCGGCAACGGGGGTATCGGCGGTGCGGCCGGTAAGGGCGGCGGCGGTACTGCGGGCGCCCGGGGTGTCGGCGGGCAGGGCGGTAACGGAGGCAACGGCGCTGCCGGCGGAGCCGGTGTCACCGGCGACAGCGGCGTCGGCAGCGGCGCCACCGGGCAGGTCGGCGGCCAGGGAGGATCGGGCGGGCAAGGCGGTGACGCCGGGGCGGGCGGCTTGGGCTCCAGCACCGGCAAGGCCGGCACCGCAGGTAACGGCGGAGCCGGTGGGACAGGCGGCACCGGCGGCAATGGAGCGGACAACACCACCTTGGCCGCGGCGGGGGCGACCGGCGGTACGGGCGGCGCCGGTGGGGCCGGCGGCCAGGGCGGTCTCGGCGGTGCGGCAGGCAACGCCAATGGCGGCACCGCCGGCAACGAGGGTGACGGAGGCGTCGGCGGCGCCGGTGGTGTGGGCGGGGGCGGTGGCCAAGGAGGCACCGGAAACAGCGGTTCAGGCAGCGGCGCGGCCGGGCAGATTGGCGGTCAGGGCGGGGCCGGCGGAAAAGGCGGCGACGCCGGACTGGGCGGCACTGGGCTCACCACTGGAAAGGCCGGCACCGCGGGTAACGGCGGCGCCGGCGGCATCGGTGGGACCGGCGGCCAAGGCACCGACAACACCAGCACCGCGGCGGCCGGCGCGACCGGCGCAACCGGCGGCAGCGGCGGCTCCGGCGGGCAGGGCGGTTCCGGCGGCCTGGCCGGCAGCGCCAACGGCGGCACCGCAGGCAAACAGGGTGTCGGTGGCCAGGGCGGTATCGGCGGGTCCGGCGGTGACGGCGGGCAAGGCGGCCTGGGCGCCAACGGCAGCGGCAGCGGCGCGGCAGGCATAGCCGGCGGCCAGGGCGGGTCCGGCGGCAAGGGTGGTGACGCCGGTCTGGGTGGTACCGGGCTCACCACGGGTGCGGCCGGTAGCGCAGGCGACGGCGGCGCGGGCGGCATTGGTGGGACAGGCGGAGACGGCGCCGCCAACACCGACGCTGCGGCGGCAGGCGCGACCGGCGGAACGGGCGGCGCGGGTGGGTCCGGCGGGCAAGGCGGGACGGGTGGTCTGGCCGGCAACGCCAACGGTGGCACCGCGGGCAAACAGGGTGTCGGCGGCCACGGCGGTATCGGCGGAACCGGCGGCGACGGCGGACAAGGCGGCCTGGGCAGCAACGGCAGCGGGAGCGGCGCCGTCGGGCAAGCCGGCGGCCAAGGCGGGTCCGGCGGCAAGGGAGGTGCTGCCGGACTCGGCGGCACCGGATTCAGCAGCGGCAAGGCCGGCACCGCAGGTGACGGCGGCAACGGCGGCACCGGCGGCACCGGCGGCAGCGGTGCCGCCAACACCACGCTCGCCGCCGCTGGCGCTACCGGCGGCTTGGGCGGCAATGGCGGGGCCGGCGGCCAGGGCGGCACGGGCGGGTTGGCCGGCAACGACAACGGCGGCACCGCGGGGACCCAGGGTGCCGGAGGCAACGGCGGCAACGGCGGTGCCGGCGCCCAAGGCGGCCAGGGCGGCGTCGGGAACAACGGCACCGGCAACACCGGAGCCGGAGACTCCGGCGGCACCGGCGGTGCCGGCGGCCAGGGCGGCGACGCCGGCGTGGCGGGCACTGGTTCGGCTAGCGGCAAGGCCGGCACCGCCGGCAACGGTGGCGCGGGTGGCACCGGCGGCACCGGGGGCAACGGCGCTGACAACAACACCACGGCTTCGACCGGCCAAGACGGCGCGACCGGCGGCAACGGCGGTGCGGGCGGCAGCGGTGGCACCGGTGGTGCGGCCGGCAACGCCAACGGCGGCACCACCGGCAAGCAAGGCGTCGGCGGCCAAGGTGGAACCGGCGGCACCGGCGGCCACGGCGGCGAAGGCGGCGCGGGCGCGGCCAGCACGAACGTCGGCATGACGGCTCAGTCGGGCGGCGAAGGCGGCGTCGGCGGCTCCGGGGGCGCCGCAGGCAGCGGCGGCACTGGATCCGCCAAGGGTGCCGCAGGCACGGCGGGCAACGGCGGCACCGGCGGCCTCGGCGGCAACGGCGGTGCCGGCGCCGACAACCTGACCACCGCCGCCCTCGGGCAGGCGGGCGCAAGCGGTGGTAACGGCGGCAACGGCGGCGGTGGGGGCACCGGCGGCGCGGCGGGCAACGCCAACGGCGGCACCGCAGGCCAACAGGGCGTCGGCGGCGTCGGCGGAACCGGCGGCACCGGCGGCGTCGGCGGCAACGGCGGCGTCGGGAACAACGGCATCGGCAACGCCGCCGCCGGCGATGCCGGCGGCCAGGGTGGTTCCGGCGGCCAAGGCGGTAACGCGGGCGTCGGCGGGAAGGGATCTACCACCGGTTCAGCGGGCACCGCGGGCAACGGCGGGGCAGGCGGCACGGGCGGCACCGGCGGAAAGGGCACCGGCAACACCGATATTGCGGCCATCGGCGCGACCGGTGGCACCGGCGGCACAGGTGGTGCCGGCGGCACGGGCGGGACCGGCGGATTGGCCGGTAATGCCAACGGCGGCACCACCGGCAAGCAGGGTGCCGGCGGGACCGGCGGCCTCGGCGGCGACGGCGGCCAGGGCGGTCAGGGTGGCCTCGGTGTGGCCGGCACCGGTAGCGCCGGGGCCGGACAAATCGGCGGACAGGGCGGCACCGGCGGACAGGGCGGCGACGCCGGCGCAGGCGGTAGCGGATCGACTTCCGGGGCTAACGGCACCGCTGGCACCGGTGGTATCGGCGGCATCGGCGGCACCGGCGGGGCAGGCAGCGCCAACACCGACATCGCGGCGACCAACACGACCGGCGGCGCTGGCGGGACCGGTGGCGCGGGCGGGGTCGGCGGCACCGGCGGCGCGGCGGGCAACGCCAATGGCGGCGGCCTGGGCAAGCAGGGCGCCGGTGGCACCGGCGGAATCGGCGGCGTCGGTGGACAGGGCGGCCAAGGCGGGATCGGTGATGACGGCACCGGCAACGCCGGGGCAGGCAAAGCCGGCGCCCAAGGCGGGGCCGGTGGCCAGGGTGGCGATGCCGGCGCAGGCGGCACGGGACTCACAACCGGCGCGGCTGGCACAGCCGGCAACGGTGGCACGGGCGGCAAAGGCGGGACCGGCGGTTCCGGCTCGGCCAACACCGACATCGCGGCAGCCAACACCGTTGGGGGCACCGGCGGAACAGGCGGCAACGGCGGCCAAGGCGGCGTCGGCGGCGCGGCCGGCAACGCCAACGGCGGCGGAGTGGGCAAGCAGGGTGCCGGCGGCAACGGCGGAACCGGCGGCCAGGGCGGTCAGGGCGGCCAGGGCGGTATCGGGGATGACGGCACCGGCAGCGCAGGAGCAGGCAAGTCCGGTGCCCAGGGCGGTGCTGGTGGCCAGGGCGGCAACGCCGGGGCCGGTGGCACCGGACTCACCGCGGGCGCGACGGGTACCGCAGGCAATGGTGGTGTTGGCGGCGTTGGGGGCACCGGCGGCAAAGGGGCGGCCAACACCGTTATCGCCGGCACCGGGGCTACCGGCGGGACTGGCGGCATCGGTGGGGCCGGCGGCCAAGGTGGCACCGGCGGTCTGGCCGGTACCGGCGGCACCGGCGGCCAACAGGGTGCGGGAGGCACCGGTGGCCTCGGCGGCAACGGCGGCGCGGGCGGCACCGGTGGCGACGGCGCCGACGGCATCGGCACCAGCGGTGAATCTGGACAAGTCGGCGCCACCGGCGGTCTCGGTGGTCAGGGCGGCAGCGCCGGTCAAGGCGGCGCAGGCTCCACCACCGGCAAAGCCGGTACCGCCGGAAACGGAGGCACCGGCGGCACCGGCGGCACCGGCGGCGACGGCGCCGCCAACAACACCGCCGCCGCGGCGGGACAGATCGGCGCTACCGGCGGCGGCGGTGGCAGCGGCGGCACCGGCGGCGCCGGCGGTGCGGCGGGCAACGCCAACGGCGGGACCGCCGGCCAGCAAGGTGTCGGCGGCAACGGCGGGACCGGCGGCAACGGAGGTACCGGCGGTCAGGGCGGAACCGGTACCACTCAGGCCGGCAGTAGCGCCGCCGGTACCAGCGGCGCGCAAGGTGGCGCGGGCGGCACCGGCGGCGGCGCCGGCCTGGGCGGCTCCGGAATTACCGACGGTAGTGCTGGCAAAGCCGGAAACGGCGGAAACGGCGGGACCGGCGGCACCGGCGGCACCGGCGCCATCAACACCGACATCGTGGCCGCCGGCACCACCGGCGGCACCGGCGGGACCGGCGGAGCGGGTGGTCTTGGCGGCAGCGGCGGAGCGGCGGGTAACCCCAATGGCGGTGGGTCCGGCCAACAAGGCGACGGCGGCGCGGGCGGCCTCGGCGGCAACGGCGGCCAAGGTGGGCAGGGCGGCACCGGCAACGTCGGATCAGGCAGCGGTGCTGCCGGGCAGGCGGGTGGCCAAGGAGGTACTGGCGGACAAGGTGGCGCCGCAGGTCTTGGCGGCAGCGGCCTGAATGCCGGCGCGGTCGGGACAGCCGGCAATGGCGGCACCGGCGGCATCGGCGGCAACGGCGGAAACGGCGCCGCAAATACCGACATCGCCCCCACCAGCCTCAGCGGCTACCAAGGCGGCACTGGCGGGAACGGCGGACAAGGCGGCAG
The DNA here is from genome assembly GCF_055419245.1 of Mycobacterium sp. IDUB_37. NCBI lineage: Bacteria > Bacillati > Actinomycetota > Actinomycetes > Mycobacteriales > Mycobacteriaceae > Mycobacterium > Mycobacterium sp. IDUB_37. Next base: position 237,000 of record NZ_JBVAXG010000004.1, on the reverse strand, counting down.
CGGTGGCGCGGCCGGTAACTCCAACGGCGGCGGAACCGGCCAACAAGGAAACGGCGGAATCGGCGGGACCGGCGGGGCCGGCGGCACCGGCGGTAAAGGCGGCGCCGGCAATTCCGACAACAGCCTCGGCATCGGTTTCCCCGGCGGATACGGCGGACAAGGCGGCAACGGCGGACATGGAGGCGACGCCGGCCTCGGCGGCTCCGGGTTCACCACCGGCGCGGCTGGCAGAGCCGGAGATGGCGGTACCGGCGGCGTCGGCGGCACCGGCGGCCAAGGTGGCGATTACACCAATTCCGTGGCAGCCGGCGGCACCGGCGGCACCGGCGGCTCCGGCGGGGAAGGCGGCTACGGCGGGCACGGCGGCACCTCCGGTGACCCCCACGGCGGCACCGCCGGCAACCGCGGCGCGGGTGGCGCGGGCGGCATTGGCGGCAACGGTGGACAAGGTGGCCAAGGCGGGACTGGCACCGCCGGCACCGGCAACGCAGGCACCGGCAATGTCGGCGGTACCGGCGGCTCCGGCGGACAAGGCGGCGCCGGCGGCATCGGCGGCGACGGATCAACCCTCGGCGCAAACGGCAACGCCGGCAATGGCGGCAATGGCGGCACCGGCGGCACCGGCGGAACCGGCGCAAACAACACCGACACCGTCGCCGCAGGAATCATTGGCGGAACCGGTGGCACTGGCGGAGACGGCGGCCTCGGTGGCACCGGCGGCGCCGCCGGTGGCGTCGGGGGCATCCAGGGCGCTGGCGGAACCGGCGGAACCGGCGGAACCGGTGGCAACGGCGGTCAAGGCGGAGCCGGTAACAACGGCGCCAGCTCCGGGAATGCCGGTCAAGCCGGCGGTCAAGGCGGCACCGGCGGCACCGGCGGCAACGCCGGCCTCGGCGGCATTGGTTCCACCCTGGGCACGTCGGGCACCGCAGGCAACGGCGGCGCCGGCGGCGCCGGCGCCAACGGCGGAAATGGTGCGGACAACACCGTCGTCATCGTTAGTGGCGGTCAGGGTGGCGACGGCTCCCGCGGGGGTGACGGCGGCGCTGGCGGCGCCGGCGGCGCCGCCGGCAACGCCAACGGCGGAATCGTGGGTCAGCAGGGCATCGGTGGCAACGGCGGCAACGGCGGCAACGGCGGCGGCGGCGGCGACGGCGGCGACGGCCTCTCCGGTAGCGGCGGCGGCTTCAACGGCGGCAATGGCGGCGGCGGCGGCCTCGGCGGCGGCGGTGGCACCGCCGGGGCCGGCGGCAACGGATCGACCAAAGGCTCAGCAGGCGCTGCCGGCAACGGCGGCAACGCCGGCAATGGCGGCAACGGCGGCGACGGCGGCACCGGCATCATCGGCGGCGGAGATGGCGGCACCGGCGGTAACGGCGGTGCGGGTGGCACCGGTGGTGCCGCCGGCAACGCCAACGGCGGCACGGTCGGCGTCAGTGGCAACGGCGGCAACGGCGGCAACGCCGGCAACGGCGCTGACGGTGGCAAGGGCAGCGACGGCCTCTCGGTGGCCGCCGGCGAAACCGGCAACAACGGCGGCAACGGCGGCAACGGCGGCAACTCCGGCAACGCCGGCGCGGGCGGCAACGCCGGACCCTCCAACGGAGGAAACGTAGGCAAGCAGGGCGTCGACGGCCTCGGTGCCACCGCCGGCAACGGCGGCGACGGCGGCACCGGTAGCGATGGCGGCGTTGCCACCGGGCCCGGAGGCGCCGGCGGCAACGGCGGAAGCGGCGGCGGTGGCGGCAACGGAGGGGGCGCCGGAATCGGCGGCAAGGGTGGTAACGCTGGCAACGGCGGCATCGGCGGAAATGGCGGTTCCGGCGGAGACGGGAATATCACCATTCCCACTGACAACGCCGGTGGACAGGGCGGTGTCGGCGGCGCTGGTGGCGCTGGCGGCACCGGCGGCACAGGCATGCCCGGTACGCATCTCAACGGCGGTAACGGCGGCGTCGGCGGCACGGCCGGAGCTGGTGGCAAGGGCGGTAACGGCGGATACGACCCGTTTGACCCCACTGCCCCTGCTGGTCCGTCCGGGGGCGGCGGTGGCCGCGGCGGCACCGGAGGTGCGGGCGGGTCAGGTTCGGACGGCGGAGACGGCGGAAAGGGCGGTATCGGCGGCGCCGGCGGAGAAGGCGGAATCGGCGGTTTGGCCGTCCCATTCAGTACTGGTGGCTCCGGCGGCGGAGGCGGACAAGGCGGCGAGGGCGGCCAGGGCGGCGATGGCGCGCACGGCGGTGGTGGCGAAAAGGGTGGCCAAGGCGGCCAAGGCGGTACCGGCGGGCATGGCGGACCGAACCCGTTCAAGGGCGATATGGGCTCTCCCGGGGGCGGGGGCGGCTCGGGCGCCCCAGGCTTTTCGCCGCAAGGCCCTCTCGGCGGCTCCGGCGGCGCCGGCGGTGGCGGCGGCCAACCCGGCGCTGGCGGCTAGTGAGAGGAGCGACGCCGCAACGGCCGACTACTCAGCGGCGTCGGCAGCCATCGCCTCACGCAAGCTCCTGGGCCGCATGTCGGTCCAGTTCTGCTCAACGTAGCCAAGGCAATTCGCGCGGCTGTCCTCCCCGAACGCAACGCTCCAACCGGCCGGCACCGCGGCGAACGCGGGCCACAGGCTGTGCTGGCCCTCGTCGTTCGTCAGGACGTAGAAGGCGCTGCCGTCATCGTCAAACGGATTGGTACTCACCGCTTCTCCCCCGCGTGTCAGTCCCTATGTCGGACGAAGCTTCAGAGACGCCGAGCTCAGCACCGAGCACCCGATCGGACAGCAGGCCCAGGCAGCTCAGATTCGGAAATCCCGGTCCCGCATTGATGCCAGATAGATTGGGCAGCACCAGCTTTGGTGTGATCCCGGCGATCGCCAGATCACGATCGATGGCTTCCTCGAGCCGCTGGCCGGTCAATGGTCCGTCCAAAGCCCGCTCCAGTAGCTCCACGGCGCCCGAATCGAGCAACGGCAGAAACCACAGCGGGTCGGCGCCGGAGCCGTCAATGACGAGGTCGAAGGCGTGCAGGGTCTCCAGCGGCTCGCCGCGTCGGTCGGTAGAGAGCGTGATCCAGATCTTGTCGTCACGGGCGCCTGCGCGGGCGACCCGACCACGCAAGTGCTGGATCCGCTCGTCGGCCAGCAGCGACTCCTGCACCCGCGCGGAGAAGACGCCGCGGTCGGTGCGCGCGATACAGTTGCGCCGCTCGGCCAGGCTGAGGCTGCCCCAGCCGGTGGGATCGGAGAACAGTGAGTTCTCGAAGAACCCCTCGCCGCGGGTGAACAGCGTCGCTTGCGGCGAGATCGCCGTGATCGCCGAAACCCGGTGGTGGAACAACTCATTGAGCATCGACGCGGCTGTCTCACCACCACCGATGACGGCGACGTTCTCGGCAACGATGCGATCGTGGCCGGAGGCACGCTCCCAGAACTGCGCGATCGACAACACGTGCGGGTCGCCCGAAAGCATCGATCGCTCCGGCTGACCCGGGCCGGTGATCATCAGACGTTCCGCGGCGAGATTGGACTCGCGGGTGTGCAACACCCACTGCGAATCCTCGACCGAGATCTGAACCACCTCGCCGCGAACGACTTTCAGGTCGGCCACTTCGGCAACCCAACGCAGGTACTGCCCCCAGGTGTCGTGCGCGGGCGCCGGCCTACCGCGGTCGATCCAGCCGACGAGAGCGCCGGTGGCAACCAGATACGAGTGCCAACTGAAGCGCATCATCCGCTCGTCGACCTCGGAGTCGCGGCCCGGCACCAACGTCGACCGATACGGGAAGCCGACATCCTTCTCGGGACTGGTACCCAACCGCTGCCGGCCGTCGGTCCAGCCTCCGCCGGCCTGCCAGTTGGCCGCCACATCTTTGCTTTCGACCGCAATGACTTCGGGCACGGAAACGCCCATCTCGCGCAGCACCGCAGCTTTCGCTGCCACCGCAACGGCTTTCGCGCCGGCCCCCAGGATCGCGAGCGTCCCCGTCATCTCCGACCGGCCTGCCGTAGAACGCGAAAGGGGTAAGGGTGGCATCCCCCGATCGCCAGCGTGCTGGCGAAAGATGCGCCGCCCACAGTCCCACCCCCATCTGCTTAGCTCAGGCTGTCCTAACTTTTAAGTACGCTACCCTACTGTCGTGGGGCGGTAAGCGCACGCCCCGAGGGAGCTATCGAGTGCCTGTCACCACTGAGCAGCCGGGGACCCAAACAGCCTTGAACGGATTCATTCCTTTTTCGCCGGAGCGGGCGGCGACCTACCGCGCGGCCGGCTACTGGACCGGCCAGCGCCTGGATTCCGTGTTGCGGCAAGCGGCCACGACCTGGCCCGATCGCGTGGCTGTCGTCGACGCCACCGGCAGCCATACTTTCGCCGAACTCGACAGGCTCGCCGACCGGGCCGCCGCCGGGTTTGCCGCCCTGCCCGTCGCACCCGGCGACCGCGTACTGCTGCAGTTGCCCAACTCGTGCCGGTTCGCCATTGCACTGTTCGGGTTGCTGCGCGCCGGCGCCATCCCGGTGATGTGCCTGCCCGGGCACCGGTTGGCCGAACTCACTCACTTCGCGGGCGTCAGCGGCGCGGTCGGACTGGTCATCGCCGACACCGCAGGCGGATTCGACCACCGCCCGATGGCTGAACAACTCATCGCCGAGCACCCCACGCTGCGCCACGTCGTCGTCGACGGAGAACCCGGCCGCTTCCGGTCCTGGGCGGACCTGGCCGACGGGGCCGTGCCCGAGCCGGCGATCGACCCCGCTACCCCCGCGCTGCTACTGGTATCGGGCGGTACCACCGGACTACCGAAACTGATTCCCCGCACGCACAACGACTACGTCTACAACGCCACCGCCAGCGCGCGACTGTGCGGGCTGACCGAAGCCGACGCGTACCTCGTCGCGCTACCCGCAGCACACAACTTCCCGCTGGCCTGCCCCGGCATTATCGGTGCGATATCCGTCGGCGCCACAGTGGTTTTCGGCGACGACCCGAGCCCCGAGGCCGCCTTCGCCACCATCGACCGGCACGGTGTGACCGTCACCGCACTGGTTCCGGCATTGGCCAAACTTTGGGCCCAAGCCTGCGATTGGGAACCGGTCACGCCAAAGACGTTGCGGTTGTTGCAAGTTGGTGGATCGAAGCTGGAGCCCGAAGATGCCCGCCGGGTGCGCGAGGCGCTGACACCTGGACTGCAGCAGGTGTTCGGGATGGCGGAAGGACTGCTGAACTTCACCCGCCTGGACGACCCGCAAGAACTGCTCGATCACACTCAGGGCCGCCCGTTGAGCGCGGACGATGAAGTGCGGGTCGTCGATGCCGCCGGTGAACCGGTGCGCGCCGGCGAAGAGGGCGAACTGCTGGTGCGCGGCCCCTACACGCTCAACGGGTATTTCCGCGCCGAACGCGACAACGAACGCAGCTTCGACTCCGACGGTTTCTACCGCAGCGGCGACCTGGTCCGCCGCAGGGACGACGGCTACCTGGTGGTCACCGGACGGGTCAAGGACGTCATCTGCCGATGCGGTGAAACCATCGGCGCTGCCGACATCGAAGAACGCCTGCTGACCCACCCGGGTATCTGGTCAGCCGCCGCGGTACCGCTGCCCGATCCCGATCTAGGCGAAAGAATCTGCGCCGCGGTGGTTTTCGCCGGTCCCCCGGCCACTCTTGCCGAACTCAACGCCCATCTCAACGAGCGTGGCGCTTCCACGCATGCCCGGCTCGACCAGCTGGTCGCGCTGCCGTCGATGCCCACCACACCGATCGGCAAGATTGACAAGAAAGCGATCATCGCGCAGCTCGCCGCACGGTAAAACCGCCACCGCGCGCCGCGCGAAAACCGTGGCTCAACGCTGCCCGCAGCACTCCCAACATGCAGATCGTCGGTCGCTTGGGGTAAATTCTATGAGTCTTCTATAGCAGACGGTAGTGTTCACTAAGTTCGTCGGCGGAACGGGGGTGCCGGACATGCTTACCGGTCTGTTTGGCCTGTTGACCGTGGTCTTCCTCGCCATGGTGCTGATTCTGGCTGTCGTTGCATCTTTTTATGTGCGCCGCCTTCGCCACCGGGAGTCAACTCCGATCAGCGAAGAAGTGGGCGGCGCCACCGCGGTCGTTCGCAAACTGCGCAAAGGCGAGCCCATGACGTCCGAGGAACTCAACTATGCGAGGCAAGTCGTTGAAGATCGCGGATCACTGATGGGGCTCGCCATCCCCGGCATGATCTTCATGCTGGGGTGCTTCTATGTGTTCGGCAGTCTTGAACATCTGCATGGCGCAACACCGTCCGAACGAACATTCCTCGGGGTGATCCCGATGTTCACCTCCACGAACCTTGCGCTCCGGATGCTCAGCAGCGCGAGATTGAAAAGGCGCCTCAAAAAAGTGACTCCCAGCGACGCCGTTTCCGGCAACCCAACTCCCAGCGGCGCGCTCGCATGAGCGGTCATTCAACCGGCAGGACTGTGCTGGAGCGGACGTGGATCCCACTGGTCGGCGTCGTTGTCATCGGCGTCGGCCTGGTGGGTATGTGGAAGGTGCACCAGGGTTCCGAACCCTCGCCTGTCCCCACCGTCAACGGTCCGCAGGCACCGCCGGACTTCAACCCCAAACAGCTCACGTATGAGTTGTTCGGCTCTGCCGGGGACGGCGGGATGCTCGTCTACGTGGATGTCGACGGCCATCCACACCGGGTTGATGTCACGACGTTGCCGTGGTCGCACACCGAAACGACCACGCTCACTGTGGTTTCCGGGAGCATCTCGGCGCAGGTTCACGGTGGTCAGGTCGGCTGCCGGATTCGGGTGGACGGCATCGTCCGCAACGAACAGTCCGATGACCATCAGGATGCGCACGTCTTCTGCATTGTGAAATCCGCATGAGCGAACCCACCACCGAGCCGTTGCGCGCGCCCGCGAACGAGCCCGAGGACGCGCCCAGAGTGAGGCGACCGTTCGTGCCGAGAATGGTCCGTGTCCTGTCCATCCCGATCATCGTCTTCTGGGCACTCATCGCGGTGACGACGAATACCTTCATGCCTCAGGTGGAGAAGGTCGCAGAAGAATTGGCCGGGCCGATGGTCCCGCACTACGCGCCGTCGCAGCGGGCCTTGCTGCACATCGGGGAGAAGTTCCACGAGTCCGACTCGACCAACTTGACCATGGTCGTCTTTGAGGCCGACCGACTGTTGGGCGCTCAAGATCACCACTACTACGACGATTTGATGCTTCGGTTGAAGCGCGACACCAAGCACGTGCAATACGTGATGGATCTGTGGGGCAAGCCGTTCACCGCGTCCGGAGCGCAAAGCGTCGACGGCAAGTGCACCTACGTGTTGTTGCGACTTGCGGGCGACATCGGCCAAATTCAGGCGAACGAGTCCGTCAACGCCGTGCGGGACATCATTAAGAAGGACACACCGCCGCCGGGGCTCAAGGTGTACGTCAGCGGCGCGGCTCCGCTCGCCTCGGACACGTTGAGTATCGCGAACGCAAGCCTGAACAACGTCACGATCGTGACGATTTTCCTGATCCTGGCGATGCTGCTACTGGTCTACCGCCGCTTCTCCACCCTGCTGGTGCCGCTGGCCGGAGTCCTGATCGAGATGCTGGTCGCCAAGGGGATTGTGTCCACCCTCGGACATCTCGGCTACATCGAACTCTCGTCGTTCGCGGTCAACATCGTCATCGCGCTGACCCTGGGAGCCGGGACCGACTACGGCATCTTCCTACTCGGGCGCTATCACGAGGCGCGACAAGCCGGCGAAAGCCGAGAAGACGCCTACTACACCGCCTACAAGGGTGTCACCCCGATCATCATCGGCTCGGGCCTGACGATCGCAGGGGCCTGCTACTGCCTGACTTTCGCGCGGCTCAACTACTTCCACACCATGGGACCGGCCGTCGCCATCAGCATGCTGTTCACCATCGCAGCAGCCATGACGCTGGGTCCGGCAATCTTGACCGTAGGCAGCCTGTTTGGGTTGTTCGAACCGAAATCGAAGGCCAAGGCCCACCTCTATCGCCGGATCGGGGCGAGCGTGGTGCGGTGGCCGGTACCGATCCTTGCGGCCAGTTCGGCCGTGGTCATGATCGGGGCGATCTTCGTGCCGACCTACCAGCAGAACTACGACGACCGTCAGTACCAGCCGGCCAAAGCGCCCGCCAACCTGGGGTTTGAGGCGGCGGATCGACACTTCCCGAAGAGCAAGCTGTTCTCCGAGATGCTGATGGTCGAGACGGACCACGACATGCGGAACTCCGCCGATTTCATTTCGCTGGACCGGGTGGCCCGCAGTCTCATTCGGCTGCCCGGCGTCGCGATGGTGCAGAGCATCACCCGGCCGATGGGCCGGCCGCTGGAGCGCGCCAAGATTCCCTACCTGTTCACCACACAGGGCAGCGGGAATGGGCAGCAACTGCCGTTCAACAGGCAGCAGAACGCCAATACCAATGAACAGGCAGAGATTCAGACGCACTCCGTCGAGGTCCTGCGGAAAGAAATCGGCTTTTTTCAGGACATGGCCGATCAGATCCACGCGACGGCACTGACCGTCGAAGATCTGCAACGAATCACCGAGCAGATGAATTCGCAGATTTCGAACCTCGACGACTTCTTCCGGCCGATCAAGAGTTACTTCTATTGGGAACGCCACTGTTACGACGTCCCGCTGTGTTGGGCGTTCCGGTCGGTATTCGACACGCTCGACAACATCGACAAGCTGGCCGCAGACATCAACGACGCCAGAACGTCCATCGATGCGCTGGACAAAATCGTGCCGCAGATCATCGTCCAGTTGAAGCTGACGGCTGATGACACTGAGGCGCTATCGGCTCTACTGGTCAAGTCCTATGGTTCCGCGGATCTGCAATCGGTGCAGACAGACCAGACATTCGACGACATGGTCAACGTGGGACTCGATTTCGACGCGGCCCGCAGCGACGACTTCTTCTACATCCCCCGCGAAGGTTTCGACAACGAAGACGTCAAGACCGGCATCCAACTCCTGATGTCACCGGACGGCAAGGCTGCCCGGTTCATCGTCACCCACGAGGGCAACGCCATGGGGCCCGAAGGCGTCCAACACGTCGACCAATTCCCCGGCGCGATAACCACCATTCTGAAAGAAACCTCGTTGACCGGAGCCCGGGTTTACATCGGCGGCTCGGGGTCCAACGACAAGGACATCAAGGAATACGCGATGTCCGACCTACTCATCGCCGCGATCGCGGCGTTCGTGCTGATCTTCCTGATCATGCTGGTGATCACGCGAAGTCTGTTCGCCGCCTTGGTCATTCCCGCAACGGTGGCATTCTCCTATGCCGGCGCATTCGGGCTTTCAGTGCTGGTTTGGCAGCATCTCATCGGACTGCACCTGCATTGGCTGATCTTGCCGCTGACATTCATCATTTTGGTCGCGGTGGGTTCGGACTACAACCTGCTGCTGATCGCCCGGGTCAAAGAGGAAGTGCACGCCGGGATCAACACCGGCCTCATCCGCGCGCTCGGAAGCACCGGTGGTGTGGTGACGTCCGCGGGTTTGGTGTTCGCCTTCACCATGCTGGCGATGCTCACCAGCGACCTCCGCACGATCGGTCAGATGGGATCGACCGTGTGTATCGGTCTGCTGCTCGACACGCTGATCGTGCGTTCCTTCGTGGTGCCGTGCATCATCCGGATTCTGGGGCCGTGGTTCTGGTGGCCGACGTTCGTGCGCGCGCGTCCGCTGCCGGCGCGGATAACCGCGCGCGCCGGCTAGATGTTCAGGCCGGAGAACATCACCCGGCCGGGATCGTACTTCTGTCGTACCGCGCTCAGCTTGGACAGGTTCGAGCCGAAATAGCGCGCGGGCGATTGACCCGCCTCGATGTAATTCACATAGCCGCCAACGGAATTGGCGCGCACCGCTTGGTGTGCTGTGTTGAGCCAGTCGGTCGCTGCCGAAGGGGAACCGGACGTTTCGACGTACCACTGCACCAACGCGGTCTGCTTGCGCCAGGGAAAGGCGGTGGCGGCGGGTGCCACCGTGGCCATGGCACCGTCGAGCGCATGCATGATCGCCAACATGCGACCGGCGTTGCGCGGAAAGGCCTCGACCGCCGACGCGATCCCCTGCGCGACGGCCGCGTTGACGGTCGGAAAGACATCGGAACCACCGACATAGCCGAGCGGTGCCGGATTGAGGTTGTTGACGGCCAGATACCGCACCAGGTCCATGTAGTTGAACGTGTGATTCTCGATCCCGGTCGGTTGCACTCCGACGGCGGACGTGATGGCGGTCGCTGCGCTGTTGCCCGATCCCACCGGGCAGGTCGCAAGGATTCGACAGTGGGTGCCGCCCGCGTCGACGGTGGCGTCGGCCAAGGCCCAACTGTTTGTGTCGGCACTGCGCAGCCAGTTCTGCCAGCCGACCAGGACCTGCGCGAAAGCCTGCGGCGGGAAGCTGAGATTAACGGCGTCAACGTCTTTGGTGGCGAAGGTGTTGAAGGTCAGCGAGGTGGTGACCCCGAAATTGCCGCCACCACCACCGCGCAACGCCCAGAACAGATCGGGGTTGCTGGAGGCCGAGGCCGTCACCGCCTGGCCGCCGGGAAGCACCACCGATGCGGACGTCAACTGGTCACACAACATGCCCGCATGCCGGGACTGGGCTCCTAGCCCGCCACCGAGCGCGTGCCCGCCGGCCCCGACCGACGGGCAGGTACCCGTCGGGATGCCCCTGCCCGCCGCGGCCAACGCCTCATGGATCGCATACAGGCTGGTCGCGGGCGTCACTGTGACCTGCCCAGAGGAGACGTCATATCTGATGTCCCCGGGCAACTGGCGCAGGTCGATCACCATGGCGCCGTTGGCCGTCGAGCCCCCGATATAGGAATGGCCACCGCTTCGCGGCGCGATCTTGAGATGGTTGGCGGCGGCGAACGCCACAGCCTTCTGCACGTCCGCTGGTGAAGTCGGTGTAACGATCACCGCCGGGGTGGAGCCGTTGTAGTTGGTGTTGAAAACTTGCTTGGCCGAGTCGAATTGGCCATCGCCGGGCTTCAGCACCCGCCCGCCCAATGCCGCGGAGAGGCCGTCCACGCCAGTGGGACTCGGGTCCGCGGCCGCTCGACCCGTAGCGAATACCGCACCGGCCGCCAACGCGCCTGCGGCACCCCGCAGAAACGCCTTCCGCGAGATCTCACGGGCAGCCGGGCGCAGCGGGCCGGCATCCCGCGCATACGTCACGCTCCGAATCCTCAGCTAAGACAAGGCAAGAACCCCGACGACGCCCGCGCTGTTGCGCGAATACAACCCAAATGTGCGCAAATCTTTACCGACGTCGGGGCCGAAGAAAGCAGCTGTTACGCACTACCGAAGGTGGCCATCGCCTGCCGCGCAGCCGAGGCCAAAGCACCGGCGCTCTCGTAACGGTGTTTGGGTCTTTCGCCATACCGCGAGCGATGACGTGGTCGATGCTGGCCGGAATACCGGGATAAAACTGGCTGGGTCGTGGGACTGGTTGCATGATGTGACCGCCGATGACGGCTTCGACGGTATCGACGGGGTAAGGCTTCCGCTGCGTACGGACGCGAAACGACTGATCCTGCGAATGCGGTGGCGAGAAGACCTTCAGTGCGACCTTGGCACCCTTGACTGTGTGCTCGGCTTCGTACACTCGGCTGAGTCTCCCGCGACCGAGCAACCGCAACAGTCGATACGGACCCAACTGCACCCCGACTCGACAGGAAGCGTCGCCGCCGAGGTCGACTTCCTCCTTCAGCCGGTTGACAGCCTCGGATAAGGTGAGTTCGCGCAATTGCAAGGCAGGGTCGAGGTCGATGGCGCAAAACATGCCGACACCCTTAAGGGTCTGCCCGCCAATGGAGTTCGAGTCGTAGTCGGCGAATTGGACTGTGTGCAGCTGGCCGCTGAGGGTGAGGAGCCGACCGCACACTGCGCAGCGTGGTGGTCCACCCGCGAGGCTCACCCGACCGACGCTACCGGTGCCGCAAGGCGGTGTCATCAATCTGCCGGCGACTCGCGATTGCGACTGTTGGGACACTTAAGCTGAATCGATGTGGCGGGATGACGCGCGACGCGGCGCGCATCCGTCGCTGCGTGCGGTCGCAGCATCGCACGTGCTCCCACATAGCCAGTCTCTGGGCATGGGAATGGACCCCAGCGGCCGTTTCCTGATCGCCGACGGCGACCCGGCGCGGCTGTGGGATATCAACACCGGCCGCTGTCTGCTGACCATTGCGAAGTTCACTGCCGATACCGTCAATTGGGCATTCTCCGCAGACGGCAACACGTTGCTCACGAGCGGCCAGAATCGCAATGCGCGGCTGTGGGACTGCACTTCCGGTCGGCTGATCCGCGAGTTGCGGGGTCATTGGCGAAGCGTCAGCTGTGTCGATCTCAGTGCCGACGGGCTTACGGCCGCAACAGGTTCCGATGACGGTCGGGTGCGGACCTGGGATGTGGCGACTGGACGGCGACTCCAAACACTGCGCGCGCGCAACGGACCTGTCTTCTCCGTCGCTGTCAACCGCGACGGCACCGTGGCCCTATGCGGGAACAGAGGCTCGGCCAGCACCTGGAACGCCAGTACCGGGCATCGACTGCACACGGTCGCAGACTTGGGCGGAATCGCGTGGGTCGTGCAACTCGACGACGACGGACGCACCGCCCAGGCTTTCGCGGACGAGACGACCCGACTGTGGGAAGTCGCAATGGGCAACGGAGACAGAGCCTTCCGGTCCGCACCGACTGCTGGCAAGCAAGCACACTCGCCGCTCGCGGTGACATCGCAGTTGCCGGCGACATCTTCGGGACGGCGACGGTATGGGATGTGGCCCGCGGGGAGGTGCTGCAGACCCTCGCCGGCCACAGCCGAAAGGTCACTTCGATTGCGGTGAGCGCAGATTCGCGCATCGCACTCACCGGCAGTGACGACACGACGGCCAGGATCTGGGACCTCGAATCCGGCGTATGTCTCAGGATATTCGACGAGCACACCGGTCCGGTGGACTCAGTAGCTCTCAGCGCCGACGCATCGATCGCCGCCACCTGTTCGCACGATCTGCTTCGCATATGGACTCTGACTTGAAACCCAACTAGTTGACGGCCACGCCCGTCGACTCTGCCATTGACTAATGTCACCATTTGGTATTGACTGCGTTGCATGACGGACGACGATGTCCCTTCCCGCGGTTCGCTGCGGTCTCGCACTGCGGCAACAGTCAGTGCCCGCACCATGAGACGGATCGGCGGACTGGTGCCTCCCGAACGTGCCTGGGGGGTCTGGTTCTCCCGCCAGTTGATAGCCCACACCATGAACACTTTCGGCCCGTCGCTCAAAGGCACTCGCGTTGAACAGGTCGATACCCGGCTCCCCGACGGTCGGCGGGTAAAAGGCGAATGGGTGCATGGGCCTCGCTCGTCGCCCGGAGCACGATCAGATGGGGCCATCTACTACGTGCACGGCAGCGGTTTTGTCGTGTGCTCGCCGAAGACGCACCGGCGGCTGGCATCCTGGCTTTCCTCCCTAACGGGCTTGCCGGTGTTCAGCATCGATTACCGGTTGGCTCCGCGCTACCGATTTCCCACCGCCGCTGACGATGTGCGGGCCGGCTGGGACTGGCTCGGCAAGATCTGCGGTGTACCAGCGGATCAGATTGTTGTTGCGGGTGATTCGGCCGGCGGCCATCTCATCGTCGACATGCTGCTGCAGGCCGATGTTGCCGCCGTCCCGCCAGCCGCGGCGGTGCTGCTTTCACCGCTGTACGACGTCACCTTCGGGCTCTGCCTCGAACGCGAGCTGATAAGTCCTGACCCAGCCGCCAGTGCCGCCAATGCCATCCGGCTGGTCAGCCTCTATCACACGGGCGTCGACCCGGCCCATCCGCGGCTCCGGCTGAACGTGGCCGAGGGTCCGTTGCTACCACCGACACTGATCCAGGCGGGCGGGGCCGAGATGCTGCAAGAGGACGCTCGCCATCTCGCGGCCGACATCGTGGCCGCCGGCGGCAGTTGTGAATTGCAGATCTGGCCCCACCAGATGCATGTGTTCCAGGCGCTGCCGCGGATGACACCGGATGCCGCCAGAGCGATGGCGCACGTCGCGCGTTTCATCTCCGCCGCGTTGACCCGCAACGTCACCGCAAAGGCAGGCTGAAAAATGTTGGGACCCTTGAACAAAATCTTCAAGAAGTCGGCGACGAGCCGAGACGCCGCCGCAGTGGTGACCGGTGCCGGCAGCGGAATCGGAGCCGCCCTCGCCACGGAACTCAGTCGCCGTGGCGGTGCGGTGGTGTGCAGCGATATCAACGAATCCGCCGCCCAATCGACGGTCGATGCGATCACCGCGCAAGGCGGCAAGGCGGTTGCGGTGCGCTGCGACGTGTCGGTATTAGAGGATGTGGCCGCGCTGGCCGACCAGGCACAGGCCTGGTTCGGGGCCGCACCGACCCTGGTGATCAACAACGCCGGCGTCGGCGCCGGCGGTGCAGCCATCGGCGAAATCCCCATGCAAGATTGGAGATTGACCCTCGGCGTCAATCTGTGGGGTCCGATCCATGGCTGTCAGGTGTTCACCCCAATCCTGCGCGATGCGGGTTCTTCGCCCGCGCCGCGCGGAATCATCAATGTCGCCTCGGCGGCCGCGTTCGGCGCCGCACCGGGCATGGCCGCCTACAACGTCAGCAAGGCCGGCGTGCTGTCGCTGTCCGAGACACTGGCAGCCGAACTATCCGGTACCGGAGTCAAAGTCACCGTGCTGTGCCCGACGTTCGTCAAGACCGGCATTGTCGACGCGGGGCGCGAATCCGGACGCATCAGCGCGGGTTCCAGTGAGCTCGCCGACAAATTGACGGATTGGATCGGGTTTTCGGCGGAGAAGGTGGCCCGGGTGTGCCTGGACGCCAATGACCGCGGCGACCTGTACTGCATGCCTCAATTCGACGCCAAGATCGGTTGGAGTATCAAACGATTCGCGCCGGGCGCATACACGCGCACGGTTGGTCTGGTATCGCGGGTGGCCAGTCACTAAACACCCGCCCACCTGAAAGGAGGGGTCTGGTGGCCATAGATATGGAAACCATGCTCGCCAAGATCAAGGATCGTCAGTGGGCACTTGCCGACATCGACTGGGACGCTCCGGGTGCGGAGACCATCAGCCCCGAGTTCCGGCCTAAGCTCAAGGCGTTCATGACCGACTTGTGCTGGATCGAGAACATCGGCGCTCGCGGCTTCGCGGCGCTGGCCAAGAAGGCGCCCGACCCGACAATCGCCGAGATCTACCGGTACTTCCATGCCGAGGAACAACGCCATGCCAACGCCGAACTGGCGCTGATGCAGCGCTGGGGCATGCTCGAGGATGGCGAGGTCCCCACCCCGAACGTCAACATCCGACTGGCGATCGAGTGGCTGGATGCCTACTCCGATGACATGCCGTTGTCGGTGCTGGGCACCGTGATCCCGATGCTGGAGGTGGCGCTGGATGGTGCGCTGCTCAAGTTCCTGCTGGACACCGTGGAAGACCCGGTCTGCCACCAGGTGTTCGAAAAGATCAATAATGACGAATCACGGCACATCGCAGTCGATTTCGCGGTGCTGGAGTTGATCGGCCACGCTACCGCGCGGCGACTCGTCATCGAGTTCGTCGGCACCGTCGCCACTCCGGGGCTGATCCTGGGGGCTCTGATGTACGTGCCGCTGCTTAATCGCATCCGCAACGAAATGGCCGGCATGGGCATGGACGCCGAGCGGCTCTTCAACGCGGTCAAGCGATTCAAGCAACTCGGCGAACGCGGCGAACGGACACCGCGGGTGCCCGCATACAAACTGCTGAAACGACATGGCGGCTGGGTGGTAAACCCGCGGCACCCCTATCAGTTGCTGGCCAACTCGATGGTGTGGCTGTCCGATTTCTATCCCAAGCCGCTGCTTCGGCCGATGCCGAGCTGGTCGCGGGAACTCACTCACGAACCGGCAGCCTGATCATGGCCAACGACCGCGTCCATCAGACGCTCATCATTGGAGCCGGATTCACCGGACTCGGGGCGGCGATCCGCCTGGCTGAAGCGGGTGTCGACGATGTCGTGATCCTGGAACGTTCCGACCGGGTCGGCGGAACCTGGCGCGACACCCAGTATCCCGGCGCCAGTTGTGACGTTCCGTCGCTGCTGTATTCCTACTCGTTCGTCAAGAACCCGAAGTGGTCGCGAACCTACTCCCCCGCCCCGGAGATCTACCGGCACATCGAGGAGATGGCAACCAAGTTCGACATCCGTCGCCACATCCGGTTCGGGCACGAAGTCAGCGGCTTGAGCTTCGACGCGGACGCCGGTGTGTGGACCGCAACGACCAAGAATCGCAAGCGCTTTCGGGCACGCACCGTCGTGCTGGCCTCCGGCCCGCTGTCGGACGCCAGTTTTCCGGACATGCGCGGACTGGACAGCTTCCAAGGTCACAAGATCCACAGCGCCCGTTGGGATTCCGAGTACGACTTCACCGGTAAGCGGGTCGCCGTCATCGGCACCGGCGCCAGCGCGATTCAGATCATCCCCGAACTGGTGAAGCAGGCCGGTTTTGTCAAGGTGTTCCAGCGCACCCCCGGCTGGGTGCTGCCGCGCCTGGATGTCGCAACACCGCCGGCGGTTCAGGCGGTGTTCGCGAAAGTCCCTGCCACTCAACAACTCGCGCGTCAAGTGTTGTTCTGGGGCCACGAGGCCACTGCGACGGCGATGGTATGGAACACACCGCTGACCTCGCTGGTGGCCCGGCTGGGTCAGGCCCACATCCGCGCCCAGGTCAAAGACCCCTGGATGCGGCGCCAGCTGACGCCCGACTTCGCGCCCGGCTGCAAGCGGATGCTGGTCTCCAGCGACTACTACCCCGCGCTGCAGCGCGACAACTGCAAACTGATCGATTGGCCCATCGCGACGGTGAGTCCGGTCGGAATCCGCACCAGCGACGGCATCGAACACCACCTGGACTGCATCGTGTTCGCCACCGGCTACGACGTTCACCTCACCGGACCACCGTTCAAGGTCACTGGACTCGGGGGCCGATCGCTGGCCGACGAATGGGCCGGTGGCGCACAGGCCTACAAGAGCATCAATGCACACGGGTACCCCAACCTGTTCTTCATGACGGGACCCAATTCGGGACCGGGTCACAATTCACTGCTGGTCTACATCGAAGGCCAACTCGACTACGCGGTGCGCGGCATCACCACCATTTTGAACAATGACCTGCGCTATCTCGATGTGCGCCAAGACATCCAACGCCGCCACAACCAGCACATCCAACGCCGGCTGACCAAGACGACCTGGATGTCGGGGTGCCGCAGCTGGTACCTCACCAAGGACGGTTTCAACGGGTCGATGTATCCCGGGACCGCCACACAGTATCTTCGCCAGATGCACAACTTCAAATATGAGCACTACGATGCGGTCGCCCAGGTTGCACGCGACCGCGTCAGCGCCCCGGCATAAAGGGGTCTGGCGAGTTGGGATCTGAAAGACCGCCCGACCGACCGGCACGGCCCGAACCCGGCACGATCGCCAGTGTGTTGTACAACGTGCGGCGAACACCGCACCGGGTTCGGCGCCAGTCGCGTGAGTTCGTTGAAACTGCCGTGACGCAACTCTTCGATGCCGCCGTGCGCCATCCGCACGGCAACCCCTCCTCCGGCGAGTACCGGATCGAGGAGCTGGCCCAATTGGCCGGGACCACCACCCGCAACATCCGGGTGTACCGCGACCGCGACCTGTTGCCGCCGCCCTTGCGGGTCGGGCGGATAGCGCTGTTCAACGACACCCACCTGACCCGGCTGCGCCTGATCACCTCGATGCTCGACCGCGGCTACAACATCGCTCACGTTCGGGAGATGCTCAGCGCGTGGGAGGAAGGCAAGAACCTCGGCGACGTTCTCGGCCTGGAAACGGCCATCGTGGGCACCTGGACCACCGAGAAACCCCAAACCATGTCACTGGCCGAGGCGCGCGAATTTGTCGACGACGCAGGCGCTTTCGACCGCATGGTGGCGCTGCACATCATCCGGATAGACGAAGACCGTGCCACCATCACCCGACCCAAACTCATCGAGGCGTTCAACGAGGTCCGCGGCTACGGCATCAGCGCGGACAAGCTCATCGACCTGCACGAGCAGATCGTCCCGAAGATCGATGAGATCAGCGACATGCTGGTGCGCGCCGGCTTCGAGCACGTCGCGACCAAGCTCAAGCCCGGCGAAGCGCTGCCAGCCGACGCCGAAGTCGCGGAGCTGATCACCATGCTGGTCCGGTTCCGGACTCAGGCGGTGGCGACCGTCACCGCCACACTCGCGTCATCGATCGAGACGAACATCGAGTCGCTGGTCAGCCGGCTACTGTCGGAATACCTGGAGAACTCGGCCGGATCCGGGCGTCAGCCAGCTCAGTAGGCGCGCGCCCAGCGAGGGAGTCGATGATGCGGTCGAGTTCGGCCGCCGCCGCGGCTCGGTCCTGCGCTGGTTGGTTCGAATATGCCACCGCCGTGGCGATTTCACGCAGGCCTCCGAAAACGAAGCTGGCCAGCGGCGGGATGGGACGCGGCTCGATCCAACCGTCATTGACGGCAAGTTGCAGGCCGTATTCAAGTAGCCGCAGCAGGTACCGGTCCTCGATCTCGCGTCTGGCTTCCCACGCGATGACTGCGGGCGCGTCCACCAGGGTGATGCGTTGGACGTCGAACCGACACGAGATGGCAAGCAGGGCCTGAACGCCGGCGCGGAACCCCGACCACACGTCGGGTGCCCGCTGGTGGGCGGTGACGACTGCCTGCATGATCGTGGTTTGTTCAGCCTTGTAGACCTCGCAGAACAGCGCAGCTTTTCCCTTGAAGTGGTGGTAGAGAGCGCCTTTGGTCACCTGAGCCACCACCGAGATCTCGTCGAGAGTAGTGGCGGCGTATCCGTCGCGGGCAAACAGGTCTCGGGCCACCGAGACGATCCTGGCGACCGTCGACTCCGACCGCTCGCGCTGCGTTCTCCGTATCGGAATAGGAAGCTGCCCTCGTTGCCGCCCCGACGCCTGGCCTACGGGCCCGGGACGCTGGGATCGCGCCGTCCCGGGTGATTGCACAACCGCTGTTCGGATGACCATGGCTAGCCCGCCGCCGGTGGCCTCGTCATGAACGTCAGCCTGTGCCCGTACGCAGGAGTGCGACGTCCGCTTCCGCTGTTGACGAACTGGCCGAACGGCGGGGCCACCGGCATGTTGTTGCCGACGCCCGCCGACTCGAAGGCAGCCGGAAGAACAGTGGCCTTGGTGAGCGATATCGCCCCGGGGGCGGTAACGCCGGTGGCTGAGGTCCAGCTAGCGGGCACCGACAATCCGCCGAGCGGAATCGCTTTGCCGAGTCCCGCCGCCACGCCACTCACGCTGCTGAGGTGGGCGCTGGCGCCGGCCGCCGCCTGCTCCGCAGCTTCGATCGCCGCGAAAGCAGAAGCGAAATCCTTTGAGACAGTGCCGATTTTGGCGAATCCGGCGGAGTCGTCACCGAACCATAGGGTCGACTGCAGACCCATTGCAATCGAGTTGAGATACGGCGAGATGTATTTGGTGTAGAGCGGGACCAGGTCGTCGAGCGGGGTGTTGGCAACCAACCACTGGTCGATCGCTGGACCGTTGATGGGCGACGAGAGCGTCCGCAACACCTGAGTGACGCGCCGGTCGATCTGCGACGCCACGTTGATGATGCTGTTCTGCAGGACTTGATTCTCGGCCTTGAGGGTCGCAATGGCCTGGTCAGCCAACCCGCCGGGGTCGACCACTTCGGCAGGCGGAGGCAGTTCGGCGAGTTCGGACGCCGCGGCCGAACTACCCGCGTAGTTGTACATCGCGCCGGCATCCTGGGCCCAGAATTCGGCGTACACGGCTTCGGTCGCCGCGATCGCCGGTGTGTTCTGCCCGAGAAAGTTGGTCGCGACCAAAGCCGCCAACAATGCGCGGTTGGCCGCGATCACGGGCGGTGGCACCGTCGCGGCGAACGCCGCCTCGTAGGCGGTCGCCGCCGCGCCCGCCTGACTGCCGGCCTCGGCAGCCTGTTCGGCGCTGGTGTCCAGCCAGGTGATGAAGGGAAGCGCGGCCGAAAGCGCCGCCGCCGAGGCCGGACCGGTCCACGGACCGCTGGTCAGCGCGGTAATCACCGAGCGATGACCCGCTGCCGCGGCTTGCAGGTCATCAGTCAGCGCAGCCCATGCCCCAGCGGCTGCCAGCAACGGACCCGGTCCCGGGCCGGAATACAAACGCCCCGAATTGATTTCGGGCGGCAACAAGCCATAGTCGAACATTGTTTGGTCCCCTATGCCTTCGGCCGCTATCCAGCGGCCGGCGGCTTGGCCATGATCAATGGCTTGAACCCGTAGCTCGGGAGATTCTTGCCGTATCCGCCGTTGACGAACTGCCCGAACGGCGGAGCCATCGGGAAACTGTTGGCGCCTTCAGCGGCCGCAGGAACGGTGGCGCTGGCCAGCGAGGCGACGCCAGGGTTGGTGGTGGCGCTCCACGGGGTCCAGCTTGCGGGCACCGACAACCCGCCGATCGGCAATGCTTTGCCCAGTCCACCAGCGATACCACCCAGGCCGGCCGCAGCACCGCTCGCGGCCTGACCCGCGCCGCTCGCCGCCGAGGCGGCACCCTGAGCCGCACCTTCGACAGCCTTGGCGGCCGCCGGGGCAGCCGGCTTCAGGAGGTTGGCAATACCCGAGATACCACTGCTGTTCTGGCCGACGGTCTGCGTCGACTGAATCATCGCCGCCAGCGAGTTGATGTAGGGCGACATGTACTTGGAGTAGAGCGGAACGATGTCATCCAGCGGCGTGTTGGCGATGAGCCATGCGTCGATCGCGGGGCCGTTGATCGGCGACGACAGCGTCTTGATGACCTCGGAAACCCTGGGGTGAATCTGGTTCACCACACCGTTGATGTTGGTTTGCAGTCCCTGATATTGCGCCTTGAAGACCGCGATGGTCTGGTCGGCCAGGCCGCCCGGGTCCACCACCTCGGGCGCCGCCGGCAACGGCGTCAGCTGGGTCGCCGCGGCCGAGCTACCCGCGTAGGTGTACATCGCTCCGGAGTCCTGCGCCCAGAACTCGGAGTACTGGGCCTCGAGTTGCCCGATGGACGGCGTGTTCTGGCCGAAGATGTTGGTGGCGGTCAACTCCGCCAACAGCGCACGGTTGGCCGCGATCAATGGCGGCGGAACCGTCGCTGCGAACGCCGTCTCGTACGCCGACACCGCCGAACTGGCCTTACTTGCGGCCTCGGCGGCTTCCTCGCCACTGATGTCCAGCCAGGTGATGAACGGGCTGATCGATGCAGCCGCGGAAGCCGCCGCGGGCCCGGTCCAAGGTCCGCTGGTCAGCGCGGTGATCACCGACCGGGAACCGGCCACCGCGTCCTGCAACTCGGCGGCCAGTCCCGTCCACGCCGCGGCGGCGGCGATCAACGTCTCAGGTCCCGGGCCAGCGTAGATCCGCGCCGAGTTGATTTCGGGCGGCAACAATCCGTAGTCGACCATCTCTAGTCCTTGATTCCCTCAAGCCGCTCAGTGAGCCGCGACGGCGTTTGCCGCTTCGGTCGCGGCATATGACGCCGCGCTGGTTGCCAATGTCGCGGTCAAAGCCGCCTGAATCTGGGCTGCGCGTGCATGCATTTCCTGGAACCGCGCCCCGTGGGAAGCGAACTGCAGTGCCGTCAGAATCGACACCTCGTCGGCAGCCGCGGGTACGACGCCGGAGGTAGGGAAGGCGGCAGCAGAGTTGCCGGCAGTCAGAGCCGCTCCGATGGACGCAAGGTTGCTGGCGGCGGCCGCCAAGTGCTCTGGGTACGTACGCACGAACGACATGAATTCCTCCGACAATCGAGTGAGTAGCACAACACGGCGGTGTGTTTACTACTGGAGACCTATGAGATCCCTATGGGTTCCCTGTCAGGTCCATAGTGGACGGATAACAATTGGATAGGCGAACGGTGCGCACGGTGGATGGCATCTGATCACCGCATTTCAATAAAAATCACGCCGATTTTTAATCTCGGACTCATATAAAACTCTTGGAAAAACCCGCCAAGACCGTCCAGGATCTATGACTTCTCAATGAGATCTCGACGAGCCGAACCGGCCGTCGGGAGCCGCGACCTGCGACTGAGTCGCGTCAGAACACTTTCCGCGCCGGCAAAATCCGCGCCCAGGCCGTCCGCGCGAGGCGTATCTACAACCGTTACAAATACCGGCTGAACTGGTTGTTTTGGGCGCAGAATGGGCTGCTCACGACTACCTGGCGCCCCGCCAACCATGCCGAAGTGGCCCAGCCTGGAGCCGGGCAGCGAGTTTCTAAACCCTGAATTCTAGGCGAAGGGCCGGGGCGCAAGAGACCGTCAAACAGTCCACGACCCGATCGGCGGCGCATCCTACATGAGAAGAAAGAGTCGGAATTTAATCACATATTGCTAACGTGCGTATGTTCGACTGCGAAGAATGAATAAGAGGTGAACAGAAATGTTTATTGTTAGCGAAGCTCACGGTTCTCCGCGCTGCTCGTATCCACCAAGGGTCACCTAAGTTCACAGGTTCGCGGCTACGGCGGCGCTCGGCGCGTCCTGATTCACGCGAGTGCCACGCATACCCGTACCGGAGTTTGCTATTGGGTATCTCTGCCTGCACCGCCTACCGGATTCGGCAGATTGCCGGTGGCCCGCGGCCCATCGCTCGATGGAGTCGGCACAAGCGCGCCTCGGCACGAAGGCTGTCCGACCCGGCCAGAGGTGAAGCGACGGGGAGCTCAGCCTGCCCGCCATGGGGTTGAATTCAGTACGCCGAAAATTTGCCGCGACTAGTGCAACTCGCCACTTTGCGCGGCAGGACAAGCCTGCGTCGGCGTGGCTGCGGGCACATCCCTGACCGCCAGTGCTGTGACGAGGGCGCCGCGGCCCGGCACTTGGATGACATGCTTCAGCTTTATCGGCTCGTCGGCTTGCGTGGTCGTGCTCAAATCGACCCGACGCAGGATCTCTCGCAGCACCACCCGGATTTCGACCATGGCGAAGCTGGCACCGAGGCAGCGGCGGTTGCCGCCGCCGAACGGCAGCCAGGTGGTGGGGCTCAAGTTGGCGCCAAGCATGCGATCTGGATCGAACCGATCCGGATCCGGATAGAGCGCTGAGTTCGCGTGAACCAGGCCTATCGCGGCGACCACCATCGTTCCGGCGTCAAGCCGGTAGCCGGCCACGTCCGTCGACTCGGTCAACATGCGGCCCACGCCGGATACCACCGGACGTATCCGCAGTGTCTCCTTGGCCACCGCATCGAGATACTCGTCGCCTGCGGCATCACCAGCGGCACTGGCCTGGGCCGCCTGCACCGCCTTGACGAGAGCGGCTGGATGGCGGGTCAGGCGCTCTAGCGCCCAGGAGAGCGCGGTAGCAGTGGTGTCGTGACCGGCCACCAGCAAGGTCATCAGCTGGTCACGCAGTTCCCGGTCGGTCATGGTGCGCCCATCCTGGTCGGCGGCCCGCACCAGCATCGCCAGGGTGTCGGTTCGCTCGGACAGGTTGGGGTCTGCGCGGCGGTCGGCGATCTCGGCGTACAGGAGGGCGTCGGCTTCTTCGATCCGCCGCTGCAGCCCTCGCCAAGGGCGACGGCGCATCAACGCCGGATTGACGATTGCCAGTGTCTCCCAGGCCCCGACATTGAGCAGTCGCGGCATCACCTCGCGTAGCGCAGCCAGGCGGCTGGGCTCGGTGGCCCCGATGACCAACCGCAGGATCACCTCGAGTGTGATCTCAGACATCTTGGGCGCCAATGCAAACGGTGTGTCCAGCGGCCATCCGGCCACGTTGGCCGCTGCGATCTCAGCCATCACCTCAGCCTGCTGCGCAACGGCCACCCGATGAAACGGCGGCATCATCAGACGGCGCCGATCTCGATGCATCTCGTCATCGACCACAAGCAAGGAACTGTTCCCGAGCAGCCCCCGCAACATCTCGTTCGCCTCGCCGGCATGAAAAACACCGGGATCGCCGGCGAACACTGTCTTGATGTCGGCAGGGTCAGCCAGGTACACCACGTCGCCCCTCGAAACGACTCGCAAGGCGAAAACGTCGCCGTAGCGCTGGTGGCAGTCAACAATGAACCGCGACCCACCACCCGACGTGAATGCCGCGTGTATGGGCAACCGACGTCCGGGCGGACTCGGACTCAGAGTTGACTTGCCAATTTTGGCCATCGGCGCAATCCTAACTTTCAGCCTCGGGGCGGGCAGTGGACCGGCCCCTCATGTCCATCCCGGGTGGCACCAAAGCCGTTGGTACCAGCGGAATTGCGAGCAACGGGAACAACCCGCACAGCGCCCAGGCAGGCGGATAAGCGAAGGCGGTGATCGCTGCGCCGAGCATCGGTGATCCGACAGCTGCCACCAGTCGCTGTGTCGTGTTCTGGACGCCCAGCGAGCGTCCACTCCAGAACGGTCCGGCGAACTCAGTGATCGCGGTAGCCGCCAAGCCATTGCCGAGTTGGGCCAACACGGAAATGACGACCATGCACAGCACGGCGTACCGCGAGTCCGTGTGATCAGCGAGGGCGAGCAGGACGAGGGTCAACGCGGCGGCGATGGCGATGGTGCGAACCGGTCGCATTCTTGAGCCCACGCGGTCGGACCAGCGGCCGACCGCGATGCGACCCACCGCGCCCAGCAACTGCGAGACAGTGATCAAGGTGCCGGCTGCGGCGGCCGACCAGCCTTGTCGATCCGTCAGCCAGACCAGCATGAACGTCGCCGTCACCGTCTGCGGCAACATCAGCAGTGCCGACGAGATGTGGATTCGCCACAGCGTGAACGACCCGCGATACGGACTGGACAGTTCCGCCTGACTGGCCGCGCGGCGCGGTTTCCGCGGCGGGTTGATGATGCCGATCCCGCTGGCCACCGCCGCGATCGTGCACCACACCGCGGGAAACATCAGCGCCGAGATGGGGTCACGTTCGGCCAGTTCGGGCATCACCAACGCACCCAAAGCTATTCCCAGTGGTTGGGCGGTCTGGCGGATTCCCATTGCCAGTCCCCGTTGGTGCGGCGGAAACCATGCCGAAGCCAGTCGACCGCCGGCCGCATTACAGCTGGCGGCGGCCATCCCGCCGAGGAACAGAAAGACACCGATCATGAGCAGCGAATGGACCGCAACCGCAGCGTAAGTCGCCGCTGCGGTGAGGGCCGAACCGACGGTGAGCACAATGCGCTCGCCGACCCGATCGATGACATAACCCCACATGACCAGCGTGACGACCATGCCCCAACTGGGCATCGACGCCAACAGACTGGCCTGGGTCAGGGAGATCCCTCGCGCGGTTTCCAACGACGGGATCAAGAACGCAACGCCGTTGATGAAGAGAAAGGAACTCGCCGTCACTCCCAACGAGATGACCATGATCGACCAGCGTGCGCCCGCGCCGAGCGGGCCTGTCTCTTGAGTCAAAACCGCACCAGCACAGAAATATTCGCATGCGGCACCCTTATCAGCAAGAGCTCAGTCATCAAACCGGTTGACAGATCTCATCATTCGCCGGTTTCCTACTTTGCCAGAGAAAGGCTCCCAGTACCGCGACCACGTAAACCACCCAGCCGACGACCTCGATGAGCCGAGGATCGGTAGGTATGCCGAACAGGCCGCCGATCAACGCACCCTGCACCGAGTCTTCAGGGATCAACGACGACAAGTCAACGAGCACTTGCTGGCCGAAGTTCACCCAACCCGCCTCGTGCGCGGTGCGCAGCACCTTCAGCACCAACCCTGCGGCAATCAGCACCAGGAAGAAGGCGCTGACGCGGAAGAAGCGGCCCAGGTTGAGTTTCAAACCGCCGTAGTACAACCCGACTCCCACGGCGATCGCCAGCGCGATGCCCGATATGCCGCCGACAACCGCCGGCCAACGGCTGCCGTGCGACGTTTGCGCGGCCGCCAGCAGGAAGACCGACAATTCAAAACCTTCTTTGAGAACGGCGAGAAAGGCCATGACGACCAGCGCCATCGAACCGCCCTTGCTGACGGCCTGTTCCGCTTCGTGCTCCAATTCGCCTTGCATCCGGCCAGCATTGACGTTCATCCAAATGATCATGGAGGTCACAAACACCACCGCCATAACGCCGATGACCGTTTCCATCATCTCCTGCTGCGCCTGTGGCAGGCTGGCCGACAGCAAATTCAGGCCGACGCCGACACTAAGGCAGATGAGCACGGCCACCGCGACGGCGGCAAACATCGCACGCGTCGATTGACCGTTGCGCTTGAGGAACGCCGCGGCAATGCTCACGATGAGCGTCACCTCTAAGCCTTCACGCAGGCCGATCAGGAATACGCCCAAGAAAGCGCCGTATGCACCTTGCATGATCCCAGTTCCCCTCCCCCGGATCGGGGCTATCGGCTTATCCCTTAAGCGATTCCGCGTGTTAAGCGGCTAGTCTCAGAAAACCGCGTACCAGATGGCGATGTACTGGCAGACCGCCGCGATGGCCGTGCAGGCGTGGAAGAACTCGTGGTAGCCGAACGTCGTCGGCCAGGGGTCGGGCCGGCGCAAACCGTAGGCCACCCCGCCGATGCTGTACAGGACACCGCCGGCTGCCAGCAGCGCCATCGCGGCCACTCCGGCGTTGTGCACGATCAATCCGACGTACCAGACCGCCACCCAGCCCAGCAGCAGATAGAGCAGCACGCCCACCCAGCGCGGTGCCGACGGCCACAACAGCGTCAGCCCGATTCCGGCCAGCGCGCCACCCCACACGATGGCCAGCACCATCTGCCCGGTCGGGTGCGGCATGTCCAGTCTCGCGAAAGGTGTGTAGGTGCCGGCGATGAACACAAAAATCATCGAATGGTCGAGTCGTCGCATCCATTGCCTGGCGGCCGCCGACTCCCAGTTGACTCGGTGATAGATCGCGCTGACAGCGAACATCGCGACGATCGCCAAGGCGTAGGCCAGCGTCGCATGCCCAGCCCGCTTGGAAACCACCGACCACGACATCACCACCAGTGCTGTGCCGCCGAAGACAGCCGCGATGGCGCAATAGAGGTGGATCCAACCGCGCAACCGTGGTCTGCTCAGCGGATCGACCCCGCCGTGGGCCAGTGATGGGGTGACTTCGTCGACGACTGCGACCGGTCTGTGGGACTCGGGCTGGAAGTCCGAATCTGTTTGGTGGTTCATCATTCCTCCTAGTTCGCAACGGGATTCGGTGCTTCAGCAGCGATTTCGCAACATAGGAACGCAGCGTAGGAGGGTGGCGCTGAGAAGCCGCTGAGAAGCACGCTGAGCTTTACGTTCACCGCGATAAGCCGATCTGTACGGCGGTGTTCTCAGCGAATCTTCAGCCCGGCAGAATCAGACTGTGCGGATGTCTGCCGTTGGGCCATTTGGGCGAAAGTGGCTGATGCGCGCGGTGTGGCCCAGCAATTTGGGCATCTCGGCTCGCTCAGCCGCAGCATCGGCGGTCGTCGTTTTCTTTGCCTTCGCTGCGGCAGGCGCCGCATTGGACGTCATCCTCTACCGGACGTTGTTGGCGGGTGTCGATGACGCCACCGCCGGCCGAGTCAGCCACATTGTCACTGCCCTGCAATCGAATTCACTCAACGACGTCGACGACGCCTTATTCGCCACCGACCAGCACGTGGTGGCGATCCAGGTGATCGACCGAAATAGCAAGGTGGTCGAGCGATTTGGGGCGGCACCCAAAACGCCACTGGTGCCCATCACCGAGTTTGACCTCAATTTGCGGCGCGGCATGTCCGACGACGCGGTGGCCGATGACGATATGCGGGTCAGCGGTCAACGAGTCAAGACTGCCGCCGATGAGTACACGGTCATCGTCGGAGGGGGCAGCGAAGCGGTCGAAGCGACTGCGCGGACCGTCGCGCTGTTGTTGGTCGGCGGCGCCCCGATCATCGTCGCCGTGGCCGCGGCGGCGACGTACCGGCTCGTCAGTCGCTCGTTGAAATCCGTGGATGCGATACGAATCCGGGTCGCTGAAATCTCCACGTCCGACTTGGCCGAACGGGTGCCCGTGCCAATCAGCAGGGACGAGATCGCCGCCCTGGCGGTCACCATGAACGAGATGCTGGCACGCATCGAAGCCGGCCACCGGGCACAACAACAATTTGTCGGCGACGCTTCTCATGAACTGCGCAGCCCGCTGGCCACCATCATCTCTGGACTGGAAGTCGCCGAGGCTCACCCCGAATTGCTCGATGCGGACTTGGCCTTCAACACCCTGCTTCCCGAGGCGCAACGCATGCGCACACTGATCGACGATTTGCTGCTCCTTGCGCGTGCCGACGAGCAAAGCCTGTTGCGGCGCAGGGTCGAGGTGTCTCTCGATCATCTTGCCGAGGTAGAAGCCGCCCGTGCACGGCGCGCAAGCGAATACACCATCCACACCGACATCGCACCAACGCAGCTGACCGGTGACCCATCGGCGATATCCCGGCTGATCCGCAACCTTGTGGATAACGCTGTCCGCCATGCCAACTCGAGCATCAGCATCGAAGTCGCAAACGCCGGCGGCACAGCCGTCGTCACCGTCAGCGACGACGGACCCGGCATCAACCCAGACGATCGGGGACGGGTGTTCGAACGGTTCGTTCGCCTCGATGCGGATCGCGCCCGCAGTAGCGGCGGAGCCGGCCTGGGATTGGCGATCGTCGCAGAGGTCGTCGCGGCCCATGGCGGCAATGTCACCATCGACGACCGACCGGGCGGCGGAACCACGATGATCCTGACCCTGCCGCAAAACACGCCTCAGCACACCAACCGGTAACCCACACCTCGGATCGTCTCAATGGTGTTGGTACCAAAGGGAGCATCGATCTTGCGCCGAAGGTATCCCACGTATACCTCGACAACATTGTCGGGACCCTCGTAGTGCGCATCCCACACGTTACGCAGAATATCGGCTTTCGTCACCACGGTGTCCCTGCTGCGCATCAAGAATTCCAGCAGCCCGTACTCACGCGGAGTGAGCGATATCGGGGTCGAATCACGTTGGACCGTATGCCGAGCGGGATCCAGTGACAGTGATCCTGCGGTCAGAACTACCGGTCGCTCCGGTGCCCCGCGACGCACCAGCGCGCGAAGGCGCGCAACAAGCACCCGAAACGAAAACGGCTTCGTCAGATAGTCATCAGCTCCAAGATCGAACGCATCGGTCTGGTCGTACTCGCCGTCCTTGGCGGTCAACATCAGCACCGGTGTCCACACGCTCTGCGCCCGCATTCGGCGCAGCACCTCATATCCGCTGTGACCGGGGAGCATGATGTCGAGAACAACGACGTCGAAGTCGTTTTCGATGGCCTCGTGCAAGCCGTCGACACCATTGTCGACAGCTACAACGACGAAGCCTTCCGCGGTCAGTCCCCTAGACAGAGTCGCCGACAACCGCGGCTCGTCCCCGACGAGCAGAACGCGCATGGCAATACGCTACTTCGTCGACCAGATACGTGGAAAATTAACGCCGTTCCACCAGATACGGCGTCAGCGTGGAGAGCTTCTCGCAGGTCTCCTCGAATTCGCGTTCCGGGTTGGAGGCTTCGATGATGCCCGCACCGGCGCGAAGCCAGGTATGTCCGTCACGCTCGTAAGCCGCCCGAAGCGTCAGCGCCGCGTCGAGCCCGCCGTCCGCGGAAAACATCACTACCGCACCGGAATACAGCCCGCGCGGCCCTTCGTCGAGACGCAGGATCGCTTCGACGCCGCCCGCTTTCGGAATTCCCGACGCGGTAACCGCTGGGAAGAGTGCCTCCAGGGCGTCCATCCGGTCGCTGGATGGATCAAGCCGCCCGGTGATCGTCGAACCGAGGTGCTGCACACTGCCGCGCTCGCGAACCGTCATGAAATCGCTGACGACAGCGGTACCGGGCTCAGCGATCTCGCTCATCTCCTGCAGCGACGTCCGTACCGAAATAGCATGTTCGACAATCTCTTTGGAGTCCGACTCCAGATCCTCGCGCGCCTGACGGTCATGCGCGGGACCCCGCCCGAGCGCACGGGTGCCGGCCAGCGGCTCGGTGACCACCGTGCCGTCCGGTTGGACGGCCGTGACGAGTTCCGGGCTGAATCCAAGTGCGCGAATACCACCGAGATGCAACAGGAATGACCGCACCGGCGTGTTGTTGCGCCGTCCCATCCGATAGGTCGACGGGAAGTCAAGCGCGAAAGGCACTGCGAGACAACGGGACAAGATCACCTTGTCGTAGTTGCCCTCGACGATTTCCTGAACTGCCACCGCCACGCGGGCGCGGTAGTCCGACGGGTCGACGGACTCATCGACGCTCCTCGGACGTTGCACGTCAGGCAAGCCATCGCTGAGCAACCGCTGCACGGCCTCGCGGTAGGTGGCCCCGCCACCGAACAGACGGACCTCCCCGTCCGAGACGATGATGCGGGTACGTGCCCAGAAAACCCTGGCCAGCGGCGTGTGCGGCGCCAGCCGCTGTTGCAGCCCGTAGCGGTACACGCCGAACTCGAACGCAACCCAGCCGAATGCCTGGTCAGTTTCCAGCAACAAACGATCCACGGCTTCGCCCAGCACAGCCCCCGGGCGACCGGACCACTGTTCCCTGCGCGTCACGCCGTCACGGATGACCCGTAGTTCGTCGCTGTCCAACTCCACCATCGCGAGCACGCCCGCAGCCAGCACCCACTGCCCATCGAGCTCGTAGAGCAGGTATTCCTCACCGAGGGGCTCGATGAGCTCGGCAGCCAGTTGGGCCGTCAGGTCGGCGGGGTCGATGCTTCCAGGTAACGGGATCGACAGCGACGCACTGCTGGCAGAACTCGTCTCGACGCTGGCCTCCATCACAATAGGTAAATGTAGCCTAACCTTTCTCCGAACGCTGCCCCCCTGCCCGTTCGCTGCGCCACCACTCAGGCAATCCAGGTAAATCTCACAACGAACTAAACCCGCAGCTGCGCTGACGGCGATCACAGACCGACGGCGGCCGCATCGGCGTCAGGACACCTACCAGGCCTTTTCCCGACAAATCGGGGTCCGGCGCGCCCGCAACCGACGGCGTATCGGCGGACACCGGGCGCCAAATTGTTCCCGGCCGTTTCCCTGCGCGCCCCCCTCCCGCGGCACCGACCTACCGCCGCGCTCCTGGCGTGACGACTTAGCCACCTGGATCGCCCCCGGGCATCAGCACACCATCCCCGCCGCGATCGGGGGTTGTCCGCTGACCACTGGCCGACCGCAACCACGCATCACCAGACGCAAGGACCGCCGACCCACCACCCGCCTCCCGTGGCGATCGGCGACGCACCGCGAGCGCAGTCGGGGCGCCGCGGATCGCCGCAATGGTCCAGCCGGGCGCGCCCTGACCCGACACGTAATCTCCCAGCAAACTGACAGGTAACTGGTATCCGATCCATACCGGCAGTGCCGAAAAGCCCTCTGCCAGCACCGATGTCGATATCGGTCGTTACGTATATGTTTCGGTGGTCATACCGCCAGGAAAACTCCGCGGCACCACGCTGTTTGGCGTCGATTGTGAGTGGCGAGCGCTAACCGCCCGCGCTAAGTTCGCTGCGTTGCGTGGGATGTTCGTGGTCGCCTTGAAAAGCCTTGACGGTCAGTACTTCCTTCGAATTGCCACAGGACGCTCGGGAGGTACTCAATGCTGGCTGAGTTCTGGGACAACTTCACGCACAACTTGTTCAAGCCACTGCTGTTGTTCTTCTACTTCGGCTTTCTGATCCCAATCCTGAAGGTGCGCTTCGAGTTTCCCTACGTGATCTATCAGGGCCTCACCATGTACCTGCTGCTGGCCATCGGCTGGCACGGCGGCGAAGAACTCGCCAAGATCGACAGTGGAATCGGCGTCATAATCGGCTTCATGGTGCTCGGCTTCGTGCTGAATTTCGCCATCGGAGGTTTGGCCTACCTACTGCTCAGCCGAATCAAATCCATGCGACGAGTCGATATGGCAACGGTCGCAGGCTATTACGGGTCGGATTCGGCCGGGACCTTCGCTACCTGTTTGGCAGTCCTGGCCGCGGCCAACATCGCGTTCAACGCGTACATGCCGGTCATGCTCGCCGTCATGGAGATCCCGGGCTGCCTGGTCGCGCTGTATCTCGTTGCCCGACTGCGGCATAGAGGTCTGGATGCGGCGGGATACATGCCCGACGAGGCTGGATACACCGCGCCGGTCAAAGCAGCCATTGGCCCCGGCGCCGCCGCAAAGCCCGCGCCAGGAAAGACCCTCGACCTCGAACACGAACTCGTGATCGACCAGGAGGGCGTGGAGAAACTGGAGCATCCGAACTGGGAGCCTGACCAATTGCCACCCCGGGCGCCAGCCAAGCGGATGCCGATTTTTTCTCGCGAGCTTTTTCAGGAGGTCTTCCTCAACCCCGGCCTCGTGCTGCTGATCGGCGGCATCGTCATCGGTCTCATCAGTGGTCTGCAAGGCCAGAAAGTCGTTGCAGACGACGACAAGTTCTTTGTTATGGCCTTCCAGGGCGTGCTCTGCCTGTTCCTGCTTGAAATGGGCATGACGGCGGCACGCAAGCTCAAAGACTTGCGGCAGGCCGGCATCGGTTTCATCGTCTTCGGCCTGGTGGTGCCGAATATCTTTGCGACGATGGGGATTATCGCCGCGTGCAGCTACGCAGCACTGACCAACAGCGACTTCAAGCCGGGAACCTATGTGCTGTTCGCGGTCTTGTGCGGCGCGGCGTCCTACATCGCCGTACCCGCGGTACAACGACTGGCGATTCCCGAAGCGAGTCCGACGTTGCCCCTGGCCGCCTCACTGGCGCTGACGTTCTCCTACAACGTGACCATCGGAATTCCGCTCTACATCGAGATCTCTCGCGTCTTCGAGCATTTGTTCGGGGTCTGACTTCACCGAAGCGCACCACCGATTCTGGCAATCACGCCAACAGGTTTCGCACCACCGCATCGGCGAGTAGCCGGCCGCGATTGGTGAGCACCAACCGGTCGCCTTCGGACACCAGCAATCCGTCGGCCAGCGCCGTGTCGGCGCGCTCCCGCTCCCCGGAGTCCAGACGATCCACCGCCAGCCCCTGACGCAACCGGATCGCCAGCATCACCTCCTCGGTGTGCAGGGCTTCCGCTCCGAGCTGCTCGTAGCCGGCTACTGGTAGCGCCGCGCCATCTAACCTCTCCGCATAAGCGTTGGGATGCTTGACATTCCACCACCGCGTCGCGTTCACGAAGCCGTGTGCGCCGGGTCCCGCACCCCACCACTCGCCGCCGCCCCAGTAGCCGAGGTTGTGCCGGCATTCCCCACCGGCACGGGACCAGTTGGACACCTCGTACCAATCCAACCCGGCCGCCGAAAGGCGTTCGTCGATCAACTCGTAGCGGCGGGCCTGCACATCGGCGTCGGGAGCCGCCAGCTCGCCACTACGGACCCGCCTGGCCATCGCGGTGCCGTCCTCGACAACCAGTGCGTACGCGGAAACATGATCGACGCCGGTCTCGATCGCCGCGTCCACCGAACGCAACAGGTCGTCGTCGGATTCGCCAGGGGTTCCGTAAATGAGGTCCAGGCTGACGTGCTCGAAGCCCTGTTCCAAGGCCTGCCGGGCCGCGAGTGCCGCCTGGTTCGGCGTGTGCACCCGCTCCAGCACCCGCAACACATGAGGGATCACCGACTGCATGCCCAGCGACACCCGCGTGTAACCCGCCTCCAGGATCGCCTCGAAGAACTCCGGCCAGCTCGACTCCGGGTTGGCCTCGGTGGTGATCTCGGCGTCCGCCGCCAGCACGAAGTTGTCGCGCACCATGCCGAGCAGGGCAGTCAGGCGCGCGCCGCCCAACAGGGACGGTGTGCCGCCACCGACGAACACGGTGTCCACCGTTGGCCCGCCCAGGCGGGCGGCGGCCAACTCGAGCTCAATCCGCAACGCCTCCAGCCAGGCGTCGGGGTTGACGCCGCCCAACTCCGCTGGGGTGTAGGTGTTGAAATCGCAATAACCACACCGCGTTATGCAGAACGGGACGTGGATATACAGGCCGAACGGGTGTCCCGGGGTCGCCTGCACGGCCGGTAGATCCACCGGCGCCTCACGTAAAGCCATGCCAAATCTTGGCACGGCTGACCCGATCGGACAGTTTTCCCAGCTCTTTCCCGGTTTTGTTTACCCGATCACCCAGATTTCCGTGGCAGTTTTAATCACCATGAGAAGAAATTTGACCTGGTGACACGGCATGTGTCTATTCATGGCAGAATGTCAGCGTGACCGTCGCCAATTCGAACCTGCGTGTAGCGCTGGTGGCGCGGCGGCATATCGACCTCAAGCGCGTTTGCAGCTGTTGCTGTCTGCCTTGATGTCGTAGACCCAGCCCATCTAGTACGTCACTGGCTGCCGGATCTGCGCCGCCGGACCTCACGGTGAGCTGCGCGGATTCAGCCCAGGTTGTTCGCGAAGGAGATCCCTGATGACCACAGCACGTCCCGCCAAGGCTCCCCGTAATGAGGGCCAGTGGGCGCTGGGTAATCGCGAGGCGCTCAATCCCAACGAGGAGATGAAGAAGGCCGGCGCGCCGCTCGACGTGCGGGAACGCATCGAGAACATCTACTCCAAAGAGGGTTTCGACAGCATCGACATTGGCGACCTGCGTGGGCGTTTCCGCTGGTGGGGCCTCTACACCCAGCGCGAGCAGGGTTACGACGGCTCGTTCACCGGCGACGACAACATGGACATGCTCGAGGCCAAGTACTTCATGATGCGGGTGCGTTGCGACGGCGGTGCCCTCTCGACGAACGCGTTGCGCACGCTGGGCCAGATTTCGATCGAGTTCGCCCGCGACACCGCCGACATTTCCGACCGGCAGAACATCCAGTACCACTGGATCAGGGTTGAGGATGTTCCGGAAATCTGGCGGCGACTCGACGAGGTCGGACTCAAGACCACCGAGGCGTGCGGTGACTGCCCGCGTGTTGTGCTGGGTTCACCGCTGGCCGGTGAGTCGCTCGACGAGGTGCTCGACCCGACCTGGGCCATCGATGAGATCGTCCGCCTCTACATCGGTAAGCCTGAGTACGCCGACCTGCCGCGAAAGTACAAGACCGCGATCTCAGGGCTGCAAGACGTCGTGCACGAGGTCAATGACATCGCCTTCATCGGAGTCAACCACCCCGAGCACGGTCCTGGCCTGGACTTGTGGGTCGGTGGCGGGTTGTCGACGAACCCGATGCTGGCCCAGCGACTCGGCGTCTGGGTCCCACTGAACGAGGTACCCGAGGTCTGGGAAGCCGTGACATCGGTCTTCCGCGATTACGGCTATCGGCGACTGCGGGCCAAGGCACGGCTGAAGTTCCTGGTCAAGGACTGGGGCGTTGAGAAGTTCAGGAATGTCCTCGAAACCGAGTACCTCAAGCGTCCGCTGATCGACGGCCCGGCGCCCGAGCAGGTCCCGCATGCGATTGACCACGTCGGCGTGCAGCGACTCAAGAACGGCCTCAACGCCGTCGGTGCGTCGGCCATCGCGGGGCGGGTGTCAGGCACCATCCTCAAGGCGGTTGCCGACCTGGCTGAGCAGGCCGGTTCGGACCGAATCCGGTTCACGCCCTACCAGAAACTGGTCATCCTCGATATTCCCGACGACAAGCTCGAGGAGCTGATTGCCGGGCTAGACGCGCTCGGTCTGCAAACCCGCCCATCCCACTGGCGCCGAAACCTGATGGCCTGCACCGGTATTGAGTACTGCAAGTTGTCCTTCGCCGAAACCCGGGTTCGTGCGCAGTCTCTGACGCCCGAGCTGGAGAGCCGCCTCGAGGACATCAACTCCCAGCTGAACGTACCCATCACCATCAACATCAACGGTTGCCCCAACTCGTGTGCCCGAATCCAGATCGCCGACATCGGGTTCAAGGGCCAGATGGTCGACGACGGCGATGGGAATTCGGTCGAGGGTTTTCAGGTTCACCTAGGAGGCGGCCTCGGTTTGGACAGTGGGTTCGGGCGGAAACTGCGTCAGCACAAGGTCACCAGTGACGAGATGGGCGATTACATCGACCGGGTGACCCGCAACTTCCTCAAGCACCGCACCGATGGGGAACGCTTCGCGCAGTGGGCCGTTCGAGCAGAGGAGGACGACTTGCGATGAGCCAGGCGACCAAGCTGACCGAAGACGAACTGCGAGAGTTGGCGGCGCGCGGCGCGGCCGAACTCGAGGGCGCCAACGCGACCGAATTGTTGCAGTGGACCGAGGACAACTTCGGCAACATCAACGGGCCGCGGGGCTGGGCGACATGCAACTACGTCGTGGCCTCCAACATGCAGGACGCCGTTCTGGTGGACCTTGCCGCCCGGGTGCGCCCAGGAGTCCCGGTGCTCTTTCTGGACACCGGTTACCACTTCGTGGAGACCATCGGCACCCGCGACGCGGTCGAATCCGTCTATGACATCCGGGTTCTCAACGTCACTGCCGAGCACACCGTCGCCGAGCAGGACGAGTTGCAGGGCAAGGATCTGTTCGCCCGCGATCCCGGCGAGTGCTGCCGGCTGCGCAAGGTCGTGCCGCTGGGCAAGTCGCTGCGCGGCTATTCAGCCTGGGTGACCGGTATTCGCAGAGTCGAGGCGCCGACCCGCGCCAACGCCGCACTGGTGAGCTTCGACGAGGCCTTCAAACTGGTGAAGATCAATCCGTTGGCCGCCTGGTCGGACGAAGACATGCAGAACTACATCGACAAGCACGACGTGCTGGTCAATCCTCTTGTCCACGAAGGCTATCCGTCGATCGGCTGCTTCCCGTGCACCGCTAAGCCGGAAGAGGGTGCCGACCCGCGCAGCGGGCGCTGGCAGGGCCGGGCCAAGACCGAATGCGGCCTGCACGCGTCGTGAGCTCTCTCGTGCTGACCGCGCACGGCAGTGCGGATACCCGGTCGGCGGACAACACCCGGGCCGTCGCGCGCCATATCGCGCGCCTGCGCCCCCGGCTCGACGTGCGAGTTGCGTTCTGCGAGCACAACTCCCCGAGCCTGGTCGATGTGTTGAACAGCTGCGCCGGCGAGACAATCGTGACTCCCCTGCTGTTGGCTGACGCCTACCACGCGCGTATCGACATTCCCCATCAGATCGCCGGCTGCGGTGCCGCTGACCGCGTGCTGCAAGCAGAGGTACTCGGCGAGGACGACCGACTGGTGTCGGTGCTGCGTCAGCGGGTTGCGGAGTCGGGAACTTCCCGGCTCGACGACCGCCTCGGCGTCCTCGTCGTCGCGATCGGCTCGTCGAACCCGGCGGCGAACGCGCGCACCGCCGAAGTGGCGCCCAAACTCGCCGCCGGCACCCGATGGGCTGCTGTAGCAACGGCTTTCGCGACACGTCCGGAGTTGCCGATGGACGAAGCCGTCGACCGGTTACGCCGCAAGGGCGCACGCCGGGTCGTCATCGCGCCATGGTTTCTGGCACCTGGCCGCATACCTGACCGGGTCGAACGATTCGCGCGGAGCGCGGGCATCGAAATGGCGGCCCCGCTGGGTTCGCACCGACTCGTTGCTGAGACGGTGCTGGACCGCTTCGATCACGCCGCGGCGATCGCAAGCGCGGCGTAAGCCGGGCGCAGCGGGTCGCCGCCATCGGCCCC
Source organism: Mycobacterium sp. IDUB_37 (assembly GCF_055419245.1). Lineage (NCBI taxonomy): Bacteria > Bacillati > Actinomycetota > Actinomycetes > Mycobacteriales > Mycobacteriaceae > Mycobacterium > Mycobacterium sp. IDUB_37. The sequence continues at coordinate 199,389 of NZ_JBVAXG010000004.1, read as the reverse complement.
CGCGATCGCAAGCGCGGCGTAAGCCGGGCGCAGCGGGTCGCCGCCATCGGCCCCGGCGATCGCAAGCGCGGCGTAAGCCGGGCGCAGCGGGTCGCCGCCATCGGCTCCGGCGATCGCAAGCGCGGCGTAAGCCGGGCGCAGCGGGTCGCCGCCATCGGCCCCCGCGTGCGCGTCGCGGCGAAGCGCAGCCTCGCTTAAGCCGAGGTGAGCGCCTCGTCCTCGACGGCGTTGGCAATCGGCGGTACCCGGGTGGCTCGCACGTACACCGTGTCGCCATCCTTTAGCGCCAGTGCTTCCGCGTCGCCGCGGGTGATCTGGGCCGTGAACGGTGCCCCGTTAGCCGAACTGGTCAATTCCACTCGGACCTCGAAGCCGAGCGTCACCACCCGGTCGACCGTCGCACGCACCACGCCGATCGAGGCCGCCGAACCGTCACCGCCGGCGATCGCCATTTCGGGGTTGCGACCAACCCGGATGTCGTGCGGGCGGACGAGGGCACCGTTGAGCGCGGAAACCGCGCCCAGGAAGGACATCACGAATGCGTTCTCAGGAGCGTCGTACACATCCGTGGGGGAACCGACCTGTTCGATGCGACCCTTGTTGAGCACAGCGATCCGGTCCGCCACGTCGAGCGCCTCGGCCTGGTCGTGGGTCACCAACACCGTGGTGACATGGACCTCGTCGTGCAGGCGGCGCAACCAGGAGCGCAGGTCCTCACGCACCTTGGCGTCCAGAGCACCGAACGGCTCGTCGAGCAGCAATACTTCCGGGTCGACCGCGAGTGCCCGAGCGAGCGCCATACGTTGACGCTGACCACCGGAAAGCTGGTTGGGATAGCGGTTCTGAAAGCCGTTCAGACCCACCACCTCCAGCAGATGGTCGACCTTCTCGGCGATCTCCGCCTTGGGCCGCTTGCGGATCTTCAACCCGTAGGCCACGTTGTTGCGCACGGTCAGATGCTTGAAAGCCGCATAGTGCTGGAAGACGAACCCGATCCCGCGCCGCTGCGGTGGCACCCCGGTGACGTCCTTGCCGTTGATGATGACCGTCCCCGAGTCGGGTTGGTCGAGGCCGGCGATGGTGCGCAACAGCGTCGACTTGCCCGAGCCACTGGGGCCCAGCAGTGCTGTCAGCGAACCGTTGGGCACCACGAAGTCCACGTGGTCGAGGGCGACAAAGTCACCGTAATGCTTGTAGGCGTCCTTCACGACGATTGCGTGGTCGGCCTGCTTGGTCCCGGCGTCGGTCATCTTGGGTCTCCTTGCTCCGTACTATCTACTTGCTCGTGCCCGACGGGCATCTAGTACCACCTGAACGATCAGCACAATCACGGCAACCGCCATCAGCAATGTCGACAGCGCGTAGGCGCCGTACTCTGCGCCACGGTTGTAGCGGTCCGACACCAGCAGAGTCAGTGTCTGCGACTCCCCCGGCAAGTTCGACGACACCATGATGACTGCGCCGTACTCACCGAGTGTGCGCGCAATCGTCAGCACGATGCCGTAGGTCAGGCCCCAGCGGATGGACGGCAGGGTGATCCGCCAAAACGTCTGCCACCAGCCAGAACCCAGGGTGGCGGCGGCCTGCTCCTGGTCGGTCCCGATCTCGTGCAGCACCGGTTCAACTTCGCGCACCACGAAAGGCAGCGTGACGAAGATGCTGGCCAGCACGATGCCCGGCAGGCCGAAGATGATCTTCAACCCAAGGTCGCGCTCGACGAATCCCAGCGCGCCACTGGCCCCCCAGAGCAAGATCAACGAAACGCCCACGATCACCGGCGAAACCGCAAACGGCAGATCGATCACCGCCTGCAGGACGCCCTTACCGCGAAACCGGTTGCGGGCGAGCACTAATGCCGTCGGAATGCCGAACACCACGTTCAACGGCACCACTATCGCCACCACCAGAAGCGACAGGTTCAGCGCGGACACCGCCGCGGGAGTGCTGATCCAGTCCCAGAACTGTCCCAACCCGGGCTCGAACGTGCGCCAGAGAATCAGGATCACCGGAATGATCAGCAGGACAGCGACATACGCCAGCGCGCTGTATCGAAGCAGGTAGCGAACCGTCCGCGATGAAGTCGTCGTAGTCACTGGGACAACTCCTGACGCTTGGCCGCGCGTCCGCCGATGACACGCAGTATCAGTAACAAGAAGAACGAGATCGAGAGCAGCACAATGGATATCGCTGCCGCGCCGGTACGGTCGTCATTCTCGATCAACGTCCGTATCCATTGCGAGGACACTTCGGTCTTGCCGGGCACCGCACCACCGATCAACACCACCGAACCGAATTCACCGATAGCCCGCGAGAATGCCAAGCCGGCACCGGACAATAAGGACGGCAGCAACGCAGGCAGCACAACGGAAGTGAATATCTTTGGCCCACTGGCCCCCAATGATGCTGCCGCTTCTTCGGTCTCCCGATCGATCTCGAGTAGCACCGGTTGCACGGCGCGCACCACGAACGGCAGTGTGACGAAAGCCAGTGCCACGCCGACACCCCATTCGGTGTGCTGCAAATGCAGACCTACCGGGCTGTGGTTGCCGTAGAGCGCCAGCATCACCAAGCTGGCGACAATCGTCGGCAACGCGAACGGCAGGTCGATGACCGCGTCGACGAGACGCTTGCCGAAGAAGTTGTCGCGCACCAGCACCCACGCAATGAGCAGGCCGAACACAGTGTTCAGCAGTGTCACTCCGACCGAGATGGTGAGCGTCACGCGCAGCGATTCCACCGCCGCGTGGGAGGTCACGGCCAACCAGAAGGAAGACCACCCGCCACCGACCGCCTGCCAGGCGATCGCGGCGAGCGGCAGGAGCACGATCACCGAGAGCCACAACGTCGCTACACCGAGACGCAGCGATGTGGTGCGTCTCCGACCGGCGGGACGGGCGGTATCGGAAGCCGCGCCGTCGGTTTCGTCGAGTTCCGGCCGGATCGCTTCGGGGTCTGGGGTTACAGTCACGGTCATCCGGTCGCCTGCGTGTAGATCTTGGTGATGCTGCCCGAGTTCTTGTCGAACAGTTGCGGATCAATCGTGGCCCAGCCGCCTAGATCGGCAATGGTCCACAGTTTCGAGGGCACCGGAAACTGATCCCGGAACGCCGCCGCGACGGACGGATCGACCGGTCGGTAGCCGGCCTGCGCCCACAGTCGCTGGCCCTGGGCGGTGTACTGAAAGTTCTTGAACGCGACCGCCGAAGGCAGGTGCGTGCTGGTGGTGATCACCGCTAACGGATTCTCGATCTTGAACGTCTGCGGCGGAGTCACATGCTCGACCGGCTTGCCGGCCCGCTCGGCGGCGATCGCCTCGTTCTCGTAACTGATCAGAACATCGCCACTGCCCTGGACAAAGACATCCGTTGCTTCCCGCCCCGATCCTGGACGCAATTTCACGTGTTCCCTTACCAATCGGTTGACATACTCGATCCCCGCCTGGCCGTTCCGGCCGCCTTCGCTCTTGACTGCGTAGGGAGCCAGCAGATTCCACTTAGCCGAGCCTGAACTCAGCGGGCTGGGGGTAATCACCTCCACGCCGGATCGCAGCAGGTCGTCCCAGTCGTGGATGTTCTTCGGATTCCCTTTGCGCACAACGAATGTCACCAGCGAACCGAACGGAATGCCCTTGGTGGCATCGGTATTCCAGTCTTTGGAAACCTTGCCGCTCTTGATCAACCGAGTAATGTCCGGCTCGACGGAGAAATTCACCACATCGGCCGGCTTGCCTTCGCCCACACCGCGCGACTGGTCGCCCGATGCGCCATAGGAGGTGATGACCTGAACGCTCTTGCCTTCTTCGGAGGCGTTGAAGGCGGGGATCACCTTGCTCCAGCCGGGTTCGGCGACCGAATACGCCACCAACGTGATACTCGATTTCGCGTTGCCCAGTCCGCCGCCGCCGACCACGTCGCTGGGACCGCCAGCGCACGCGGCGGTCAAGCCGACAATGCTGAAAAGCCCGATGCCGACAGTCCCGATGCGGCGTGCGAGCGCGAGACGATATCGCCAGCGCGGCGCACTCCTGATGTAGGAGTACATCTGCGACATTGATGGCCTTCCAGTGCGGGAGTTATGGGCAGTAATCCCGTAGCTGCGGAAGGGCGATAACTTCAGGTTCGAGAGAATTCACGAACTCCACATACCAGACCGCGCATGGGGTTAGGAGTCAGCGACAACAGCGCACGTCGGCCGCGGCGCAAACCACCACGGCGGACTCAGCGCAGCCGAACGCCAGAACAAGGCGCTCGAAATATCCGGCTGCGGCGTGCATGTGGCGAAGCCTAACAGAGTTCTCACAGCTAGCAATTTGGCGGGCAAATCAGTCCGCCACCAGCGCCGTCAGTCCGAATGGTCGCGACCCGCTGCGCCCGGCTGTCGCCGCGCTTGCGATCGCAACTAGTGCGCCACGAGCCACGCAACGATCACCAGCGCAACCAGTGCGACCAGGATCAGCGTGACGTGTGAACGTGGCATTTACGGCTAGCCGGACGCCTCGTCGGAGTGACGAGCCCGGCGAAGTAACTCGATTCCCTGGCCGAGCCCCCTGTCCAGCAACGTCGCCACCAAGTAGGCAAGAGCCAGCACGATGGGAATCACCGCCAGCGCCTGAAGTACGAAGGGCAGCCCGGAGAGCCATAGCTCCACGCCGTCCCACCAACTCAGGAACCCGTTCACCTCGCCCACCCTATTAGCCGCCGGCATCTGAACCCAATGCGCCCGGATTCGCGGGGCCGTCAGCAGGTAAAGCGGGCGTTAACAGATTGGGCATAACACGTCGGTTTCGGTGGTAGACGCAGAACGGGTCGACAGTCAATGATGTCGGGATGGTCCTGCACGCCGACTCCGCAGATTCAGCTAACGACCAACTAACCCCGCTGAACGATGAGGCTCTCGAGGTCCCCAAGACCAAGGAGATTCAATCGCGCGAGGGCGCCGTGGCGATACCCGTCGAACTCGAGGCGGCGACGCCCTACGTGTCCAGTTCGCCGTCGCGAAATCCGTTTCCGCCGATCGCCGATTACGCCTTCCTCTCCGACTGGGAGACGACGTGCCTGATCTCGCCGGCCGGTTCGGTGGAGTGGCTGTGCGTCCCGCGTCCGGACTCCCCGAGCGTGTTCGGCGCGATCCTGGACCGCAGCGCCGGCCACTTCCGGCTGGGCCCCTATGGCGTGTCGGTGCCCTCGGCGCGGCGGTACCTGCCCGGCAGTCTGATCATGGAGACCACTTGGCAGACCCACACCGGATGGCTGATCGTGCGCGATGCGCTGGTGATGGGCAAGTGGCACGACATCGAGCGCCGATCGCGGACACACCGTCGTACCCCGATGGACTGGGACGCTGAACATATTTTGCTTCGGACAGTCCGCTGTGTCAGCGGCACCGTCGAGCTGATGATGAGCGTCGAGCCTGCCTTCGACTACCACCGCACCGGCGCGACCTGGGAATACTCCGCCAACGCATATGGCGAGGCGATCGCTCGTGCCAACAAGAACCCGGACGCGCACCCCACGCTGCGGCTGACCACCAACCTCAACATCGGCTTGGAGGGCCGCGAAGCGCGCGCCCGCACCCGGATGAAAGAGGGCGACGACGTATTCGTCGCGCTGAGCTGGACCAAGCACCCGGCGCCGCAGACCTACGAAGAAGCCGCCGACAAGATGTGGCAGACCACCGAATGTTGGCGGCAGTGGATCAATATCGGCAATTTCCCGGACCACCCGTGGCGGGCGCACCTGCAGCGCAGCGCACTCACGCTGAAGGGCTTGACCTATTCGCCCACCGGCGCACTGCTGGCGGCCAGCACCACGTCGCTGCCGGAGACGCCGCAGGGTGAACGCAACTGGGACTACCGCTACTCCTGGATCCGCGACTCGACCTTCGCGTTGTGGGGCCTCTACACCATCGGGCTGGATCGCGAAGCCGACGACTTCTTCGCGTTCATCGCCGATGTGTCCGGCGCGAATAACAACGAACGCCATCCCCTGCAGGTGATGTACGGGGTGGGCGGCGAGCGCAGCCTGGTCGAAGAGGAGCTCAACCATCTGTCCGGCTACGACCACGCGCGGCCGGTGCGAATCGGCAACGGGGCCTACGACCAGGTTCAACACGACATCTGGGGCTCGGTCCTGGACTCCTTCTATCTCCACGCCAAGTCCCGGGAACAAGTGCCCGAGACCTTGTGGCCGGTGCTGAAGAAGCAGGTGGAAGAGGCGGTCAAGCACTGGCGCGACCCCGACCGGGGAATCTGGGAGGTGCGTGGCGAGCCGCAGCACTTCACCTCGTCGAAGGTGATGTGCTGGGTGGCCCTGGACCGCGGAGCCAAGTTGGCCGAGCGGCAGGGTGAGACGAGCTACGCCCAGCAGTGGCGCAAGATCGCCGAGGAGATCAAGGCAGACATCCTCGAGCACGGCGTGGACAAACGCGGCGTGTTCACCCAGCGCTACGGCGACGACGCGCTGGACGCTTCGCTGCTGCTGGCTGTGCTGACCCGGTTCCTGCCGCCCAGCGACCCGCGGGTGCGGGCGACGGTACTGGCCATCGCCGACGAACTCACCGAGGAAGGCCTGGTGCTGCGGTACCGGGTCGAAGAGACCGACGACGGACTGTCCGGCGAGGAAGGCACCTTCACCATCTGCTCGTTCTGGCTTGTGTCGTGTCTGGTCGAGATCGGCGAGGTGGCTCGGGCCAAGCGGCTGTGTGAGCGACTGCTGGCCTACGCCAGCCCACTACTCCTCTACGCAGAGGAGATCGAGCCACGGACCGGGCGGCACCTGGGCAACTTCCCGCAGGCGTTCACCCACCTGGCACTGATCAACGCGGTGGTCCACGTCATCAGGGCCGAGGAGGAAGCCGACGGTTCCGGGACGTTCCAGCCCGCCAACGCGCCGGTGTGAGTTCGCGCCGCGCCGCGGTAGCGATTGCGGTCTTCACCGAGCTCAGCGATTGACGAATCAGCTGGTGCTCGCCACTTTGCGCAGCATCGCCTTGACGAGATCGATTGCCCTGCTGCCGGTTTGCGCGTGCGGCCGGATCGCGACCTCGACGTCGGCGACGACATCGGCTTCCACACCTACCGCTCGTTCCACCGGAAACTGCGGAGTGTTCTGGTTGTCCCAGCGCACTACCGTGGCCGCCAGTATCGGTCCATGCACCCCGACGTCGGTGACCTGCGAATACAACAGGTTCTTGCTGGAATCCAGGTTGGAGAAGGTGACCGTCTTGCCTGAGCAACTCTGCCATTGCTGGACGAATGAGTTGTACAGACTTTGCGCATCGTCGGCCGACGCCACTCGTATCGCCGCCACCGCGGCGCTGGATGCCACCACATCGAGGCCGTAGTTCCAGTAATCCTGCACGGCTGCGGAGCGAACTGGCTCCTGCTCGTACACAACGTGCATCCGCGACGTGGTGGCGCCGAGGCAATCGATCGGTGCGGCCTCACGGTTGGTACGGATCCCGTCCGGCAGCAGTTCGATACCGCCCAACCGCGGCGGCGGAATCTGATCGAGTTGGTTGCCGACCGCAGCGCGGATGTCTTCATCGCTCGGCATGACCAGCGCTAGAGACGTCGTCGTTGCGGCAAGGCTCGGCGATGCGGGTCTGGCGGCACCGTCCACGGTGCCGACGCACCCACTCAGCAACAGCCCGACGCCCAGCACAGCGACAGCGCGCGCCAGACCCGGGCAAACCATTGCTAGTTGCTGTCCTACTTCTTGCCCTTTTCGCCCGCCGCATCGGAGGACAACGCCGCCACAAAGGCTTCTTGCGGGACCTCGACCCGCCCGATGGTCTTCATCCGCTTCTTGCCCTCCTTCTGCTTTTCCAGCAGCTTGCGCTTGCGGGTGATGTCACCGCCGTAGCACTTGGACAGCACGTCCTTGCGGATAGCTCGAATGTTCTCGCGGGCAATGATTTTCGATCCGATCGCGGCCTGCACCGGCACTTCGAACTGCTGGCGCGGGATCAGTTCCTTGAGCTTGGTGGTCATCTTGTTGCCGTATGCCGCGGCCCCGTCTTTGTGCACGATCGCGCTGAACGCGTCGACGGCCTCGCCTTGCAACAGAATGTCGACCTTGACCAGTTCGGCTTCCTGCTCGCCCGACTCCTCGTAGTCGAGGCTGGCGTAGCCGCGGGTTCGCGATTTCAACGAGTCGAAGAAGTCAAAGATGATCTCCCCCAACGGCATTGTGTAGCGCATCTCCACCCGCTCGGGCGACAGGTAATCCATGCCGCCCAACTCGCCGCGCCGCGACTGACACAGTTCCATGATGGTGCCGATGAATTCGCTCGGCGTGATGATGGTGGTCTTGACGATGGGCTCGAAGACGGCGTTGACCTTGCCTTCCGGCCAGTCCGACGGGTTGGTCACCACGATCTCGGTGTTATCCACCTTCTCGACCCGGTAGACCACGTTGGGCGAGGTGGAGATCAGGTCCAGGTCGAACTCGCGCTCCAGCCGCTCACGGGTGATCTCCATGTGCAGCAGGCCGAGGAAGCCGCAGCGGAACCCGAAGCCCAGCGCCACCGACGTCTCCGGCTCATACGTCAGGGCCGCATCGTTGAGCTGTAGCTTGTCCAGCGCATCGCGCAGGTTCGGGTAGTCGGAGCCGTCGACGGGATAAAGCCCTGAGTAGACCATCGGCCTGGGTTCGCGATAGCCCGTCAGCGCCTCTTTGGCGCCATGGCGGGCCGTTGTCACGGTGTCACCGACCTTGGACTGACGGACGTCCTTCACCCCGGTGATCAGGTAGCCCACCTCGCCGACGCCGAGGCCCACGCTGGGCTTCGGGTCGGGCGAGACGATGCCGACTTCGAGCAACTCGTGCGTGGCGCCGGTCGACATCATCGCGATCCGCTCGCGCGGGGTGATCTTGCCGTCGATCACTCGGATATACGTCACCACACCGCGATAGATGTCGTACACGGAGTCAAAGATCATTGCGCGCGTGGGGCCGTCGGCATCGCCCTGCGGCGCAGGCACTTCCCGCACCACGTGGTCGAGGAGGTCGCCCACCCCTTCGCCGGTCTTGCCGGACACCCGCAGCACGTCGCTGGGCTCGCAGCCGATGATGTGTGCGATCTCACCCGCGTAGCGGTCCGGGTCGGCGGCAGGTAGATCGATCTTGTTGAGGACCGGGATGATGTGCAGGTCGCGGTCGAGTGCCAGGTACAGGTTCGCCAGTGTCTGGGCCTCGATCCCCTGTGCAGCGTCAACGAGCAGCACGGCACCCTCACAGGCCTCCAGCGCGCGTGACACCTCGTAGGTGAAGTCGACGTGGCCCGGAGTGTCGATCAGGTGCAGGACAAATTCTTTTCCGGCGTCCACCCCGCTGGACAACTTCCAGGGCAGCCGCACGTTCTGCGCCTTGATGGTGATTCCGCGCTCCCGCTCGATGTCCATGCGGTCCAGGTACTGGGCCCGCATGTCGCGGTCTGCGACCACCCCGGTCAGCTGCAGCATGCGGTCTGCCAGCGTCGACTTGCCGTGGTCGATGTGGGCAATGATGCAGAAGTTCCGAATCTGCGCCGGCGGCGTGAAAGTTTTGTCGGCGAAACTGCTGATGGGAATCTCCTGGTTGGGCGGTCAACGAGTATGCCCAGGGTATCTGGGCAGAACGGCCGGAACACAATTGCTGAGTTCGATGCGCGGCCAGACGCGCGTCTATGCTGCGAACATGGCACCGGACAACACGTCGCCCGGCACGTCACAGTGGAAGACGTTTCAGCGCATCGCGGGCAACCTCGTGTTCAACGAGGCCCCGAAGGTTGTTCGGGGTCTGCAGAACACGCAGGAGACGCTGCGGACCATCCAGCAGGCAGTGAAGGTCACCGCGCACGTCGTGGCGATGGGCCTACCGGCACCGCCGGTCGAGCTCGAGACCGGCCGGCCCGTGACGAAGACGAGCTTCCCCACCGCTCAGCGGGCCCGCAAAGTGGTTTACGCACCGGATCTCGATGGCCGGGCCGACCCTGGCGAGATCGTGTGGACGTGGGTGGTCTACGAGGACAATCCGTCGCAAGGCAAAGACCGACCCGTGCTCGTCGTGGGACGGGAACGCAATGGCCTTCTGGGGCTCATGCTGTCCAGCCAGGAGCGCCACTCCGGCGACCGGGATTGGGTTGGAATCGGTTCGGGCGATTGGGATTACGAGGGCCGGCCAAGCTGGGTGCGGCTGGATCGTGTGCTCGACATACCCGAAGAGGGCATCCGGCGCGAAGGCGCGATTCTGGAACGCGAGACCTTCGAAGTGGTGGCTGCCCGCCTGCGCTCAGACTTCGCCTGGCGTTAGAACTTTTCGTCTGCGAGCCCGATTCAACCCTGCGTGATGTAGGACTGCAGCTGCGCCTGTTCGGCCTCGAGCTCGCCCATGCGCGTCTTCACCACATCGCCGATGCTGACGATGCCGATCAATTTCTTGCCGTCGAGAACCGGCACGTGACGGACTCGGTTCTTGGTCATCAACACGCTGATGCTGTCGACAGTGTCGGTCTTCGTGCAGGTGGCGACGGCTTTCGTCATGATCTTGGAAATCGGGCGAGACAGCACGCTGGCCCCGTGCACGTGCAGCTCACGAACGACGTCGCGCTCCGAAACGATGCCGACCACACCTTCATCACCCACCACGACCATGGCGCCGATGTTCTGCTCAGCCAGGCCGGCGAGCAGTTCCCGGACCGTCGCGTCGGGGTTGATCGTCGTCACCGCCGCACCCTTGTTTCGCAAGACGTCCGCGATCCGCATCAAGCCCTCCGCCCGGTTGTGATCCGATTCACACCCAGGCTACGGCCAAGTCGCTGAGCAGGAAAGCCACCCCCCGAACCCCGTGTCAGGTGGCGGCCGAACCGTCACTGGAGCGCGACAGGTTCGTCACGTGGGCAAGATTCGGCGATGGACTTTCGCCGTTAAGCCGCGACCGACCGAATCGACTTGCAAGGATGTGGCCATGATCGAGGTCACCCTGCTCGGAACTGGAAGTCCGGTCCCCGACCCGAACCGCGCCGGCCCCGCCACGCTGATACGGGCGGGTGGGCAGGTGTTCCTGGTGGACTGCGGGCGTGGGGTGCTGCAGCGCTCCGCGGCCGTAGGTGTTGGTGCGGCAGGCTTGTCCGCCCTACTGCTCACTCACCTGCACAGTGATCACATCGCCGAACTCGGCGACGTGATCATCACTAGCTGGATAACGAAATTCACGCCCGATCCCCCACCGCTGCAGATTATCGGGCCACCGGGGACCGCCGAGGTGGTCGAAGCGATGCTCAAGGCCTTCGGCCGTGACATCAGCTACCGCATCGCTCACCACGACGACCTGAACGCGCCGCCACCGATCGAGGTCCACGAGTACACCGAGGGCCCGGTATGGGACCGCGACGGCGTGACGATCCGGGTTGCCCCCACCGACCACCGCCCGGTCGCGCCGACCATCGGGTTCCGGGTCGAGTTCGAGGGCGCGGCGGTGGTGCTGGCCGGTGACACGGTGCCCTGCCTAAGCCTGGACGAATTATCTTCCGGCGCAGACGCATTGGTTCACACGGTGATCCGCAAGGACATCATCGAAAATGCCCCGCTGCAGCGCTTTCGAGACGTCTGCGACTACCACTCGTCGGTGCAGGAGGCGGCGGCGACCGCTGCCCGCGCCGGCATCGCCACGCTGATCCTCACGCACTATGTTCCGGCCCTCGTGCCCGGCCAAGAGGAGCAGTGGCGGGCCTTGGCGGCCTCCGAGTTCAGCGGCCAGATCGAACTCGGCGACGACCTGCACCGGGTCGAGGTCCACCCACGCGGGTAGCGGCCGTTATGCTCCACGTGTCGAATAACTGCACGTCAGAAGCACGACTCCGCACGCGCCGACAAACAGATGCGACCAACCTGACGGAAACCGGGTAACCTAGAGTGAACTAGCGGTACGATTCGTGCCTGCCGTTCTTCCTAAGAAGGTGCCGGATGTCGTGGTTTGTCGCAGGGCCAGAGGCGATTGCCGCTGCCGCGAACAACCTGTCCGGCATCGGCTCCACGATCAATGAGTCCAACTCCCGCGCGGCGGAACACACCGCCAGCGTGCCGGCCGCCGCGGCCGACCAGGTGTCGGCAGCAGTCGCAACCTTCTGGGGCCAGCACGCGCAGGGCTACCTGGACATCAGCAGCCAGATGGAATCGTTCCACGACAAGTTTGTGCAGGCACTCTTCGGTGGTGGAGCGGCGTACTCCAACGCTGAGTCGGCTGCCACGTCCGCTCTGCAGGCCGGGGTCAATGCGCCGGTGCGCGGCCTGCTGGGTCACGGCTCCTGACGGTTAGTCCGTCCACATTCCCGATGGAATAACTGCAATTTTAGGTCCTTTTTAGGGCACCAGATCCCGGTCGTATCCACTCCAGCATCTCTCGCAATCGCTGGGTAGGCCGACCATCAGCGGCCGCACCGCTTCAATATGCGCTCAACGTGATTAAAGCGCCCACGCGCCGACTGCTGGGCCGCTTACTCATCGGTGACGGCGCCAGCGGCGGCACCGTCGACGGGTTCGGACGGCGCTAGCGCCGGCGTGGGCGGCCCAGGTGGATCAGCGGGCGGCATCCTCGGCAAGGCTGGCAGTCGAGGACTCGACGGCCTCTCGGCAATTTGATGCCTCCGTTAAGTGCTGCCACCGGCAACGGGAGTAGCTGCGGCACTCGATTTCGACGTCTGAAGCGCATCCGTGTCGCGCGGCCCCGACTAGCAGCCGGCACGTGTTGACGCTTCCGCAAACACTTCCGGCGCGGCGGCGACAGCACACTGGCCGGCGCCGCAGGCGGCAGCGGCGGAGCCGCCGGTCTGCTGGGTAGCGGCGGGGCGGGCGGCAACGGCGGCGGCGTACTCGGCACCGCGGCCGGAGCCGGCGGTACCGGCGGAGCGGGCGGCTGGCTCTACGGCAACGGCGGCGCTGGCGGTGCCGGCGGCGACGCCGTCGGCCACAATCTTTTCGGCGGCGGCGGCGGCGGCGGCGCCGGCGGGTCCGGCGGCGGCTTCGGCGGCCAAGGCGGCGACGGCGCCTTCATCATCGGGAGCGGCGGGAGCGGCGGGGCCAGCGGCGTCGGCAACATCGAAAGCAAAGCGGGCGGTCCCGGCGGCGCAGGCGGCGACGCCCGCTTCATCAGCAACGGCGGTGACGGCGGGGCCGGCGGCACCGGCTTTGGTTCCGGCACGGATGGCCACGGCGGCGCCGGAGGCGCCGGAGGCGCACTGGGCGCCGCCCGGCAGCCCCGGAAAGGACGGCTAAGCCAGCCTTGTGATTTCGACGTCCACGTCGAGGTCGGTCGCTCCCAACCCGGAGTAGATGCCCTTCAACGGCGACACATCGGCGTAGTCCCGGCCGACTCCCACACTGATGTACTGCTCGGTGATGTCGGTGTCATTGGTCGGGTCGTAGTTCAACCAGCCGCCGGTCCAGGCCTGAATCCAGGCGTGACTGCGGCCTTCGACAGCTTTGCCGATCTTGCCGTCGCGCTTGGGGTACAGATAGCCGGAAACGTAGCGTCCTGGAATCCCCATGCTGCGCAACACAATCAACGTCAGGTGCGCGAAATCCTGACACACGCCTTTGCCTTGTTCCAGCGCGTCGAGCCCCGACGACTGCACGCCGGTGGTGCCGGGCAGGTAATCCAATTCGCTGCGCGCCCATCGGGCCGCCGCGACGACGGCCTCCGTGGGGTCGTGGTTCTTCATAATCCGCTTACCCACTGCGGCAACACGTTCGCTGGTCGGCGTGTAACCGGTGGGACGCAACACCTCGTCGAATCGATCGATCACGGCCATCGACTCCAGCTCTTTCCAACTGGCTTTCGTGGCGGGCGACTCCGGTAGTTCGGTCTCGACCACCGACGACGACGTGACGGTCAATTCGGCGTGCGGGGCATGCAAGTCGAATGCTGTGACCGCTGTCCCCCAGTAATCGATGTAGCGGTAAGACCGGGTTGCCGGGATGGTCTCGACGCGATTGAGCACGACGTTCTGCCGGGTGTTGGAGCGCGGCGTCAGCCGGGCTTCGTTGTACGACGCAGTCACCGGCGACTGGTAGGCATATCCGGTGGTGTGCACCACCCGCATCCGCCACATCAGGATTCTCCTTGACTGTCAACAGTTTCCAAACTGTCCGCCAGAATTTCGCGCTGCCGGGCATCCGTCCACGCCACCCACGGTGTTGCGTGAAAGTACTGCAGCGACAACGCATCTCCTACATCTCGGCACGTTGCCTGCAAGCCGGCGAGTCGACTCTCCAGCGACTCGAGCAAAACGCCAGGCTGTAGGAACTCGAGTTCACTGCGGGCCTGACCGAGTAGCCGCTGCGCTTCGGTTGTCGCACCGACGCGACTGTGCGGATTGTGCAGCAACTCTTCGAGATTATGTTCGGCCAGTCTCAGCGAGTAGTAGACCGACCGTGGGAATAACCGGTCGAGCATCATGAACTCGACCACCCGGGCCGCGTCCAGCACGCCCCGGTAAGTCCGCAGGTAGGTGTCGTGCGCGCCCGCCGACCGCAGCAGCGTGACCCACGCCGGCGATGATGCGCTGTCCCCCACCCGCGAAAGCAGCAGGCGCACAGTCATATCCACCCGCTCGATCGCGCGACCCAGCACCATGAAGCGGTACCCGTCATCACGAGACAGGGTGGAGTCGGCCAGACCGGCGAACATCGCCGCGCGACCTTCGATGAACGATAGGAACTCATGCGGCCCAAGACGTTTCGCGGCCCGCTCACGCTCGGGAAGCGCATGATAGGTCGTGTTGATGCACTCCCAGGTCTCACTGGACGTGACTTCCCTTGCCGACCTTGCGTTTTCCCGTGCCGCCGAGATCGAATCAACGATCGAACAGCCACCTTCGGTGTCGGGGTTGAAGGCGACCAGGTCGGTCAACGACCAGACGTCGAGTCGGTGCTCCGGGGGCTCGATGCCCAACACCCGTAGCAAAACCCGCGACGCCTGGTCCGGGTCGACGCTGGAATCCTCCAGCAACTGGTGCACGGCGACGTCCAGAATGCGTGCCGTGTCATCGGCCCGCTCTACGTAGCGACCGATCCAGTACAGCGCTTCAGCGTTGCGGGCGAGCATCAGTCGATCACCCGCTGCTGCTGTTGCTGCTGTTCTTGCTCCTGCTGGTGATTCTGTTCGCCGTTCTTGGACGGGCGGACCTGTTGCGGCGGCTGCGCGGGTGCCGGCGGTGCATCGTCGGAGTTCTGCTCGGGCACCGACTGCGGCAGCGACCGCACTACTTCGGCGCGACCCAACTCCCGGTCGACAGTCGAAGTGCGCGGCGCAAGCACCCAGGTGTCCTTGGATCCGCCGCCCTGACTGGAATTGACCACCCGGGATCCCTCGACCAACGCCGTACGGGTCAGCCCACCGGGCAGCACCCACACGTCGTTGCCGTCGTTGACTGCGAAAGGTCGCAGGTCGACGTACCGCGGGGCCAAGTTGCCGGCGATCCGGGTCGGCACGGTCGACAGCTCCATCATTGGCTGGGCAATCCAGCTACGCGGATCGTCGCGGATCTTCTTGCAGATAGTCGCCAGCTCCTCCTCGGACGCTTCCGGGCCGAACACGATGCCGTAACCGCCGGATCCCTCGACCGGCTTGATCACCAGCTCGCGAACGCGGTCCAGCACCTCTTCCCGTTCGTCGTCCAGCCAGCACCGATAGGTATCGACGTTGGCCAGCAGCGGCTTCTCCCGCAGGTAGTACTCGATGATGGTGGGTACGTAGGTGTACACCAGCTTGTCGTCACCGACCCCGTTGCCGATCGAGCTGGAGATGACGACGTTGCCGGCGCGGGCCGCGTTCACCAGCCCGGCGACCCCGAGCACCGAGTCGGCCCGGAACTGCAATGGGTCCAGGAAAGTGTCGTCGATACGCCGGTAGATGACGTCGACCTGGCGCTCCCCCTCAGTGGTGCGCATGTAGACCTGGTTGTCGCGGCAGAACAGGTCGCGGCCCTCGACCAGCTCGACACCCATCTGCCGGGCGAGCAGCGAATGTTCGAAGTAGGCCGAGTTGTAGACACCGGGTGTCAGCACCACGACGGTGGGATCGGCTTCGTTGGTGGCCGCCGAGTTGCGTAGCGCCCGCAGCAGGTGCGAGGAGTAGTCGTCGACCGTACGCACCCGGTGGGTGGCGAACAGGTTCGGAAAGACGCGCGCCATCGTGCGCCGGTTCTCCACGACGTAGGACACACCCGAAGGGGAGCGAAGGTTATCCTCGAGCACCCTGAAGTCGCCGCGCTCGTCGCGGATGACGTCGATGCCGGCGACGTGGATTCGGACGCCATTCGGCGGCACGATCCCGACAGCCTCGCGGTGAAAATGCTCACACGAGGTGATCAGCCGGCGCGGGATGACACCGTCGCGCAGAATCTCCTGGTCGCCGTAGATGTCGTCGAGGTACATCTCGAGGGCCTTGACGCGCTGAATGATGCCCCGCTCCAAGCGGGTCCACTCGGCCGCCGAGATCACTCGCGGCACCAGGTCCAACGGGAACGGACGCTCCTGGCCAGACAAGGAGAACGTGATGCCCTGGTCGATGAATGCGCGCCCCAGCGCGTCGGCGCGAGCCTTGAGATCTGAGGCGTCCGCAGGGGCCAATTCGGCGTAAATGCCCTTGTAGGGGCCCCGCACGTTGCCCTGCGCATCGAACATCTCGTCGAACGCCAACCCATAGTCGTTGGTCGTGTTGTAGCCCTCGAAGATGCGTTCGGATCTGCGCGGCCTGTGCCTGGTTGCTGCGATCTGGTTCGGAAGACTCACCTGTGTCATGCTGCCCCAATCCCGGTTACTGGCAGACCTAGAGTTCCTCTTTTGGGCGAAAACGTAACTCACTGATAACCTGAGGATTCGCTAACGGGTTGCAGGGACGCCCGAGCAAAGCCCATCGACTACTGAAAATAAGGAACTGACGCGTGGCCAACATCAAGTCGCAGCAGAAGCGCATCCTCACCAACGAGCGCGCCCGGCTGCGCAATAAGTCGGTGAAGTCTTCGCTCCGTACGGCCATTCGCGCATTCCGCGAGGCCACTCACGCCGGCGAGAAGGACAAGGCGACCGAGTTGCTGGCGTCGACCAACCGCAAGCTGGACAAGGCAGCCAGCAAGGGCGTGATCCACAAGAACCAGGCCGCCAACAAGAAGTCGGCCTTGGCGCACGCACTCAACAAGCTCGGCTGATTCAGCGCCTTCGCTGATTGCAGTCCGCCCTCAGTCTGCGGCCAACTCTGCAACCTGCCGCACCGCGGATTCCAACGCGTAGTCGGCGTCCGCTGCGGCCCCTTTCACATTCGCATTGAGCGTGGCGACCAACCGCATTGCGGTGGCCAAGCTGTCGCGCGACCAGCGCCGGGACTGTTTCTGCGCCTTCTGCACCCGCCACGGCTGCATCTTCAGTTGCCCGGCCAGCCGGTACGGGTCGCCGGACTGCGACATCACCAGACCGATCGCGTGGATGGCTTCGGCCAGCGCATCGGCGAGCACGACCAGCGGCTCGCCGCGCATCATCGCCCACCGCAGGGCTTCCGCTGCCCCCGCCACGTCGCCGGCCACGGCCTTGTCGGCGATGTCGAAGCCCTTCACATCTGCCTTGCCACTGTGATAGCGCCGGACCGCGTCGGCGTCGACGGCACCGCCGGTGTCGGCGACCAGTTGGGAACAGGCCGACGCGAGCTCACGGATGTCGGAGCCCACCGCGTCGAGCAGGGCCGTCACCGTGTCCGCGCCCACCTTGACCTTCAGTGAGCGAAACTCGGCGCGGACGAAATCGGCCCGTTCACCGGGTTTGGTGATCCGGGCGCAGGGATGCACCTGTGCACCCAGAGACTTCAACTCGCCGGCCAGTGCCTTGGCCCGTCCCCCGCCGGAATGCACGACCACCAGCATGGTTCCCGACGGCAAGTCCGCGGCGGACGAGGCGACCAACGCGGCCGCATCCTTGCCCGCCTCACCGGCAGCCTCCAGCACCACGATCCGCTGCTCGGCGAATAGGGATGGGCTCAGCAGTTCGGCGAGTTCGTAGGTGCTGACGTCGCCCGCCCGCAACCGATTCACCGGCACATCGGCTATTGCCGAGCCGGAGTTTCCGGCGGATCGGCCCGCACCCGCCTGCTGCCGGGCCGACCGCAGCACCTGCTGGACGGCACGCTCGATCAGTAGATCTTCTTCCCCCAGCACCAGGTGCAACGGCGAAACCTCGTTCACCCCAAGATGGTGTCACGAAGCTCCGACGACGCTTGCGACCGCTCCGGACACGGTCCAGGCGAGCAAGCAGACAACAGCGACCGCGGCGGCCCAGGCCAGCACCGCCCGAAACGATCGCCATCGACACAGCGCGACGCCCATCAACGTGGCGCAACCGACCACGATCAGGCCCGGCACCCCAGACGGCACTGACACGCTGGCTCCCGGCACACCGGCAGCCCAGTGTGCGACGCGCAGCACCCACCACACCTCGGGCCCGCAGAACCGGATCAGCAACCCAGCGCCGGCCGGCCAGCAAACCGCCACGACCGCAGCCGCGCTGCCCAGTACGGTGATCGGCGCGATCACGGGCGCAACCACCAGGTTGGCGACGACGGAAACCGGGCTGAACCGTCCAGAGATCGCAGCGACCAACGGCGCGGTGACCAGTTGGGCGGCCCCGGCAATCGCGACCGCGTCCGCCAGAGGTTTCGGCCAGCCTCGGCCGACCAGGCGACCGGACCACGCCGGCGCGATGACCACCAACGCGGCTGTCGCGACCACCGACAGCGCGAAGCCCAGGTCGACGGCCAGGTGCGGTGCCGCGGCCAACAACACCAATACCGTCGTCGACAGAGCCGGAATCGCTTGCCGACGCCGCGACGACAACATCGCCAACAACGTGATCGCGCCCATCACGGCCGCCCGCAAGACGCTGGCCGTCGGCTGCACGACGATGACGAACGCCACCAGCGCCACACCGGCCGACACCACTGCGGCTCGCCTGCCGATCAGCTGTGCCGACAGCAGCATGGCCGCGCACACGATCGTGACGTTGGCCCCCGAGACCGCAGTCAGATGCGTCATCCCCGCACTGCGAAATTCCCCGCTGGTGCCCGCGGCAACCAAGGAGGTGTCCCCGAGCACCAGTGCCGGCAGCATCGCCGCCTGATCGGCGGGCAACACCGTGCGCACCGTCGTGGCGAATCGGCTCCGCACGGTGTGCGCCGCCCGCTGCAGCGGGCCGGCACGGCCCTCGTCAGGCCGACCGGACACGTTGAGCACCGCGACGGTCAGATCGTGGCGGGTCGGCCGGCTGATCCGCGCGGTGAATTGCACCGGCTGTCCCACTGTCGGCTCGACCTCCGCGTCTTCCCGCGCGAAAACCACTACGCGACCGGACATTTCGTCGTCACCCAGTCGCAGTAGGGTCGCCCGGAACATCAACCTGCCGCGGCCCAGGCCCAATGCGCTTTCGCTGGGTACCACCGTCACCGGCACAGCGGTGCCGAACGCCGCGGTAATCGGGTGGTGAGCGACCGCATTGGCGCGCAGTGCGATCGCCACCCCATACCCCGCGCCCACCACACCGACCGCCACCAGTCCCGCGCTGATACCGGCCAACGCGGTCGGTCCGGGCCGTCGGGTCGCCCACCAAAACCGCGCGCCCGAGGCGACGGCGATTACCAGCGAGCATCCCGCCAGCAGGCCGCCGACCTGCCACACTGCGCCGGCTGCCGTCACGATCCAGCTGGTGATTGCGGCCGGCACCAGTCGCACGTCCATCGGCGTCATCGGGCCACCGACAGCCCGGCTCGAGCCGCCGCCCATGGGTGTCAGACACGGACCAGGGCACGCAGCTTGTCCAGCCGCGCCGGACCAATGCCGTCGACATCGGCGAGCTGATCCACATTGGTGAACCGTCCGTTGGCTTGGCGCCAAGCCACGATCGCGGCGGCGGTCACCGGCCCCACCCCAGGCAGGCCGTCCAATTGCTCCACGGTCGCGGTGTTGAGGTCGAGAACCTGCCCCTGTTGTGGCGCGGTCTTCGCCTTGACCGAGGTGGTCGGAGTGGCGGGCGGCGCCGCGGGACCGCCCGTGCCAACGGAACTGCCGAGCACTGTGGGCTTGCCCGCTGCAGGGGCTAAACCGACGACAATCTGCTCACCGTCACCCACCGGGCGGGCCATGTTGAGCCCCATGGTGTCCGCGCCTGCCAGCGGACCGCCGGCTGCTTGCAGTGCGTCGGCAATCCGTGCCCCCGGCGCCAACGTGAACAACCCGGGCTTGGGCACCAGCCCAACCACGCTGACGACCACCGGCCGGTCTGCACCGGCGGCCGGCCCGGCACTGGCCGACGAGCGCGGATTGGCCGACGAAACCCGTTCTACCGGAGGCAGTTTGGCCGAGGTAACCGGTGCAGGCCGGTCGCGTACCAACGTGAATACCGTGATCAGGACCGCAAGGGCGGCGACCACCGCCAACGCGATGGCGCCGGCGCGCCCCGGGTCGGCGCGCAGCTTCGCCACCCAACCTTGATCATCAGCATCGGCCGGCACCCAGCGCGGTAGCAGCGAATTCGGATCCTCGTCGGGATCTTTGGCCGAATCGGCGTCGGTGGCGGGTTCAACTTTCGCGGACAGGTCGGCGCCTTCCTCGCTGTCGAGGCGGCTCTCGCTATTGAGACGTCGGTGTAGTCGCTCGGCAGGGAGTTCTATGCGCATGTGCCCGACCGTAGGTGCGACCACCGCCAAGCGAACCTCTACACACGGGCGCGCAGCGACCGCCTGTGGACTAACCGGAGGCTGTGCACAGCCGCTCAACCGCGTGCGCAAAGATGGAAGTGCGGAACGATCAGGGCAGGACAATTCGTCTTCAAACAAGCCCCGCGTTCCCCCCGGACAGAGGAGGCTGCCGATGAAGCTGGCGCTCACACCCGACGAAGCCGCATTCCGCGACGAGCTTCGTGAGTTTTACAACACCAAGATCCCGGCCGAGATACGTGACCGCGTACGGAAGGGCGAACACCTGACCCGCGACGACGTCGTCGCCAACCACAAGCTGCTGCACGAGCATGAACTCGCGGTGCCGAACTGGCCGGTCGAGTGGGGCGGAAAGGATTGGACGCCTACTCAATTCCAAATCTGGACCGACGAGATGCAGTTGGCCAGTGTTCCCGAGCCGTTGAACTTCAACACCAAGATGGTGGGCCCGGTGATCGCCGAGTTCGGGTCGCAAGAGATCAAGCAGCGTTTCCTGCCCCCGACGGCGAACATGGACATCTGGTGGTGCCAGGGCTTCTCTGAGCCCGAAGCCGGCTCAGACCTTGCCTCGCTGCGCACCACCGCGGTCCGCGACGGCGAGAGCTACGTGGTCAACGGGCAGAAGACGTGGACGACGCTGGGCCAGTATGCGGACTGGATCTTTTGCCTGGTGCGCACCGACCCGCAGGCGCCCAAGCGTCAGGCCGGCATCTCGTTCCTGCTTTTCGAAATGGACACCCCGGGCGTCACCTGGCGGCCGATCAAATTGATCGACGGTGGCGTCGAAGTCAACGAAGTGTTCTTCGACGATGTCCGGGTGCCCGCCAATCAGCTTGTCGGAGAAGAGAATCAAGGCTGGAGCTACGCAAAGTTCCTACTCGGCAACGAGCGCACCGGAATCGCCCAGGTCGGCCGGACCAAGGTTCGTCTCGCCGAAGTGAAGCGGCACGCCGCCGAGACAGGATTACTCGAAGACCCGCTGTTCGCCGCGCGGCTGGCCGAAGCCGAAACCGAAGTGCTGGCATTGGAGCTCACGCAGGCCCGGGTCGTCTCGGGCTCGGTGGGCGGCAAGCCCAACCCGGCTTCCTCGGTCCTCAAACTGCGTGGCAGCCAACTGCAACAGATCGCCACCGAGTTGCTCGTCGAGGTTGCCGGCCCCGACGCGCTGCCGGTCAACGGTGATGACATTTCGTCGCCGTCGTGGGCGCAGGGCAGCGCTCCGCATTACCTCAATTACCGCAAGACCTCAATCTACGGCGGTAGCAACGAAGTTCAGCGCAACATCATCTCGTCCACCATTCTGGGATTGTGAGGCAGTCATGGACTTTCAGTTGAGCGAAGAGCAGGCGCTGCTGCGCGACACCACCCGCGAGCTGCTGTCTCGCACCTACGACACCGAGAGCCGCAACAAGGTGATCGCCACCGAGCTCGGTTGGAGTCGCGACGTCTGGAGCCAGTTGGCCGACATCGGGATTCTCGGCCTCGGGTTCGACCCGGAAGAAGCCGGGCAGCTCGAGATCATGGTGGTACTCACCGAAGTCGGCCGTCGGCTGGCGCCCGAGCCGATCCTGCACGCCGCGTTGGCACCCGGCGCCCTGATCGCCGAACTGGGCACCGACGCGCAGAAGGAATTGCTGGACGAGGTCGCCGCGGGTCAGCTGCTGCTGGCCTTCGCCCACCTCGAGCCGGGACACCGCACCCCCACCGCTGACGTCACCACTCGCGCTGTGCAGCAAGGTGATTCGTGGACCATCAGCGGACGCAAGAACCCGGTGCTGGCCGGAGACTGCGCCGAGAAGCTGATCGTCAGTGCCGCCTTACCGGACGGCGGCACCGGACTGTTCCTGGTCGATGCGGATGCCGTCAGCCGCAAATCTTTCGCGACCTTCGACGGACAGCGCGGCGCTCAGATCGACCTCGACGACGCGGCCGCCGAACCGCTGGGCGATGCCGCTGACGCCTCGGACGCCATCCGCAACGCCATCACGCGGATCCAATCGTCGCTGGCCGCCGAGGCTCTCGGCGCCATGGAAGAAGCGCTGCGGCTGACCACCGATTATCTCAAGGCGCGCAAGCAGTTCGGTGTCACGCTCAATAAATTCCAGACGCTCACCCAGCGTGCGGCCGACATGTATGTGTCGCTGGAATTGGCGCGCAGCATGAACCTCTACGCCGCGATCTCGATCGCCGACGGCAATTTCGATCCGGTGATCGCCGCCCGCACGAAACTGCAGATCGGACGGTCGGGCCGGCATATCAGTCAGGAAGCGATCCAGTTGCACGGCGGCATCGGCATGACGGCCGAATATCCGGTCGGCCACTACAGCGCCCGGCTCACCGCCATCGATCACACGCTGGGTTCCGCTCAGGATCAGCTGCGGGTTCTCATCGACCACATCGGCGACTACGACCTGATCAAGATCTGATCGCGTGGCCGAGCTGTCGGACAAGGTAGTCGCCTTCCTGTCGGAGGGCACCAGGACGGGCATGCTGGCGTTCGTCGCCTCCGACGGCCGTCCCCTGGTGACGCCGGTGTGGTTCGTCGTGGACGGCGGCGAGCTCGCGTTCAACACCGAACTGCACACCCCGAAAGGCCGTGCCGTGCAACGGGATCCTCGGGTTGCCATCTGCGTCGACGACCCGCACCCGCCCTACTCCTTCGTACAGGTGCAGGGGTTGGCGGCCGTCTCCGATGACCCTCAGGACGTGCTCGATATAGCCACCCGCACCGGTGGGCGGTACATGGGCGCCGATCGCGCCGACGAGTTCGCCCGCCGCAACGCTGTTCCTGGCGAAGTGGTGGTGCGGGTGTCGCCGACCAAAGTCATCGCCGGTTTTCACATCAGCGACTGAAGCGAGTCGTACCGAAGAAGGAGCACCCGATGAGCACAGCACGTCCCCTTCGCGTGATCCAGTGGACCACCGGAAACATCGGGCGGCGTTCCCTGCACGCGATCATCGGCAGACCCGACATGGAACTCGTCGGCGTGTACGCGCACGGAGCCGACAAGATCGGTATCGACGCCGCCGACCTGTCGGGTTGGCCGGTGCCGACCGGCGTGCAAGCCACCAACGACATCGACGCGCTGATCGCGCTCGGCGCGGACGCATGTTGCTATAACCCGTTGTGGCCCAACATCGATGAGCTGGTCCGGCTGCTGGAATCGGGAGTCAACGTGTGTTCCAGTGCGGCCTGGATCACCGGCGGCAAGCAGACCCCGCAGGACCGCGAGCGCATCATCGCGGCCTGCGAACGCGGCAACTCAACCATCTTCGGTAGTGGCGCGCACCCCGGGATGACGAACATGGTCGCCATGGTGCTCAGTGGCTCCTGCGAGCGCGTCGACGAGATCCGGATCACCGAATCCGTCGACTGCTCGACCTACGAGTCGGCAGAAACGCAGACGGCGATGGGGTTCTCGCAGGACCCCGACACCCCGGGCCTGGCGGAGAACGTCCGACGGGAGAGCGAGGTGTTCGCCGAATCAGCCGCCATGATGGCGGACGCCATCGGCGCGAAGCTGGACCGGATGACCTTCGATGTCACGTTCACCGCCGCCACCGGCGACACCGACCTGGGCTTCATGCAGATCCCGGCCGGCACGGTCGGCGGCGTGCACGGCTATCACCGCGGCTGGGAGGGCGACCGCAATATCGTCAGCGTCGGTTTCAACTGGACCATGGGCGATCACGTGAAGCCGCCGAAGCCGCTCGAGCATGGGCATGTCATCCAGGTGTTCGGGCTGCCCAACATGCGCACCGTGCTGCACTGTCTGCCGCCCAAGGACTGGAAGGAGCCCGGATTCATGGGCCTAGGCATGATCTACACCGCCCTGCCGGTCACTAATGCGGTCCCCGCGGTGGTAGCCGCCAGGCCCGGCATCGCGACGCTGGCCGACCTACCGCCGGTCACCGGCAAGGTGGCGCGGTAGCTGTGTGTCGTTGCGCACATGCCCGCCACCCCGAGGAACGCTCGCGTGCACTAAGCGCTAATGTACTTAGCCGAGCAAAGATTCTTTTCGGCTAATTTTGACGCCGAGGGAAGCAAGCTCTGCATCGTGGCGTTACAACCCTCAGGGTTCAGGAGCTGAACACTCGTAGAAGGCGGTGGCGATGGGGTCTAGTCCGACCGTGGGTCGCGCTACTCGCGCCCTCAAAATGGGGTGGATCCCCCTGGTGCTCGTGGTGGTGCTGGGCGTATCGGCACTCGTCGTATGGCGCCTGCACAAGGTGTTCGGCTCCGAGGACCTCAACGCCAACGCCGGTCAGGGAATCGAGATCGTGCAGTTCAACCCGAAGGTGGTGCTCTATGAGATCTTCGGGTCGTCCGGGGACACCGCCAACATCAACTACTGGGATGCCGATGCCAACACCCACCAAGTCAACGCGGCCCCGCTGCCCTGGTCATTCACGATCTCGACGACATTGCCTTCGGTGAGCGCCAACATCGTGGCGCAGAGCGACGGCAGCAACATCCGCTGCCGCATCAGCGTCGACGGTGTCGTACGCGAGGAACAGAAATCTGACGGCGTCAACCCCCAGACCTTCTGCCTGGTGAAGTCCGCATGAGCGATCTCGACACCACTCGCGTAAACGCCGATGACACGGCGCCAATCCAGGTGGACCGTGGCGAGACCACCGCGCGCCCGCACCGGCCGTTCATCCCGCACGCCATCCGCATCCTCGCGGTGCCGATCATTCTGGCCTGGGTGGTCCTGACCGTCCTGGTGAACGTCCTGGTTCCCACACTCGAAGTCGTGGGCGAGGCGCACTCCGCGCCGATGACCCCGCTGGACGCGCCGTCGATGGAAGCGATGATGCGCCTGGGCCACAACTTCCGGGAGTTCGACTCCAACAGCACGGTCATGATCGTGCTGGAGGGTCAGCAACCCCTCGGCGAAGATGCCCACCGGTACTACGACAGCCTGATCCGCCAACTGGAGCAGGATCACAAGCACATCCAGCACATCCAGAACTTCTGGGGCGACCGACTGACCGCGGCGGGAGCCCAGAGCGCCGACGGCAAGGGCGCTTACGTGATGCTCAACGTGGCCGGCAACCAGGGCACGACGCTGGCGAACGATTCGGTCGATGCCGTCCGCAAGGTGATCGATCACACCCAGGCGCCGCAGGGCGTCAAGGCGTACGTGACCGGGCCCGCGGCGCTCAGCGACGACATGCACCTCATCGGCAACGCCAGTTTGGCGACGATCACCTTGTTCACCCTCGGGGCGATCGCCATCATGTTGCTACTGGTCTACCGCTCCATCGTCACGACGTTGGTGCAGCTGTTCATGACCTTCGTCGCGTTGGCATCAGCACGCGGAATCGTCGCGGTTCTCGGCTATAACAATGCATTCGGCCTCACCACATTCGCCGCCAACATTCTCACCATGCTGGCCATCGCCGCGGGAACCGACTACGGAATCTTCCTGGTCGGCCGATATCAAGAGGCGCTACGGGCGGGTGAGGATCGAGAAACCGCTTACTACACGACATTTCGGGGGGTGGCCCCGGTCGTCTTGGGATCCGGTCTCACGATCGCCGGCGCCACCTACTGCCTGAGTTTCACCCGCTTGCCCTGGTTCAACACCATGGGCGCGCCGGTCGCGATCGGCATGGTGGTCGTGGTGTTGGCCGGGCTCACCCTGGGACCCGCGGTGGTCTTCCTGGGCAGCAAGATGCACCTCTTCGAATCCAAGCGGGCACGCAAGCAAGGCCGGCTGTGGCGACGTGTCGGCACAGCGGTGGTGCGTTGGCCCGCACCGGTTCTGGCCGTCAGTGGCGCCGTCGTCCTGGTCGGTATGGTCGCGCTGCCGAGCTTCAAGACGAGCTACAACGACCGCTACTACCTGCCGACCTCCGCGCCGTCCAACATCGGTCAGGCGGCCGCGGACCGGCATTTCTCGCAGGCACGCATGAACCCGGACATGTTGATGGTCGAGGCCGACCACGACATGCGAAATCCGGCCGACATGCTGGTGCTGGACCGGGTGGCCAAGAACGTGATGCGAACAGTGGGCATCGCGATGGTGCAGGACATCACCAGGCCGCTGGGTATTCCAATTCAGCACAGCTCCATACCATTTCAGAACAGCGTGCAGAGTCAGACGACCATGCAGAACATGAGCTTTCTGAAGGACCGGATGGCCGACATGCTCAAGATGGCCGACGCCATGCAGTTCATGATCGAAACCACCGAACGCATGTACCAGGTGACCCAACATCTTTCGAGTGCTGCCGACGACAGTGCTAAGACCACGGCCGACACCCGCGACATCACCGATTCGCTGCGAAACCACATCGCGGACTTCGACGATTTCTTCAGGCCGATCAGGTCCTACTTCTATTGGGACAAGCACTGTTTCGACGTTCCGGTCTGCTGGACGCTACGGTCCCTTTTCGACTCGCTGGACGGGTTCGACCAGCTCGCCGGGCAGTTCCACATCCTCAGCGATGACATCGCCCGCACGGCTTCAGCTACGCACGAGATGCTGGTGTTGCTTCCGCAGATGATCAGCACGCTCAAGATCACGCACGGCCTCACGCTGACGATGTATTCGACGTTCTCGACGATGATCAATCAGATGGAGGCGATGAGCAACACCGCCATCGTGATGGGGCAGAGCTTCGATCAGTCCAAGAACGACGACATGTTCTACCTGCCACCGGAAGCGTTCGACAACCCGGACTTCAAGACCGGACTGCGAATGTTCCTGTCTCCCGACGGCAAGTCGGCGCGCTTCTTCATCACCCATCAGGGCGATCCGATGACGCCGGAGGGTATCTCGCGCGTCGAGTCGGAACGGACGGCCGCGCAGGAGGGCCTCAAGATGTCGTCGCTGTCGGACGCGAAGGTGTATCTCGGTGGCACCGCCGCAACCTTCAAGGACATGCACGACGGCGCCAAGTACGACCTGATGATCGCGGTGGTATCGGCGCTGACGCTGATCTTCATGATCATGTTGCTGCTCACCCGAAGTGCGGTCGCGGCACTGGTCATCGTGGGGACCGCGGCCAGCTCGATCGCCGCATCGTTCGGGTTGTCCGTGCTGATCTGGCAGGACCTGTTCGGCATCAGGATCCACTGGATCGTGATGGCGCTGTCGGTCATCATCCTGTTGGCCGTGGGTTCGGACTACAACCTGTTGCTGGTCTCGCGGTTCAAGGAAGAAATCCACGCCGGCCGCAAGACGGGGATCATTCGATCGATGGCCGGCACCGGCGGCGTGGTGACGTCCGCGGGCTTGGTGTTCGCCTTCACCATGGCGTCCATGCTGGGCAGTGATCTGACGGTGCTGGGCCAGTTCGGATCCACCGTGTGTATCGGTCTGCTGCTCGACACCTTGATCGTGCGTACGTTGTTGATGCCGTCAATCGCGACGCTGCTGGGACGGTGGTTCTGGTGGCCGCAAGTCGTGCATCCGCGCGGGGACAATGCCAAGCGACCGGTGGGGTCGCAAGCGACGGCGTGAGCCTCTAGCGCCATATCGCCGAACGGCCCTTCGGCGGTAGGCTTCGGCTGCACTGCCACATCCGTGTTGGCGGCTGCGTTCGACGAAGGAGGGAACTCCCGTGCCGTTCGTGACCGTGTCAACTGAGGTGTTCTTCTCGGCAACAACGGATTTGGAGCAGATCGGCGCGACGCTCTACTCGCGGAACAACCTTGCCCTGGTGCCCACCGGGAGTTTGATTCCCGCCAGCGCCGACGAGATCTCGACTTCGGTGGCGACGCTTTTTGCCGAGCACGGCCAGCAGTATCAGGCAGCTGCCAAGCAGTTCGCCACGTCCTACGAACAATTTCTGCTCAGGTTGGGAGAAGCTGGGCGTTCGTATGTCGCCGCCGAAATCGCGATCGGCCGGCAACTCGTCTCGGACGCCTCCCACCTCGTCAATGACCCCTTGGTGCGGGTTACCGGACGGCCCCTGTTCGGTGACGGTGCTTCGGGCTACACCAACGCCCAAGGGGTGGGCACACCCGGCGGTGCCGGCGGCTGGTTGTTTGGCGACGGCGGCACCGGCGGCGTCAGCACCCGGTTCGGGGTAGCCGGCGGCCAGGGCGGCGCCGGCGGTTTGCTGCTGGGCAACGGCGGCACCGGTGGCGGCAGCCTTTACGGTGGCATGCCGGGTGGCGCCGGTGGCTCTGCGGGCCTGATCGGCATCGGCGGTACCGGCGGGGCCAGCGGACCCGGCGGCATCGGCGGCGCGGGCGGTCGCGGTGGCCTGCTGGGACTGCCCGGCACCGCGGGGATCAGTACGCAACTCGCGGCGAACCAGACGCTGATCTACCCCGATCAGTTCGGCAACCCGACCCTGAATGTGTCCGTCGGCGGCGGGCCGACCATGCCCGTCATCGTCGACTCCGGCGCCACCGGACTGGTCGTCCCGCCGCAGTACGTCGACCTCGCGGCCTTCGGTCCGCCGACCGGGTCGGGCAGCGTCAGTTACGGCGGCGCCCTTTTCGTCAGTTATCAGACGTATCAGACACCCTTGAATTTCGGGAATGGAATAACCACCGCGCCAACCACGATCGGCGTCGCCACCTCGGCCTATCTGAACTCGCCGAGCAACCCGGTCAATGTCTCACTGCTGCCGGCCTATCTCGGTGTCGGCCCCAACGACGGGTTTCCGTTCAGCACCCCAGTGACCGCCGCGCTGCCGGGCACCATGAATGAGGGTGTGCTGATCAATTTCCCGCGCGGCATGATGGAGTTCGGGCCCAATCCACTGCCGCCCCTCGTCCAGCTGGACGGAGCTCCGAGAACCGTCGTGCAAGTACAGATCAACAACGAATTGCCCCAGACCGTAGGCGCTTTCATCGATTCCGGCGGGGCAGGCGGCGCCATCCCACAATCACTGGTGCCGGGCCTTTCGGTCGGGAATCATCTGCCTGCGGGAACCGTCATCAGCGTGTTCACGATCAACGGCGTGCCGCTCTACACGCAGACAGTCACCGTGGCCGACACCCCGCTGGTTGTGGGGTCCGCGACACCGAACAACATCTACGTCTTCAATACCGGGTACTACCCGTTTGCCCAGCTACCGATCTACATCTGGAACAACGACGCGGTGGGCACGACGATCTTCGACTATCAGGTCTGACGCATCACGGCGCCACCTGCAGGCAGACCGCCAGTGCTCCGGCACCCACGTGCAACGCCAGCACCGGACCCAACGGCGTGATGATCGCCGGTTCACAGTCCGGTAGCCGCTCGGCCAAGGCGGCCGCCACCTCCCGCGCACCGTCGGGGTTGACGACGTGATGCACGGCGAGCGCGGCCGGGCGCTGCCCCACCACCGCGCAGACCTGGTCGATCATTGCGGTGACTGCGCCCTTGGCGGTCCGTACACGTTGCGCCAGAACAAGTTCGCCGTCCTCGATATGCAATAGCGGCTTGAGTGCCAGTGCCGTGCCCAGCCATGCCTTAGCGCCCCCGATGCGCCCGCTGCGGCGCAGATTGTCCAGTCGGTGCACCATCATGTACGCGTGCGTGCGCCGCACGGCGTCGACCGCGGCGGCAGCGACCGCGTCCAGATCGGCGCCGTCGGCCGCCGCTTGCGCAGCACTGAGCACCGCGAAACCGGTTCCCATTGCGGTGGATTTGGAATCGATGACTCGCACCGCGGGCCCCAGACCGGCAGCGGTCAGTTGGGCGGCGCGGTGCGTCCCCGACAGACCCGACGAAATATGCACTGCCACTACGCCATCGCCATCGCTGTCGTCCAGCGCCCGTTGGTAGGCAGCGCGCAACTCGGCCGGGGTGGCTGCTGCGGTGGTGGCTTGCCGCTTGTGGATGTCCTCGGGAATTTCATCGACCCCGTCACGCAAGTCGGCGCCGTCGAGCAGGATGTGCAACGGGATCTCGCGGATCGCCCACTTGTCGCGCAATTCGGCCGGCAGGCGCGACGAGGTATCAGTGACCACCTGAACGGGCATGGTCAGTCACGCGTCTCTCTCGATGGGCCACGCGTCTTTCTCGACAGGCACGGTACCTATCTGGAAGGCCTCGGCCAGCGCCTTGAGCGTCAGTTCCGCGACGGCCTGATGCACCGCGAAGTTCCAGTGAATTCCATCCGGGTTGGCACGTCCGCTCAACACCTCGTCCGCGACGGCCGCTTTGTGGTCTATCAACGGAATATTGTGTTGCTCAGCCCATTTGGTGATCGCCGCGACGGTGCCGGCGCGGCCACGATGTGCTCTGCCGTACGATTCGGCGATGTGCACCCCGGGTAACGACGCCAGGATCGGGATCCCCGGCCGGTTGAAATCAATTGCACCGCGGGTTAATTCGAGATATTCGGCGGTCAGGTGCGGCGGTAGCGCCGACCTGGCCACCGGCGAAAGCCGCGGCTGCAACCAGCCGTACCCGTCGCGGACCCAGCGTCGCAGCAAGGGCGGGCGAACGTAGCGAATGAGTTCACGCAGTGCCGTCGGCCACACCGAGGGCAGTGAGTCCATCCCGCCGGTGGCGAATATCACCGCGCCGGCTCGGGGCAACGCCGCCCAGGACCGAGGATCCTGGGTCGCCGCCCACCACACGTCGCGGCAGGTCCAGCCGATCCGGCCGATCAGCTCGACGTCCCAACCCAGTTGAGAGCCAACGATATTGGGCCAGATCCGGGGATCATCGGCGGGCAGGCCACCGGCAGGTCCGTAATAGGACAGCGAGTCGGCGAAGATCAGCAGCGCGGGCCTGGCCCCGTCCTTCAGGACCGGCCCGCCGAAACCGATCTCAGAGGACATCGTTGGACACCTGCGCCGAAGCGTTCCATACGTCCAGTCGCCAGCGAATTGCGTCGAACTCGGCTGCATCGCCGGAATGCCCCGACAGCTGCACCCAACTGCAGTTGCCCATCCCGCCCAGGATCGGCCAGTTGTCGACCGGGAGCTTCAGCAGCGCTGCCGACAATGCGGCGATCAGTCCGCCGTGGGCGACCAGCACGATCGGTCGCTCCGGCTCCCCCGCGTCACCCCATTGCGGCGCGGCGGCGACCAGTTCGGCAACCAGCGGTAGACTCCGGGCGGCCACGTCAACCCTGCTCTCGCCACCGTGCGGCGCCCAGGTGGCGTCCTCGCGCCAGGCCAGCCGGGCACCTGGGACTTCGGCATCGATCTCGGTATGGGTCTTGCCCTGCCAGTCACCCAGGTGCGTCTCACGCAGCCGTGCGTCCGCCTGGACGGGCAGACCGGTCCGCTCCCCCAGCTTCACCGCGGTGTCGTAGGCACGCCGCAGATCCGAGGACACGATCAGCAATGGCTGCAGCTTGCCGAGCACCTCGGCGGCGGCGACGGCCTGGGCACGACCTAAGTCACTCAGGTCGGTTTCGAGCTGGCCCTGCATCCGGCTGCCGAGGTTGTAGTCGGTCTGCCCATGTCGCAGCATGACCAGCCGGCGGGCTCTCACCGGGCGTCCACTTCTTCGGGTGCGTCACCCAGGTCCACCGGCACCACCGGGCAATCGCTCCAAAGCCGGTCCAGCGCGTAGAAGTTGCGATCGTCTTGGTGCTGGATGTGGACGACGATGTCGCGGTAGTCCAACAGCGTCCAACGGCCCTCCCGGGCGCCTTCCCGGCGTGCGGGCTTGTAACCGGCCTGGCGCATCTTCTCTTCGACCTCGTCGACGATGGCGTTGACCTGCCGCTCGTTGGACGCCGACGCGATCACGAAGCAGTCCGTGATGACCAGCTGCCCCGAGACATCTATGACAACGACGTCGTTGGCCAGCTTCGACGCCGCGGCAACGGCTGCCACTTTCGCCATGTCGACGGCTTCCTGGTTGGCGCTCATGCATTGTTCCCTGCGGTCAGGCCGGCGGCGGTTGAACTCTCGGCGCCATCGGCTTTGCGGTAGAGCCTGCGTTTGGAGACGTACTGCACGACGCCGTCGGGCATCAGGTACCACAACGGCCGGCGCTCGCGGGCACGCCGACGGCAGTCGGTCGATGAAATGGCCAGCGCGGGAATCTCGACCAGACTCAATGCATCCTCCGCCAGGTCGCCGACGACGCCGGTGATGTGATCGTGGCTCAACTCGTAGCCGGGCCGGCTGACACCGACGAATCGCGCCAAATCGAACAACTCCTCCCAGCCTTGCCAGGTCAGAATCGAGGCCAGTGCGTCGGCGCCGGTGATGAAGTAGAGCTCCGAGTCCGGGTTCAGGGTGCGCAGGTCCCGCAGCGTGTCCTTGGTGTACGTGGGGCCGTCGCGGTCGATGTCGACCCGGCTCACGGAGAAACGCGGATTGGACGCGGTGGCGATCACCGTCATCAGGTACCGGTCTTCGGCAGCCGAGACAAGGCGCTCCTTCTGCCACGGCTGTCCGCTGGGCACGAACACGACCTCGTCGAGCTTGAACTTGTCGGCCACTTCGCTGGCAGCAACCAGGTGGCCGTAGTGGATGGGGTCGAACGTCCCGCCCATCACTCCCAGCCGTCGAACCTGTTTCTGCACGATTTGCCAGCTTACTGGAGTCGTAGCGCCCCAGCCGGGTGGCGTTAGACGGTGGTCAACACAGCGGCCACTTACTCTGCGTTAGCCATGAGTTTGATCTGAGGTACACGCAGCTCCCACCTTGCTTCCGCGTCCTTCGCCGCCGGCGCGGATTTCGTATATCGGCGCTCTTTTGATTCGAGGCCCTCCCAATTGAGCCGTCGATCGTGTAGAAGGAGTCTGTGGAAAAATCGCCGCAGGCCTCGGTAGACGAGAAGGTAGACCAGAAGCAAGAGTGGGACGACGCCCTAGTCCGGCGCTTCCACAGCCGATCCGTAGTCAGCGGCGAGATCTCGCTCCCGGCGGTGCCGAGCTTGCTCGAGGAGTACGTCGAGATGTGCAGCCGGATCTTCGCCGGCGTGGGCAGGAAGTTCAACGACGACGAACTCGCTCACCTGCGGACCGTGCTTCAAGGTCAATTGGCCGAGGCATTCTCGATTTCGCAGCGCTCCAACATCGTGATCACCTATAACGCCCCGGTCGGCCCGACCCTGCACTACCAGGTCAACGCCCGCTGGTTCACCGTCTCGGAGGCCTACGAGAACTGGATCAGCACCCGGGAACCACCGCTGTTCGGTACTCAACCCGACGCCCGGGTGTGGTCGCTGGCCAACGAAGCCGCCGAACCCAGCACGTATCGAATTCTCGACATCGGCGCAGGCACAGGGCGCAACGCCCTGCCGCTGGCGCGGCGCGGACACCCCGTCGATGTGGTGGAGCTGACCCCGAAGTTCGCCGAGATCATCCGTTCGGAATCCCGACGGGAAAACCTCGACGTGCGCGTTCTCGTCCGCAATGTCTTCGAGACCACCGACGATTTGCGCCAGGACTACCAGCTGATCCTGCTGTCGGAGGTAGTGCCCGATTTCCGCACCACTTCTCAGCTGCGCCGGCTGTTCGAGCTCGCCGCGCAGTGCCTGGCGCCGGGAGGCCGGTTGGTGTTCAACACCTTCCTGCCGCGTGACGGCTACGAACTCACCGAGGCTGCGCGCGAATTCGGACAGCAGGCCTACAGCGGCATGTTCAGCTGGGAGGAGATGGCGACCGCAGCCGCCGGACTGCCCCTCGAACAGGTCTCCGACGACTCGGTCTACGAGTACGAGCAGGCGCACCTGCCCCCCGGTGCATGGCCGCAGACCAGCTGGTACGCCGCCTGGGTGAGCGGCCTGGACGTGTTCCCGCTCGAGCGCGAGAAGAGCCCGATCGAGATGCGCTGGTTGGTGTTCCGCAAGAAGCGCTGACCGCGCTCCGCCGGAGCACGGCTAAACGGGGAGCAGCTGGTCGATCACCGTGGCCAGCTGCTTCGCCGACCGGCATTCGTGCATGGTGATGACTTCCTCGTAGCGCGGCACGGCGGAGTCGCCGCTGCCCCACAGGTGTCGAGGTTCGGGGTTGAGCCAGTGCGCATGCCGGGCGGCGGTCACCATGTCGGCCAGCACATCCACGGCCGGGTTGCGGTAGTTGGTGCGTCCGTCCCCGAGCACCAGCAGTGAACTGCGCGGCGACAATACGTTCGGGTTCGCCTGCACGAATGAGACGAACGCGTTGCCGTAATCGGAGTGGCCGTCGCGGGCATAGACGCCGGCTTCCCGGGTGATCCGCTGGATCGCCACGGCCAGGTCGGCTTCCGGCCCGAACATGTGGGTCACCTCGTCGGTGGTGTCGATGAAGGCGAACACCCGCACCCGCGAGAACTGTTGGCGCAGCGCATGCACCAATAACAGCGTGAAGTGGCTGAACCCGGCGACCGAGCCCGAAACATCGCACAGCACAACCAATTCCGGACGCGCCGGGCGGGGCTTCTTCAGCACCACATCGATCGGCACGCCGCCGGTGGACATCGATTTGCGCAGCGTCTTGCGCAGGTCGATCGTCCCGGCCCGGCTCCGACGCCGACGGGCAGCAAGTCGCGTCGCCAAGGTGCGCGCCAGCGGGGCCACGACCCGACGCATCTGCCGCAGTTGGTCACCGGAGGCACGCAAGAACTCGACGTTCTCGGAAAGCTGTGGGATGCCGTACATCTGGACATGCTCGCGACCCAGTTGCTCAGCGGTGCGCCGTTTGGTCTCGGCGTCGACCATCTTTCGCAGCTGTGAAATCTTCTGCGCGGCAATTGCTTTGGCGATCTGCTCTTGACTCGGTGTGGGCTCGTCACCGTACGGGGCGAGCAGGCCGGCCAGCAGCTTGCCCTCCAGTTCGTCCAACGCCATCGCCTTGAGCGCCTGATACGACGAAAAGGACGGACCGCGGCTGGAGTTGTATTTTCCGTACGCCTCCACAATCCGGGCGATCATCCGGACCATTCGCTCGTCCATGTCTGCGAGGTCCGGGTTGTCGGCGAGCAGATCCAGCAGCATCTGCCGCATTGCCTCGACGTCGTCGGGTGGCAGCGCGTCGGGGTCCTCGGCGCCATCTTCATCCGCAACGACAGCCCGCGCGCCCAGCGCCGCGGGGAACCACAGGTCGAACATGGCGTCGTAGGTATCCCGGTGGTCGGGGCGGCGCAACACCGCACACGCGATACCCTCGCGAAGCACCTCGCGGTCGCCGAGGCCCAGTGTCGCCATCACCCGTCCGGCGTCCACCGTCTCGGACGGACCGACCGAAATCCCGCTTCCGCGAAGCGCTTCCACGAATCCGACCAGATGGCCGGGCAGCCCATGCGGGGCCAGTGGCCGGGACGGGCGGATGCGTCGGCTGGCCATCAGTTCAGCCTTAACTCGCCGCTCGCGCGTTGCTGATCGGACTGATGCTTGAGCACCACACCGAGTGTGGCGGCGACCACCGCGTCATCGATGGTGTCCATTCCCAGCGCGAGCAGCGTGCGACCCCAGTCGATGGTCTCAGCCACCGAGGGCAGTTTCTTGAGCTGCATTCCGCGCATCACGCCGATGATGCGCACCAGTTCCTCGGCGAGATGCGCCGGCAGTTCGGGGACGCGCGACAACAGGATGCGGCGTTCCAACTCCGGGCTCGGGAAATCAATGTGCAGGAACAGGCAGCGACGCTTGAGCGCCTCGGACAGCTCCCGGGTGGCGTTGGATGTCAACACCACCAAGGGCTTTCGGGTCGCGGTGATGGTGCCGAGTTCAGGGACGGTCACGGCGAAGTCGGAAAGCACCTCGAGCAGCAGGCCCTCGATCTCGATGTCGGCCTTGTCGGTTTCGTCGATGAGCAGCACGGTCGGCTCGGAGCGGCGGATCGCGGTCAGCAGCGGGCGCTGTAACAGGAACTCCTCGCTGAATACGTCATCCTTGGTCGATTGCCAGTCGCCGGATCCGGCTTGAATGCGCAGGATCTGCTTGGCGTGGTTCCACTCATACAGCGCGCGGGCCTCATCGACGCCCTCGTAGCACTGCAGCCGCACCAGTCCGGAGTCGGTCGCCTGCGCGATGGCGCGGGCAAGTTCGGTCTTGCCGACCCCGGCCGGCCCTTCCACCAGGAGCGGCTTGCCGAGGCGGTCGGCGAGAAACACCGCAGTGGCGGTGGCGGTGTCGGGCAGGTAACCCGTCTCGGCCAGCCGTCGCGAAACGTCAGCGATGTCGGCGAACAGCGGCACAGGCCGGGCGGGCACGCTCATAGATGAAGCTCCTTACTAGAAGAGTCAGGCCGGGCGGGTTTGGCCGTTCCCCCACACAATCCACTTGGTCGAAGTCAGTTCCGGAAGCCCCATCGGGCCACGGGCGTGCAGCTTCTGGGTGGAGATGCCGATCTCGGCACCGAAACCGAACTGTTCGCCGTCGGTGAACGCGGTCGAGGCGTTCACCATCACGGCGGCGGCGTCAACCTGTTCGGTGAACCGTTGGGCGGCAGCGAGATTGGTGGTGACAATGGCTTCGGTGTGTCCGGTGCCGTATTCGTTGACGTGCGCGATGGCGGCATCGACGCCGTCGACCACCGCGACCGCGATGTCCATCGCCAGGTACTCACGCCGCAGCTCGGCCTCGTCGGGGTCAAGGTGGACGGTGACGCCGGCGTCCTGCAACACGGTGAGCAACCGGGGCATCGCCTCGGCGGCAATGGCCGCGTCGACCAGCAGTGTTTCGGCGGCGTTGCAGACGCTGGGTCGGCGGGTCTTGGAATTCAGCAGGATGCGTTCGGCGACAGCCAGGTCGGCGGCCTCGTGCACGTAGACGTGACAGTTGCCCACACCAGTCTCGATCGTGGGGACCTGGGCATCACGGACGACCGCCTCGATCAACCCCGCTCCCCCACGAGGAATCGCCACGTCGACGAGTCCGCGGGCCTGGATCAGGTGGGTGACGGTGGATCGATCCGCTGACGAGAGCAGTTGCACCGCGTCGGCGGGCAAGTCCTGACTGACCAGCGCTCCGCGTAGCACCGTGACCAGCGCTTCGTTGGATTTGGCGGCCGAGGAGCTACCCCGCAGCAAGGCGGCGTTGCCCGACTTCAGCGTCAGACCGAACGCATCGACGGTGACGTTGGGGCGACCCTCGTAGATCATTCCCACCACACCGAGCGGGACGCGCTGTTGGCGCAGCTGTAGCCCATTGGGCAGGGTGGAGCCGCGGAGCACCTCGCCGACCGGGTCGGGCAGGCCGGCGACTTGGCGCAGTCCGGCCGCGATGCCGTCAATACGCTGCGGGTTCAGCGCCAGCCGGTCGAGCATCGCTCCGGCAGTGCCGGCCTCCCGCGCCGCGTTGAGATCTTCGGCGTTGGCAGCCAGGATCTGGTCGGTGTGGGCTAGGATCTCGTCGGCGGCGGCATGCAGTGCGCGGTCTTTGATCACCGTCGGTATCGAGGCCAGGACGCGGGCGGCCACCCGAGCACGGCGCGCGGCGTCATGCACGTCTTGACGCAAGTCGGGGAGCGCCGGTGCTTGCAGACTCATTAGCCCAGCTTATCGGGCTTGCCCCTGTTCAGCCTGGGTGGGTCAGCCGGATTTCGCCTTCCACCACTGATAGAGACTCGTCATGTCGGTGCCCACGATCATCGCCACTCTGAGTTTGGAGTCGTCGCTCCAAACGACTATCGGGTGCTTCACCGAGTTCATCGTCATGGTGGCGCATTCCACCTGGCCCCCGGTTTTGCCGCTACTGCCGTAGGTCCATGGGCCTGGCGAGTCCTGGTTGCCCGGGCAGGTGGAGGCGATGTCCATCTTGTCGCCGCCGACTTGCTTGAATCCGGTCTCCATGTCGGTCTGACTTCCGAACAGCCCGAACGCGGCCTCGCTGGGGCCACCGGACGCGGTGCTCTGGTCACAGGTCACCTTCTCGATCGCCGGCAACTTGGCCGGTTTGACCTGGCAGTTGCTCGACGAGAAACCCTCCGGCAGCATCCCCATCAGTTTGCTCGGATCTGCCGATGCCGTCGGGTCAACGCTTGCTCCCGCTAGGAACACAGCTGCAATAACCATCAATCGGGTTGCATAAGTCGAACGCCCCACGGCAAACAACCTCCTCGGACCAGCGTCACCGGCTATCAGGCTGCGACCGGCATCGCAGCGCGGTGTGGCAAACGGTAATGCCGACCGGGCGAGGACGCTAGAGTTTCGGCGCAAAAATTCTCGGCGGCTCAGCCGACCCGCTCGCGGACGGTGACCCGCCTCGCCTTCTGCTGCCGTTCTTCGATGAGCCGGCCGAGGTCTTGGAGCAGCATCGGCTTGTTCATCACGATTTTTTCTACGTCCTTACGGTCGATCTCGAGGGCGGTCACTTCATTGAGTGCGTACGCGCTGGCCAGGTTGGGCTGCCGAGTCAGCGCGGTGATACCGATGAACGACCCCTGGTCGAGTGTCGTCACGGGGACGACGACGCCGTTCTCGTCGACCACGGTGAGGCGCACACTGCCCTCGACAAGAAAGGTCATCGCGGTGGGAATCGTGCCCGCGTACTGAACGATCTCGTCGGCCCCGTATCGGACGATCCTGGCGTAGGGAGCGAGGAATTGTTGGTCAGCCAGGGTCAGCCGCAGTTCCGACGCGACCACCGTACGCAACGCGTTCTTGACGCGTTCGGGAGTGGCGAAGTCGTCGGCATCACCGTCGAGATGTAGCTCTTCCCGTCGTGCGGCGTACCAAATCCAGCGGAGAAATGTCGCCTGGGTAGCTCCTTCGTCCGCGGGCGAGTTGATCTTGATCGTGGTGCGGTATTCGCCGGCCCCCAGAGCCACCGAGGTTGGTGGGATACCGGCCTTGATCAGCGGCAGGGCGCCGGCCACCCGAGTCAGCAACTCACATACCTTATCGGGCGGATCCGACGTCGCAAACGTGGTGGTGATCGAGCATTTGTACGGCCCGGCCGGGCGGCTGAGGTTGGTGAAGGCGGTGGTGGCCAGCATCGAATTCGGCATGACTCGCATGCCGCCGCCCGTCTGGATGTGGACGGCACGCCAGTTCACCTCGATGACCCGCCCGCGCGACGTTTGCGTGTCCAGCCAATCGTTGATGCGAAACGGCTGCTCGAACAGCATGAACAGGCCAGACACGATCTGGCCGACGGAGTTCTGCAACATCAGGCCGATGACAACCGATGTGACGCCCAGCGCGGTGAACACACCGGCGACCCGTACGCCCCAGATGTAGGAAAGGATCGCCGCCAACCCCAGTCCGATCAGCGCGAAGCGGCTGACGTCGAGGAATATCGCGGGAAGTCTCTTGCGCCAACTGTCCTCGGGAGCGCCTTCGAATACGGTGGCGTTGAGTCCGGACAGCAGCAACACCAGAACCAGAAAGCCGAACACGGTCGTGAGAAGTCGCACTGGGACATCGCCGGCCGAAATTTGCGAGGCCTTCACCAGGAGCAGCAACAAGGCGCCGAGCGGCAGCAGCCAGTTGCGCACCATGCCGACCTGTCGCGCCAGCCGACTTTTCCGCCGCAGGAGTATGTGATGCAACTCGGTCAGCAGGATCACTCCGACAGGGAATCCGATCGCGACCACGAGTGCCCAGTAAAACCACGACGAACTCAGGGGATTCATTTACCGCTCCACCAACCGGTAGATCGTCTGCTCGGTGCCGCCGACTGAAATGGTGCCTGCCGGAGTGAAACTGCGGGTTTCGCGCATCTCCTCGTACACCTGCGACGCGACGAAGATGCCGGATTGCGGTGAGCCGCTGTTCATCTGGTAGGCCAGACTTACTGCGGCGCCCCACATGTCGTAGACGAGACCGGATTGCCCGACCAGCCCGCTGACGACGTTCCCAGTGTTGATGCCGATCCGAAGGCCCAATTCGTGACGACTCTGGCTGTTGAACCGCACGACGATACGGCGCATTTCAAGGGCGAATTCGAGGCTCCGGTGCACGCTGTCGAGTCGTGGTGTGATCACACCGCAGCTGGCCAGGTAGCCATTGTGGAAAGTGCGAATCCGCTCCACACCAAGGCTTTCGGCGGCCGCGTCGAATTGCTGGAAGAGGTCACCGATGATGCCGACCAATTCGTGGCCGGGAAGGTCGTAGGAAATCTCGTCGACCCCGACGAGTTCGGCGAAGACGATCGCAACGTCCTGATGCATCTGCGCGAAGGTTGCCCCACCCTCGCGATACCGCGCCACGACCGACTCGGGCATCAGCGCCAGCAGCAACCGATCGTTCTCGCGGCGTTGCTCGTTGAGCAGTTCTTCCTTGATCGCGAGATTTCGGCTCATCTCGTTGAAAGCACCAGTGAGATCACCGATTTCGTCACGCGACGTGATCGGGATAACGACTTCATAATCGCCGGAGCTGATCTTCTGGGTACCCTCTTCGAGGCGTCGGACCGGCCGAACTGCGGCCTGGGCGATCAGCATCGAAGCCACGCTGATGCCGAAGATCATCGCGGCGACCGCCACCGCAAGCGTCTTGCTGAACCGGCCCAGTCGCGCAAATGCATCGGAGTCGTCCCGGGTGGCCAGCAGCGCCCAATGCAGGTCCGAGTTCGGTACATCCAACGGCGTATATGCCTCTAGCTCTTTATTGCCCGCATAGTCGGTTCCGACGACGACTCCCGTCTCGCCACGCAGGGCCGCTCGAACACCGGCACTCTTCACCGGCTGCACCAGCGTCGTGCCACCCAACCGGATAGCTCGGTCGGCGATTTCAGACGAGGTGCCGGCAGCTATCACCTCGCGGCGGTATTGCTTCGGGTCTTGCACAAAATCCCGGGCGTCACTGCGCATCAGGTCGTCGGGACCGACCAGATACGTCTCAGTAGAGGGGCCCATCCCCGCGACTTCCCACTGCTTGTCGGCGGTCATGATCTTATTGATCTTGGCGATCGGCAGCGGCAATGCCATGACGCCGTCTACCTTGCCGTTGATACCGACCGGCGATACCACCCACGCTGTCGGGGTGTCGAGCGCCGGCTGGTACGACTGGAAGTCGGTGATCCAGACGAATTCAACATCGTTGGCCCGCAACGCTTTTTGATAAGCTTCGCGCAAATTCGATTCGCGATAGGGCCCGGACAGAATGTTGGTGCCGAGATCGGGGCCTTTGTTCACCGAATACACGACGTTGCCGTCCATGTCGAACAGCAGCGCGTCCCGGTAGTCGAACCGGTTGACGATGTCGCGCATGTAGAAGTCGTAGCGGGCATTCGCCGCCGACCAGGCGCTGCCGTCACCGGCATCCACCACCGGAGGCGAATTGGGTTTCAATGTGGCCGTGTAATAGGCCTGGAGGTACCTCTGCGCGTTGGTGTTTGGTAGTACAGCGTTGAGATCGATTTCGTCGCCCGTCACCTGTTTGATGGGCTTGATCATCTGGTTTTCGTAGTAGTTGACAATCGCCTGCTGTTGCAGCGGAGTGATGGTGGCGTTGGCCAACTGATTGAATCCCGCGCTCAGGGCAGTCAGAGCCTGGTCGACGCTGAATCCGCTGCTGTAGACGTCGACTGAGTTCGTGACCTCCTGAAACAGCGCCATGATTTGGCGTTTCTGGGTTTCGCGTAATTCGACCAGTCGCTCGGACTCGACTTCACGCAGTGCGGTGCGACCGTTGAGACCGGCCAGCAAGCCGATCACCGCAACCGACAAAATGCTCGAAAGCAGTAGCGCCACCAGAATCTTTGATTGGATGCTCACCCTGAAACGTATCCGGGGCACCAAACGGCGGGCGCGCTTCTTGGCCGGAGCGTCCGAACTCTCCGCTACCGACTCCGCTGAATCAGCCGACGTCAATCGGCATCCCTTCTGCTACCGCCCCTTTGCAGGTCTCCGACCTCGCTGCACCCTAGCTCGCAGATCGGACGATATCGGCCATTGGGAAAAAGTGACGCCGGCCTGTGTCCCAGCTTTCACCGAAGAGTGATGGGAGCACGTGTCCTCATTCCACGCTGCTTGCCCAATCCACAACGAACCGGCGGGCGGGGTCAGAGGGGTCAATGGCACAGACGATTTCGAGGCCGATCGCGAGATGCGGCACGGCATCCGGCGGTATCGATTGGACATTTCGACCGGTGACCGGTGCCAAATTCGGGAAGCGAAGCTCCACTTCTATGACGTACTGCGGGGCATCCAGCAAAGCCGGCGCGGCGGTCGCGCTTCTACCCAGACTCCGCAAGCTATTTCCGGTGGCGGCGTAGGACCTCAGCACCCCGGGTACCCGCTGGCCTGATGCCAGCAATTCAGCCGCGGACGCCCACCGCCCAGAGCTACCGCCATGAATTCGCTTGTGTCGGTTGTACGCCTCGGCCAGGTCATCCGCGGAAACCAAGGTATCGCCCGCGCTTGTGCGCGGCGGCCGGCCGGAATCGATCTGGACCTTCTGCAGGTTCTGAGAGTCAACCTGCACTGGTACAACCGAACCCGGTTGCACCCACGCCATCGAAATCGGATGGACTGCCCGTCGAACGGCCGCCTCGTACGGCTCGCGGCCCGGGATCTCTACCCGCAGATGGATCTTGCAGACATACCGGTCGTTGATCACCGTGCCAGTCGGTTCCACCGACTCAATTCGCGAAATTCCCGTCAGCGCCGGCCCGGCAAACCTTGGCTTCCGAAGTCGGTAAAGGCTCACCGCAACGATCGACACGGCAATCAGGGGCACGGCAAGGCCCAACATGGGTCCCAACATCTCCATGGCGGGACGGTAGCCGCACGTCCCCGCTACCAAGCCCAAGTTTGGCCTCAGGACCGACGCGCTTAATCTCATTCCATGGCAAGGCGGGTGTCCGTCGTCGGCAGCGTGAACATGGACTTGACGTTCGACGTCGCCAGCCTGCCGCGGCCAGGCGAAACCGTGTTGGCGTCATCGCTGAAGTACGCGCCGGGCGGCAAGGGTGGCAATCAGGCGGTCGCGGCGGCGCGCGACGGGGCGCTCGTCCAATTCATCGGCGCGGTCGGCGACGACCCCGCGGCGGACGAGTTGCTTGCTCATCTGCGTGCCGAAGGCATCGGCGTGGACGGAACTGTCCGCGTTCCCGGACCCAGCGGAACGGCAATCATCCTCGTCGACGAAAGTGCCGAGAACACCATCGTGGTCGCACCGAATGCCAACGCGGCACTAACCCTTGCGCCATCAGTGAGTTCCGACTGCGATGTGTTGTTGACCCAGTTGGAGATCCCGGTGACCACGGCGATCGCGGCCGCACAGGCAGCACACTCGGCCGGAGTTGTCGTCATGGTCAATGCGTCACCCGCGGGAGGCGAACGAGACGCACTGGCCGAGTTGGCTGCCGTCGCCGACGTGGTGATCGTGAACGAACGCGAAGCCGGCGATTGGCCCTGGCGACCAACCCATTTCGTGGTCACTCTCGGTGCACGAGGCGCCCGGTACACCGGTGCGGACGGGGACTTCGATGTTCCCGCGCCGGTGGTGAACGCCGTCGATACCACCGGCGCGGGTGACGTGTTCGCCGGTGTGCTGGCCGCCAATTGGCCGGGCCGTTGTGGATCACCCGACGACCGGCGCCGCGCGTTGCAGCGCGCCTGCGCGGCAGGAGCGCTAGCGACACTGGTGCCCGGTGCAGGCGATTGTGCGCCCGATGCTCAGGCCATCGACGTGGCGATGGACCACTGATGTCCACCACCACCGCCGCCGATATCGCGCTGGCACTGTTCGTGGTTTTCAGCGTGCTTGGATTCGGTTGGCGCAGTTGGGTGCAGCACCGGCGCACGGGCTCAAGCGGATTCCACGGTGTCAGCGGCAAGCTGGGCTCACCGGAATGGATCGGCGGGGTGGGTTTTGTTCTGGCGCTACTGGCGGCGGTGAGCGCTCCGGTACTGCAGCGCTTCAAT
Source organism: Mycobacterium sp. IDUB_37 (assembly GCF_055419245.1). Classification (NCBI taxonomy): domain Bacteria; kingdom Bacillati; phylum Actinomycetota; class Actinomycetes; order Mycobacteriales; family Mycobacteriaceae; genus Mycobacterium; species Mycobacterium sp. IDUB_37. The sequence goes on along the minus strand of NZ_JBVAXG010000004.1, from coordinate 154,990 downwards.
GTCGTTGAACCAGTGGGGTTTCTGCAGGGGCTCTGGATTCAGGTGGCCGGGATCCTCGTGGCGACGACCGGCATCCTGGCTACCGTAGGGGCACAACTCGCGATGGGCGACTCGTGGCGGATCGGGGTTGACGACGAAGAGACCACCGAACTTGTGCGTACCGGCATATTCGGCGTGGTGCGAAATCCCATCTACACCGCGATGTTCATTTTCAGCCTCGGCATGGTCCTGGTGACGCCGAATATTGTTGCTATTGGGGCGTTTTTCCTGCTTATCACCGCGATCGAACTGCAAGTCCGGCAGGTGGAAGAGCCGCACTTGTCGCGGCTGCACGGCGATGTTTATCGGGCTTATACCGCTCGGGTGGGACGGTTCATACCGGGTGTCGGGCGCCGCTGACTCGTTCGCCCGATCGATGCGTCAGAATATCGAAACCCCATGTGCCACTCTGTTTTCTCCAGTATCTGACGAGGGATCTTGTCGGTGGGTACCCATAGTATTCAGGTATGACATCGAGTACCCGCGAACAGATCGCTGAGGTGCTCGAAGGGTACGAGGAGTATCAGAAGCGGCTCTGCGCGTTGACTTTTGACGGACTGACCACCCCGGAGTGGCTGCGGGTCCTGGAGCGTCTCAAGCAGATCGAACGCCGGCATCCGGTGCCGCGGCATGCTCTGGTCAACCTGCTGGCCGAACAGGCCACGGCAGAAGAGCTGGGGGCCAAGCTGCATCTGGCGCTGGCCAACCGGCTGCGCATCTCCCCCACCGAAGCCCGCCGCTGGATTGTCGAGGCACAGGATCTCGGCCAACGGCACGCGCTCACCGGAGAGCCCCTGGCGCCCAAGCTCACCGCGACTGCCCAGGCCCAACGCGACGGGCACATCGGCGAAGAACACGTCCGGGTCATTCGCACGTTCTTCAATAATCTGCCCGGATGGGTGGACCTGGCCACCCGCGAGTCCGTGGAGGCCAGGCTCGCCAACAAGGCCACCGAGCACCGTCCAGACGAACTCACCAAACTGGCCAACAAGACCTTGGACTGCCTCAATCCCGACGGCGACTACACGGACGAAGACCGGGCGCGCCGGCGCGGCATCACCTTGGGACCTCAAGGTGACGACGGCATGTCGCGCATTAGCGGGTATGTCACCCCCGAAGCGCGCGCCACCATCGAAGCGCTGTTCAACAAGCTTGCCGCCCCGGGCATGTGCAACCCCAATGACGACGCCCCCTGTGTAGACGGGCCACCCGCAGAAGATGCGGTGAAGCGGGACACCCGCAGTTCGGCCCAACGAAACCACGACGCCTTGGTGGCCGCGGGTCGAGTGGTGTTGTGCAGCGGCGCCCTCGGCCAGCACAACGGATTACCGACTTCAATCATCGTGACCACCACCCTGGACGACCTCGAAGCCGCCGCGGGCCAAGGACTCACCGGCGGCGGGACGCTACTGCCCATGAGCGACGTGATCCGACTGGCCCGTCATGCGCGTCACTATTTGGCAATATTCGACAAGGGCAAAGCGATCGCGCTCTACCACAGCAAGCGACTAGCTTCGCCGGGGCAGCGAATTGTGTTGTACGCCAAGGATCGTGGCTGTACGAAGCCGGGCTGTGACGCGCCTGGATACCGCTGCGAGGTCCATCATGTTCAGGGATGGGCCGGCACGCGCTGTACCGACATCGACCAGCTCACCTTTGCGTGCGGACCCGACAACAGGCTCGTCGAAAATGGCTGGGTCACCCGAAAAAACGCCCGGGGCGAGACCGAGTGGATCCCGCCGGCCCACCTCGACCACGGTCAACCCCGCGTCAACTCCTTTCACCATCCCGAGAAGCTGTTGCGCGAAGGCGATGACGATGACGAACCCGCTTGACGTGCACATCGTCGTAGATGCGCCGCCGTCCGGCTGATGCGACGGGCGACCCACGTGGTGGGCGATAGCTGAGCTTTATACGAATTCGGCTGAGGCACAACAGAACCACGACAGGGTGGTTTCTTGCGCACCTGAACTACCCGAAATGCGTCACGGCAGCCGGCTGCGGGGAGTACCGTGCAAAGGCACGGGCGACGGCAACGCCGGCGCCGACGGTGCCGTCGGCGGATCGGGCGGCGGCGACAGCTTCTTCACCAACGGCGGCGGCGACGGCGGTACTGCTTCCGGCGAAGGCGGCGACGGCGGACGCAGCGGCTCTAGCGGCATCGGCTACGGCAGCATCGGACAGTCCGCCTAACACGGACCAACACCGGCGCGGCTAACGAGACGAGCGACCCACGTCGTGGGCGAAAGCTATACCGTCGACTGAACCTGTGTCACTACCAGATTGGCTTATCAGGACGCGACTGCGGTTGGGCGACAACAGGACCGACAAGTGATGATGCGGCCGGCCGGCCACGAATACCAACCGGTTGACGCGCAACAGCGCGGCGCCAATCGCGGTATCCAGAAGGTTTGCATTGCGCGGGCCGGCGATCTCAGCGGTGAATTCGTGCTGCACCCGTTCCACGACGACGTCGGCCTCCGACAACAGTTCGTACAACGGTGCCCGTTGCAGTTCGGCTTCGGTCAAGGTGTCCGCGAGGTGAGTCGGCAGCCACGCTTCGGTGACGATCAACGGTTCGCCGGTGCGGCGTTGGCGGCGAACCCGCAGCACGTGCAGCAATTCACCGGAAGTGCCGAGGGCGGCGGCGATGGATCGCGGTGGCTCGCGGACGCCGAGTTCGATCACCTCGACCTCGGTCTCGAACTGGGCCTGCCGCAAGCCGTCCAGGTACGAACGTCCCGCCGGCGACGGATCCGCGGCGCCGTGCTCACACACAAAGGAACCGACGCCCCGGCGGCGCTCGATATAGCCGAGTTGGGCCAGGTCCGCCAGTGCTCGACGGACGGTGATCCGGGAGACCCCGAACTGTTCACCCAGTGTCGCTTCGGTGGGCAGCGCGTCCCCAGGCGCCAGTACGCCACGGTCGATCTCGTCGTGCAATACCAGGAAAAGCTGACGGTGTAGCGGCACTCCGGCGGCGGTCGATACCGGTCCGGACCTGTCGCGGGTCTCCTGCACGGTGCTCAATGCTTCCACACTGCCTCGGTTGCACGTTCCGATTAGTTGTTATATGTATATAACAACTAAGACGCATTGGGAAGCAGGTGAAAGACGATGACTACCGCGATACATGAGCAGCCCGCCACCGATCCGGACGCCGTTTTCGGCGAAGGGCACGACCCCGACGCGACCGCGCTGACCGGCCAGCTCGGCGAGCGTTGGGAAACCACGATCATCATGGTCAAGTCCTACGCCGCAATGGGAGGCCTGCACGGGGCGATCGATGCCGCCCGACAAATTCGATCTTCCGTTGTCCCGACAATATTTCGAAGATTGACATCATTGTCGGCGAGACCGTGCACCGGCACGGTTGGTGGGTCCCAGAGCGGCCACTCACCGCGATCGGCGCCCAGATGAACATCGGCTACGCGACCGCCGCAGCACTGCTCGACGGCAACGTCCTGCCCGAACAGTTCACGCCCGAACGTCTCGATGCTGACGACATCTGGTCGCTGATCGCCAACACCACAGTCCAACCAGGTGATTCGCTGGCCCATGCCGACATCACCGAGCGATTCGCACCTGCGTAGCCGTAACCGATCGGGAGGGCGAGGTGTTTCGCGCGCGCGCCGACCTGCCGCACGGCGCGCCGAACGATCCGGTCACCAATGACGAACTCGTCGCCAAATTCCACGCGCTGGCCGACCGGGTCACCACCCGCAACCGCGCCGATGCAATCGAACACGCGGTGGTCGGCCTGGAAAACCTGCACGACGCGAACAACCTGATCGATCTGCTGGCCGCTCCGGTCGCGGGTGCGCTCGACTAACCGGAAAGGGCTCTCATGCTGACAATGCTCGGCAGGCTGCTGCGCGGCGTACGGGCGGGTGCGCGTCGAGGTCCGTTGGCCGGCAACGACTTCGGCACGCCCAATGTCATCACCGTCACCAGCGCGGCGTTCGTGGATGGTGCCGAGATGCCGATATCCAGTGCGGGAAAGGGTGTCGGAGAAAACATCTCCCCGGCGCTGCGCTGGACCGGATTGCCGCCGGATACCCAGGCGGTGGTGCTCATCGTCGACGATATCGACGTGCCACTTCCGCGACCGTTGCTGCACACCGCCGCGGTGATCGAACCGACCGTCGACGGCGTCGACGCAGGTGCACTACAGCCGGGCACACCCGGAATACGTTTCGTTCGAGCCGATTTGGGCCACTGTGGCTACGCCGGCCCGCGCCCGATACCCGGACATGGCAAGCACCACTACCGATTTCAGGTGTTCGCGATCGACGGGCCCGTCGCGGATGGCGTCACCATCGCTAAGGGACTGCTGGCCGCGATGAGGGGACACGTACTCGCCCGGGGTGTGCTCACCGGCACCTATGAGCGTTAGCCGGGGATGAGGTTGAACAACTCAGACAACGGCATCCCGGTCGTCGCGGTCGCAATATCCCCCTGGCTCAATGCCGTCGACGCGGCCTGCAACGCCGCGGCCGTGTGGGCGTAGAGCGCCGACCCGGTGCTGATCCGCTTGACTCCGGCCGCGGAAAGCTGTGCGACGGTGGGCTTCTCCGTCTTGGTGCCCACCACCAGGTTGACCGGCTTCGGGGCAACCGCTTTCACAATCGCTTCGACGGCCGCCAGGTCATGCGGGTATGGCGCGTACAGGACGTCGGCACCGACCTCGGCGAACGCGCACAACCGGCGAATGGTGTCGTCAAGATCATTGCGGCCGTGCAGAAAATTGTCGGTGCGCCCGGTCAACACGATTCGGCCGTGCGCTACCTCCGCAGCGGCCCGCACCCGCGCGACCGCGTCGTCGAAATCGCGGATCGGGTTGGCCGGATCGCCGGAGGTGTCCTCCACCCCGATCCCGGCCAATCCGGTGTCGATCGCCGCACCCACCGTCAAAGCCACGTCCGCGGGCGTCTCGCCGTACCCGTCCTCGAAGTCCCCGTTGATCGGCAGGCCGCTGACATCCGCGAGCAACTGGGCGTGCGTCAGATGTTCGGCGGCACTGACGGAATGACGTCCGTCGCGGCGGCCCAACGCGGCGGCGAGCGCCGCTGACGACGTACCCAGCGCGGCGAACCCGGCGCTCTTGAGGATCAGCGCTGACATCCCGTCCCAGGCGTTGGGCATCACAAATGCTTCGGACTGATGGTGCAGGGCGAGAAATCGCTCGTACTGTTCGGTCTGCGTCACGGCACCTCGCTAGTCCTTCGGAACCTCGCGCTCGATCTCTTCGAGCCAGATCCGCGCCGACATGTCCGACGGCGCCCGCCAGTCCCCGCGCGGTGACAACGCCCCGCCGTGAGAAACCTTGGGGCCGTTAGGCAATGCGGATCGCTTGAACTGACTGAATGAGTAGAACCGCTGCACGAAGATCTGCAGCCAGTGCCGGATCTCGGCCAGCGAATACGACGGGCGCTTGTCGACCGGGAAGCCGGGCGGCCAACCGCCGTTGTCGGCGTCACTCCATGCGTGCCATGCCAGGAAGGCGATCTTCGAGGGGCGGAAGCCGAAGCGCAGCACCTGGAACAGCGAAAAATCCTGCAGCGCGAAGGGGCCGACCTTCGCCTCACTGCTCTGCAGTTCCTCTTCTTCACCGGTCGGCACCAGTTCCGGGGTGATCTCGGTGTCGAGCACCGACTGCAGCACCTCACCGACCTGCGCATCGAACTCGCCGGTGGAAATCACCCAGCGAATCAGGTGCTGGATCAACGTCTTGGGCACACCGGCGTTGACGTTGTAGTGCGACATCTGGTCGCCGACACCATAAGTCGACCAACCCAAGCCCAGCTCCGACAGGTCACCGGTGCCCAGCACAATTCCACCGCGTTGGTTGGCCAACCGGAAGAGATAGTCGGTGCGCAGACCGGCCTGCACATTTTCGAAGGTGACGTCGTAGACCTTCTCGCCGCGAGCGAAGGGATGGTCCATCTCCTTGAGCATCAGCGCAGCGGTGTCTCGAATGTCGAGCTCTTCGAAGGTGACGCCGAGTGCACGCGCCAGCCTCGTCGCGTTGTTCTTGGTGTGTTCACCGGTCGCGAATCCGGGCAGCGTGAATCCCAGAATGTCGCTGCGCGGGCGGCCTTCCCGGTCCATGGCGCGCGCAGCGACGATCAACGCGTGAGTCGAATCCAGCCCACCCGAGACACCGATGACGACCTTCGGATAACTCAGCGCCCGCAGCCGCTGCTCGAGGCCGGACACCTGGATGTTGTATGCCTCATAGCAATCCTGTTGCAGCCGTTCGGGATCCGCGGGAACGAACGGGAAACGTTCGGTCTTGCGCAGTAGGCCGATGTCGCCATCGGGCGGGTCGAGCCGAAACTCGATGCGCCGGAAAGACTCCACCAACGCTCGATGGTGCCGTCGGTTGTCGTCGAACGTCCCCATCCGCAGCCGCTCGGACCGGAGTAACTCGGTGTCGACATCGGCGACCGAGCGACGTTCGCCTTTGGGGAAACGCTCCGACTCCGCAAGCAGCACACCGTTTTCCCAGATCATGGTCTGACCGTCCCAGGAAAGGTCAGTCGTCGATTCACCCTCGCCAGCAGCGGCATAGACGTAGGCCGCCAGGCACCGCGACGAGGCCGACCGGGCCAGCAGCGCGCGGTCTTCGGCGCGACCGATGGTGATCGGGCTGCCGGAGAGGTTGGCCAGCACCGTCGCACCTGCCAGCGCCGCCTCCGCACTCGGCGGCACCGGCACGAACATGTCTTCGCAGATCTCGACGTGCAGGACGAAACCGGGCAGATCCGACGCACTGAACAGCAGGTCCGATCCGAACGGCACCTCTTCCTTTTGTGAAGCCGAACCGACGCGAATGGTGCCGCGTTCGTAGTCCCCCGGCGCCATCTGACGGCGCTCGTAGAACTCCCGATAGGTGGGCAGGTAGGACTTCGGTACGACGCCGAGCACCACCCCGCGATGCAGGACGACCGCGGTGTTGTAGATGCGGTGCCGATGCCGCAGGGGCGCGCCCACCACCAGCACCGGCAGCAGATCGGCGGACGCAGCGACCAACTCGAGCAGCGCCTTTTCGACCGCGTCCAGCAAGGCATCCTGCAGCAGGATGTCCTCGATCGAATAGCCCGACAGTGTCAGTTCCGGAAACACTGCGAGTGCGACGCCCTCGCCGTGGCACTCGCGCGCCAACCCCAACACCGATGCCGCGTTGGCCGCCGGGTCGCCAAGCGTGGTGTGGTGCGTACACGCTGCGACGCGCACGAAACCGTGTTGATATGCCGAATAGAAGCTCATCGCGTTCCATTCTCGCTGGTTGTGGTCAAGTTCGGGTGACGGGGTGTCAACGAGTGCCTACGCTCGGTTGAGTGGAGTCCCCCGAACTCGTCTCGCTGCTCGCCGACCGCCGCATCGCGGTGCTGACGGGCGCGGGCATGTCCACCGACTCCGGCATTCCGGATTATCGGGGTCCTGACTCGCCGCCCAGCAATCCCATGACGATCCGTCAGTTCACCTCCGACCCGCTCTTCCGGCAGCGATACTGGGCCCGCAACCATGTCGGCTGGCGGCACATGGACGACACCCAGCCAAATGCCGGCCACCGCGCACTTGCCACGCTGGAACGCGCCGGCGTGGTCACCGGCGTGATCACCCAGAACGTCGACCTGCTGCACACCAAGGCCGGCAGCGCCAATGTCATCAACCTGCACGGCACCTATGCCCAGGTGGCCTGCTTGAGGTGCGACTACACCGTGAGTCGCGGTGCGCTGGCCGAACAACTCGAGGCGCTCAACCCTGGATTCATCGAGCGTGCCGAAGCTGTCGGCGGGTTGGCGGTGGCGCCGGACGCGGACGCCGTGGTCGCCGAAACCGATTCGTTCCGCTACGTCGACTGTCCACGTTGCGGTGGGATGCTCAAGCCCGACATCGTGTACTTCGGCGAGAGTGTCCCCAAAGACCGGGTGGATCAAGCGTATTCACTCGTCGGCGGATCGGAGGCGTTGCTGGTCGCCGGTTCGTCGCTGACCGTTTTCTCCGGGTACCGCTTCGTGCGTCATGCTGCCGCGGCGGGCATCCCGGTCGCGATCGTCAATCGCGGCCGCACCCGCGGCGACGACCTGGCTACCGTCAAGATCGACGGCGGGTGCTCGGAGATGTTGACACTGCTGGCCAGCGAACTGGCGGTCAGCGCGCAAACCTGACCTCAGCGATGAAGTGGTGGCCTTGGTTGTCGACCACGTCCCAAGAGTAGGGACCGATGATCTGAGGGCGTCCGAGCAGCTGGACCGCGAGCCGAGCGTCCTGCTCGGTGGCGATGCCGTCTACCCGTCGACCGTGAGACGTTGTCAATGCCCACATGATGAACCCCCATGTTTCGCGCCGTTGCGACCTGGATGGCGGCCGCCACATCTGATGCGATGAGCATGTCTGGGACGGCTTGCGAATTACTGTAGAGATTCTTGCGTCAACCTTGCGACATCATTGCCGACACGATTTGATCACCTAAGCACCGCCACGAGCAGGCCGCTTGCGACCTTCGCGACCGTACTCCCCTGCCGCCGGTTCATCAAAAGGTGCAGGGCATGGCGCGGATCGCATGGACGAAATTGCCCGCGAGGTAGGCCGGTTCGCCCGCCTGTATGTCCGGCGTTTGACGGAGCAGCTCGCCGAAGATCGCGCGCAACTGTGCCCGGGCTACGTGGGCGCCGAGGCAGAAGTGCAGTCCGCCACCGCCGAAGCCGAGGTGCGGGTTGGGACTGCGACTCAGGTCGAAACGCTCCGGATGGTCGAAGGCCTCGCGATCCCAGTTACCGGACGCGTAGAACATCACCACCTTCTCCCCGGCGCGGATGTTCTGTCCGCCCAACTCGAAGTCCGTCGCGGCAGTGCGGCGAAAGGTCATCACCGGTGTTGCCCATCGGAGGAACTCCTCGACCGCCGTGCCGATGCGATCGTCGAAAGCCGCTTGCAGCCAGGCCCTTTCGCCTGGAAAGTCGGTGAGTGCCTTCAAAGCATGGCTGATGGTCTGCCGCGTGGTGTCGTTGCCGGCCACGGCGAGCAACACGAAGAATGCGGATACCTCCGCGTCGGTCAGGCGGTCGCCGTCCACTTCCGCCGTCACCAGGCTGCTGAACAGGTCTTCGCCGGGATTTTCGCGGCGCTCGGCCGCGAGCGCAGTGGCCACCTGGTGCAAATACATCTGGTTCTCGAACAGCACCTCGAGCGGGTTGCGCCCGGCGAGATAGACGGGGTCGCCCCAGGACACCAGCGCGTCGGCGGCATGTGCCACCTTTTGACGCTGGGATTCCGGGATTCCCACCATGTCCGACAGCGTGCGGATGGGCAGCTCTTTGGCGCAGTGCTCGACGAAATCCACGCCGCTGCCGGCAGTTCGTAGTTCTGCGACGATCGCGTTGGCATTCGCGCTAATCGATTCCTCGATGCGGCGGACCTGCCTCGGGGTGAACGCGGCATGGGCGAGTTTGCGGATCTTGGTGTGCCGGGGCGGGTCCATCGCGATGAATGACTGCGATGCTTCGAGCAATTCCTCGGGGATGGTCGCGAACATCACCCCTTTGCCGGACAGGAACACCTCACTGTTGCGGCTCACCGCAACGATGTCGGAGCGGCGGGTGACCGCCCAGTAGCCGGGATCGTTCGGATCGTCCATCAGGGTGTCCTCCACCGGAGGATGCCAGCTCACCGGGCGTTCGGCGCGCAGTACAGCGAATGAACGTTCCCGGTCCGCGGCCGTGGTGGACCAGAACGCGCGCGAAGACACGTCGATCGCGTCGTACGGACGGGGATTGGCAAGCGTCGCTGTCATCGCGATCCCTCCTGAGCGGCGGACCGACTATGACGTCGGTCACGGCTACCCGACTTTATGTCTAGACACTGTGTCTAGTCAATACGTCTCACAAAGCGTTATGCTGCATCGGAAAGGAGGCGAAATGCCGTCCATCACGCGTAATCCGCAGGCCAAGCGACAGCAGCGACGAGAAGAGATGGAGCGACGCTTGCTCGAGGCCACCGAACGGCTGATGCGCGACGGCGCCGGCTTCACCGAACTCAGCGTGGATCGACTGGCGACCGAGGCAGGCATTTCCCGCGCCAGCTTCTATATCTATTTCGAGGACAAAGGGCATCTGCTGCGCTGCCTTGCCGTCCAGGTGTTCACCGATCTCGCCGACAATGCCGACCGTTGGTGGGGCTTGGCCTGGCGACACAATCCGGACGACATGCGCGCCGCGATGACCGGCATCGTCGCCAGCTACCGGCGTCACGAACCGGTGCTCGTCGCGCTCAACGAGATGGCCGCCTACGACCCGACGACCGCCGCGGCCTACCGGGAGATACTGACTGCAATCGCGGGGCGACTCACCGGCATCATTGTCGACGGCCAGGCCGACGGCTCAATTCGTCGTGAACTGCCCGCGGATATCACCGCCAGTGCACTGACCTGGATGGTCGAGCGAGCCTGCCAGCAGAACCTGCCGGCCCATCCGCCGGACTTGCACCCCGACTACGACGCCCTGCTGGCCGCCACACTGGCCGAAACTGCTTGGGGTGCACTGTATCTCAAGCCTGCGCACGGCCAAGCCCCCTAAACGGCCACCAGGTCGTCGGCGTGCACGGCGGGCCGGCGCAACTCTCCGGGCAGGTCCGAGGTCGACCGCCCGATCATCGTGGCGAGCTCGGTCGCGTCATAGGCGACCACACCGCGGGCCACCACGGCGGCGTCGGGTCCACACAGTTCGATGACGTCGCCGCCAAAGAACTTGCCCGACACCGCGGTAATGCCCGCGGGCAGCAACGAACGCCGTTGCCGGACCACCGCCCGTACCGCGCCTGCGTCGAGAGTGAGCGAACCGGTGGACTCGGCCGCATACCGCACCCAGAAACGGCGTGCCGACATGCGTTCGGACCGGGCGGCAAACACCGTACCCACCGAGGCATCGCCGAGCGCGGCCGCAGCGTCCGTCGCCGGCGCCAGCAACACCGGAACCCCGGCATCGGCGGCCAATAGTGCCGACGACATTTTGGACGCCATTCCCCCGGTACCCAGGTGGCTGCCCTGACCGGCGATCACACCGTCGAGATCAGCAGGCCCGGACACCTCCGGAATGAACCTGGCCCCCTTCGACTTTCGTGGGTCCGAGTCATAGAGGCCATCAATGTCAGACAGCAGCACCAGCGCATCCGCGCCAACCAGATGTGCCACCAGAGCTGAAAGCCTGTCGTTGTCGCCGAACCGGATCTCGTTGGTGGCCACGGTGTCGTTTTCGTTGACGATCGCCACCGCGTGCAGCGCCCGCAGCCGATCCAGGGTGCGCTGAGCGTTGGTGTGCTGGGCCCGCATCGCAATGTCGTGCGCCGTCAACAACACCTGCCCGACCGTGCGCCCATACCTGGCGAAGGCCCCGCTCCAGGAATTGACCAGTGCGACCTGACCAACGCTGGCCGCGGCCTGCTTAGTCGCTAAATCCTTTGGGCGACGGGATAATCCGAGTGGTTCGAGCCCGGCGGCGATGGCACCGGAGGACACGATGACCACGTCGGAGCCCGATGTCATCCGTGCCTCGATCGCGTCGGCGAGTTCGGCCAGTCGGCTGGCGTCGAACATGCCCGACGGGGTGGTCAGGGCGGTGGTACCGACCTTGACGACGACACTGCGCGCGCTCCGGATGGCTTCCCGGTGCGGGCTGACCATCAATCGTCCTCGTGTTCGCGGCGCCGTTTGCGCGCGGCCTTGCGCTCGTCGGCACCGACCCGATCGGTGCGTTCCAGGCGCACGTCGGTTCCCCGGCCGGTCCGCGTGACCTGGTCGCCGGTGGGCGTCTGCGGCTCCCAGTCGAATGTCATCTCGCCGATGGTCACTGCGCAGCCGGGTCGGGCGCCCCGCTTCAGCAGCTCATCCTCCACACCGAGTCGCGCCAACCGGTCGGCCAGATAGCCGACGGCCTCGTCATTGTCGAAATTGGTCTGGCCGACCCAGCGCTCGGGACGCGCCCCGGTCACCACGAAGCCGCCCTCACCATCGGACTCCACGGTGAATCCACTTTCGTCGACCGGAATTGGTCGGATCACCGGGCGTCGCGGCACCGCGACAGGGCGGGATGCGTTGTATTCCGAGACCATCTGCCACAGCCCGAAAATCAACGGCTGCAATCCTTCTCGCGTGACAGCCGATACCTGGAACACCGGCCAGCCGCGCTCGGCGATGTCGTCATGGAGGAACTCGGCGAGCTCGCGGGCCTCGGGCACGTCGATCTTGTTGAGCACCACCGCCCGTGGCCGCTCGGCGAGGTCGCCGAGCACCGCGTCGCCCTGCAGGGTGGGTGTGTAGGCCGCCAGTTCGGCTTCCAGCGCGTCGATGTCCGAAATCGGGTCGCGGCCGGGTTCGATGGTGGCGCAGTCCACCACGTGGACCAGCACCGCGCAGCGTTCGATGTGCCGCAGGAAGTCCAGACCCAGACCGCGGCCTTCGGACGCACCCGGGATCAGGCCGGGAACGTCAGCGACGGTGAAGGACTGCTCGCCGGTGGTGACCACGCCGAGATTGGGCACCAATGTGGTGAACGGGTAGTCAGCGATCTTCGGTTTGGCCGCCGAAATGACCGATACCAGCGACGATTTACCGGCCGAGGGGAACCCGACCAGTCCGACGTCGGCAACGGTCTTGAGTTCCAGGGTGAGGTCGCGGGCCTGTCCCGGCTCACCCAGCAGGGCGAATCCGGGGGCCTTGCGAGCACGAGACGCGAGTGCGGCATTGCCCAACCCGCCCCGGCCACCGGCAGCGGCTTCGAAGCGGGTGCCGATGCCGACCAGGTCGGCCAGTAGGCGGCCCTTTTCGTCCAGGACGACGGTGCCATCAGGCACCTTGACTTCCAGGTCGGCGCCGGCGGCGCCGTCGCGGTCGTTGCCCATCCCCTGCTTGCCGGATGGTGCGGTGACGTGCGGACGGAAGTGGAAATCCAGCAGTGTATGGACCTGCGGGTCGACGACGAAGACGATGCTGCCACCGCGACCACCGTTACCGCCGTCCGGACCGCCCAGCGGTTTGAACTTCTCGCGGTGGACCGATGCGCAGCCATTGCCGCCGGATCCCGCCCGTGTGTGGATGACCACCCGATCGACGAATCGAGGCATCGGGTTTTCCCCTCAATTGACCACAGGTGTGCGTGTGCTGCACACCAGTGGCGCTCAGTCGGCGGTCTGGCCGGCTGTGACGATGTTGATGGTCTTACGGCCGCCCTTGACGCCGAACTCGACCGCTCCGGCCGCCTTCGCGAACAAGGTGTCGTCGCCGCCGCGGCCAACGTTGATGCCGGGGTGGAACTTGGTGCCGCGCTGGCGGATCAGGATCTCGCCGGCTTTGACGACCTGGCCGCCGAACCGCTTGACGCCGAGCCGTTGAGCGTTTGAATCGCGCCCGTTGCGCGAGCTGGAAGCGCCCTTCTTATGTGCCATATCTATCGACTCCGCTCAGTATTTTCTGTTCTGCGCCTGACGGCTCATCACGCGATGCCAGTGACCTTGACGACCGTCAGCCTCTGACGGTGTCCCTGGCGCTTGTGGTAACCGGTCTTGTTCTTGAACTTGTGGATGCGGATCTTCGGACCCTTGGTGTGCTCGAGCACCTCACCGGTCACCGCGACCTTGGCCAGCGCGGTTGCATCGGTGGTGACGTTGGCGCCGTCGACGACCAGAGCGACCGGCAGCGACACTGCGGCGCCCGGCTCGATTTCCAGCTTCTCGACTTTGACCACGTCTCCGACGGCAACCTTGTACTGCTTGCCGCCGGTCTTCACGATTGCGTAGGTCGCCATCGTCGCTCCTGCCTCTTCATTCGGTCGTCTGCCCGCCCACACGTCACGGGCACTCGGGCGAGTGCCAGCGACAGTGCGCGTGGTGGTCTGAGGTGCGGGTTGTTGTACCCCGCCGTCGTCATGCATATCCGTTCGCCGTGCGAACGCCTAACGACAACTGTCCAAGGGTACGTGACCAGCGGCTAGAGGGTCAAACCGGCCCTGCTGCGCTGGTTGGTGAGCCGGGTTAGTCCTGGGTTAGTCCACGTGGACGGGCGGACCGGCCGGTCTGCCGGCTGCGCGCCGCCTGCGGGGCGGGCTCGACACCTCGGCAATGACGACGGTGGAGGCTTCATCGGAAGCGACCTCGGACTCGACCTCGTCGTCGAGATCCACATCTTCGATGTCGTCTTCGTCGTCGCTGTCTTCGTCGTCGCCGTCGTCTTCATCGCTGTCGTCTTCGTCGAGATCCTCGTCGTCGAGTTCGTCGACATCTTCGTCGTCGTCGTCGAGGTCCTCGTCATCGTCGAGGTCGTCTTCGTCCTCGTCAGCGTCTTCGTCCTCGGCATCCTCGTCGTCGGCCTCTTCGAGATCTTCTTCCGCAACGTCGACGGCGGGAGCCTCGGCCAGCTGGTCCTGAGTCTGCTCGTCGGCTTCGGCGGTCGATTCATCATCGTCGGATTCGTCGCCGTCTTCGTCATCGTGTGTCGTCAAGCCGGCTGCCATCGCCTTGAACATCGGGTGCTCGCCCGGGGCGTGCGCCGGCACCTTGGCGACGGCCTCTTTCTCGACGACCTGTTCGATCGTCTCCTCGGGCCTGGGCTTCTTGGCCCGCCTGCTGCGCCGGCTGCTGGTCTCGGTCTTGCGGCCCACTGCGGGCGCCGAGTCGACCGGGTCGGTGTGCAGCAGAATGCCGCGGCCCGCGCAGCTGGCACACGACGTGGAGAACGCCTCAATCAGCCCGGTGCCCAGTTTCTTTCGGGTCAACTGCACCAGGCCAAGCGAAGTCACCTCCGATACCTGATGGCGGGTGCGGTCGCGGGCCAGCGCCTCGGTCAACCGGCGCAGCACCAGATCACGGTTGGACTCGAGCACCATGTCGATGAAGTCGATGACCACGATGCCGCCGATGTCGCGCAGCCGGAGCTGTCGCACGATCTCCTCGGCCGCCTCGAGATTGTTCTTGGTGACCGTCTGCTCGAGGTTGCCGCCGGACCCGGTGAACTTTCCGGTGTTGACGTCGACGACCGTCATCGCCTCGGTCCGGTCGATCACCAGGGTTCCGCCCGATGGCAACCACACTTTGCGGTCCAAGGCCTTGGCCAGTTGCTCGTCGATGCGATGAACGGCGAAAACATCCGGCCCGGCCGACTCGTACTGCGTCAGCTTCGAAACCAGATCGGGGGCAACAGAATTCACGTAGTCGTTGATCGTTTTCCACGCGTCGTCGCCGGAGACGATCAATTCGGAGAAGTCCTCGTTGAAGAGGTCCCGGATGACCTTGACCAGCACGTCGGGCTCTTCATACAACGGCACCGCGGCGCCGGCGGCCTTCTTCTTGGTCTCGGCGGCCTTGGCGTCGATCTGGTGCCATCGCTCCTGCAGTCGGGTGACATCACCACGGATGTCGTCCTCTTTGACGCCTTCGGACGCGGTGCGGATGATGACGCCCGCGTCGGACGGCACCACCTCGCGCAAGATCTCCTTGAGGCGTTGACGCTCGGTATCGGGCAGCTTGCGACTGATCCCGGTCGACGATGCACCGGGCACGTAGACCAGGTAGCGACCGGCCAGCGACACCTGCGTGGTCAGCCGCGCGCCTTTGTGGCCGACCGGGTCCTTGCTGACCTGCACCACCACGTAGTCACCGGGCCTGAGAGCCTGCTCGATCCTGCGGTCGGAACCGCCCAGACCGGCGGCCTCCCAATTGACTTCACCCGCGTAGAGCACGCCGTTGCGGCCGCGACCGATATCGACGAAGGCCGCCTCCATCGACGGCAACACGTTCTGCACGATGCCCAGGTAGATGTTGCCCACCAGCGACGCCGAGGCAGCCGATGTCACGAAGTGCTCGACGACGATGCCGTCTTCGAGCACCGCGATCTGGGTGTACCGCGCACCCGGATGCGGCGGTTCGGTGCGAACACGGTCGCGGACCACCATCACCCGCTCGACGGCCTCGCGACGAGCCAGGAATTCGGCCTCGGTCAGTACCGGTGGACGGCGCCGGCCGGCGTCGCGCCCATCCCGGCGGCGCTGGCGCTTGGCTTCCAGTCGCGTCGAGCCGTCGATTCCCTTGATCTCGTTGGAACTGGAATCGGACCCACCGGACCCGTTGTCTGAGCCTTGCTTGCCGCCACCGCTGCGAGGTGCGCGCTCGTGCACCACGGTGTTCGGCGGGTCATCGGGGGACGGACTGTCGTCGCCGTCCTCGCCGGAGCCTGTCTTGCGACGCCGACGGCGACGGCGACGGCGGTTGCCGCCCTCGGCGGAGCCATTTTCGTCGTCGCCGTTGTCGGGGTCATCGGAGTCGTCGGAGTCGTTGCCTTCGCCGGCGTCGGCGGCTTCGCCGTTGCGCTGTGCGGCGTCGTCACCAGGCTGATTCTGGTTGTCGGGCCCGTCGGATCCGCCCTGCTCACCGCGACCGCGGCCGCGACCCCGGCGCCCGCGCCGCCGCCGCTTGTTGGCCGGACGATCAGTCTGGTCGTCGTCATCGTCGCCGCCGGACCCGTCGCCGTAGTCCGAATCATCGGCGGCCTCGTCGTCGCCGACCTCGTCCTCGACCTCGACCGGGGCGGGCAGTGGCTGCGGCGCGACGAACAGCGGCATGTAGTGCGGGCGCTCGATCGCGCTATCCGGGACCGATCGAACCTCGTCGCGGGTTTCGAGCATGAGCCGGGATTCGGGCTCGGCGGGCGAATCGGACGCCTCGTCAGCGGTGACCTGCGCTTCGTCCGGAGCAACCGGCGCCTCTTCAGCAGCAACCTGCACTTCTTCGGGGGGGACCTGCGCTTCTTCGGGAGCGACCTGCTCGGCTTCGCCGGCCGGCGCGTCCACTTCGGCGGCCAGCAGATCTCGCACCCGGACCGCTTCGGAGTGCTCGACGCTGGAATGTGCGCTGCGGATCCGGCCGTCGAGTTCGGCCAGCGCGTCCAGAACCCGCCTGCTGGTGGTGCCGAGGGTGCGCGCGAGCGAATGCACTCTCAGGCGCTCCGGCAGCTCCTCGTGCTGCATCTGCTCGTTTGCTGGGTCTGAAGTTGGGGCACCGTCTACCACGTATTCTCCTCAAGCCCCCGGGCGCGTCGTCCTATCGACGCGGCCACGCGAGGGCTTCGCTATGGGTCCGGGTCACTTCTCCCGGACTTGTGATGGTCTCGCGCCGAGCGGCCCAAAACGAACCCACCCGGCGCCGTGCTGAATGACGGTTCTACATGCTGCGCCGGACCGCGGACTGGCGATGGTCGCGCTTGTCAAAGTCGTCATTCGGGTGTTCGACGCCAGTTCGACGACGTTCACCCGCAGTCAGTATCCCACATCACTAAACGAGCCCATCGCCGCCTGACCTGGGCGCTCCGCAAAGCTCGCGGAGCGAGCGTCAAGAACGCGCGGGTAACGCTAAATACCGGGGAACCAGAGCCCGATCTCGCGTTGCGCAGATTCGGCTGAATCGGAGCCATGCACCAGGTTGTACTGGGTCTCCAGGCCGAAATCGCCGCGAATGGTGCCGGGCGTCGCCTTTTCCACCGGGTCGGTGCCCCCGGCGATCTGCCGGAAGGCGGAAATCGCGCGTGGGCCCTCCACGACGGCCGCCACCACGGATCCCGACGTGATGAACTCCAACAGCGACCCGAAGAACGGCTTGCCGTCGTGTTCGGCGTAGTGCTGGCGGGCCAACTCATCACCGACAGTCCTGAGCTCGAGGGCCGCGATGGTGAGGCCCTTCCGCTCGATGCGGCTGAGTATCTCGCCGGTCAACTGGCGCTCGACGCCGTCGGGCTTGATCAATACGAGGGTCCGTTCGGTCACGGTGCTAAAGACTAGAGGGCCGACCGAAGATGCCCAAACCGTGGCCGCCAGTCCCGCATGTCGAAGTTGCTGGCGATCACCGCCGAGCCTGCGCTCACGGCGCCGAGCCGGCGGTGAGAGGCACCGGAGCCGAATTATTGATACCTGAGCGCAGTCTCGACGCGGTCAGCGGCTCGTCAGTCCGCTGGGGGTCCGAACGAATCCAGCCCGCGTTCCTGCTGGCGCCGGACTTCGGCGCGCAGGTATGCGATCAGACCCCACACCCCGGCGAACAACACACCGATGAAGCCAACGGCCGGGTACAGCACGAATCCGGCAACCAGTACCGCCTGCGCTCCCAGGTTGAGCCAGATTGCCCAGGGGCGGCGTTGGAATCCGGCGAGCACCACCAGCAGCACGGCCACCCCGATCAGGTAACCCAGTGACGCCGCTGTAAGCCCGCCGCCCACCGCACCCACGACCGGTATCGCCAACAGCACCACGATCACCTCGAGGATGAGGGTGCCGGCCATCACGCCGGCGAAGCTCTTCCACGGATCGGGCCGAGATGGCGCTTGGTCACCTGCGTCGTCGCCTGCGTCAGCGAGCGGCTCCTCGGTCATTCCGGATCACGACCGAACAGGGTGCGTGCTGCCCCGGCAGTCACAACGGAGCCGGTGATGACGATTCCGGTGCCACCGAACGCCTCTCCCTCAGCTGCGGCGGCGTCCACCAGCGCGGTTGCCGCGTCGATGGCGTCGCGCAGATTCTCGGCGGCGATGACCCGGTCGGGCCCGAACCGCTCCTGCGCCAACAATGACAAGGTCTCGACGTCGAGCGCCCGCGGTGAGCCGTTGTGAGTGACGACGACGGAATCGAACGCCGGTTCCAGAGCCGCGAGAATGCCGTCCACGTCCTTGTCGCCCAGCACACTGAGCACTCCGACCAGCATTCGGAAATCAAACTCGTCAGCCAGCGTTTGCGCCAGTGCTGCCGCACCCGCCGGGTTGTGTGCGGCGTCGATGAACACCGTGGGCGCGCTGCGCAACCGCTCCAGCCGGCCGGGGCTGGTCACGGCGGCAAAGCCGGCCCTGATGGCTTCGACATCGAGTTGACGTTGCGCACCGGCCCCGAAGAACGCCTCGACAGCGGCCAGGGCCAACGCGGCGTTGTGTGCCTGATGTTCGCCGTGCAGCGGCAGGTAGATATCCGGGTAGACCCCGCCCAGACCCTGCAGCTGCAGCACCTGGCCACCTATCGCCACCTGCCGCTCGAGCACCGCGAACTCGGAATCCTGGCGGGCGACAGCGGCATCGGCACGGACCACCTGAGCCAACAGCACTTCCATCACCTCGGGAAGCTGGCGACCGATGACCGCGACAGTGTCCGGCGCGCCTTCGGGCGCCCGGGTGATGATGCCCGCCTTCTCCCCTGCGATCCCGGTGATTTCGGACCCGAGGTAGTCGACGTGGTCGATGCTGATCGGGGTGATGACGTTGACCGGCGCGCTGATCACGTTGGTGGCGTCCCAGCGGCCGCCCATCCCCACCTCGACCACCGCGACGTCGACGGGTGCGTCGGCGAACGCGGCGAACGCCATCCCGGTGAGCACTTCGAACTTGCTCATGGCCGGCCCGCCGTCAGCCAACGACTGCTGATCGACCATCTGCACGAACGGTTCGATCTCGCGGTAGGTCTCCACATACTGCGCCGGGCTGACCGGCTTGCCGTCGATCGAGATGCGTTCCACCGCCGACTGCAGATGCGGGCTGGTGGTGCGGCCCGTGCGCTGTTGCAGGGCAGTCACCAACGCGTCGACCATCCGTGCCACTGAGGTCTTGCCGTTGGTGCCGGCGATGTGAATGGCCGGGTAGCTCAACTGCGGCGAACCGAGCAGATCCATCAGTGCACTGATCCGGGTCAGGCTCGGCTCGATGCGGGTTTCCGGCCAGCGTTGATCTAGCAGGTGCTCGACCTGTAGGAGGGACGCGATCTCATCTGGGGTGGGCGCCAGTTGGACTACGGGCTCCCAATCCTCGTCGTCGAGACTCATTTCAGCGCGGCCAACCGCGCCGTGATCCGGTCGGTCTCTTCCTGCGCCAGTTGTTGGCGCCCGCGAATCTTGCCGACGACCGCCTCCGGCGCCTTCGCCAGGAAGTCCGCATTGCCGAGCTTGGCGGCAGTCGATGCCAATTCCTTTTGCGCTGCGGCCAAATCCTTTTCCAACCGGCGCCGCTCTGCGGCCACATCGATGGTGCCCGAGGTGTCGAGTTCGACGACCACGGTAGCGGCGCTGAGCCGGACTTCGAGGGACACCGAGGCCTCGAAGTCCTCTCCGGGTGCGGTCAGCCAAGCCAGTGACGTCACCGCCGGGATCTGGTTAGCAAGACCCGCCTCCGCGGCACCGGCCAACCGGGCAGGCACCTTCTGCCGATCGGCCAGACCCTGATCGCTGCGGAACCGCCGTACCTCGGTCACCAGTTTTTGCATATCGGTGATTCGTTGTGCGGCAACGGGATCCAGCGCGAATCCGGACGACTCCGGCCAGTCGGCGATCACCAGGGATTCCTGACTGGTCAGCGCTTGCCACAAGGTCTCGCTGATGAAGGGAATCACCGGGTGCAGCAGCCGCAGCAAGGTGTCCAGGCCCGCGGCCAGCACCGCGGTGGTGTGCGTGAGGCCTTGGCCCAGTTGGGTTTTGGCCAATTCGACGTACCAGTCGCAGAACTCGTCCCACGCGAAGTGATATAGCGCTTCGCAGGCCCGGCTGAATTCGTAGCTGTCGAAAGCCGAATCCACCTCGGCCCGAACCTCTTCCAGCCGCCCCAGAATCCAGCGGTCGGCGTCGGTCAGTTCGTCCGGTTCGGGCAGGGCCGCCAGGGCCGCGCCGTTCATCAAGGCGAACCGGGTCGCGTTGAACAGCTTGGTGCCGAAGTTGCGGGACGCTCGCACGGCGTCCTCACCGATCGCGAGGTCACCGCCGGGACTGGCGCCCCGGGCCAGGGTGAACCGCAACGCGTCAGCGCCGAACTTGTCCATCCAGTCCAGCGGGTCGATGACGTTGCCCTTGGATTTGCTCATCTTGCGGCCGAATTCGTCGCGGATCAGCCCGTGCAGGAAAACGTCGGTGAAGGGAACCTGCGGGCCGCGACCGCCGTCGAGCGTGATGGCGTCATCGGCACCGACGAAGGTGCCGAACATCATCATCCTGGCCACCCAGAAGAACAGGATGTCGTAACCGGTGACCAGAACACTTGTCGGATAGAACTTTTCCAGTTCCGTTGTCTTCGATGGCCAACCCAACGTCGAGAACGGCCACAGCGCCGAGGAGAACCAGGTGTCCAGCACATCGGCGTCCTGCTCCCAACCCTCCGGCGGCGTGTCGTCGGGACCGACACAGATCATCTCGCCGTTGGGCCCGTGCCAGATCGGAATGCGGTGGCCCCACCACAGTTGACGCGAGATGCACCAGTCGTGCATGTCGTCGACCCAGGCGAACCACCGCGGCTCGAGGCTGGCCGGGTGAATCACTGTGTCACCGTTGCGAACTGCGTCGCCGGCGGCCTTGGCCATCGACTCCACCCGAACCCACCACTGCAGCGACAGTCGCGGCTCGATCGGCTCACCGCTGCGCTCGGAGTGCCCGACACTGTGCAGGTAAGGCCGCTTCTCCTCGACGACCCGACCCTGCGCGGCCAGCGCCTCACGCACCGCAACCCGGGCCTCGAAGCGGTCCATACCGTCGAATTGTGTTCCGGTGTCTGCGATTCGGCCCTTGGTGTCCATGATCGAGGGCATCGGCAGCTGATGGCGCATCCCGATCTCGAAGTCGTTCGGGTCGTGCGCGGGCGTGACTTTGACTGCGCCGGTGCCGAATTCGGGATCCACATGCTCGTCCGCGACGACGATCATGAGCCGGTCCACGAACGGGTGCGCCAAATTCGTGCCGACCAGGTGGCGGTACCGCTCGTCGTCCGGGTGCACGGCGATCGCGGTGTCGCCGAGCATGGTCTCGACCCGGGTGGTGGCGACCACGATATGAGGTTCGGAATCGTCCATAGACCCGTACCGGAACGAGACCAGCTCACCCTCGACGTCCTGGTAGTTGACCTCGAGGTCTGAGATCGCCGTCTCCAGCACGGGTGACCAGTTGACCAGGCGCTCGGCCTGATAGATCAATCCGGCGTCGTAGAGCCGCTTGAAGATCGTCCGGACCGCCCGCGACAGGCCCTCGTCCATGGTGAACCGATCGCGACTCCAGTCCACGCCGTCACCGAGTCGGCGCATCTGCCCGCCGATCGCGCCGCCCGACTCGCGCTTCCAGTCCCACACCTTGTCGACGAACAACTCGCGACCGAAGTCTTCTTTGGTCTTGCCGTCGACGGCAAGCTGCTTTTCCACCACGCTCTGGGTGGCGATCCCGGCGTGGTCCATGCCCGGCTGCCACAGCACCTCGTAGCCCTGCATCCGCTTACGGCGGGTCAGCGCATCCATCATGGTGTGTTCGAGCGCGTGACCCATGTGCAGGCTGCCGGTCACGTTGGGCGGCGGCAGCACGATCGAGTAGGCGGGTTTGGTGCTGTTCGGGTCCGCGGCGAAGTAGCCGGCATCAAGCCACTGTTGATAGATCACGCCCTCCATCGCGGCCGGATCCCACGACTTGGGCAGCTGGTCGTCGGCGGGGCTGGGGCTGGCGGTCACCGGTCAATTCTAGGAACCGCCAGCCGCGCCCGTGTAGGCGCCTAAACCCGCAGGTGAGCGGGATAGGGCCGCGATAGGCAACGAATTACGGAATTGTCAGCACTTGCCCGGGGTGGATGAGGTCCGGGTTCGCAATGCCGCTGGCGTCGGCGATCACCTGGTACTTGCTGCCGTCACCGTAGAAGCGCTCCGAGATGGCCCACAAGGTGTCCCCGGACTCCACCGTGTAGGTCTGCGCGGCAGGCTCGGGGGCCGGCTCCGGCGGGGCTTCGGCGGCGGGCTCGGCAACTGCGTTTTCCGCCGGTTCCTTTGAGCCCCACCAGCCGGATTCACCCGAGCCCGAACCGGACTTCTCGGCCTCGGCGACGGGCTCGGGCGGCGGCGGCCCGTCGGTCTCGGTCTTAGTCGACCAGGCCGGTCCGTCGGCGGCGTACAGCACCAGGTTGCGGTCGTCCTGAAGCACCAGCCTGACCTTCTTCTTGCCTTTGGTGTCGCTGTGCCACACCGGCTTGTCCGCGGTGTAGAGAACGAAATTGCCGTCGCCCTGCACTTCGGCGCGCACCACATCCTGACCGCTGGTCGAGGTGGACCACAGCGGGTTGCCCCGGGATGCGAGCACCAAGTTGCCGTCATCCTGCAGGGTCAAGGAGTACGCGCCGTTGTTGGAGACCAGCGACTCTCCGCGTACTAGCTTCTGTCCTTCAGTGAGCGTGTCTGACATAACTTCCCTCTCGTTCTCACTTGTTTCCCAATGAATCTCAGGTCCAATCGGAGTCGACCGTCATGTCTGGTACCCCTGAACGCAAGCCTACTAATCCGATATGGGCTGGACAGATTTCCGCTCAGCGCAATCTTGTTGTCGCGCTGGCTATTTCTTGCCGCCGAGCAGACCGCCGAGGATGTCGCCGAGCCCGCCGCCTTTGCTGCCCAGCACGCTGCCGAGGATGCCGCCCAGCGATTTGTCGTTGCCGCCGCCCAGGATGCTGCCCAGGATGTCGCCGAGCCCGCCGCCGGAATTCTTCTGCTGGGGCGCACTTTCCTGCCCGCCGAGTTGTTTGCCGATGTACGCCAACACAATTGGCAACACGATGGGCAGCAACTGCTTGAGCAGATCGCTGTTGCCGGCACCGCCGCTGGACAATGCGGAAGCCACTTCGTCGGTGCCCTTGCCGCCGAATAACGTTGCGACGGCGTGGTGCCCGTCGCTCTCGTCGACCTGGTCTATGCCGCCGCCTGCATCGAGTAGGCCGCGCTCGGCGTGACCACTTGCAGCGGACTCGATCTTGCTGGCGTGCTCGGGATCTTGCGAATTGTGGTGCAACCCGCTGAGCAACACCGGCACCAGGGCATGGACCGCTTTGTCGACTTCGCCTTGATCCGCACCCAACTTGGACGCGATTTCCGATGTGGGAATCTGCTGGTAGAGGTCATCAAGCCCGGCCATCGTTATCCACCTTCGTCGCTGGTACCCATGCGCGAGTCATCTCCGACACTAGACTCACCCGATCTGGATCGACACCCCTTGCCGCGAAGCGATTTCAACTGGCTCCGTCAACTTAACTTCTCGGTTCGCAGTGATATACCCGCGCTTGGGAATCGCGCCATCAATGCGTCACCCATCGCCGCCGCCGGTGTCAGCACGCCATGAAGATCGGTCAGCTTGTCACGGTCTTTGGCCAACGCAAGGCCGCACTCCCCCAGGATTACCGAGGTCGCCTTATAGCCGGGGTCGCCCCGTTGCTCCATGCGCGCAACATAGCGAGCACCGGATGTCGTTGTGGTGTACGTCTCGATCTTGTAGTAGCCGCGGTCGCGAGCCTTCGCACTGGGCCCGTAACCCGACTTGGGCAGGACAAATTCCACCAACTTCGGCGGGAGCAGCCGGAAGTAGCGGCTGCCCAATCCGAACGACGCGTTGCTGAACCCGGTGACGACGGCCGACGCGATCGGCCCGAACGGCGGCTTGCCGAGGTTCACGTTTTCGCCGTAGCGGAACGCCTGGCCGTAGGGCCAGTCCAGAAGTGCGTTGCTGCGCCGCACGATGCGGGTGTTGTACGGCGCCATCACGAATCCCGCCGTCCACAGACCGCTCAGTTCCGGCGCAAGTTGGCGGCCGCGGCGCAACGGTAGGTCGGGCTGCGGTCCGACTTCGGGTTCCGCACCGCGGTCGGTGGTCAGGGTGTAGGGGTCTTGGAGCTGACGACGCAGCTCCGGGTCGCTGGACGCGCTGCGGAAGATCTCCGTCATGGACGCGATCGTGCCGCCGGAGAAACCGCCCCGGAAGGAGCGCACCACCAGGTTGGTGTCGGTCAGCTCGCCTGCGTCATCGTTCTGCGCTGCCCGGTACAGCGCGTAGACGGTCAGATCTGACGGCACCGAGTCGAAGCCGCAGGCGTGCACGATGCGGGCACCGGTGTCGACGGCTTGCTTGTGATACACGTCGATGCTTTCGCGCACGAAGTTCGCCTCGCCGGTCAGGTCGGCGTAGTCGGTGCCCGCGGCGGCACACGCGGCGACCAGCGGCAGTCCGTAACGGGTGTAAGGCCCGACCGTGGTGATGACGACCCGGGTGCGGGCGGCCATTTCCTCGAGAGTCGACTGCGAGGTGGCATCGGCGGGTACCAGTGCCCACGACTGCGCGGACGCCGGGAGCGCCTTGCGCACCGCTTCCAGTCGTTCGATGGACCTGCCGGCCAGCGCGATCCTGGCGTCACCGCCGGCCCTGGCCAGATAGTCGGCGGTCAGCTTTCCGACGAAGCCGGTAGCCCCATACAGAACAATGTCGAATTCGCGTGGCGTTTCGGTCACTCGCCCGACGCTACCCTTGGCGCCGACTCGACCCGGGCGAGCCCCGAAACGACCCTGGACACGAAAAAGCGCCGGGCTGTGCAGCCCGGCGCTTTTTCGTGCGCGTTAGCGCAATCAGTCCTTGTGTCAGCCGCGTCGGCCGCACACCGGCCACGCGCCGATGCCCTGGCTGTGCAGCACGTTCTCGGCCACCCGGATCTGCTCTTCACGGCTTGCGCCCGCTGCCGAACCCGCACCGCCGTTGGCGTGCCAGGTACCGGAGGTGAACTGCAGACCACCCTGGTATCCGTTACCGGTGCTGATTGCCCAGTTACCACCGGACTCGCACTGCGCAATCGCGTCCCAGTTCACGCTGTACGCCTTCACCGGGGCGGGCGGCGGCACCTCGTCAGCGAGGAGGCCGTCCGGGGCCGGCAGGTTGGGGTCGAAGCCCGCGTTCTCCGCAGGCGGCGGCGCGTCGACAGGCGGCGCATCCGGGGCCGGCAGGTTGGGGTCGAAGCCCGCGTTTTCCACCGCCGGCGGCGCGTCGACAGGCGGCGCATCCGGGGCCGGCAGGTTCGGGTCAAAGCCCTGAGTCGTGTTCGGGTCGATACCGTCGGCTTCCGCGTGAGCGATGCCGGCGTTCGGCAGAGTCACGAGCGTCCCTGTGATCGCGGCGACGATGAGCGTCTTACGGACGTTCTTCAAAAGTGTTCCTTTCGCTGCGCGCGCGCCGAAGCGACCCACCGGGGTGGGTTGGGTTGGTGCTTGTGCGTCCAAAAAAGCTGGATGCTGCTTCAGTTCGTGCCGTCACGTTTCGGCACTACAGCGGAGGGCTCGAACTGCCCGGCGCGGCTACAGCCAACGCCTGCGGGGCGGCGCCCTCAATTCGAGTGCCGTCTCCCGCTCCGCTCACACGCGGTTCCGTGGATTCAGTTTTTGCTATCTATTTTCCTCGCTACCCGTTTTCGGGCTAAGACGACCGTACGATAACGATTCGGATTCGTCATCCCGGGGCATACATATATATCGGTTCAATAACGAGTCGATCACAGCGCTGTGCGGCAATGATACTTGCAGGTCAGCCCACCATTTCAGATGAACCTAAGGCCGTCGTGACTTCGCTGATTTCGTGAGCCGAATCACCCCCATTTTGTGAGCTGGCCCACCGAGTTTGCTGATCGACGCGCGATCAATTGCGCCGACACACCGAACAAAAGCCGTGACGTGGCCCATAGGTGCTCATCGGCCCTTTCGCGGTACACCAGGGGTGAGCAACCTACCGTGTCGCGATTCGGTTCATCGAATGATCAGAGTCACAACAATTTTCGAAGTGAACCACACCCGTAGCAGTGGCCACATCCGCGCGAGACAGCATTTCGAGCTAAGACTGAATAACGTTTGCTACCAACATTTTTCACTGACCCGACGCAAAGACGAGGTGGAGACGGACTCGGCCGGCCAGGTGATCGTCAAGAGATGCGCACCGAGACGCTCATCCGAGACGCTAGGACTTTGCTGGTGGACCCAGCGCCACTGCACGTCGCCGCGATGGCCACGTCCCCGGAAGCCCAAACCCGTTGCGCCGCAAGACAACACATGCCGGGAGTCAATCACCGGTTCACATCTATTTTGGATACGCGCAAAATGCAGAAATAAATGTGACCAATCACGCACAAATAGAAATGAGAAATGAATTCCGAATACAACGAAACCTTCAGCTGACGCCGGGGAGCGACTTATCAGCGTCCCGGGCGAACTGGCGTGCGCGAAGCCGCGCCCAGATCGGTCACCGTATTGACATTGGCCAACGCCGCAGAATCGGTCAGCACAATCTGCTGCGAATCCGAGGCGTCGATCAAGTCACTCATTCTGCGCTTGCCGGACGCCACCAGTGCGTCGATCCGATCGGCGAGATCCGTCCGGTACACCGCTGCCAGGTAGTGGCTGCGACCGTCCCACGGCATGACCACTTCGGCGTCGGTCTCGACGGCGAGACGAGCCAGCTCGTCGATCAAATCGATTGTCAGCGAAGGCATATCGACCGCGGACACAAACGCGTAGCGCACACCGGCCTCGGCTGCCGCCCGCAATCCACGGCCGGTCGCCGGCAGCGGACCGAGGCCTCGCAGTTCGTCGCGCAGGATGGAAGCCTGCAACGAAGGAAGCGGCTGTCCCTGGGCCGCCAGGACGTACACCGGCGAGCAACGTTGTGAGACCACGGCGACGACATGCTCGACCAGAGTGGTGGACCCACCGGGAACGGGCAGCGTAGCCTTGTCACGGCCCATCCGCCGCGACTCGCCGCCGGCAAGCACGACCCCGGCCAATGAAGTTTTGTCAGGCACCTACGCCGCCTCTCAGTCCACGGTCCAGGTGTCGCGCCCACGAAGCAGCGACTGCAGCGCAGCTTCGTCCGACGCGGTCACATTCTGAGCGGCCTCGACCTGCGAGCGAGCCGCGTCGTCGTAGGTAGGCCGGCTGATGTCACGGAAAATCCCCATCACCATGTGATCGAGGTTCTGCTCAGAGAGCCGCGACAAGGCGAAGGCGTACGCCGAGTCGTCGGAATGCGCGTCGTGCACCACGATCTCGTCGGCGGACACGTCAACGGTCTTGGCCACCTCGAGGCTGAAGCCCGACCTCACCACGCAGAACTCCCCGTTGGCGCCGAAGACGATCGGCTCTCCGTGGCTTACCTTGATCAACCGCTCCTCGGCGCCCTCTTTGCGCAGCACGTCGAACGATCCGTCGTTGAAGATGGGGCAGTCTTGCATGATCTCGACCAGCGCGGCCCCGCGATGCTGGGCCGCCGCGCGCAGCACCGTCGAAAGGCCGGCCCGATCGGAGTCCAACGCACGTCCGACGAAGGTCGCCTCGGCACCCAGGGCCAACGACACCGGGTTGAACGGGTGGTCCAACGAACCCATCGGTGTCGACTTGGTGACCTTGCCCACCTCGGAGGTCGGCGAGTACTGGCCCTTGGTAAGCCCGTAGATGCGGTTGTTGAACAACAAAATGGTGATGTTGACGTTGCGCCGCAGGGCGTGGATCAGATGGTTGCCGCCGATCGACAACGCGTCGCCGTCACCGGTCACCACCCAGACCGAGAGGTCCTCGCGGGCCAGCGCAAGGCCCGTCGCGATGGCCGGCGCACGGCCGTGAATCGAGTGGAACCCGTACGTCTCCAGGTAGTACGGGAAACGGCTGCTGCACCCGATGCCGCTGATGAAGACGATGTTCTCGCGGCGCAGGCCGAGTTCGGGCAAGAAGTTACGGATGGTGTTGAGGATGACGTAGTCCCCGCAACCAGGGCACCAGCGCACCTCCTGGTCGCTGGTGAAGTCCTTGCCCTTCTGTGGCTGATCCGCGGTGGGTACACCGTGGTTCTTGCCTGGTCTCGCTGTCACACCAAGGTCAGTGCCAATCACGCTAGTCATCCGCGCCTCTTCCCGTCATCGTCCCGCTTTGAACTGCTGCCTGGCCGCAAGCGCGACGAACCCGGCCGCAGCGAACCCTCGTCGTTGGCAGCGGATGATCGCAAGCCCCGCGACCCCTGGCGTAGCGAATCGCCACCGTCGGTAGCGGACGGTCGCAGGCGCGGCGCTACCGGGCGCGGCGATTCGTCACCCTCGTCAGAGGTCATTTGTCCACTCCTGCACCCACGGTCGCCGCACCCATTCTGGCGACCATTGCTTTGTCTTGTTCGATTTCGGCCAAGGTCCCGCCCAGGGCGGCACGGATGATGCGCCCCACTTCGTCGGCGAGGAACGCGAGGCCATGCACCTTGCTGACCGACTGCACATCGACCAGGTATTTCGCCCGCAGCAACATCGCCAGCTGTCCGAGGTTCATCTCCGGGCACACCACCTGCGGGTACCGACGCAATACGTCACCGAGGTTGGCCGGAAACGGGTTGAGGTTACGGAGGTGGGCATGGGCGACCTTGATGCCCTTGCCGCGCGCGCGCCGACAGGCTTCCCCGATCGGTCCGTAGGAACTACCCCAACCGATCAGCAAGAGTTCGGCGTCGTTGGTCGGATCGTCGACTTCCAGATTCGGCACGCTGATGCCGTCGATCTTGGCTTGGCGGATTCGGACCATCAGGTCGTGGTTGACCGGCTCGTAGGAGATGTCTCCGGAGCCGTTGGCCGCTTCCAGTCCGCCGATGCGGTGTTCGAGTCCCGGTGTTCCGGGCACCGCGAACTGGCGGGCCAGGGTCTCCGGATGCCGGGCATACGGCTGGAACGGCTCGTCCGGCTTGGCGAAGATGTGCTTGATCGGCTTCAGCGACGTGACATCCGGAATGCGCCACGGCTCAGAGCCGTTGGCGATCGCGCCGTCTGACAGCACGATCACCGGAGTGTGGTACGACACCGCGATCCGCACCGCCTCGATGGCGGTCTCGAAGCAGTCCGAGGGAGATCGGGGTGCCACCACCGCCACCGGCGACTCGCCGTTGCGGCCGAACAACGCCTGAAGCAGGTCGGCCTGCTCGGTCTTGGTCGGCAGGCCTGTCGACGGCCCGCCGCGCTGGACGTCGATGACCAACAGCGGCAGCTCGGTCATCACGGCCAGTCCGAGCGCCTCGGACTTCAGCGAGATTCCCGGGCCGGAGGTGCTGGTGACACCCAGTGCGCCGCCGTACGAGGCGCCGATGGCAGCGCAGATGCCACTGATTTCGTCTTCGGCCTGGAAGGTGATCACATTGAAGTTCTTGTGCTTGGACAGCTCGTGCAGGATGTCCGATGCCGGGGTGATCGGGTAGCTGCCGAGTACCACCTGCTTGTCGGCCAGCTGGCCGGCCGCGACGAAGCCGTACGACAGCGCGGTGTTGCCGGAGATCTGGCGGTACTCGCCGACCGGCAGCGACGCCTTGGTCACCTCGTAGGTGGTGCCGAACGCTTCGGTGGTCTCGCCGTAGTTCCAGCCCGCCTTCAGCGCAAGCACATTGGCCTCGGCCACGTCGGGCTTGCGCAGGAACTTCTCCCGAATGAAGTTCTCGCTGGTCTGGATCGGACGGCCGTACATCCAGGACAACAGGCCCAGCGCGAACATGTTCTTGGCCCGCTGGCCGTCCTTTTTGGTCGCCCCGATCGACTCCACCGCCCCGAGGGTCAAGGTGGTCATCGCGACCGATTGCACGACGTATTCTTCGAGCTCGTCGGTGTCCAACGGGTTGGTGACGTAGCCGACCTTCGTCAGGTTGCGCTTGGTGAACTCGTCTGAGTTCACAATCACCATGCCGCCGCGCGGCAGGTCGCCGATGTTGGCTTTCAACGCTGCCGGGTTCATCGCGACCAGGACGTCCGGCCGGTCTCCGGCGGTCAGAATGTCGTAGTCGGCGATCTGAATCTGGAAAGACGAGACGCCGGGCAGTGTGCCTGCCGGCGCGCGGATCTCGGCGGGATAGTTCGGCTGGGTCGCGAGGTCATTGCCGAACAGCGCGGCATCCGAGGTGAATCGGTCGCCCGTCAGCTGCATGCCATCGCCGGAGTCACCCGCGAAACGAATTACGACATTCTCCAGGCGTTGTCGAGTTGATCCGGTGGAAGCCCCATTCTGGGACTCCGCCCCGGCCTCGCTGCCGTTCGGATCCACGTCGCCGCCTTCCATCTGTTGCGGACAGGCACTCCGATGCACACTCAGGTTACGCGTCGTCGGAGTGACTTCCTCCTCGTCCTCACCTTTATGTCACTGGCAGTACCAATTATGGCACTTCTTTAAGGAATACACCGGGACCGCAAGCGGGTCGAGTGCATCTACCCAGTGGCTAAAAGGGGACGTCAGAGGCCATTTCAGGCGATACGACTGGACAAACTGTGGTTTTGGTCACGTCTGCGCGGGGCAGACGACGTCGTGGTTAGTCCGGCACCCAGCGCTCTGCTAGAACACGTTCTAATCTGGCGTTTTGTCGCCAGCTTCAGGTGGCCCGGGGCCGCCTGCTCAGCTACGGGAAGCTAGCTGTTTAGGCGCTCTTGTCGCGGCGCTCGGAGCGGGACGGCTTGCGCGGCACGATCGTCGGCAGCACGTTGTCCTGCACCGTTTCCTTGGTCACAACCACCTTGGCGACGTCGTCGCGGCTCGGGATGTCGTACATCACCGGCAGCAGGACTTCCTCCATGATCGCGCGCAGACCGCGAGCGCCGGTACCCCGGTGGATCGCCTGGTCCGCGATGGCCTCAAGCGCCTCTTCGGTGAACTCCAGCTCAACATTGTCCATCTCGAACAGCCGGGTGTACTGCTTGACCAGCGCGTTCTTCGGCTCGGACAGGATCTTGACCAGCGACTCTTTGTCCAGGTTGGTGACCGAGGCGACCACCGGGAGACGGCCGATGAACTCGGGGATCAGACCGAACTTGATCAGATCCTCGGGCATTACTTCGGAGAAGTGGTCGGTGGTGTCGATCTCGGTCTTGGAGCGCACCTCGGCGCCGAAGCCCAAGCCACGCTTACCGACGCGCTCGTAGACGATCTTCTCCAGCCCGGCGAACGCACCCGCAACGATGAACAGCACGTTGGTGGTGTCGATCTGGATGAACTCCTGATGCGGGTGCTTGCGGCCACCCTGCGGTGGGACGGACGCCTGGGTGCCCTCCAGGATTTTCAGCAGGGCCTGCTGCACGCCCTCGCCGGAGACGTCACGCGTGATGGACGGGTTCTCGCTCTTGCGGGCGATCTTGTCCACCTCGTCGATGTAGATGATGCCGGTCTCGGCGCGCTTGACGTCGTAGTCGGCGGCCTGGATCAGTTTGAGGAGGATGTTCTCGACGTCCTCGCCGACGTAGCCGGCCTCGGTCAGCGCGGTGGCATCGGCAATGGCGAACGGCACGTTGAGCATCTTGGCCAGCGTCTGGGCCAGGTAAGTCTTGCCACACCCGGTAGGCCCGAGCATGAGGATGTTGGACTTGGTCAGCTCGACCGGCTCGTAGCGGGAGTCGCGACCCTTCTCGCCGGCCTGGATCCGCTTGTAGTGGTTGTAGACCGCGACGGCCAGCGTGCGCTTGGCGGTGTCCTGCCCGATGACATAACCCTCCAGGAAGTCCCGGATCTCGATGGGCTTGGGCAGTTCGTCGAGCTTCACATCGTCGGCGTCGGCGAGTTCCTCTTCGATGATCTCGTTGCACAGATCGATGCATTCATCGCAGATGTAGACACCCGGACCAGCAATGAGTTTCTTAACTTGCTTTTGGCTCTTTCCGCAGAACGAGCACTTCAGCAGGTCGCCGCCGTCTCCGATGCGCGCCATGATGCTTCAGGGCCTACTTCCTGTTTCGCCGTCGTCTTGCTTTGATTTACTAGCTTGCCGCGTGTATCCCACGACGCTACCTGTTTGTTCCGGCCCGCCGCGACCGTTAGCACCGAATAGCGTGCTTGATATTCCTTCGCATTCCTGCCGCTTCGTCTGAATGCAACATATCCCTCGACGGTGTCTGACACTGGTCGAGACGCGCTATGCGTTTTCTGGCGTGTCGCGGTCGTTATCCGACCGACGTTGGCCAGTCACCAATGACGGCTGGTCCCCCAGCAAATAACCCTACAGTGACCTGGCGCGATCTGTTGGCGGATCATTACTCATCAGCGACGGCGTGCTTCTTGACGCGCCACATGAGATCACCGCGATTCATGCCAGCCACTATCGCGCCGGTGCCGAGATCGCCACCACAGCCAGCAAACTGGTGGCCTTAAGCCAGCGAGCCTGACCGCAGTGCGGTCAGGCTCGCGTGGCGTTGGCGGTCAGGAGCTCTGCGCGGAGAGCTTCCGGTATTCCAGCACCGTGTCGATGATGCCGTAGTCCTTGGCGCCTTCGGCGGTCAGAATCTTGTCGCGGTCGGTGTCCTTGCGGACCTGTGCTGCGTCCCGGCCGGTGTGGCGGGCCAGCGTGGTCTCCATCAGGGTGCGCATCCGCTCGATCTCGGCGGCCTGGATCTCCAGGTCGGAGAACTGCCCCTGGATCACGCCGGACAGCGACGGCTGGTGGATCAGGATACGAGCGTTCGGCAGCGCCATCCGCTTGCCCGGCGTTCCGGCAGCGAGCAGCACCGCGGCGGCCGAGGCCGCCTGACCCAGGCACACCGTCTGAATGTCGGCCCGGACGTACTGCATGGTGTCGTAGATGGCCATCAGCGAGGTGAACCCACCACCGGGCGAGTTGATGTACATGGTGATGTCACGGTCGGGATCCAACGACTCGAGCACCAACAACTGCGCCATGATGTCGTTCGCCGACGCGTCGTCGACCTGGACACCGAGGAAGATGATGCGCTCCTCGAACAGCTTGTTGTAAGGGTTGGACTCCTTGACACCGAAGCTGGAGTGCTCGATGAACGACGGAAGGATGTACCGCGCCTGGGGCTGGGTCTCAGGGTTCATCGGGCTTCTCCATTGGTGATGTGCGCGGCGCGGGTGATGATGTGGTCGACGAAGCCGTATTCCAGGGCTTCCGGAGCAGTGAACCACCGGTCACGGTCGGAATCCGCCTCGATGCGTTCGAGCGATTGTCCGGTGAATTCCGCGTTGAGCCGGAACATCTCTTTCTTGATGACGGCGAACTGCTCGGCCTGGATGGCGATGTCGGCCGCACTACCGGTGACGCCGCCGAGTGGCTGGTGCATCAGGATCCGAGCGTGCGGCAGCGCGTAGCGCTTGCCCTTGGTTCCGGCGGCCAATAGGAACTCGCCCATCGACGCGGCCATGCCCATCGCGTAGGTCGCGACATCGCAAGGCGCCAGCACCATGGTGTCGTAGATCGCCATTCCGGCGCTGATCGATCCACCCGGGGAGTTGATGTAGAGGTTGATGTCTTTGTCGCCGTCCTCTGCCGCGAGTAGCAGAATCTGCGCGCACAACCGGTTGGCGACTTCATCGTTCACCTCCGAACCCAGGAAGATGATGCGCTCGGAGAGCAAGCGCTCATAGACGGAGTCCGTGAGGTTGAGACCCACCGAGTTTCCACGCATGTCAGTCACGACTGGGTTACCTGCTTTCTCAATGTTGCTTGTTGCACCGACACTAACCAACCAGGCCTGCCCTTTGACTACCTGAGCGGGGCACGTTCGCTCACAGCGTCACGCGGTGGCGTCGCCGTTGTCGGAATCGTCCTTGTCGGCGTCGTCCTTCTTGGCCTTCTTCTTGGCTTTTTTCTTGGGCTTTGCTTCGGCTTCTACCTCGGCCTCGTCTTTGGCCTCCGCTTTGGCCTCGTCTCCGGCTTGGACCGCGGCTGCGGCTTCGGTTTCGACCGCGGCTTCGGCGACAACATCGTCGGACTCGTCGGCGCCGCCGGCGTCCTCACCGTGGTCGTGATCGTGATCGTGATCGTGGTCGTGATCGTGGTCGTGGTCGGCCTGGCGGCTGCCGAAGAACTCACTGGTGTCGATCGCGTTGCCATCCTTGTCGGTGACCGTCGCCTTCTCGATCACCGCGGCGACAGCCAATCCGCGCCGCACGTCGGCGAACATCGCCGCCAACTGGTTGTTCTCCTGCAGGTACGCGAACAACTGTTGCGGCTCGATGCCGTACTGCCGTGACGTCAGCACCAGGCGTTCGGTCAGGTCTTCCTGTCCGACCTGGACGTCGAGTTCGTCGGCGATCGCGTCCAGGAGCAACTGACGCTTGACGTTGTTCTCGGCGGCGATGCGCGCTTCTGCGTCGAACTCCGCGCGCGAGGTGCCTTGCTGTTCGAGCACCTCGGCGAACTTGGCCTGGTCACCCTTGAGGCTGCTCAGCGCGGCTTGCAGGGTCTCGTCCATCTGCGACCGCACGATCGCGTCCGGCACCGGCACCTCGACCTGTTCCAGCAGTGCGTCCAGGGCGGAGTTGCGGATCTGCTCGGCCTGCTGCGCCCGCTTGGTGGAGCGCACCTGGTCGTTGAGGCTGGCACGCAGCTCGTCGATGGTGTCGAACTCGCTGGCGAGCTGGGCGAACTCGTCGTCCGGCTCGGGCAGTTCGCGTTCCTTGATCGACTTGACCGTGACGGTGACCTCAGCGTCCTGCCCGGCGTGGTCGCCGGTTGCCAGCTTGGCGGTGAAAGTGCGGGCTTCATCGGCGGCCAGGCCGACGAGTGCGTCATCGAGGCCCGCGATCAGCCGGCCCGAGCCGACCTCGTGGGACAGGCCCTCGGCCGCGGCGTTCGGCACGTCCTCACCGTCGACCGTCGCTGAAAGGTCGATCGAGACGAAGTCGCCGGTCTGCACGGGGCGGTCCACCCCGGTCAGGGTTCCGAACCGGGCCCGCAATGAGTCCAGTTCGGCTTCGACCTCTTCGTCGTTCACCTCGACCGGATCGACCGACACGGTCAGCGCGTCGAGGTCGGGGATCTCCAGATTGGGCCGAACGTCGACCTCTGCGAAGAACTGCAGTTCCTCGCCGTAGTCCTTCTTGGTCACCTGGATGTTGGGGCGACCGATCGGTTGCACCTCGGTCTCCGTCAGCGCCTGGCCGTAGCGGCTGGGGACGGCTTCCTCGATGACCTGCTCGAGCAGTGCCTCGCGTCCGAAGCGCGCCTCCAGCAGCCTGGCTGGAGCCTTTCCGGGCCGGAAACCGGGCAGTCGAACCGTCTTGGCCAGCTCCTTGTATGCCTTCTGGAAGTCGGGCTCGAGCTCGGTAAACGGCACCTCCACGTTGATGCGAACCCGCGTCGGGCTCAACTGCTTGACGGTGCTCTTCACGGCTTGCTCCTTGGTGTGTCGTTTCTGCGTATGGCGATGCGTCTTGCGCGCTGGTCGGGGTGACAGGATTTGAACCTGCGGCCTTCCGCTCCCAAAGCGGATGCGCTACCAAGCTGCGCTACACCCCGCGCTGACCTCGCGATCCTACGGCCCTGCGCCGCCAGCCACGCAAAGACCTCCTGAGACCCACTGGGTCCTGGGGAAGGGCATGGCAAAGCTCACAGAGCGATCACGCGACTGCGTCGATTAGATTTGATCTCCGCCACCACGTACAGTCTGGCTCGACGAATACATGCGGGCGTAGCTCAATGGTAGAGCCCTAGTCTTCCAAACTAGCTACGCGGGTTCGATTCCCGTCGCCCGCTCTGCGCTAACATTTGCTCGACAGAAAGGCGCGATGAGCGACGTCAAAAGCGTCATTCACGGTGTGTGCGCGTCGGACTACGTCGGAGTGCGCGACGCGTTCGAGCGTAACTTCGAGCTGCGCGGCGAGGTCGGCGCGGCTGTCGCGGTTTGGGTCGACGGCAATCTGGTTGTCAATCTGTGGGGTGGCACCGCGGATGGCGCCGGCACGCGGCCCTGGCAAGAGGACACCCTGACCACGGTGCTGTCCGGCACCAAAGGTCTTACATCCACCTGCGTCCATCAGCTCGCCGACCGCGGTGAGCTCGACCTGCACGCCCCGGTGGCCCGCTACTGGCCCGAGTTCGGCCAAGCAGGCAAGGAAGACATCACGCTGGCCATGGTGATGAGTCACCGATCCGGCGTGATCGGGCCGCGCCGCCGGGTGACCACCGAACAACTCTGCGACTGGGACTACGTCTGCGCGCAGTTGGCCGTCGCCGAACCCTGGTGGAAGCCCGGCACCGCGCAGGGCTACCACATGACTACGTACGGCTTCATTCTCGGCGAGGTGTTCAAGCGCGTCACGGGCCGCACCATCGGCCAGTATCTGCGGACCGAGATTGCCGAACCGATCGGCGCCGAGGTGCACATCGGCTTGTCCGAGGCTCAGCAGCTTCGCTGCGCCGACCGGGTGAACAAGCCGACCGGGCGTCAGCTGCTCGCCGAGCTGAAGGCCCCCAGCGACCCGACGCGTCTGGACGAGCACCCCAAGGCCGGCATGTCGATCTCCATGGGCTTCCTTGGCGACGACGACCTCGACACCGAAAACCTGAACTTGTGGCGTCGGCTCGAATTTCCCGGCACCAACGCTCAGGTGTCGGCTTTGGGCATGGCGACGTTCTACAACGCGCTCGCCCAGGAGAAGCTGCTCAGCCGCGAACACATGGACCTCGTCAGGGTGTGCCAGGGCGGCCTCGACACCGACCTGGTGTTGGGTCCGCGGGTCGCCGACCACGGGTGGGGCCTGGGTTACATGCTGAACCAGCGCTGCATCAACGGGCCCAACCCGAAGATGTTCGGCCATGGCGGATTGGGCGGTTCTTTCGCCTTCGTCGACTTGGAGAATCGGATCGGGTACGGGTACGTGTCGAACCTGTTCGACGCCAGCAAGGCCAATGCCGACCCGCGCAGCGTCGAGCTGAGCAACGAGGTGTACCGGGTCCTCGGAGTCATCCAGGACTGACGGGTTGCTGCGCTCAGCGCACCGACAAGCGCTGTTAGCCGACATCGGACTCTTAGTACGGATTCGATGCCGCCGGCACAGACTCGGCTCCGTTAGCTCGCGCCCTGCCGACTTGGCGTCAGCAGGGCGCGATTCTCAGTGAAACTGCTTGCCGCAGCGGGACTTAACGCGGGCCACCGGGGCCTCCCGGCCCCCCAGGACCGCCAGGCCCATATCCGGGTCCACCGGGGCCTCCGCCGGGTCCACCCGGTCCCCCAGGACCACCTGGTCCTCCTGGTCCCCCTGGTCCCCCCGGTCCAGGGCCGTAATCGCCCGGATGAGGATTGGGTCCGTTTCCACGCCAATTGTCATGGCAAGAGTTCCCGTCCCAGTTGTCCCCCCAGAGCGGGTCCCAAAAATCTCCCGGGCACCACTGCGGCAGCGGCCCGGGCTGAGCCTGCGCCTCCGACGCAGCACCCACCCCCGCCAGTCCGACGCCGGCAGCGATCGCGAAAGTCGTTGCAGCTAAACGTATAAAGGTCTTCACGAGGTATGTCTACCCGGCGAACCTGAAGTGAAACTGTAGACGCGAGCGTATCTTGCTGCCAGTTTCCTGGACATCAGACCTGACAGGTCGGGCACCAGAACAGATTGCGGCCCTCGAGCACAGCCGTGAGGATGGTGTCTCCACACACGCGGCATGGTTCGCCGGCGCGCCGGTACACGTACGTGCGGGGCCTCCCCTGCGCGTACGACGGTGCGCCGTTGTCGTGCTCAGGACGGACCACTACGATCTTCCCGCGCCGCAAGCCGACTTTCATCAACGCCAACAAATCCGTCCACGCGGCACTGAACTCGGCCTCGGAGATCTTCTGCCCGATGCGGTGCGGATTGATTCCGTGCCGGAACAACAACTCGTTGCGGTAGACGTTGCCCACGCCCGCGATCACCGTCTGGTCCATCAGTAGCGCGCCGATAGTCCTGCGCGACTTACTGATTCGCGCCCACGGCCACGCCGGATCGGCGTCGGCGCGCAATGGATCTGGTCCCAGCCTGGCAACCACGTCGTCGACCTGGCTGACATCCAGCAGCTCGCACACCGTCGGCCCGCGCAGATCAGTGCCGTATTCGGCGCCGACCAGGCGCATCCGCACCTGTCCGACCACGTCCGGCAACACGGCGGGATCGGGCCGTTCCCACTCGGTAAAGGTGCCGTAGAGCCCCAGATGCACGTGTATGACGGGACCGCCGACGTAGTAGTGAAAAAGATGCTTTCCCCAGGCGCTGGCGCGTTTCAGCACCCGTCCGTTCACCGCGTCAGCATCGACGAACTTGCCCTGCGGGCTCGATACCAACAACGGCGCACCGGCGAATCGGCGGTGGTGCAGCCGAGCCAGTCGGTGCAGCGTGTGCCCCTCAGGCACAGGGCCTCAGGCCCCTCAGTTCGAAGCGCCGGGCACCGGCGGCGCTTCGTGAGTCCGTTCGTATTCCGACAGAATGTCGATACGACGTTGGTGGCGTTCAGCTTTCGACCACGGCGTGGCCAGGAAGGCGTCGACGATCGCCAATGCCTCCTCGACGGAGTGCATACGTCCGCCGATCCCGATCAACTGCGCGTTGTTGTGCTGACGGGCCAGTGATGCGGTTTCCACGCTCCACGCCAGCGCGCAGCGCGCGAAAGGCACCTTGTTGGCCGCGATCTGCTCCCCGTTCCCGGAACCACCCAGGACGATGCCCAGGCTGTCCGGATCGGCGACCGTGCGACTGGCCGCTTCGATGCAGAACGCCGGGTAGTCGTCCTCGGCGTCGTAGCTGAACGCACCGCAGTCGATCGGCTCGTGACCGGTCGTCTTCAGGTGTTCGATGATGTGCTGCTTGAGTTCGAATCCGGCGTGGTCAGACCCCAGGTAGACGCGCATGGGAGCACATTGTGCCCCACGACTTCTCACCCGCGGCACTCAACCGGCGCCACTACCCCTCGAGAGTGAACGACGCGACACAAATCCGGCGCGCCGCGTCGTCGAATTCACACTCGCGCGGCGTATCAGTCGAACTGGGGCGGCTCGGTGCGAGTCCTCTTGAGCTCGAAGAAGTGCGGGTAGGACGCGAACGTCACCGATGCATCCCAGAGCTTGCCGGCCTCTTCGCCGCGCGGGATCTTGGAGATCACCGGGCCGAAGAACGCCACTCCGTTGACGTGAATGGTGGGTGTGCCGACGTCGGGTCCCACCGCGTCCATACCGGCGTGGTGGCTCTTGCGCAGCGCCTCGTCATGAGCGTCGGTGGTAGCGGCCTCGGCCAATTCGGCAGGCAGGCCCGCGTCGGCCAAGGCCAGCTTGATGACCTCGTCGAGGTCCTTGTTGCCTTCGTTGTGGATCCGGGTGCCCATCGCGGTGTAAAGCGGCTCCAACACCTTGGCGCCGTGAGCCTGCTCGGCGGCGATCGCCACCCGCACCGGCCCCCAAGCCCTCGCCATCATTTCCCGGTACTGCTCCGGCAGACCTTCACGATTCTCGTTGAGCACCGCCAGGCTCATCACATGCCACTGCACCTCGATGTCGCGGACCTTCTCCACCTCGAGAATCCAGCGTGAGGTGATCCAGCACCAGGGACACAGCGGGTCGAACCAGAATCCTGCGACAGACTTCTCCGACATAGTGCGGTCCTCTCAGAAAGAGATCTGGGACAAAACTGCGGGGCGGCTGTGGTTTCTCCGGGCCGCTGTCTAGGACTAACCGTAGTCGCGGCAGGAGTGTTCCCGCCTCAGCCGATATGTTGGACGACGTGGCCCTTCCCAACCTCACCCGGGACCAGGCGGTCGAACGCGCCGCTCTGCTCACCGTGCACAGCTACCAAATCAACCTCGATGTCACCGACGGTTCGGGCGCTCCGGGCACCCGCACCTTCCGCTCCACCACCACGGTGGTGTTCGACGCGCTCGCCGGTGCCGACACCGTCATCGACCTCGCGGCGGCTACCGTGCACCGCGCCAGCCTCAACGGTCAGGACATCGACGTATCCGGCTACGACGAATCGACCGGCATTGCGTTGAGCGGACTGGCCGACCGCAACGTCGTCGTGGTCGATGCGGACTGCCTCTACTCCAACACCGGCGAGGGGCTGCACCGCTTTGTCGACCCGGTCGACGAGCAGACGTACCTGTACTCACAGTTCGAAACCGCCGACGCCAAGCGCATGTTCGCCTGCTTCGACCAACCGGACCTCAAGGCCACCTTCGACATTGCGGTGACCGCGCCCAAGCACTGGCAGGTGATCTCCAACGGAGCCACCGTCTCCGTCGACGAGGCCGAAGCCAGCAGCCTGCACACTTTCGCCACCACGCCGCGGATGAGCACCTACCTGGTGGCGCTGATCGCCGGTCCGTACGCGGTGTGGAACGACACGTACAGCGACGACCACGGCGACATCCCGCTGGGTATCTACTGCCGGGCATCGCTGGCTCCGCACATGGATTCCGAGCGGCTCTTCACCGAGACGAAGCAGGGATTCGGCTTCTACCACAAGAACTTTGGGCTACCGTACGCGTTCGGCAAGTACGACCAGTTGTTCGTTCCCGAATTCAACGCCGGCGCAATGGAAAACGCCGGTGCGGTGACCTTCCTGGAGGATTACGTCTTCCGTAGCAAGGTGACCCGGGCCTCCTACGAGCGGCGTGCCGAAACGGTGCTGCACGAGATGGCCCACATGTGGTTCGGCGACCTGGTCACCATGACTTGGTGGGATGACCTGTGGCTCAACGAATCCTTCGCCACATTCGCCTCGGTGCTGTGCCAGGCCGAGTCCACTGAATACACCGAGGCGTGGACGACCTTTGCGACAGTGGAGAAGTCGTGGGCCTATCGACAGGACCAGATGCCGTCCACGCACCCGATCGCCGCCGATATCCCCGACCTGCACGCGGTCGAGGTGAACTTCGACGGCATCACCTACGCCAAGGGCGCGTCGGTGCTCAAGCAACTCGTCGCCTACGTGGGGCTGGAACAATTCCTGGCCGGACTGCGGGATTACTTCCGTACCCACGCATTCGGTAATGCGACGTTCGACGACCTGCTGGCCGCGCTGGAAAAGGCTTCGGGTCGAGACCTGTCGGACTGGGGTCAGCAGTGGCTCAAGACCACCGGACTCAACGTGCTGAGCCCGGACTTCGATGTCGACGAAGACGGCAAATTCACCCGGTTCGCCGTGATCCAGGGCGGTGCCGCACCTGGCGCAGGCGAAACCAGGGTGCACCGGATTGCGGTCGGGATCTACGACGACAACGACTCCGGCAAACTGGCCCGGGTCCACCGGGAAGAACTCGACGTTGACGGGCCGAGCACCGAAGTTCCTGCGCTGGTTGGTGTTTCGCGCGGCAAGCTGATTCTGGTCAATGACGAAGACCTGACCTACTGCTCACTGCGACTCGACGAGGAATCGCTGCGGACGGCGCTGGAACGCATCGCCGACATCGCTGATTCGCTGCCGCGCACGCTGGTGTGGTCGGCCGCCTGGGAGATGACGCGCGAGGCCGAACTGCGTGCCCGCGACTTCGTGTCGTTGGTAATGGGCGGCATCCAAGCCGAAACCGAGGTCACGGTGTTGCAGCGACTGCTGCTGCAAGCGCAGACCGCGGTGGGCTCGTATGCCGACCCGGACTGGGCCCGCGAGCACGGCTGGCCGCAGTACGCCGACCGGTTGCTGGAGTTGGCACGCGACGCGGCACCCGGGTCGGACCACCAACTCGCGTACTTCAACTCACTGTGCAGCTCGGTCCTGTCGCCACGCCACGTGGAGACACTGGCCGCATTGCTGGACGGCGACCCCGAAGCGCAGGGGCTGGCCGGCCTGGACGTGGACACCGATCTGCGCTGGCGCATCGTGATCGCACTGGCGGCCGCCGGCGCGATCGACGCCG
Source organism: Mycobacterium sp. IDUB_37 (assembly GCF_055419245.1). NCBI lineage: Bacteria > Bacillati > Actinomycetota > Actinomycetes > Mycobacteriales > Mycobacteriaceae > Mycobacterium > Mycobacterium sp. IDUB_37. Next base: position 112,525 of record NZ_JBVAXG010000004.1, on the reverse strand, counting down.
ACGGAACGGATTCGCCGAAGATCGACGCCGAGGTGAAGAGCGACCCCACGGCGGCCGGCAAACGGCACGGCGCTCAGGCGTCCGCGGCGCGACCGCAGCTCAGCGTCAAGGAGGAAACGTTCACCGCGGTTGTCGAAGACGACACCCTGGCCAATGCGGTCGGGCGGGCAATGATCGCGGGTATCAACGCGCCTGGACAAGGTAAGTTGCTCGCGCCGTTCACCGCGCGCTACTTCGAGGTGATCCTGGGAGTCTGGGCGCGCCGTTCCAGCGAAGTGGCGCAGTCGGTAGTGATCGGCCTCTACCCCAGTTGGGACATTAGTGACGAGGCCATCGCGGCGGCCGACGCTTTCCTGGCCGGCCCCGAGATTCCGTCGGCATTGCGCCGACTCGTGCTGGAGGGCCAGGCGGGGGTCAAGCGGTCGCTACGGGCCCGAAAGTTCGACAAGCCGGAGTGATCGCAAGCGCTGCGTCAAGCAGCGCGCAGCGGGTCACGACCATCAAGCCGGAGTGATCGCAAGCGCTGCGTCAAGCAGCGCGCAGCGGGTCACGACCATCAAGCCGGAGTGATCGCAAGCGCT
>NZ_JBVAXG010000004.1:0-111848 GCF_055419245.1 Mycobacterium sp. IDUB_37 | reverse complement strand
CGCTGCGTCAAGCAGCGCATGTCACCGGTAGCCGCCGTCGCGTAGACCGGCGTCTTCTTCGAGCCGGTTGGTCTCACGCAACACGACCTCCCGGATCGCCTCCCAGCTGTAGGCCGCGATCATGCCCGCATAACCTTTCGCGGCCCACTGGACGCAGTGCCGCTCCTCGTGATGCAGCACCCGGTCAAGTTCGAGGTTGCCGACGACCGGCTTGCCGTGACTGTCGGTGAACCAAGCGCGCCCGGATTCGACGACGGCGCGAATCTGCTGCGCGGGGTCGGCGACCCGGCCCAGGTTGACCATGAATATGTCGCCCCAAGCGGTTCCGCCCCGCTGACTGAACAGACGCTGGAGCCAGTTGCCGCCGAGGCCCATGAGAATGCCGTTCGGCGTCGTGACCAGCCGGCCGCCGTTGCGGTGCACGAATCGGACGTCTCGGCTGTAGGACCAGCGGTTCGCCAGCTGGCGGTTCTCGATCCGCCTCAACTCGCCGGCGCAATACGGCGTCTCGGCGAAATCGTTGCGAACCGCCAAGCCCGCCCTGCCGTAGTCCGTGCCCGCGTTGACGACGTAGGTCATCAGGGTGGCCCGGCGTGCGCCCTCACCGCTGATCGTCTCCGGGAGAAGAAAGAACGACTTGCCGTGTGGATCGACGATCTCTTCGGTGTTCTCGAGGATGTCCAGGCTCGACAGGACGCCCCGGTGCTGCCGAGCGATCTCGACGACGACCTCCGGCGGCACAGCCCGTCGCGCAGCGCTCGCCAGCCACTTCTGCCCGTAGCCGGTCGGCCGGAGACCGATGAGCAACTCGGCCTTCAGCAGCGCGTGCTCATACTCATACACCGGTTAAATCCGGGAACGCGGTGCGGCGATGGGCGGGCCGACTCTAGGCCGGCGAGATCCCAGCGCTGAGCACTCGGATCGCGCTCACCAGGCCGTCGATGAGGTTGCCCTGTTCGAACGCTGACGAAGCGGCTGCGACGCCGAGCGGAGCTGCAGACTCGGCGCCCCGACCGCGCACCTGCGAGCCGTACACCACCTCGATGGCGCTCTGCTCCGGAGACACGGCAAGCAGCACCGAGTTGTTCGGCGTCGGCACCTTGGCCAGCAACTCCCGCGCCCGCGCGGCGGTGTCGCTACCCAGATCGCCCAGGTAGACCGCGAACCGCGCCGACGACGCCCGCGACGCGTATTTCAGCGCATCGTCAACGGCCACAAGGTCTTTGATGGAGAACGGGTAGTGCACCGAGATATCACCCGGCTCGGTGACTCCGGAGACCCGGCCGCTGGTGGTGAGAACCCAGCCCCTCGGCAGGTCGGCCGGATCGATCGTCGCGATTTCACCATGTGCCACTTGCGCCACCTCCAACCGTGAACTCTGAGCCGTGCCCGCCGTGCGAACCACCGACAGCCTCATCGGTGGCGGCCCACAGGATCGGCGGGTGTGTCCATTTCTCGGACAAGTCATAGCTTGCGGGGTGCGGCCCCTTACGGGTCAAGAACAACGACCCGAGGATGACCACCAGCAACAACGGTATTCCGACGAGCAAGAGGTGAGTCTCCATAGCGTTCACGACGAAAACCGTATCCCACCGAAGGTCCAACCGGCGCACTTAGGACCCCAGAAATCGATACGAACTACGCCGCGCCCTCACCGAGGTATCGCGCCCAGGACGGGTCGAGTTCTTTGACCGTCGAAAGCAGTCGCCAATGCTGTCCGGTCGGCGGCAACGGCACGCGTCGAAGAACCCAGCCGAGTTCGGCCAGCATCTTGTCGCCCTTGCGGTGGTTGCATGCGGAGCAGCACGCCACGCAGTTCTCCCAGGAGTGGTCGCCGCCGCGACTGCGGGGCACAACGTGGTCGATGGTGTCGGCCTTCGCGCCGCAATAGGCGCAACAGAAACGATCGCGATGCATCAGTGCGGCCCGCGTCATCGGCACCCGCGCCCGGTAGGGCACCCGGACAAAGGCACGCAGTTGGATCACCGACGGCATCGCTATGGATTTGGTCGCGGAGTGGATGACGGCCCCGGCCGGATCGTCGTGCACAACGTCGGCCTTGCCACAGATCACCATCACGATCGCGCGCCGCATAGGCAATGCGGTGAGAGGCTCGTAGGTGGAGTTCAGCAACAGCACCCGGCGGCGATTCCAGATTGAAGCGCTGTCGACGCGCAAGGGCGGCGGATCGGCACCGGGGGCAGCGCGGTGGGTACTGGGATGGGCATTGACACTGTGCAGACACGACACGGGCCCAGTTCCGTTTGCCGCGGCACCCGCACTGCGGTGGCTGCGGCGTTTGTTGCGCTGCGCCATAAATCCTCCGCCGACAGTCCATCACGATTCGCTGTCGATCGCACCCCAATTGCCTCCAGCCGCGCCGTGTCGATCCGGTGAACACAAGGCGCTATCGCGGCTGAAGAAGACCGGTGGCCCACAATGGAGAGCGATGGATCAGACAACAGAGACTTTCTACGACGCCGTCGGCGGCGCCGCGACCTTCGATGCGATCGTTGCCCGCTTCTACGAGCAGGTCGCCGAGGACGAGATCCTGCGTCCGTTGTATCCCGAAGAGGACCTGTCCGGGGCCGAGGAACGGCTCCGGATGTTCCTCGAGCAGTATTGGGGCGGCCCGCGGACGTACTCCGACCAGCGCGGTCATCCGCGGCTGCGGATGCGGCACGTGCCCTTCCGGATCGGTCCCATCGAGCGCGACGCCTGGCTGCGATGCATGCAGATCGCGGTCGGCTCCATCGACTCGCAGACCCTCGACGACGATCACCGGCGCCAGTTGCTTCAGTACCTGGAGATGGCCGCCCACTCCCTCGTCAACTCCGCGTTCTGATGGTCGGCGAATCCGAGCCGGCAGGACGGCTTTGGTGGCAAACCGCGGTCTTCTATCAGGTGTATCCGCGCTCCTTCGCCGACAGCAACGGCGACGGCGTCGGTGACCTCGCGGGTCTGGCGGACCACCTCGACCACCTGGAACAGCTCGGTGTAGACGGAATCTGGCTCAACCCGGTCACCGTCTCGCCGATGGCCGACCACGGCTACGACGTCTCCGACCCACGCGACATCGACCCACTGTTCGGCGGGATGGCCGCGTTCGAGCGGCTGATCACCGAAGCGCACGCTCGGGGCATCAAGGTGACCATGGACGTGGTGCCCAACCACACCAGCTCTGCGCACCCGTGGTTCCAGGCCGCGCTGGTCGCGGGTCCCGGCACCGACGCGCGGAATCGCTACTTCTTTCGCGACGGCCGCGGACCCGACGGTCGGTTGCCGCCCAACAACTGGGAGTCGGTTTTCGGCGGACCGGCCTGGACCCGAATCACCGAACCGGACGGCAATCCTGGCCAGTGGTACCTGCACCTCTTTGACACCGAGCAGCCCGACCTGAACTGGGACAACCCAGAGATCTTCGACGACTTCGAAAAGTCGCTGCGCTTCTGGCTCGAGCGTGGCGTCGACGGGTTCCGCATCGACGTGGCGCACGGCATGGCCAAGCCCGAAGGACTGCCCGATTCGCCGGACGCCTCCGAGGTATTGCGCCACACCGACGACGACCCCAGGTTCAATCGACCGAACGTCCACGCGATCCACCGCGATATCCGCGCCGTGATGAACGACTACCCCGAAGCCGTGACCGTCGGCGAGGTCTGGGTGCACGACAACGCCCAATGGGCCGAGTACCTCCGGCCCGACGAACTGCACCTCGGTTTCAACTTCCGGCTCACCCGTACCGACTTCGACGCTGCCGAGATCCGCGAAGCGGTGCAGAACTCACTGGAAGCGGCGGCGCTGGAGAACGCCACCCCGACGTGGACGCTGTCCAACCATGATGTGGGCCGCGAGGTCACGCGGTACGGCGGCGGCGAGGTCGGGTTGTACCGAGCCAAGGCCATGGCCATGCTGATGCTCGCCCTGCCGGGCGCGGTGTTCATCTACAACGGGACAGAGTTGGGTCTGCCTGACGTGGATCTGCCAGACGAGGTGCTGCAGGACCCGACGTGGGAACGCTCGGGACACACCGAACGCGGCCGCGATCGGTGCCGGGTGCCGCTGCCGTGGTCCGGCGACACTCCCCCGTTCGGATTCTCGACCAATGCCGACACCTGGCTACCGATGCCGGCAGATTGGGCGACGCTGACGGTGGCGAAGCAGCGGGCCGACGCCGGATCGGCGTTGTCGTTCTTCACCCGCGCTCTCGAATTGCGCCGGCAGCGCTCGGAATTCGATGGCGCACAGATCGATTGGTTGTCGGCACCCGACGACGCCGTAGTATTCGCGCGCCGCGGCGGTCTGGTGTGTGCCCTGAACGCCGGCGAACGCGCGATGGCACTACCCCCCGGCGAGGTGATCCTGACCAGCGCCGGGTTGATCGACGGCCAGTTGCCGCCCAATGCTGCGGCGTGGCTGGTTTAGCCGGAATTGGTCTAGAAACCGGCGGGCGCAAACGGATAAGGATGCGGCGTGCCGAATATGATCGTGTCGAGCGCATAGCTGAGAACGATCAACTGAAAACCGCCGGCGAGCGTCGACAGCCCAACATTGGCAGCGAGTGGAGCGCCGAGCGCATACATCAGGCCTTCGGCAGGCTGGCCATTCACCACTTGAATCAGCCCATCGATGACCAAGTTGATGTCATAACCCGGGAGACTGAGCGCGAGACTGCTCGCAATATCTGCCGTGGGTAATAGCACCCCGTATGCGGTGGAAAGGTCTGCCACCACGCCGTCGAAAGCCATTGTGTTCACATTCTTGGCGGCCAGCAGCAAGTTCTCGATTGTCGACGCCGGTGAACCAGAAACTGTTACCGGAGCATTCAAACCGAGTGTCGCCAGAACACTCGACAGCGAGATGTCCGGTAGCCTCGGCGGACCCTGCACCTGCAATTCATGACCGGCATTGACAATGCCCTGCTGCGTACCGATCGCCAAGTGATCCAAGACCGTCAAGGGACTGACCGGCGGAAATATGCCGAACGGCGTCGGCACATTGGCGGGGCCCGTGTCGTAGCCGTAGGCCGGGTCTCCGTAGCCCAAGTTCACCAGAACCCGCATATTTGGTTCCAGCAATTCAGCGAGAGGGTTGCCGACATACGGCAGGAACCGCAATGGCTGCAACAATGGTAAATGCTCGGTGGGAATCATGTAGTAAGTGCTCTGGGTCGGCCCCGATGTCGGCAACTGAACAGCTGTGTCGATCTGAGCCTGAGTGAGCAATGGATAGTTCCCATGCACCAGGGCGATACCCATGACAGCATTCACGTCGGCGAGCAGGTTGAGCGGATACCGCGGGAAGTCGGCGAAGCCGTCATATTCGAGTGTGTAGGTGACCGTCGGATACAGGTTATCCGGCGTCGCACCGTAGAACGAGAAGCCCAGTGCCGGCAATTCCAGTCCGGCGAAGCGGGCAAGTGCACCGCCATTAGGATTCATTGGATTTCCCAATAAAACAAAGTTGACCTGTGAACTCGGGACGCCCGCGGACGCAAGCATCGGCATCACGAGAGAGGAAATCGCCGAACTCTGCGAGTAGCCCATGACGGCGATAGAACCCCCCGGGGGAAGTCCCGCGACCTGCTGCAAAATCGCGTCCTTGAGAATCAATGCACCGCGCGCCACTGAGACGTTCAGAACCAAATCCTTGACCCCAGTGAAGGGGTAAAGACCTTCAGGGGTGGACACAATCTGGGGTGGGGTCGCGGAAGGGAAATTCGGCAGGACGAACTTCGAGTAGACGTTTGACACGTAAGTTGCGGACGGTGTCGCCACGCCACTTGGACTCAATATCAGTGCGGCGTCAACGTTTACCGGCGCAGGGGGTGCCAACAAAGCTCCCGCGTTTGCCGCTAAGCCTCCCGCCCGCAACGGCGCGAAAAGCGCCTGGACTGGTTGGGCGAACCCCGCGAGTGCCGCTGAAGCCGCCGCATCAGCTTGCGCATAAGATTCGCTCGCCTCGGTCAACAACTGCGTGAACGCCTGATGAAACTGCGCCACTTGCCGACTGACTGCCGCATAGTCCTGGGCATATGCCCGAAACAGGGCGTTGACCGCCTCGGAAACCTCATCGGCGGCAGCGACGGCCATGTTGCTTGTCGGACCCGCCGCGACGACCTCTGCTTGGTTGACCGCCGATCCGATTCCGGCGACTTCGGCGGCTGCCGCAGTGACCGCCTGCGGGCTCGTGACCAAATAGGACATAGGTGACCCCTCCGGTTAATCGGCCCTGCTTCAGCGCCCGTGCGTTCGACGCCGCCGACCCCACGGAGCCCGACGAAATGTCCGGCGGGATGGCTGACGCATTCGCATCGTAATGGGAAAGCCCTACGAGGTTGGGTATGAATTCGACGGGGCTGTAAGCACGTCGCGTTGCCGCGAAGGTTACGGCGGCGGCAGTCGATGCCGCCATGTACTGCGACCGCCTGTGAGTCCCCGCCGGAGGGACCCGCGCAGCAAGCCTGGCGACCGTTTGGCGAGCCGCTGCTCATTCCTATATACGTATCTGATGACGCCGACCCACGAGTGGACAGTGATCGGGGCCGGACCCGCCGGAATTGCAGCGGTAGGCCGACTGGTTGACCATGGAATCCCGGCAGAAAAAATCGCCTGGATCGATCCGGCTTTCGCCGCCGGAGACCTCGGTCAGAAATGGCGGCCAGTATCAAGCAATACGATTGCCGGCACCTTTCTGGAATATCTGAACGGCTCCTCGGCTTTTCGATTCTCCGATGCACCGCCCTCAGCGCTCGGAGAAGTCGACCCGCAGGATACTTGTGCGCTCGGGTTGGTGGCAGAGCCGTTGCTCTGGGTCACTGAACACCTGCGCGAGCGAGTACAGGTGTTCAAGACGACGGCGACCGCCCTGAATTTGCAGGGCAGGCGCTGGAATATCCAGACGGAAGACCAGGTAGTCGCTTCAAAGAATGTTGTGCTCGCGGTCGGAGCGGTTCCTCGGCGGCTCGATTATCCCGAGCTGGAAGAGATCCCGGTCGAAGTCGCTCTCGATCCGGAAAAGCTCGCCGAGCAGCAGTTGGAGGGTGCGACGGTCGCCGTGTTCGGTTCGTCGCACTCCTCGATGATCGCGCTACCGAATCTGCTGCGCCATCCGGTCGCGAAGGTGATCAATTTCTACCGCGCGCCGCTCAAATATGCGGTTTATCTTGACGATTGGATTCTGTTCGACGACACCGGACTCAAAGGCCGTGCGGCCGATTGGGCCAGAGAAAACATCGATGGGGTGTACCCGGACCGATTGGAGCGGTACTGGGTATCGGACCCCGAATTCAAGAAGCAACTCGAAGCGTGCGACCGCGTGGTCTATACCGTCGGCTTCGAGCGCAGAAGACTGCCGGAAACGCCACAGTGGGGCCCACTCGACTACAACCCGCAGAACGGCGTCATTGCCCCCGGCTTGTTCGGGTTGGGTATCGCATTTCCGGAATATGCGGAAGACCCCTACGGCTACGGTCAGTATCGCGTCGGTCTCAAGAAATTCATGGATTACCTGAACTCGGTGCTGCCTTTATGGATGGTTTACAGCACCTGACGGCTCCAAAAACTCGTGCTGATTCAAACGGACAACGTCAGCGCAACACCAAGGCGGCGTGACTACGGCGTCTGTACACCGAGCCGAACCGCGCATCGATACGCAACCACGCCGGCAGAATCCGTATTCGGATCATCTCGTCGTCGTCGATCGTCTCGGCCGACTGCGGCAAGAAACCCATTGCGGTGAGGGCGAATACACAGCGCATCGGCAGTCCCACCACGGTGTCGCCGGAGCTGACTTCGATCACCTCTTGGTCCAACAGCGAGGTCGGCGGGCCGTGCGCACTTCCATGCTCCCTGGCCAGTTGGACACCGCGTTGGGCCAAGTCCAGCATCACTTTGGCCGGTATGTCGTCGAGGTGGGTGAAGCCGGACTCGGGGGGCAATCCGACCCGCCACGCCGAGTCCATCGCATAGCCGGGATCGACATAGCCCGTTGAGTCGGTTGGATCGAGTGCGGCCAGCCCACGCGCCAATGCGTCGGCACCGACCGACATGTCGTCCGGCCGGACTTCGCCGATCACCACACGACTGGCCAGCACCTCGAAACCCGTTGCCACCCAAGCCGTCAACAAATCTGCCGATCGCGCCCGGAGTCTGATGACGGCGGCATCGTCGAGCCGCAACGCGTGATCGACGAATGTAGCCAGATCCGCGCGGTGGGCTTGATCGCCCAGCCACAGTCCGCGTTCGGGTCTGCCCGCTATGTTCTCTCCCCCTCTATTCTCGGAGCCACCGCTGCAGGTACTCCCGATGATGAGGCGTCAGGCGCACCAACCGCTGCTCCTCGATGTGCACAGCGGCGAGTTGAGACTCGGCGATGACAGCCGGCTTCGACTTCGGATCGGCGTTCACCGAGCGCACTTCGTAGCCCAGGGTGAAGTCCACCGCCCGCAGACGCTTGGTCCAGATCGTCACCTGCAACGGCGAATCGACCAGTCGCAGCTGATCTTTATAGGTGACGCGGACATCGGCGATCAGCAGGCCGATGGTCGTGATGTCGGCGCCAAAAGGCTCCCTGAGGAACGGAACTCGCGACTCTTCGAGGATCGTGACCATGGTGGCGTGGTTGACGTGCTGGTACATGTCGATGTCCGACCAACGCACCGGCACAGGTGCAACATAACCAACGCTCACCCTGTCGATCCCCGTCCGCTGGTCCGGGTCATGCGGCGGATCTGACGGGCCGCCACGGACAGGGTCGCCAGGTCCGTTGCGCCGCTCTCACGAATCTCGTTGAGAGTCCGGCGTGCCCGCTCGACTCGAGACGCGCTGACGTGTTCCCACTCGGCGATCTTCTGCTCGCCGCTCTCGCCCGGCTCACCCACCGCCAGCACGTCGAAGCACAACGACCGCAGCGACGAGTAGATATCGTCCCGAATCGCTATGCGCGCCAACGCATGCCAGCGATCGTTACGAGGCAGCTCGGACACCGCCGTGAGCAGGGAGTCGGTACCCAGCCGGTCCATCAAGGCGAAGTAGGTATCGGCGACGTCGTCGGTCTCCAGCTCGGTGATGTCAGCGATGTCGATGACGTCGAGCAGGCTGTAGCGGTACAGGCCGGCGGCTACCCGGTAGGCCAGGTCGTGGGGAGCGCCCAGCGCGGTGAATTCCGCGGCCTCCTTCTCGACGATGGCCTTGTCGTCTCCGCGCAGCCAATCCGACATGTGCGGCGTCAGCGCCTTGACCTTGGCGGCGAACCGGTTGATCTCGGCGCCGACAGCCAGCGGCTGCGGACGATAGTTGAGCAACCAACGCCCGGCGCGGTCGACAAGCCGGCGGGTGTCCAGAGTCAACCGGTCCGACAGTGGGACCGGCAGGTTGGCCGCACGGATCCGTCGCCAGATACCGCCGATCCCGAAGATCGCGTCGGTGGCCGCGTAGGTGCGCACCGCGTCGATCGCTGTCACGCCAACGTCTTCGGCGATCCGGTAAGCGTAGGTGATCCCCGCGGTGTCGACCAGGTCGTTGATCAACATGGTGGTGATGATCTCGCGACGGAGTTGGTGCGTCCGGATCTCCGGAGTGAACCGGTCGCGCAGCGGCTTCGGGAAGTACTCCGGCAGCCGGGACGCGAACACATCCAGGTCCGGCACCTCAGTCTTCAGCAGGCCCTCTTTGAGGCCCAGTTTGACGTGCGCCATCAACGTGGCCAGCTCGGGCGAGGTCAGCCCGATGCCGATGCTGGTGCGCCGGGCGATCTCCTTCTCCGAAGGCAACGCTTCCAGTTCGCGGTTGACGCCCCGGGTGGCCACCAGGAACTTGATCTGGTCGGCATGCACGGGCAGCAGGCTGGCCGCATTGGCACGGCTGGTGCCCATCAAGTCGTTCTGGTCCTCGTTGTCGAGCAGCACCAGGTGTCCGACCTCATCGGTCATTGACTCGAGCAGTTGACTGCGTTCCTCGGCCTTCACCTTGCCGGCGGTGACCAGGGAGTCGATCAGAATCTTGATGTTGACCTCGTGGTCGGAGCAGTCCACGCCGGCGGAGTTGTCCATCGCGTCGGTGTTGATCCGGCCACCGGACAGATCGAATTCGACGCGGCCCAGGGCCGTCACCCCGAGGTTGCCGCCTTCGCCGATGACCTTGGCGCGCACTTGGTTTCCGTTGACGCGTACCGGATCGTTGGCGCGGTCGCCGACGTCGGCGTCTGACTCGTTCTCCGCCTTGATGTAGGTGCCGATGCCGCCGTTGAACAGCAGGTCCACCGGCGCCTGCAGGATCGCCCGAATCAGGCTGGGCGGGGTCATTTCTTCGATGTCACCGTCGATGCCCAGGGCGTCGCGGATCTGCGGGCTGATGGGAATCGATTTCTGCGCGCGGCTGTACACGCCGCCGCCTTCGCTGATCAGCGACTTGTCGTAGTCGTCCCAGCTGGACCGGGGCAGGTCGAACATCCGCTTGCGCTCCACCCAGGTGGGCGCCGCCTCGGGTTTGGGGTCGATGAAGATGTGCCGGTGATCGAAGGCGGCGATCAGCCTGATGTGCTTGCTGAGCAACATGCCGTTGCCGAACACGTCGCCGCTCATGTCGCCGACTCCGACGACGGTGAAGTCTTGGCTCTGGGTGTCGACGCTGATCTCGCGGAAGTGCCGCTTGACCGCCTCCCAGGCGCCCTTGGCGGTGATGCCCATGGCCTTGTGGTCGTACCCGACCGATCCGCCGGAGGCGAACGCGTCGCCCAGCCAGAAGCCGTAGGACTTGGCCACGTCGTTGGCGATGTCGGAGAACGTCGCGGTGCCCTTGTCGGCGGCCACCACCAGGTAGGCGTCGTCGCCGTCCCGACGCACCACCCCGGACGGCGGATTGACCTTCCCGCTTGCCATATCGACGTTGTCGGTCACGTCGAGCAATCCAGAGATGAACAGCTGGTAGCAGGCGACACCTTCGGTGCGCGAGGCATCGCGGTCGACAGCCGGGTCGCCGGTAGGCAGCGGCGGCCGCTTCAAGACGAACCCACCCTTGGCCCCGACCGGCACGATGACCGCGTTCTTCACGGCTTGCGCCTTGACCAGCCCCAGAATTTCGGTGCGGAAGTCGTCGCGGCGGTCGGACCAGCGCAACCCGCCGCGTGCGACCGGCCCGAATCGCAGGTGCACGCCTTCGACGCGGGGCGAATACACGAAGATCTCGAACTTGGGCCGCGGCAGCGGCAATTCGTCGATCAGTTGGGCGTCGAGCTTGACCGCGATGACGTTACGGCTGCGGGCCGAACCTTCCTTCGTGACAAAGTAATTGGTGCGCAACGTGGCCTGGACCAACGACGCGAACGCACGCAGGATGCGGTCGGTGTCCAGGCTGACCAGTGCGTCGATGTCCGCGGCGACGGCTGCGGCGGCCGCCTGCGCGTCGGCACCCGTTGATTGCGACTCGGGATCGAACAGCGCCTCGAACAAGGTCACCAGTGAGCGCGCGGTCGAGGGATGTTCGTTGAGCACCGACTCGATGTGGGACTGGCTGTAGGGGAAGTTCGCCTGCCGCAGGTACTTGGCGTAGGCCCGCAGCGGAACCACCTGTTGCCAGGTCAGCCCGGCCCGCATGACCAACTCGTTGAACCGGTCCACCTCGACGCGGCCCTGCCAGATCGCGGTGACCGCGTCAGCAAAGCGGTGTGCACCCGCCTCCCGCTCGGCTTCGGTGTCGGGCAAGGGGATGGTGGGGTGCGGGGAGATCCTGAACTGATAGATCCATATCGGCAACCCGTCCGGCCGCACGACGGTGAACGGACGCTCTTCGAGAACCACGACGCCCATACTCTGCAGCATCGGCAGCAACTTGCTCAGCGAAGCGGTGTGTCCCCCGAGGTACCAGGTGAGGTTTGCGATCCCGTGCTCGTCGCGTTCGGAGAAGACCAGCTTGACCGAATCCTCGGTCAGTTCGTTGACGATCGCGATGTCCTGGACGGCCACGGCAGGAGGGATGACCTGCTTGTACGCCTCGGAGAAGGCGGTCGAGTAGTGCTCGGCGTCGGCATACGAAATCGCGCCGGTTGCCGCGGCAGCCATCAGCCGATCGGGCCAGGTGCGCGCAGCCTCGCTGAGCAGTGCCTGCAGCCGGGTGCGGTTGGCATCGGAGACGTCGACGGGGGCCGCAGCACTTCCGTCATCGGGCAGCCGGACCATGAAATGCATCAGCGCCCAAGGGGATTCGCTGACCCGAGCGGTGAATTCCAGCCGCGTCCCGCCGAACTCGCGGACCAGGATGTCCTCGACCTGCAGCCGCACGGCCGTGGTGTAGCGGTCGCGCGGAACGTAGACGAGGCAGGAGACGAAGAACTGCAGCCGGTCGGCGCGCAGGAACAGAAGTGCGCGTCGTTGCGATCCCATGTCCACAACGGCCATGGCCATCTCGAGTAGCCGTTGGGCACTCAGGGTGAACAACTCCGGACGCGGGACGGTCTGAATGACGTCGAGCAGCAGCTGGCCGGGGTGGCTGGGGTCGCTGCCGGCCAGGGTGAGGGCATCGCGTACCCGGCGCGAGATCGCCGGGATCTCCAAGACGTCGGCGTTCATGGCGGCGACCGTGAACAGCCCGACGAAGCGGTGCTCGAACACGCTTCCGTCGGGACCGTCCGGCCCGGCGGTGTATTCGCGGATGGCAATCGCGTACGGGTATGCGCCGTAACGCAAGTAGCTGCCGACGGTAGCCTGAGCCAAGACGAGCAACTTGGATTCGTCGGTCAGCCGCGGACGCGTGCCCGAGCGGGCCCGTAGTACGCCCAGACCGCTGGACCCGTCACCGGCGACCAGCCCGTCCTGCACCCTGGTTCGCTGATAGCCGAGCAGCAGGAAGTTGCCTCTGCCCAACCACTTCAACAGAGCGGCGACTTCCTGCCGGTCGGGAGCCGCGTAGCGACCTTCGGGGTCGCTGTCGATGTCTTCGGCAACTTCGCCGAGCATGGAGGTCATCGCCGCAGCATCTTTGGCGACCCGCTGCACGTCGGCAAGGACCTTGGGCAGCAGTCGTTCTGCCTCGACGAGTGCCTTGCGGTCGAGCGCGGGCGAGAGCTGCACATGAATCCACGCCTCGCCGACGTAGGGCGATGTGTCGTCGGCTTTCGGTTCGACGCGCTGCAGTGCACCCGCCGCGTCGCGACGTACCTCGAAGACCGGAGTCATGATGGCGGTGTAGGAGAGACCGAGCCGGTGCAGCAGCACGGTGACCGAATCCATCAGCATGGAGCCCTGATCGGTGACCACCTGCAACGCCGGCCCGAATCCGGACGGGTCGTCGGACGGGTAGACGACGACCGAGCTTTCGCCGAGCGGGCGTTGCACAGCGAGCCGGCGGTGAGCGCTGACCACCGCGGGAGTCACCGTCGAGGCGGGGTCGACCACCCCGTCAAAGCCGTCGTCCTGCGGCCCCCGATAACTATCGAGGTAGGCCTTGAAAACCCAGGTCGGGATGTCAGTGTCTGGCGTGGACGTGGTCCACGCCGCGACATCATCTACATCAACTTTGGTCCCGGGATCGATCGTCATTCCGATTCTCCACAACTCGCGGCGGATACCAGTCGGCGCTCACTATGCCTCACTTCTCAGCGGCCGACTAGACCGCATCGTCGCGGGGCGAGCTAGACATTAGTCCCGGGTCAGCCTGCGGTGGGTGACCCTATGCGGACGCGCCGCATCGGCGCCAAGTCTTTCCACCTTGTTCTCTTCATAGGCGCCGAAATTGCCCTCAAACCAGAACCATTTGGCCTCGTGGTCGTCGTCACCCTCCCAGGCCAAAATGTGCGTACAGGTCCGGTCCAGGAACCAGCGATCGTGGGAGATCACCACCGCACAACCGGGGAAATTCACCAGCGCGTTTTCCAGCGAGCTCAGGGTTTCGACGTCCAGGTCGTTGGTCGGTTCGTCGAGCAGGATCAGGTTGCCGCCCTGCTTGAGGGTGAGCGCCAGGTTCAGTCTGTTGCGCTCACCACCCGACAGCACACCAGCAGGTTTCTGCTGGTCAGGCCCCTTGAACCCGAACGCCGACACATACGCACGAGACGGCACTTCGGTTTGGCCGACCTGGATGTAGTCCAGCCCGTCTGAGACGACCTGCCACACGTTCTTCTTCGGATCGATCCCGGCCCGACCCTGGTCCACGTAGCTCAACTTGACGGTCTCGCCGACCTTGACAGTGCCGCTGTCGGGCTCCTCGAGCCCGACAATGGTCTTGAACAGCGTGGTCTTTCCGACCCCGTTGGGACCGATGACACCGACGATGCCATTGCGGGGCAGCGTGAAGGACAGATCCTTGATCAGAGTGCGTCCTTCGAAGCCCTTGTCAAGGTGGCCTACATCGACTACCACCGAGCCCAACCGGGGCCCGACTGGGATCTGGATCTCCTCGAAGTCGAGCTTGCGGGTCTTCTCCGCCTCGGCGACCATCTCCTCGTAGCGCTGCAGGCGCGCCTTGCTCTTGGCCTGGCGTGCCTTGGCGCCGGAACGGACCCAGGCCAACTCGTCCTGTAACCGCTTCTGCAGCTTGGCGTCCTTGCGGCCCTGCACGGCGATACGGTCGGACTTCTTCTCCAAGTAGGTCGAGTAGTTGCCCTCATAGGGATAGGCCCGCCCACGGTCCAGCTCGAGAATCCACTGGGCGACGTTGTCGAGGAAGTACCGGTCGTGGGTGACCGCCAAGATCGCGCCTTCGTAGCTGGCCAGGTGCTGCTCGAGCCACTGGACGCTCTCGGCGTCGAGGTGGTTGGTCGGCTCGTCGAGCAGCAGCAAGTCTGGCTTGGACAGCAGCAGCTTGCACAACGCGACGCGGCGACGCTCGCCACCGGACAGGTTGGTGACCGGTTCGTCCGGCGGCGGGCAGCGCAGCGCGTCCATCGCCTGTTCCAGCTGCGAATCCAGATCCCACGCGTCGGCGTGGTCCAGGTCTTCCTGCAGCCGACCCATCTCCTCCATCAGCTCGTCGGAGTAGTCGGTGGCCATCAATTCGGCGACCTCGTTGAATCGGTCGAGCTTGACCTTGATCTCGCCCAGACCCTCTTCGACGTTGCCCCGAACCGTCTTCTCCTCGTTGAGGGGAGGTTCCTGTAGCAGGATGCCAACGGAGGCCCCGGGGGCCAAGAAGGCGTCACCATTGTTGGCCTTGTCCAAACCAGCCATGATCCGCAAGACGCTCGACTTGCCGGCCCCGTTGGGGCCGACAACGCCGATCTTGGCGCCGGGGTAAAAGCTCAACGTGACGTCGTCGAGAATCACCTTGTCGCCGTGCGCCTTGCGGACCTTCTTCATCGTGTAGATGAACTCAGCCATGCCGCGGTATTGCCTTTCTGGTCTTTTCGGAAATATCCGCGGCCCATCCTATGCACCGCCGCGGAACGTCAGGCCGACAGTGGCAGTGCACTGGGAGCGGAGGCGGGATCTTCGGCCGACTCGGGGCCGGCCGCCGCAGCCTCCGCGGTGTCGCCGTGACCGTCGGTTGCCGGGCTCGGCACCGGATTCGGGCCGGTGTAGCGGGGCTTCTCGATGCGCACGATCGTGCGGGCCAGATCCGGCCCGACCGCTATCGCCCGCATCTCCGTCGACGAACGGCGATTGCCGTCGCGATCGTCGTACTCACTTGTGTAGACATGGCCATGGACGATCACCGGTGCGCCTTTGGACAGCGCAGCGCCTACTCCGGTGACCAGCCTCCCCCAGCAGTTGACCGTGACGAACAACGAATTGCCTGGCTGCCAGGTCCCGTCGTCGGTCCGTCGCCGTGAGTTGCTTGCCACCCGGAATCTGATGAATTCGTCGCTACCGACGTGGCGGCGCTGCGGGTCGTTGACGATGTGACCGACGATGGTTAGCGGTGTCTCGAACATTGGCTCAACTTTCGGTTCGGGAGGATTCCCATCCGTGGGTCCTTGTTCTCGGGAATCCTCGGTCGTACTGCTGTTGAAGCCCATTTAGCTCGTCAGCACCGACGAATGACGCGGGTGATCGCAGCCGATGGGTGAGCCTGTGGAGAAAGTGGCGACTGTGGATGAAGCGGAGGCGACCTAGCGATCCGAAGCGGCGTCACGCCGTTCGGACCGCGCCTGCCGTGCTTTGACTTCGCGGTCGGTGAACTGTCTGCGGGCGATCTGCTCCACATAGGTGAAATCGTGCAGGATGTCACGCAGTTCCCTGCGGAATGCGTCCCGCCGCTCGGACAGCTGCGGCCCAGGCGCGATCAGATTTTGGTCGGCCACCACCTGGCGGGCTGTCGCGAACAACAGCGTCGACACCGACTCGCTGCTGCGAACCCGTCCCTGCGCCACATACTGACGGCCGACGCCGAGCGCCAAATCCGTCAGATCCTTCTGGGAGATATCAGCGGGAGCGTCGCGCAGGACGTCGGCGACGATCTCATAGGCCTCGAAGAAAACCCGCAGCATCGCATGAGACATCAACGGCCGCTTGGCATAAAGCATTTCCTCGATCATGTCGCCACCGGCGGAAACGTGATTTTCCCAATCCTTGTGCCACGCCATCTCTTCGGCGATGTTGGTGCGGAACGCTGTCGAGTCGGCGAAATAAAAGTCGAACTTCAACAGATCGCGTAGCCGCATCGCCTGCGCCCAAAACGCCGCCAGCCGGTCGCCGTCCCCGGAGTACCGGGCGTGCGCCAGCGCCAGTTCGACGATAGAGGTCTCCAGGAAAGCGTGGATCACCGAATTGCGGTAGAACGCCGCCGCATGTTCGTCATCCGGAGCGATGTACCACACCGGTTCCCGGCCGCTGTCGATCCGCGTCACCGGGTGGCCGTTGGACAGTGCGTCGGCCCCGGCCCGGACGCCGTCACGGGATCGCAGCCGCAACGCGCTGGTGGATACCGGCGTGTTCTTACGATCCAGGTAGTCCAGCGAGCCCTGCAGGGTGTGGTGCAGCTGATCCAGCGTCAACGCCGTCCCGCGGGTGGCCAGCAGCAGCGCCGACACCAGACCCGTCGCCGTGACCGGCGTGGACTGCAGGATCCGCCACGCGACTTCGAACGACATCTTCTGCAACGCAAGGCGTTTGGCGGCCGGGTCGTTGGCAATGGGACCGTTGGGCGGCCCCAGGTACTGCCGCATCGAAACCGCCTCGGGGAAGCGCACGTAGATCTTGCCGTAGTTGCGCTCCCCTTGCGCCTTGATGAAGTTGTACAACCAACTGAAGCCCTCGGGCGTCTTCTCGGCCCCCTGCGCATAGGCCGCGTACTCCGCGACCTCGTGCAACTGGTCGAAACAGATCGAAACTCCTTGCAGCAGAATGTCTTCGCTGCGACCGTCCAGATATGCATCGGCCACGTAACTCATCAGACCGAGCTTGGGCGGCAACATCTTTCCGGTCCGCGACCGGGTGCCTTCAATCGACCAGCTCAGATTGAACCGCTTCTCGACGATGTAACCCACGTATTCCTTGAGCACGTACTTGTACAACGCGTTGTCGCCGATGTTGCGCCGGATGAAGATCGTCCCGGATCGGCGCATCAGCGGACCCATGACACCGAATGACAGGTTGATGCCGCCGAACATGTGCACCGGCGGTAATCGGTTGTCCTGCATCGCCACTGGCACCACGGCACCGTCGATGTAGGACCGGTGCGAGAACAGCAAGACCGCCGGGTGGGATTCCAACGCGGCGCGCATCGCGGCGACCTGATACTCGTCGTAGTCGAGGTCGGGGTCGAACCCGCGGCTGAGCAACCTGCCGAGCACCGAGATCACGTCAACCGATGCCTGGCTCCACCCGGTAGCCAGCTCGTCGAGCATCTTTCCGGCTTCCTCGACGGTCGCGCCCGAGATCGCTTCCAAGCCGGTCCGAAAACGCGACGAGGCCAGCATCTCCGGCTTGACCAGACGGGGCGATTTGTATTGCGGCCCAAGGATTCGATACTCGGCGCGCGCGAGGGCGAGCAGCGCACGCCGGGTGACGAACTCGGCGAATTCCTGGGTGTTCTCCCCGACGGTGGTCTGGCGCCATTGCTGGCGGAGTTCGGACACATCGGCCGACTCGCCTGTCACCACCCGCGCGCGCCACGGCTCGGTGCGCAGGATGTGACGCTGCTGACGCGGGCTGGGATGGTAGGGATCCCGCCCCGGCAGCAGCGCGGCAACTTTGGCGACCTTGCCCCGGTCGGCCGCGGGTAGCCAGAACACCCGCACCGGCACGACCGAGCGGTCGCTACCGGAATCGAGTTGCTCCACCAGGGCCGTCAACGCACCCGCGGGTGCGTTGGGTCGTGGCAGCTTCAAGACGTCGTACTTGGTCTCCGGGTGACGAGCGCGCTGCTGGCCCAACCAGGCCATGACCAACTCCATCTCGACCGGAGTGTCCATCGACGCAAGTACCAGTGCGTCGTCGGCGGTCAGGACTGCGCTGGTGTCGGCGGCCGGCTTGGTCACTGCCGGCCTCAGGCTTGCGGGCTCGACGTGTCGACACCGTCAGGCTGCTCGGGACCGGATTGCGGCGAGGCGTCCGCTTCCGGCTCCGGAATCGGCTCGGCGGAAGCCTTTTTCGCCGTTCTCTTGGCGGGCTGCTTCTTGACCGGCTTGGCGTATGGCCCGATCTCCGGAAGCTCGTCGATCGGCCAGTCCGACAGTACGTCGAGGTAGAGCTGGCGGATTTCGGCGATGTGGTCTGGCAGCGTCTCCAGAGTCCAATCGTCCACCGGAATCGGCGGGAACACTGCTACGTCGACCGTGCCCGGGTTCAAAGTGGTCGAATTGCGCGACGCGATGATCTCCGCATTACGAAGCACGATGGGAATGATGGGAATTCCGACCGCCATGGCGATCCGGAACGGCCCCTTCTTGAACGGGCCAACCTCATTGGTGTCCAACCGCGTGCCTTCCGGGGCGATCACGATGGACAGGCCGTTGCGGGCTCGCTCTTCAACGGTGTGCAGCGTCTCCACCGCCGAGTTGGGATCGTCGCGATCGATGAACACTCCGTCGAGCAACTTGCCCAAGGTGCCCATGATCGGGTCGCGTTGGAGTTCCTTCTTTCCCACGCCGACCCAGTTGTCCTTCACCAGCACACCGGCAATGATCGGGTCAACCTGGTTGCGGTGGTTGAAGATAAAGACCGCAGGCCGCTGCGCGGTCAGGTTTTCTTTCCCGGTGACATTCAAATGGACACCACAGGTGGCGAGCAGCACTGCGCCGAAGTTGCCGGTGAAGAAATTCACGCCGCGGCGCCGGTTTCGGGTCAGCAGGCCCCACCCAACGGCACCGGCCCCGACCGGGACCATCGCGCCGAACCCGGCAAGTGTGCGAATCTGACGTTGCAGTCCGAGACCGCCGCGGCTGTCGAATTTCAGGATCGGCCACCCGCGTTTCTTAGCGACGGCGGCCATCTTGCCTTCGGGGTTGGTCGGCCGAGGGTTGCCGACCAGATACATCAGGGCGACGTCCTCGTCACCATCGGCGTAGAAGTAACTGTCCTTCAAATCGATGTCGTGCGCAGCCGCGAACTCTTGTACCGCAGACGCTTTGCCGGGACCCCACAGGATCGGCTTGATCACACCGCCGGTGAGCAATCCGTCCTCGTTGGTCTCGAACTTGTTGGTGAGCGTGTTGGAGATGCCAAGGAAACGGGCCACTGGGTTGACCTGGATCGTCAACGCCGAAGAGCTGAGCACCACCGTGTGGCCGCGCGCCACGTGCGCCCGCACCAGCTCCCGCATTTCCGGGTAGATCCTCGACTCGATGCGTTGGTTGAACAGGCGCTCGCCGATTTCATCCAGATCGGTCAGAAGCCGACCGGCCAACGCCACGGACGCCTTCCCGATGAGGTCCTCGAACTCGATGCGACCCAGGGTGTGGTTCAGCGCCCCCTGCACCATGCTGAGCAACTCACCCACGCCCATATCGCGGCGGCGCAGACGTTCCTGCGTGAGGATGACGGCGGTGAAGCCGGCCACCAGAGTTCCGTCCAGATCGAAGAACGCACCGACCTTCGGCCCCTCCGGGCTGGCCATGATCTCGGCCACCGATCCGGGTAACCGCAGGTCCTTGGGCTGCCGGGCGGCGGCCGCGTCGTCCTTCTCGTCCGTGGCGCTCACGAACTCGACACCGATCGGGAGGCCTCGTCCGCTACGTCGAACTCACACGACGCAGCAACCGCGCGGGGCGGCGGATCACCGGCCAGAGCCAGGATCTCGTCGAAACCCTCCACCAGACACTGGGCGAACAACTCGTCCTTTGTCACCGAGGCCCTGTCGTAGCGAACGGTGATGGTGCACCAACCACCGCGCGAGATCAGCACAACCATCATCGCAACGCCGGGCAGCGGGCCAATTCCGTACTGCCGCAACACTTTTGCGCCAGCGATGTAAGTGTCACCCGGATAGACCGGGACATTGCTGGCCTGCACGTCGTTGCCGATCACCGATCCGGTGATTTCCTCCAGCACCGCCGTCGGCAGCACGCTGAGCACCGGCGCGATGGCCCCGATGATGTTCATGGCGGGCTCTTCACGGCGCTGCGTCATCTGCTTACGGATCTTCTGAATCCGGGCCACCGGGTCGGCCATGCCCACCGGCGCGGCCAGGTTCACACCGGTGAACTGGTTCCCGCCGGCCGCATCGCCCTCTGCGCGCAGGTTCACCGGGACCGCCATCGGCAAGGTTTTGATCGGCATTCCGAGGGCGGCGTGGTAGCGGCCCAATGCTCCGCACAATCCCGCCAGGTAAGCGTCGTTGATGGATCCGCCACCGGCCTTCGCCGCCTTGTGCAGGTCGGAAAGCCGGATGTCGATCGCTTCGGTACGACTGATCAGGCTGCGCCTGCGCAACAGCGGTGATGGCTCGGCGGCCCGGTTCAACACCCGTGCGCCCGAGTTTGCGTATCCGACAATCCCCGACACCGTGGACACCGGGTCCATGACCGCTCGTCCTGCCGCCGACACAGCGCCGGTCAAAGCACCGAGTGCGCCGCCCACGATCGCGATGGGCAGACGATTGATGCCTTGGCGCATCAGGTCGTTGGGAGTCAGATCCTCCGGAATGGGTTGTGGCAACTCCGGCCGTGGCGCCGGATCCCGCTCCAGGTCGACGATCTCGGCGAACATCTCGACGCTGCCGACGCCATCGGTGACGGCGTGACTCAGGTGCAGCAGCATCGCCGCCCGGCCGTCGGGCAGGCCCTCGACCAGCGTGGCGGTCCACAGCGGCCGGGTGATGTCCATCGGTGACTGCAGCATCACCTCGGCGAAGTCGAACACCTCGCGCAACGATCCTGGTTCGGACACCCGTACCCGGCGCACGTGGAAATCGAGGTTGAAGTCGGCATCGACCACCCAGCGCGGCGACGCCGTCGGCAGCGTCGGCACGACGACCTTCTGCCGCAGTCGCAGCACCTTGCGGGAAGCGTTGTCGAAGCGGCTGCGAAACCGGTCCCAGTCGGGCGTCGAGTCGAGCAGTTCGAGCGCCATGATCCCCGATCGCGTCCGGGGATTCGCCTCACCCCGGTGCAGCAAATAGTCAACCGGTCCGAGTTCATCGGAGTAGTCCTTGGTTCCCCCGGACTCAGGCACGGCCACCACGCCTCACGAGGCGATCACCTCGACACGTCAACCCACTCACCGCTGATCAAACCTCCTGCTATCAGGACCCACCCACCAGAATGCCAACACAACGCTAGTCCGGTTATCGCAGTGGTGAAAGTGATGATCGACTCACTAGGTCGAGCCCTGATCAAGCGTGCGCGAGTCCTCGCGGTGGGCCGCCCAGTCGGCGAATCATCGAGATGACGTCGCGCGACTCAGCTTGCCGGAGAGGCCGACAGGGCCAACGAACCCAGCAGCGCGCTTTCCCTACGGCCATAGACGACACCCAGGAAGTCGGAGACGGCTTCGGCGGCCAGCCGGGAACGGACCGTCGGGGTGATGTCGAATGCGTGGTGCGCGTTGGCGAGCTCGGCATACGTCACGTTGGCAGCTCCGGCCCCTTGCAGTGCCGCGCAGAAGGCTCGGGCCTGTCCAGCGGGGACGAGCTCGTCGCGGTCACCGTGCAGGACGAAGAACGGCGGCGCATCGCTGTGCACATAGGAGACCGGGGAGGCCGCGGTGAACCGCTCGGGGTCGTCTGCGTAGCGGACCTTCATGACGAACTGCTCGAGAAACGGCAACATCATCTCGTGCATGTTGTCGAAGTCGGTGAAGTCGTACACGCCGTAGTACGGCGCTACCGCCTGCACGGTGGTGTCGGCGCGTTCGAAGCCCGGCTGGAAGGTGGGGTCGTTGGGGGTGAGTGCGGCCAGGGAAGCCAGGTGGGCACCTGCTGAGCCGCCGGTGATCGCGATGAAGTCGGAGTCGCCGCCGTAGTCGGCGATGTTCTCGCGGACCCAGGCGATTGCGCGTTTCACGTCGATGATGTGGGCGGGGAACTTGCATCGCGGGCTCTTGCTGTAGTTGATCGAAACGCAGATCCAGCCGAGTTCCACCATGCGGCTCATCAGGGTGTACGCCTGCGGCCGCTTGCCGTTGACCGCCCAGGCCCCGCCGGGGACCTGTATCAGCACGGGCGCGCGGTGGCCAGGTGCCAGATCGGGGCGACGCCAGACGTCGAGCAGATGCTCGTTGCCGCCGGGACCGTACGAGATGTTGGAGGTCCTGGCCGCGTACCGGCGGTGCGGACCCGCCTTGGGCTTGGGCAGCAGGCCGCGGCGGACAGCCAATGCTGCTGCGGTGGCCGGGTGATACACCTGCTCGCGGTAGTCCGACCCGAAGGCGCCCTCAAGCGCGGCAGTGAGGGCCAGATCCGCCCGCTGAGCGGCCCAGCTGGTACCCATCCGGTTGATCGACGGCGGCGCGACCCGGGACAACGCGTGTCCGGTCACCACCTGCGGGGGGAATTCAGTGGCCAGCCAGCCGGCCACCCATCCCACCGCGAACGGGGAGCCGCGCAGCAGCACGCCAGCGGACCGGGAGGCGTCTCTGGCCCCAGCCGCCAGTTGTCCACCCTGTCGCAATGCTTCAGCACCGACCCGCGAGAAGCGCGAAGTCACACCGGATAAGCACATAACGAATTTCACTCCCCGACGTCAGGCACACGCCTCGTTGCGGTTAACGGCCGATTACCGGCCGATGTTGTACGTGTGTCGGAGCTCACACCATAACTGATATTTACGGTAGCGGAAGACTTTTCGGGCGTTGCGTCGTTAGGCATCATGCTTATTTCGGTCGTTGGATACACTGACCAGCGCATTGCCTCCGTAGCTCAGGTGGATAGAGCAAGGGCCTTCTAATCCCTAGGTCGCACGTTCGAGTCGTGCCGGGGGCGCTGATCAGGGACTTTTGGGCGCGCTGCAGCGCTGCAGCCTGCCCGCAACGTCCTAGACATGCGACATGACGACACGAGGAGCACTCGCCGGTGTCGAAGACCGCTGGCACCGGCGAGTCCGCCGGGCGAGCACGGTGGACTACCCAACCGGCGCCGGTAACGGTGACCCGGTGTGGTGCACCAACGCCAGGTACGGGCACCCTGGCACGCTGGTGTGCACGCGCAGGCACGACCAGGCCAGGATCGTCGCTAAGTTTGCATTGCCGTTGCCGTCGCAACGTTTCGCTCTAGGGACTTTTGGGGTAACCAACCTCCACGCCGAGTTCAGCTCAGAGCCCGCAGATAATCCAACCGGGCATAGAGGGCTGACTTTTGGCATCGACAAGCGAGTACGCAGACGTAGCGATCATGTTTCGCCAACTGCGGCAACTTGATCCAGAATCCCGCGCTTACGCGAATCAGCGTGACGAAATCATGGCGCGCTGTTTACCCTTGGCCGATCATATTGCCCGTCGCTACCGCGGTCGGGGTGAGTGCTTCGAGGATCTCGTACAGGTGGCCCGCGTTGGTTTGGTCAACGCTGTCAACCGGTTCGACGTCGACACCGGTTCGGATTTTGTCTCGTTTGCCGTTCCGACAATCGCCGGGGAACTACGTCGCCATTTCCGCGACCACGGATGGGCGGTCAAGGTACCGCGCCGGATCAAGGATCTGCAGTCGCACTTGAACCTTGCCACGCAGGATCTCGGTCGGCGGCTCCACCGAGCTCCTAAAGCCTCAGAAATTGCCGAGTACTTAGGAGTCGATCGTGCGCTGGTCGTCGATGCCTTGATAGCTAGCAGCAATTACTCGGTGTTATCGATAGATGCTCCAAGGCGGGCCGAGGAGCAGTCGTTAGTAGAAACGGTCGGGGGGTCGGACCCGCGTTTCGAAAAAGTCCTTCAGGTCCAGACCGTGCGCCCGTTGATCGCTGCTCTGCCGGAGCGCGAACGCACGATCATCAAGCTTCGATTCTTCGACGAGCTGACACAGACCGAGATCGCGGAGCGCATCGGGTGTTCGCAAATGCACGTGTCTCGCCTGCTCGCCAAAGCCTTGCAAACGTTGCGCGGTGGCGCTGACCTTCCAGGCTTAGCGGCAACTGGCTGACGCGACCGACACGCGACGACTCACTTCACGCAAGCCGCCAACGGTTTGTGCATGGCCGGGTAGATATCGACTTCGACTTGGTTCGACCGTGGAGCGCATGCGCAAGTCGCTCCAGGCCGCCGCTGGAAGGCGGCCACTAATTCGTTGCACCAAAAATATTGCGCTGCATACGATTTCCCCTCTATAGCTACAGCTCGGAGTCGCCATGCGCGCAGCCCGCATACCCTCGCAATCCGGACCCCGTCTCACTGGCCCGACCGGGGCGACCACCAGTTCCGGCAGTTTTGACGCAGATCCGCGCAGCCAGCAAGGTGAATTCCTCACTACAGCCCAAGGTCTGCGCGTACCCGACACGGACCACTCGCTCAAGGCCCCGATAAGGGTCAATGACCGGCGCAACTGTGCCGCCCGCGTGGTGACTGCGTAGCCAGGCCAGCGGCCGTCGTGAGGGCACCGTAATTACAGGGCAGGAAATCAACCAAACCGGTAACAATCCCAAACGTTTTCGGTGATGCTGAGTTGAATGCGCATCCAGTCGCAACTGGTCGCTGGGAGTCGGTCAAGCCCCCGCCAGAGGGTATCTGGCGGGGGCCGACGTTGAACGAAAGGGATGCTAGACGCGTCCGCGATCGGCGGTGGCGACTCTGGTCGTGTCGGCGTCCCGGCGCTTGAGGCCCACCAGTCCCGTCAGACCCAAAAGGCCGAGGAGCCCCCAGAGCCCCGTCTTGTCGCTGTGCTGCTCCGTGACTTTGTCATTTCCATTGTCTGCCAACGTGGTTGTCGTTGACGACGGTGTCGGTGCGCTTGGCACGGTAGCGCTGGCAACACCTGCGCCGCCGAATAGCAACGCCCCGGTTGCAGAAACTACGGCAATGGTTTTACGCATGATTCACTCCTGAGAGGTTATTTTGTGATCGACCACCAGATAGGGGTGTCCGAGACAAGCTCCGCGAACCAGTGGGCTCTAGTTTCTACGAATCGACGCGAGATGCGCGCCGCAGGAAGAGAAGTACCCCGAACCTACTCTCTGAAACGTCTAGCGGCGTGGCCTGCACACGGGCAGACACATACCAGGATGGCACGGTTAAAGTAAGTTACGGAGCCAAAAATGACTCGATAGTCTGCTGAGTAGCCGTTGGCATCCCTCACCTGCGAGCGACTTCGCATCTGGTCTGAAGCGACTGTGAGGTCGGCGCCGAAGGAGCGGACGAGCAACGCCGATCGCCTGCGTCGGACTACCTGGGCGCGTGATGGAAGTACTCCCCTGACCGGGGGCCAGGAAAATGCAGCAAGATCCCGCAGTGGTCGCGAGATGACCGTCTACCCGGGCGTGCGGAGTCGGTCAGCGCTGAGACCCGCCAACACTGCAAACAGATAACGGCCGTCGCCCGATGCGGACACGGCCGCGCGATGGGATGATTCGTGGCGAACGCGATGGGGTGTATTGAGACCACGGCAAGACTCCAATAGGACTTTAGCCAGGGTGCTTGTTTGGGCGGCGCGTCATTCGCATGGCGCCGCGGGCCGACGAGAGACGGCGACACCAGCCCCAGGCCGGCTGTTCATTCAGCCTTGTCAGCATTCCCAGACGTCTGAGCTATCAAACGAGGGCGTGACCGCAACCGTTGGCTGAACAACAGCGTTTCCTCTGAACGGCGCCGGGTATTCCATCCAGCGGATCGGTTAGCGCAGTGCCGCGCCAAAGAGTGGGTCCGAAGCTTAGCCATAACTTCGTTGGTCCCCACAATGTTCAGGTTCTCAGAAAGCGTGGAACCGTCCCCCACCATTTGACTTTCGTTGCCAGCCAAGTCTTTTGACCATGGCTGAATCGAGTGAGGACATCCATGGCCATTACCGACGTCGCGCAGTATGCGCACCTGAGCGACACCGACATCGAGTCACTCGGCGCTGAACTCGATAAAATCCGCCGTGACGTCGAAGAATCCCTTGGCGCGCAAGACGCGACCTATATTCGACGCACCATCGCGTTCCAACGCGTCCTGGAGGCCAGTGCGCGCCTGCTGGTCGCTACTAGCCACTCCAAGACGGGCTGGCTCGCGGGCACTGCAGCACTGGCGTTCGCAAAGAGCGTGGAAAACATGGAGATTGGCCACAATGTCGGCCACGGGCAATGGGATTGGATGAACGACCCTGAAATCCACTCCAACACCTGGGAATGGGACATGGCCGGACTGTCGTCGCAGTGGAGGTACTCCCATAACTACCGCCATCACGTATTCACCAACATCCTAGATATGGACGATGACCTCGGCTTCGGCATCATGCGGATCACCCCGGATCAACCATGGCAGCGGCACCATCTGCTGCAGCCACTACGAAACCTGTTGTTGGCGGTCGGGTTCGAATGGGGTATCGCCCGCCATGGCTTTCACGCCGTGCAGGACCGCGCCTCGACAGCACAGGCCAAGAACCCGCAATCACGGGCGGTCTTCAAAAAAATCGGTCGACAGCTTGCGAAGGACTACCTGATCTATCCCGCCCTAAGCCGCTCTCGGTGGCGCCGGACGCTGGGCGCGAACGTCGCCGCAAACGTGATGCGCAATCTGTGGGCATACGTGGTGATCTTCTGCGGCCACTTCCCTGACGGCACAGAGAAATTCACGGCAGAGGTACTCGAGCAAGAAACCAAAGCTCACTGGTATTTGCGCCAAATGCTGGGTACCGCGAACTTTGATGCCGGCCCGCTGCTGGCGTTTTCGAGTGGAAACCTGTGTTATCAGATTGAGCACCACCTTTTCCCCGACCTGCCCAGCAACCGTTACGCTCAGATCGCCACCCGGGTGCAAGCGTTGTGCGAGACATACGACCTGCCCTACACCACCGGTCCCCTGTTGGGCCAGTACCTACAGACGTTGCGCACCATCCACAAACTGGCGCTTCCTGACCGCTTACCGAGCACCACGATCGGCGCGCCTAAAAATCGTGCGTTCGCCCTACTGGGCAGCTGAGCAAATGGTGGAGGCCGTTGCTGTTTGCGTCGCAAAGCATTGCTGTCCATAGCGCGCGTTGATCAGTCAGCCAGATCTTCTGCTATCGAGGGTGATTCGACGCCGCGACCTAGATATCACGCTGTTGAGGATCACAGGTTGTACGTGTCACTTCCGGTCCTGTCACCGACACTATGGTTCCGAGAAGAACCTGGGCCGCTTCTTCATTCGTCATGAAAGGCCGTCGACGGCGCGTGCGTCACTGCCCACGCGACTGCAAGAGCGACTAGATGTCAGCACTCCATCCCTCTGTCCAGTAGGTTCAATCCCACGATCGCGCGCTAGAGTCCTTGCAGTTCAAGGGCACATAGAACGGCCATCCTCTGGGCGTGACCTAGATGTGACCGGAAACCCTTGAGTCTGCGAACTGTGCTCTGCCGCCGTTGTTTGGGGCGCGACTGCCGGGCTATCCAATTACATGGATACTTCAGCCCACGACCGCGCGAGCGCGGGTGACCGAGCGGCGCAACTGAATGAGCAGGTGGCGCAAGGCCATCAGTGGGCCGATGACGCAAACCCTGGTACCAGCGGCGACCTGCATAGGGACGCCGCCGCGAAACACCGGCGTTATGCCGGAGAAAATCGTTCGAAAGCAGAGGCCGCCAGAAACGAAAGTGGCGCGTGAGCGCAAGCCGGGCAGCAGTAACGGCGGGTGCGGTTTGATTTTGCGTTCCTGAGAGCACCTTCAGGCACTGTTTCCGATGACGCATAGTGGCTATCCTCTTCGATTAGTGATTATGAGGAGTAGAGGGATGCGCACGCCGGGTGGGACTCGAGATTTTGGCCAAGCGCCGTGACACGGTATGAGGGGCAAGCCAACCGCTTCGGGCTGAACAATCCCGAACCCACCCCGGAGCAGATCGAGTCCGATGAGCACGACCTACAGGCCAGCTTGAGCGAGCTTGCCGCGCTTGTGGGCGGCGCACTCAGCGTCGACCAGCTACTCACAGAAGTGGCGACGTTCGCCGCACACGCAATTCCCGGTGTGGACGGGGTGGGCGTGACCGCGCTCCAGGTTTCGCACGGAAAGCTGAAGGTTCGGACATGGGCGGTCACCGCACCGTTCGTCCGCGAGATCGACATTCTGCAATACGAAGCGCTCAACGACGGTCCCCGCATAGCGAGCATGCAGACCCGGCGCCCGGTGGTCAGTGGCTCCATAGGCCAGGATCCGCGATGGCCGCGTTTCGGGTCCCGCGTCGCGGACATGGGAGTTAACTCCACGCTGTCGCTGCCGTTGTTGATCCAGGATCAGGTAGTGGGCTCGATCAACTGCTACGCCTATGATTTCGACGTCTTCGGGCAGCACGCGGTGGACTTGGGCTCCAAGTTCGCCGGACCCGCAGCCGTGTCGGTGTACAACTCACAGTTGCTCATCGATGCACAAGAACGAGCCCGGCAACTGCAAGCGGCACTGGTTAGCCGGAAGACTATCGATCAGGCGATCGGCCTTATCCGCGGCACCATCGGAGGGACCGCCGAGGACGCTTTCAACGAGCTGCGGCGGAGCAGTTCGTTGGCGAATGTCAAACTTGCAGTTATCGCACAGCGGTTTGTCGACGACGCGGTGCAGCGTGCTGAGATCGCCCGCCGCGAGAACTCAGAAGCATTGCAGGAAAACGTCGTTGAACAAGTGCCTGAGGGAGACCTCGAGGGGTAGGCAAGTTGTCGCGAGCCTCTCGTGGCGGGTGTGCCGTGCACCCGCCAAGTTGGCGGGATTCGGCACCAGAAGCCACGTGTTTCTCCATCGGCCGAAGAGATTGGTAGCGAGAGCGCGAACGATCTCCGCCACGATCATCGCTACCGACCCAAAAACAGCTAGACATAGTTGACTATACTCAGCTGGTATAGTCCTTCCCAAGCTCAGGGCTTCCCGGCATGCGGTAGACCACTATCGACATACCTGGCGGCCTTGCGTTGTCAGCTGAGGTCCGACTAAACAGCGATAGAGCGTGCAGATGACTACGACATTCGATGTACTGCGGACCCGTCATGCTGACCGCGCCGAGGCGGTCCGCACGACGATCTCCGAGTCTTTTCTCCCGGTCGAGATGGATTTCTCGGCTGACCACGGCCCCGCCGCGGCGCGGGGGGCGGTGACCGACTTAGGCGACCTGACAATTCTCTCGGTGACCTCGACCGCGGTTGAAGTGCGCCGGACCGCCGCACTGACGCACGATG
Organism: Mycobacterium sp. IDUB_37; assembly: GCF_055419245.1. NCBI lineage: Bacteria > Bacillati > Actinomycetota > Actinomycetes > Mycobacteriales > Mycobacteriaceae > Mycobacterium > Mycobacterium sp. IDUB_37. The sequence goes on along the minus strand of NZ_JBVAXG010000004.1, from coordinate 82,219 downwards.
ACTACCGGCCCAGCATTTCCCTGGGTCTGCAGATGGCGGGATCCTGCGTGGTAGCCCAGCACGGCCGGCAAGTCCTGCTACGGCCCAATGATCTTGTCGTGTATGAGTCGATGACGCCCTGGGTGATCTCTGACGGCGACGGAATCCGACAGCACAAGTTCCGCATCCCACTGGATCGGCTCGCGCTGCCGCCCGATGTCGTTCGGCAGGTATGTGCAGTCAAACTTGCCCCCGGGCATCCGATCGCGGATCTCGCTGCCGCTTATTTTCGTCGGCTTGCGGCGCGACCAGGGATGTACGACCGACCGGGCGGAGCGGTGGTAAGTCAGCCCAGCATCGAGTTGCTCCGAGCGGTGATCACGACCCATCTCGACTCCGCTGAACTGGGCAGCGAGGCACTGCACGTCACGCAGGTTGTGCGAATCATGGAGTATGTCCGCAGCCATCTGCGCGAACCGGACCTCAGTGCGGGCCGCATCGCGGCGGAGCACCACATTTCGGTGCGGCAGCTATATCGGATCCTGGCTGACGGGGGCATTTCGCTCGGGGATTGGATCCGGGAGCGACGTCTTGAGGAATGTCGGAAAGAGCTTGCGTCAAATGGATTTGGTGATTCCATCTCCGCGGTGGCCCGCCGGTGGGGTTTCACCGACGCCTCCAGTTTCGCGCGGATGTTCCGAGCCGAGTTCGGCACCTCGCCCCGCGAGTGGCGTGAGATGAACCGCCGCAGAGCGACGGCCGCTTCGTAGGTGCGCGCGTTGTGGCGTGCCCATTAGGTGTGCGTCGTGTGCCACATCGGTCTCCGCCCAGAGGCATTGGGCCTTAACCGATTTACGGTGGATGCCACGGCCACATCTCCTGCGAAAGTTGCCGCAAATCCAACGACCGGGCAGATCATGGGGGAACGACGCCTTCGAACCGGCTCCGGAACTGCCCGAAGTGCTAGCTGTTGCGGAGGCACAACTGCGTCATCGCGTGCCGGGACATGTGCATGGCGTGCCGGAGCTGTTCGTCGTCGGGCCCGCTGTGCCAAAACCGTTCTAGCGTCGTGATGAAGACCCGACCGCTCGTCGTGAGTGGTCCAAACCGACTTAGCCGCAAACCTTCCCACGAGCCATCCGCTGGCACAAATTAAGGAGACACCTCATGACATCGCCGACCAAGCCCGTTCCCGTCCTCTTCATCCACGGACTATGGATTCACTCGACCGCCTGGCAACCCTGGCTTGAACTCTTCGAAAGCAATGGATACAGCGCATCGGCACCCGGCTGGCCGGGTGAGCGAACGACAGTGGCCAAGACACGGGACAACCCGGACGGAATGAACGGTGTCGGCATCGCGGAGATGGTCGACCACTACGCCAAGATCATCGGCACTCGTGGTACGAAACCAATCATCGTCGGACACTCCTTCGGCGGGCTGATCGCCCAGCAATTGCTCGCCGACGGGCACGCCGCAGCGGCCGTCGCGATCGACCCCGCCGCCATCAAAGGAGTCAAGGCGCTGCCACTGGCGCAATTGCGTTCTGCGTTCCCTGTACTCAGCAACCCCGCCAACCGGCGCCGTACAGTCTCGTTGACCGCCAAACAATTCCGCTTCGCCTTCGGCAACGCCCTGACCGAAGACGAATCCAACGCGCTGTATGAAGCTTGGTCCATCCCAGGCGCCGGCCGGCCGCTCTTTGAGGCCGCAAGCGCCAACTTCGCCCGCCGCTCGCCGGCCAAAGTCGACACCCGCATCGCCGATCGTGGCCCGTTACTGCTGACCTCGGGCACCAAGGACCACGTAATTCCCCTCAAAGTCACCAAAGAAGTAGTTGGCATGTATTCAAAAGGTTTGGCAGAAACCGACTTTCATGTCTTTGAGGGACGAGGTCACTCCTTGACACTCGACAACGGCTGGAAGCAGGTCGCCGACGTCGTTCTCCAATGGTTGAACGCCAAAGGCTTTTGATCGCAAAGCTCGCCACGCCGGTGGTCGGTCGTGCTGCTTTTACGGCATTCATTCTGCGCTGAGGGTGCGATTTTACGAGTAAACGTCACCCTCAGCGCAGTCCCAACTCGGTCCGCGCAGTGTCGCAGCTCCGCACTAGGTGGCTGACCGATCCCTTGAAATCCCCCTGACACCGCAGTAGCGTCTCATTAGATTAGGCAACCCTAACTACGACTAGGGCGAGGAGACGCACCATGGACACCCTCACCTCTGCACCGGTAGCCGACGTGCTGGCCCGCTTGTTCGATGAAGCGCAAGTCGCCGACGGGGCCCTCGAGGCACGGCTCAGCGCGGAGTTAGACAGCCGCGGTGAAGCAATCGCCGAGCTACTGGCCAGAGAGGCAACCGATTACAAAGGCCTATATCCCGGGTATGCGGCCGACTTCCTGAACGTCTCGGCCGAGTCTGGGCGCTTTCTCTATATCTGCGCGCGAGCCAGGCAGGCGAAACGCATCGTGGAGTTCGGCACGTCGTTCGGCATTTCCACCATCTACCTGGCGGTGGCGCTGCGTGACGGCGGCGGCGGTGAACTCATCAGTACTGGCTGGTGAAGATCGCACAATCCAAACGCTGCGAAAAATTCTGATCACCGAGTTCGGCTGGGATCGGCGCCAAATCCGCACCAAACCGTTCTGGACGCCCGGCCGCACCGGCATGGAATAACTGCCGATGCAACCGGGCCGGAGTGAGTTGCGTTCAGGCTGGGACTGATTCGCGGATACGTACGTCAATAGAGCGCGCCAACCGCAGGGCGGGATCGACCACGCCGTTGTTGCGCAGCAACTCCACGTCGGCGTGGTAGCTCATCGAGGTCAGCCACGGCTGGCCTGCACCCTGTCGGGGCAACTGGCTGACCGCACGCTGGACATAGCCGGCCGAGAAGTCCATCAGCGGTCGGGTTTCCATGTCCGGGTCGTCGAGCACGGGCACCGCGGTGTCGTAGCCGGCATCGTCCATGTGCGCCAGCAGCCGGCAGAAGTGTTCACAAAGCAGGCCGACCTTGAGCGTCCAGGATGAATTCGTGTAGCCGATCGCGTAGGCGAAGTTCGGCACGCCGGACAACATCATCCCCTTATACGCGACGGTTTCGGGCAGGTTGACCGGTTCGCCGTCCACCGTGAGTGCCATGCCGCCGAAGGCCTGCATGTTCAAACCGGTTGCGGTGACGATGATGTCGGCGTCCAGTTCGCGACCCGACTCGAGCTTGATCCCGGTCTCGGTGAACGTGGCGATCCGGTCGGTGACCACCGATGCGCTGCCGTTGCTGATCGCCTTGAACAGGTCGGAGTCGGGCACCGCGCACAGCCGTTGGTCCCACGGGTTATAGGCCGGGCTGAAGTGCTCGTCGACCGGATACCCCTCAGGCAACCGCTTGGCGTTGACGCTGCGGATGATCCGCTTGGCCAGCGCCGGGTACTTCTGGCAGAACTGATAGACGGCGCGCTGCTGGCCGATGTTCTTGCGGCGGGCCAGCGCGTAGCCCAGCTTGTCGCCGAACAGTTTCTTCGCCGTATTGGCGAAGGCGTCCTTCGACGGCACCGGCATGATGTAGGTCGGCGAACGCTGCAGCATGGTCACATGACCGGCGGTCCCAGCCATTGAGGGCACCAGGGTCACCGCGGTGGCGCCACTGCCGATGATGACGACCTTCTTGCCGGCGTAGTCCAGGTTTTCGGGCCAGTGCTGCGGGTGCACGATCTGTCCGGTGAAGCGCTCGCGACCCTCGAAGTGCGGCGTGTAGCCCTCGTCGTAGCGGTAGTAGCCACCGGCGCAGAACAGCCAGTTCGCGCTGATCTGCCCGCGCTCCCCGGTGTCCGTGCGCTCCACGTCAACAACCCAGCGCGCGTCGGCGCTCGACCACGCGGCGCCGTGCACCTTGTGGTGGAACCGAATGTTGCCGTCGATACCGTTCTCGGCGGCCGTCTCGCGCAGGTAGGCCAGGATTTTGTCGGCGGTGGCGATGGCGTGGTCGTCGCGCCAGGGCTTGAACTCGTAGCCGAAGGTGTGCAGGTCTGAGTCGGAACGAATTCCGGGGTAGCGGAACAGGTCCCAGGTGCCGCCGGTGGCGCCGCGCGCCTCCAAGATCGTGTAGCTGCGGCCCGGGTGCTCGCTCTGCAGGTAGTAGGCGGCGCCGATTCCGGAGATGCCGGCTCCGACAATCAGGACGTCGACGTGGTCGAGGTCGGTACCTACGGCGGTGGAGGTGCGGGACATGGTCGTGACTCCTGACGGTGGTGGAACTGCGTTGTATCCATAGTCGCGATCCCTGGCGCCCTAACCAAGGTGAGATATGCCCAAATTCGTCAACCTCTGGTGCAATTTGCACCAGCGACTTACGCTGGCCAGGTGGCCTGGAAACGCCCATCTGAGCCGGTCAGAGAGTTGATTCGGCAGTGCGCGCAGATCTCTGTCAATCCTCGGGGCGAATGGCTCGAAGAACTCGATGCGGAGGTTCTCGCGGCCAGCCCCACGCTCGCCGCCGACCCGGAACTTGCCGCGGCGGTCGGCCGGAGCAACAGGGCGAACATGTACTTCTGGGGCACGGCCAATGTGCGCGATCCCGGGGCGCCGGTGCCCCCGAACACCGGACCGGAGCCGATGAACATCGCCCGCGAAGTGGCCCGGCGCGGGCTCACTGCCTTCACCCTCGACGCGTATCGGATCGGCGAAGCAGTCGCCTGGCGCCGGTTGATGGAGATCGCCTTCAGCCTGACTTCGGATCCCGCCGAGCTCCATGAGCTGCTCGATGTGTGCTCACGCTCGATCAGTGCATTCATCGACGGCACCTTGGCGGGGATCGCTGAGCAGATCGACCAGGAGCGCGACGACCTCACCGGCGGGAGCCACGCGGACCGGCTCGAGACCGTCGCACTAATCCTGGACGGCGCGCCCATTACCCGAAAGCGGGCCGAGTCGCGACTAGGATATGCCTTGACCGGACCCCACATCGCTGCCGTGATCTGGTGCGACGACCCAGCCGCGGACATGGCCCGCCTGGATGCGGCCGCCGAGGCGCTCGGCCATGCGGCCAAAGTCCGGCCACTGACCATTTTCGCCAGCACGGCCACCCGCTGGGTCTGGGTGCCCGGCCGATCGATCGACCTGGGCGCGCTGCGCGATTCGATTGAGGCGACGCCGGACATCCGAGTCGCGGTCGGGCCCTGCGCCGACGGGATCGACGGATTCCGCCGCAGCCACTTCGAGGCCATCACCACTCAGCAGATGATGGCGCGTTTGCAATCACCGCAACGCGTTGCGCATTTCGCCGACGTCGAACTCGTCGCGATGATCACCGCCGACACCGACCGCGCCGCCGAATTCGTGCGTCGCACTCTCGGCGACCTCGAAGCAGCGGGCAGCGAATTACACGAGATCGTCAGAGTCTTTGTCGACGAGCAGTGCAATGCTTCCCGCGCGGCAGCGCGGCTTTACACACATCGCAACACACTGCTGCGGCGGCTGGCGCGGGCCGATGAGCTGCTGCCGCGGCCGCTGGCCGAATGCAGTGTCAACGTCGCTGTCGCGTTGAACGTGCTGCGCTGGCGCGGAAAATAGTCACAATCACTCGTCAGTCGTCAGAGCGGGCGCCGCGACGACTACCGGGTAGATCTCATGGCTGCCCTTGAGACCCTTGAGTTCAACCTCGCGAGGTGTGCCGAGCACGATGTCGCGGGCCCCCGAGATCGCTGCACGCACCGACTCACTGATCAGGATCTCTCCTCCGCTGGCCAGTGCCGCCACCCGCGCGGCCATCGCGACATTGCGCCCGAACAAGTCGTCTCCGCGCCGCACCGAGTCACCCATGTGAAGTCCGATGCGCACCCGGATGTGTGCCCAGCGGTCCGGGTCTGACCGAAGCGCCTCTTGCACATCCAGACTCCAGCGCACCGCCTCCATCGGATCCGCGAACGCGATCATGAAACCGTCACCCTGGGTTTTGACCACGTGCCCGCCATGATCGTTGACGGCCTTATAGATCAGTTTGTTGTGCCGCTCGAGAAGCTTCACGAAGCCCGCGTCGCCGAGTTGCTCGTTGAGTTCTGTTGACCGTTCGATGTCGGAGAAGGCGATCACCACATTGCCGTCCGCCGTAATTTTGGCGAGATCGGGACGCTCTATCTTGGCCCAGCCCGCAAGGTCCTCGAAGGCATTGCGCGCCGTGGCGCCGATTCCTTTGTTGATCAGCGAGTCGGCCGTGTGCCAAACGGTCCTGATCGCAAGTGGGGCAAGCCCCGGAGGGGGCGACCGTCGAACAATAGGCACAGTCGCGTCCTGGCCCACGCGACTCACGCGCTTCTTCTTCCTCAAGCTCCGGCGCAAGTTCTTGCGCGCCCCGTTGAGTTGCCGTCGCGCCACGAGGAGAAGGATTCCCAACGTCACGAGGCCGCCGAACTCGATGAGGGCAACGATTGCCCACCAGACCGCCGCGCTCATGTGCTGACCCTCGGCCGCAAAACGAAAGAAATCACCCGTTGATTATGGTCGATCAGCCGGGCCGATCGCTCCATCAGTCCGGAACAGCCGCTCCGGCCCTGCGTAACGCCGCTTCTGCGTGCCGCAACACGGGCGAGTCGACCATCTGTCCTTCGAACGCGAACACGCCCCGCTCGGTCTTCGCCGCCTGCAACACCCGGCGTGCCCAGTCAAGCCTTTCGTCGCTGGGCCGGTATGCCTTCCGTACCACCGCCACCTGAGTCGGATGGATGCAGACGGTCGCGTCGAAGCCGACCGCGACACCGTCAACCGCCTCGGCTTCCAGGCCCTCCAAGTCGCGGATGTCCAAATGCACGGAGTCGAGCGCCATCCGGCCGAAGGTGGACGCCGCTAGCAGCGCGGTCGACCGCACGTGGCGGGCGACATCGCGGTAGCTGCCGTCCGGCCACCGACTGGAGGTGCCACCAAGGGTGGCGACCAGGTCCTCGGCGCCCCACATCAGCGCCACGGTGGGCTCGGCGGCGGCGATTTCGACGGCGAACACCGCGCCGCGCGGGGTTTCGATCAACGCGATGACGTCACGCGGCGCCAACGCGGTCACCTGGGCTGCCGATTCGGTCTTGGACAGCATCAGCGTCGTATAGGCGGTGTCGGCCAAGGCCTCCAAGTCACGGGCCTGGTCTTCGGTGCCGGCGGCGTTGATCCGGACGACGGTGCGCGCAGGGTCCAGCGGAGTGTCGCGCAACGCGACGCGGGCGGCGGGCCGGTCCGAGGCCGCCACCCCGTCTTCGAGGTCGAGAATCACCACATCGGCGGCCGCCGCGGCCTTCGCGAAGCGCTCGGGCCGGTCGGCCGGGCAGAACAGCCATGCCGGGCCCGCGTCACGCAGGCTCATTCGGACTCCTCACTCGGTCGCTTCTGTACCAGCGTCGTGCGCACCGCACGCGCGACAACGTCACCGTGCTGATTGCGCCCGGTGTGCTCCAGGGTGACGATGCCCTCGCCGGGACGACTCTTGGACTCCCGCTTGCCGGTGCACACCGTCTCGGCGTAGAGGGTGTCGCCGTGAAAGACCGGTTTGGGAAACGACACTTCGGAGAAGCCGAGATTCGCGACGATGGTGCCCAGCGTCAGCTGCGCCACCGACAGCCCCACCAACGTGGACAGGGTGAACATCGAATTCACCAGCCGCTCACCACGAAAGCCCGGCTGCTCTGCGGCCCACGCCGCATCCAGATGCAGCGACTGCGTGTTCATGGTCAGCGTGGTGAAGAAGACATTGTCGGCCTCGGTGACAGTGCGGCCGGGGCGGTGCAGATAAGTCGTCCCCTCTTCGAATTCCTCAAACCACAAGCCGCGCTGGACAATCGACTTGCCCTCTTGGTTCGGCACCGTCATGACAGCCCCAACGATCGCGCGATCAACATCAGCTGCACCTCGGTGGTTCCCTCACCGATTTCGAGGATCTTGCTGTCGCGGTAGTGACGGGCCACCAGGTACTCGTTCATGAATCCGTAGCCGCCGTGGACTTGGGTGGCGTCGCGGGCGTTGTCCATCGCCGCTTCCGAGGAGATTATCTTCGCGATCGCCGCCTCCTTCTTGAAAGGCTTGCCCGCCAACATCTTTGCCGCGGCATCGTAGTAGGCGGTACGCGCGGCATGCGCCCGCGCTTCCATGCGTGCGATTTTGAAACTGATCGCCTGGTAGGAGCCGATCGGCCGCCCGAACGATTCCCGTTCCTTGGCGTACTTCACGCTTTCGTCGACGCAGCCCTGCGCCACCCCGGTGGCGACGGCAGCGATCGCGATCCGGCCCTCATCGAGGATGGACAGGAAGTTGGCGTAGCCCTTGCCCTGGGTGCCGAGCAGATTCTCCGCCGGGACCCGGGCGTCGTCGAAGGACAGCGGGTGGGTGTCCGACGCGTTCCAGCCGACCTTGTTGTAGGTCGGCTCCACCGTGTAGCCCGGGGTGCCGTTGGGCACGATGATCGTCGAGATCTCTTTCTTGCCGTCCGCGAGAGTGCCGGTGACCGCGGTGACGGTGACCAATGAGCTGATGTCGGTTCCGGTGTTGGTGATGAATTGCTTGTTGCCGTTGATGATCCATTCATCACCCTCGAGGCGGGCGGTGGTCCGGGTCCCGCCGGCATCCGAACCGGCACCCGGTTCGGTGAGCCCGAAACCGGCGAGGGCACGGCCGGCGGTCAGGTCCGGCAGCCATTTCTCCTTCTGCTCCTCGTTGCCGAACCGGTAGATCGGCATGGCGCCCAGGCCGACTCCGGCCTCCAGCGTGATAGCCACGGACTGGTCGACCTTGCCCAGTTCCTCGAGTGCCAGTGCCAACGCGAAGTAGTCACCGCCCATGCCGCCGTACTCCTCCGGGAACGGCAACCCGAACAGCCCCATCTCGCCCATCTTCTTGATGACCTCGTACGGAAAGCTGTGCTCTTCATCGTGTTTGGCCGACACCGGCGCAACAACGGTGCGCGCAAAGTCGGCCACCGTATCGCGGAGTTCTTCGTATTCCTTGGGCAATGTTCCTGCCGGAATCGTTGTCGTCATGATCGGTTAGTCCTTAATTCTCTGTTGCTGCTGTTATGGCTTCGGTAGCTTCCGGGACGAGCCGGGCCAGCACCTGATCGACCGACACCTGCTCGCCGACGGACACCAGCACCTCCACCTGTCCCGAAACCGGTGCGGCCAGTGAGTGTTCCATCTTCATCGCTTCGACGATCACCACCACGTCGCCCTCGGCCACCTGGGTGCCGGACTCGACCTGCACCGCGATGACGTTGCCGGGCATCGGGCTGACGACCTCGGCCGGCCGCTCCCCCGCCGCTCGGTGAATCTTGTGTTCTTCCGCTTCGCGGATATGCCAGGTGCCCCGCTCGTCGGCGACCCACAGGTGCCGGTCGGCTTCAGCCCACCGATACTCGCGGCGCACGCCGTCCAACGTCAGGCTCAGGTGGCCACTTCGATGGCCACTGCCGAGCTGCACACTCGCGGAGCGGATTTCACCATCACCGAGCTGAACCTTCGCCGCGTCGGGCAGACCCCACACCGAGACCGTCTCGGCGCGCAGCGGGGTTTGCATCGCGGTGCGAACCGGGGCGGTGACGCCACCCACCCGCCATCCGGTCGGCGCCGCCCACGGGTCCGCGGCCGCGCGGCGGGCCCGAGAAGCCAAGGTCCACTGGACGTACAGGCCGCCGGCGGCGAACACGTCATCCGGGGCGGGCAGCGGCTCGAAATCTGCCAACCGCTCGTCGAGCAGCGCGGTATCGAGGTCACCCGCGCGCACCCGCTGATCGGCCAGCAGAAACCGCAGGAATTCGATGTTGGTCTGCACGCCCAGGACGGCGGTCTGGGCAAGCGCGTTGTCGAGCCTGGCCAGCGCCTGTTCGCGATCCTCGCCGTAGGCGATCACCTTGCTCAGCATCGGGTCGTAGTCACTGCCGACCATGGTGCCCGCCAGCAGCGACGAATCCACCCGTACCCCGACGCCGGACGGCTCGGACAATCCGAGCACCCGGCCGCCGGTCGGCAGAAATCCACGGGCGGGATCTTCGGCGTACACCCGGGCCTCGATGGCGTGACCGGTGAGCTCGATGTCGTCCTGGGAGAATCCCAGCTTCTCCCCCGCGGCCACGCGAAGCTGCCACTCGACGAGATCGAGGCCGGTAACCGCCTCGGTGACAGGATGTTCCACCTGCAGTCGGGTGTTCATCTCCATGAAGAAGAACTCGTCAGGCCGGTCGGCGGAGACGATGAACTCCACCGTGCCCGCGCCGACGTAGTCGACGCTGCGGGCGGTGTTACAGGCCGCCGCGCCGATGCGCGCTCGCGTCGCGGCATCCAGCAGTGGTGAGGGAGCTTCCTCGATGACCTTCTGATGACGTCGCTGCAGACTGCATTCGCGTTCGCCGAGATGCACGGTGTTGCCGTGCGTATCGGCGAGCACCTGGACCTCGATATGCCTGGGCCGCAACACAAAACGCTCCAGGAAAAGCGTGTCGTCGCCGAATGCGGACGCCGCCTCCCGACGGGCACTGATCAGGGCTTCGCGCAATCGGGCCGGGTCTTGCACCAGACGCATACCCTTGCCGCCACCGCCCGCCGACGGCTTCACCAGCACCGGGTAGCCCACCTCGTCGGCGGCCGCCACCAGTTCGTCATCAGTTAACCCGGGCCGCGCAATGCCCGGCACGACGGGCACGTCGAATTCCACAACCGCGTTCTTGGCGGCGATCTTGTCGCCCATCACCTCGATCGCGCGCGAGGGGGGACCTAGGAATACAACTCCGGCCCGCTCGCAGGCCGCCGCGAAATCGGCGTTCTCGGAAAGAAATCCGTAGCCCGGGTGGATCGCCTGCGCCCCGGTGGATACCGCGGCGTCAACGACTTTCCCGATGTCGAGGTAACTCTCCCGGGCCGGCGGCGGACCAAGGCGAACGGCGGTGTCGGCCTCGCGAACATGCCGGGCGCCGGCGTCCGCGTCGCTGTAGACGGCGACCGAGCGAATGCCCAGTCGACGCAGAGTCCGGATCACCCGCACCGCGATCTCGCCGCGGTTAGCCACTAGTACGGTGTCAAACATCACACTCACATCCGGAAGACGCCGTAGGAGACAGGTTCCAGGGGTGCGTGGGCGCATACCGAAAGAGCAAGCCCCACAACCGTTCTGGTATCTGCTGGGTCGATGATTCCGTCGTCCCAGAGGCGGGCCGTGGAATAGTACGGATTTCCCTGATCCTCGTACTGTTCGCGGATGGGCGCTTTGAACGCCTCTTCGTCATCGGCGGACCAGGGCTTGCCGGATGCGGTCAACTGCTCGCCGCGCACCGTGGCCAGCACCGACGCCGCCTGCTCGCCACCCATCACCGAGATGCGGGCGTTCGGCCACATCCACAAAAATCGCGGCGAGTAGGCCCGTCCACACATCGAATAGTTGCCCGCTCCATAGGATCCGCCGATCACCACGGTCAACTTCGGCACCCGGGCGCACGCCACCGCGGTCACCATCTTGGCGCCGTGCTTGGCGATGCCGCCCGCTTCGTAGTCGCGGCCGACCATGAAGCCTGCGATGTTCTGCAGGAACAGCAGCGGGATCTTGCGTTTGTCGCACAGCTCGATGAAATGTGCTCCCTTGACCGCGGATTCGCTGAACAGCACTCCGTTGTTGGCGATGATGCCGACCGGGTGACCGTGGATGCGAGCGAAGGCGGTCACCAGCGTCTTGCCGTAGTTGGCCTTGAACTCACTGAATTCGCCGCCGTCGACCAATCGCACGATGACCTCGTGGACGTCGTAGGGCACCCTCGGGTCCGGAGGCACCACGTCGTAAAGCTCGCTCTGAGCATGCTTGGGTTCGACGGCTCGGACGATTTCCCACTGCGCGGGTTCGCGGGACCCGAAGGTCGCCGCTATCGCGCGGACGATGCGCAACGCGTCCTCATCGTCGTCGGCAAGATGGTCAGTGACCCCCGATACCCGGGAGTGCAGGTCGCCGCCGCCGAGTTCCTCTGCGGTGACGATCTCTCCGGTCGCCGCCTTGACCAGGGGTGGGCCACCGAGGAAGATCGTGCCCTGCTCACGGACGATGACGGCTTCGTCGCTCATCGCCGGCACGTAGGCACCACCGGCCGTGCACGAACCCAGCACCGCCGCCACTTGCGGAATTCCCTTGGCGCTCATCGTCGCCTGGTTGAAGAAGATCCGCCCGAAGTGTTCGCGGTCGGGAAACACCTCGTCCTGACGAGGCAGGAACGCGCCACCGGAGTCGACCAGATAGATGCATGGCAACAGGTTCTGCAACGCAACTTCTTGCGCGCGCAGATGCTTTTTCACCGTCATCGGGTAGTAGGTGCCGCCCTTGACCGTGGCATCGTTGGCCACGATCACGCATTCGCGCCCGGACACCCGACCGATGCCGGTGATGATGCCGGCGCCGGGAGACTCATCGCCGTACATGCCGTTGGCGGCCAACGCGGCCAGCTCGAGGAAAGGCGTGCCCGGATCGAGCAGGCGGTCCACCCGCTCGCGGGGCAACAACTTGCCGCGACTGACGTGACGCTCGCGCGATCGCTCATTCCCACCGAGTGCGGCGGCGGCCAACTTGTCGTTGAGTTCGGCGATCAGCCGCTGGTGTTCATCGGCGAACGACGGTGCGTTTGCGGTAGTCACTTGGTCGCCAGGTCCGAAACGATAAGCGGTGGCTGCGTTTTGGCGATGACCTCTTCGACCGATACATCCGGTGCCGTCTCGATCAGGTGCAGGCCGTCCTCCCGGACATCGATGACCGCGAGTTCGGTGACAATACGGTTGACGCACCCGACGCCGGTCAGCGGCAGCGTGCACCGCTCGAGGATCTTCGGACTACCGTCTTTCGCTGCGTGCTCCATCACCACGATCACCTTGCGAGCGCCGTGCACCAAATCCATTGCGCCGCCCATACCTTTGACCATCTTGCCCGGGATCATCCAGTTCGCCAGGTCGCCGGTAGCCGAAACCTGCATCGCCCCAAGGACTGCCACGTCGAGGTGGCCGCCGCGGATGATGCCGAATGAGGTCGACGAGCCGAAGAACGAGGCACCCGGTTGGGTGGTGACGGTCTCCTTGCCGGCGTTGATCAGGTCGGCGTCCACGTCCTCTTTGCGGGGGTAGGGCCCGACGCCGAGGATGCCGTTCTCCGAGTGCAGGACGACGTGGATGCCGTCGGGAATGTGGTTGGGAATCAAGGTGGGTATGCCGATGCCGAGGTTGACGTACTGGCCGTCCTCGAATTCGGTGGCCACCCGGGCGGCCATCTGGTCCCTGGTCCAGGTCATCGGACTCTCCTTCGCCCCTCGAGTGTGCGGCTGGCCGCACACTCGGCTTCCAACGTGCGGCTGGCCGCACCCTCGGCGCCCGCGGTCACGACCGCACCGTCTCTTTCTCAATCCGCTTCTCGGGATCAGGCACATGCACGACGCGCTGCACGAACACACCCGGTGTGTGGACAGTCGCGGGATCGATCTCGCCCGGTTCGACGAGGTGTTCGACCTGCGCGATGGTGATGCGTCCGGCCGGCGCGCACTCCGGGTTGAAGTTGCCGGCGGCGTAGCGGTACACCAGGTTGCCGTGCCGGTCGCCCTTCCAGGCGTGCACCAGCGCGAAGTCGGTGCGGATACCGCGTTCCAGAACATAGGTGACGCCGTCGAACTCGCGGGTCTCCTTGGGCGGCGACACGATCGCGACCTCACCCGACGCGTCATAACGCCAGGGCAGTCCCCCGTCGGCGATCTGGGTGCCGACACCGGCCGGGGTGTAGAAGGCCGGTATGCCGAGCCCGCCGGCGCGCAAACGCTCGGCCAGGGTGCCCTGTGGCGTCAGCTCGACCTCGAGTTCGCCGGACAGGAACTGGCGCGCGAACTCCTTGTTCTCGCCCACGTAGGACGACACCGTGCGGCGAATCCTCTTGTTCGCCAACAACACTCCCAGGCCGATGCCGTCGACACCACAATTGTTGGAAACCGTCTCGAGGTCAGTCACCCCGCTGTCGACCAGCGCGGCGATCAACGCTTCCGGGATCCCGCACAGTCCAAATCCACCGACGGCCAGCGACGACCCGTCGATGACGTCAGCGACCGCCTCCGCAGCGGTAGCCACTACCTTGTCCATTGCCGCAGGGCCTCCGATTTCAGTTAATAATCATTAACTCAGATGCGAGAATACCATTCCCCGCGCGGAGCGTCCAGAGAGGGTGGCTGCTCACCTGCACCTACTCGGCGCCGCCGAGGAACTCAATTGCCTTCTGACGCATCTCGACTTTGCGCACCTTGCCTGTGACGGTCATCGGGAACTCGTCGACGATCCACAGATATCGCGGGATCTTGAACTTGGCGATGCTGCCGACGCAGAACTCCCGCAACTGTTCGGCCGTCAGCGCCGCAGCCCCGTCGCGCAGTTTCACCACCGCCATCAGTTCCTCGCCGTAGCGCTCGTCGGGGACGCCGATCACGTGACCGTCGACGATGTCGGGATGGGTGTAGAGGAACTCCTCTATCTCGCGCGGCGAGATGTTCTCGCCGCCGCGGACCACGATGTCCTTGATGCGACCGGTGATCTGCACGTAGCCGTCGGCGTCCATCGACGCCAGGTCTCCGGTGTGCATCCAACCGTCGGCATCGACAACCTCGGCGGTCTTCGCCGGGTCGTTCCAATAGCCGGACATGACCGAATAGCCGCGCGTGCAGAACTCGCCCGCCACGTCGCGGGGCACCGTCGCACCCGTGGTTGGGTCCACCACTTTGATCTCCAAGTGCGGACCCACCCGTCCGACCGTGCTCACCCGCCGTTGCAGCGAATCGTCGCTGCGAGTCTGGGTCGAGACGGGTGCAGTCTCGGTCATGCCGTAACAGATCGAAACGCCGGGCATATTCATCCGCTCGATCACCTTGCGCATCACCTCGACCGGGCAGGGCGAGCCGGCCATGATGCCGGCACGCAGACTGTGCAATTGGTAATCGGCGAAATCCGGCAGCGCCAGTTCGGCGATGAACATCGTCGGCACTCCGTAGAGACTGGTGCACCGTTCGTCCTGCACCGCGCGCAAGGTGGCGGCGGGATCGAACCCCGGCGCCGGGATCACCATGCAACCACCGTGACTGGTGGCCGCCAGGTTTCCCATCACCATGCCGAAGCAGTGATAGAACGGCACCGGGATACAGATCCGATCGTGCTCGGTGTAGTCGAGTAGCTCACCGACCAGGTAACCGTTGTTGAGGATGTTGCGGTGACTGAGCGTGACGCCCTTCGGGTATCCCGTTGTGCCCGAGGTGTATTGGATGTTGATCGGGTCGCCCGGCGTCAACGTCGCAGCGATTTGAGCCAGCGCGCCGAGGTCGGCTTCCGCGCCGGCCAATTCGGCCCAACGCTCGCTGCCCATAATCACCACATCGCGAAGGTCGGGACAGGCCGATGACACCTCGGCCAGCATGAGCGCATAGTCCGAACCTTTGAAGCCCGCTGCCGCGATCATCATCGCAACGCCGGATTGCGTTAGGGCATAATCTAATTCACGCACCTGATAAGCCGGATTGATGGTCACCAGGATCGCGCCGACCTCAGCGGTCGCATACTGCACGAGGACCCATTCCCACCGGTTGGGCGACCAGATGCCGACCCGGTCGCCCGCGCCGATGCCCGCGCGCAGCAGTCCTGTCGCCAGTTGGCGCACGTCCGCGAGGAATTCTGCGTAGGTCCAGCGCCGACCGGCCGCTACGTCGACGAGAGCTTCACGACGGCCGAATGTGCTTGCGGTGCTTGCAAGATTGGCACCGATGGTCGTTTCGAGGAGAGGGGGTGCGCCGGGGCCGCGTTCATAGGAAAGCGGATCGCATCCTGCGGCTTGAGTGGTTGCCACGGTTCCTCCGGCCCGTGCGTGCCGGCGGGCGCGACCCGCTGCACCCGGCCCACCGGCCGCGCTTGCGATCGCGACTCGGATGCTACGTTAGTGACGATTAACCGACATGTCCAGGAGTCCGTCATGGCAACGTCCGACCCGGACAGCCCAACCGGCCAGACTGAGACGCCGAGTCGTCGTAGCCAGTTGAAATCCGATCGGCGCCAACAGCTGTTGTCGGCCGCCGAGCGGTTGTTCGCCGAGCGTGGATTCCTCGCCGTACGACTGGAAGACATCGGCGCCGCCGCCGGCGTCAGCGGTCCGGCGATCTACCGGCACTTCCCGAACAAGGAGTCGCTGCTGGTGGAGTTGCTGGTCGGGATCAGTGCCGGATTGCTCGCCGGGGCAAAGACGGTGACAGACCGCGGTGCGGATGCCGCCGCGACGCTGCACGGGCTGATCGACTTTCATCTCGACTTCGCGCTCGGCGAACCCGACCTCATCCGGATTCAGGACCGCGACCTCGCGCACCTACCCGCGGCAGCGGAGCGACAGGTGCGCAAAGCTCAGCGGCAATACGTCGAGATCTGGGTAGGCGTGTTGCGTGAATTACACCCGGGTCTGGCCGAGGCCGACGCCCGATTGATGGCGCACGCTGCGTTCGGGCTGCTGAATTCCACACCGCACAGCATGAAGTCGAGCGACACCAAACCGTCGCGTGCCGTCCAGTCGCGCGCCGTCATGAAGGCGATGACGATCGCCGCGCTGACCGCCGGCGACCAGTAGCCGCGCAGGCTCTGGGCCGTGCCGATCGGGCAGGCCAGCGCACTCACAAAACCAGTTCCCCGTATTGCCCGGTACCCTGCGAAGTGGACATGAACGATCCACCTCGCACCCAGCAATTCGGTCCCCCGCAACAGGGGTCTGCTTCGGCGTGGCCGAACGACTATCGAGATTCGGAAGTCGTCGACTACCCGGCCTATGCCGATGAGACGCCGTACGCCACCTACGGCGGCGGCAGGTCGCCCTGGGCGCCCGGCAGCTACGAACCCAACCCGACCCAGCAACTGCCACCCAAGTACTGGCAGAAGGACCAGCCGCCGCCGGACAAGCCGCCAGCAGGCTCCCCACCACCGCGATCGCCGCGTTGGCTGTGGATCGTGGCCGGCGCGGCGGTGCTGCTCGTCATCGCGTTGACCATTGCGCTGGTCATCACCAACAACTCGTCCGAACAGCAGACGGCGATCGAACCGCTGCCGCCGATGCCCCAGCCCAGCATCACCGTCCCACCTCCGACGACCAGAACGTCACCGCCGCCGACGACCACCCGCCGGCCACCGCGCACGACGACCCCACCGAGCACCGTGCCTCCCGGCCAGCCCACCACTCCGGGCACACCGGGCGCACTGCAGACGGTGGTTTACAGCGTCACCGGCGAAGGCCGCGCCATCAGCGTCATGTACATGGACTCCGGCGATCTGATCCAGACCGAGTTCAACGTGGTGCTGCCGTGGAGCAAGCAGGTCAGCCTGTCATCGTCGGCTCAGCGGCCGGCGAGCGTCACGGTTGTCAACATCGGTCACAACGTGACGTGTTCGGTGTCAGTGGCCGGAGTCCAGGTGCGTCAGCGCACCGGTCAGGGACTACTTATCTGCGACGCTCCGGTCTGATTCCGGCACCCGCACCATCAGCATCGCCAGCAGTCCGACGAAAAGGACGACGCAGATGCCGCCCAGGCCGGCGCGGACCGCGTTGAACCAGTCCACGAAGACGGAAAACAGCCACGGCGCAATGAACGCCACCGCGCGGCCCGTCATCGTGTAGAGGCCGAACGCCACCCCTTCCTTGCCGTTCTGCGACATCCGCAGCAAGAGCGCGCGCGCCGACGACTGTGACGGGCCGATGAACAGGCACAGCAACAGTCCGCACATCCAGAAGGCGAGCGGTCCCGACAGCACAAGCATCGTCATCCCGGCCGCGAGGATGGCGATCAACGAGACGACGATGACCGGCTTGGATCCGATCCGATGGTCGACAAAGCCACCCACTACCGCGCCCACCGCGGCGACCAGGCTTGCGCAGACGCCGAAGATGAGTACGTCGGCTTTGGCGACGCCATAGACGTTGACGCCCAGCACCGCTCCGAAGGCGAATATTGCCGACAGCCCGTCGCGGAAGATCGCCGCGGCCAGCAGGAAATAGACCAAGTTGCGGTCGCGGCGCCACTCGCCGCTGATGTCCGTCCACAGCTTGCGGTAGGCGCCCAGCACACTGGGTGGTCGAGAGACTTCTGGCGCTCCGGGTAGCCGGTGGGCAATCAGCAGCAGCGGCAGCGCCAGCAGCGCCAGCCAGGCCGCAGCCGTCAATACGGCCACCCTGACGTTGAATCCGTCGTCGGTCGTCAGGTGGAACAGCCCGCGAGTGTCGCCGGTTCCAGACATGAAGCCGAAGTAGACCAACAACAGCAACAGGACACTGCCCACGTAGCCCGCCGCCCAGCCGAAGCCGGAGATGCGACCCGCCGTTTCCGGCGTCGAGAGTTGGCGCAGCATCGCGTTGTAGGGAACACTCGCCAGGTCGCTGCATGCCGCCGTCGTGGCCAGCAAGGCCAGCCCGGCGAAGAAGTATTTGGAGTCGTCCCGAATCAGAAACATCGCGCAGGTCATCGCCACCGCGAGGCCCGTCAGCACGCCCAGCGACACGCGTCGGCGATGCGGCGACTCCACCCAGACACCGACGATGGGCGCCAGGAACGCGATGGTCACACCTGCCGTGGCCCCGGCCCGCCCCAGCCAACTCTCGGGCGTCGCGCCGCCCGGGGTTCCCACCCCGACGCTGTCGGTCAGGTAGACGGAGAACACGAAGGTCGTGGCTATAGCGGCCAGGCCGGTGGAACCGCAGTCCCACATGGCCCAGGCGAGTACCCGCGGTCGCATGAAGGATTCGGTAGCGCCGTCGTTGTTCGGGTCGCGGCCCTCTCCGGCTGAACCGCGCTCCGACTCACTCATGCCCGGCACTCTATTGGTATTTGGTCACCACCCGCTGCCTATAACTTCGATAGGGACCGGGGTCGTTACCATCGTCCTCATGCCGATTCCCGCTCCCAGCCCTGACGCGCGCGCCGTTGTCACCGGGGCTTCGCAAAACATCGGCGAGGCGCTGGCCACCGAACTCGCCGCGCGCGGCCACAGTCTGATCGTCACCGCACGACGCGAGGACAAACTCACCGACCTGGCCGCCCGGTTGGTGGACAAGTACCGCGTCGCGGTCGAGGTGCGAGCGGCCGACCTCGCCGACCCGTCCGACCGCGACAAGCTCTGCGACGAACTGGCCGCGCGGCCCATCTCCATCCTGTGCGCCAACGCGGGCACCGCGACGTTCGGCGCCGTCGCCGACCTGGACCCGGCGGGCGAGAAGGCCCAGGTACAGCTGAATGCCATTGCCGTGCACGACCTTACGTTGGCAGTACTGCCGGGCATGGTCGCGCGCAAGGCCGGCGGCATCCTGATTTCTGGCTCGGTAGCCGGGAATTCGCCGATTCCCTACAACGCCACCTATGCCGCCACCAAGGCGTTCGCGAACACCTTCAGCGAATCGGTGCGCGGGGAAGTACGCAAGCACGGCGTGCATGTCACGGTGCTGGCCCCCGGCCCGGTGCGCACCGATCTGCCCGAGGGTGACGAACGATCACTCGTGGAAAAGCTGGTGCCCGATTTCCTGTGGATCTCGACCGAACACACCGCGCAGGTATCGCTGGATGCCTTGGAGCGCAACAAGATGCGCGTCGTTCCCGGGTTGACGTCCAAGGCGATGTCGGCGGCCACCGGGTACGGACCACGGGCCATCGTCGCACCGATCGTGGGCGCCATCTACAAGAAGCTCGGCGGCGGTTAGGGCCTACTTGCGGCGACGACTGCTGCCCATCAGGTTGCGGACGATCTCGCGTATCGCCGTGTTGATGCCACTTTTCACCGTCGGGTTCTTCAGCACGTCCTCCCACATGCCGGGCCCCTTCGGCTCAGCCGGCGCAGGCATGGGCGGTATCTCGTAGGTCGTTGGCACCGGCGGATAGGCGTCGGACTGAGCGGGCGGAGCGGATTGACCCGAAGGCCGGGGCGCCGGCGGCGCGGCAGGCTGTTCGCGCGTCGTTCCGTATGTGGGGTACAGGCGACTCTTTTGAGCCGCCTCGCGGACCGCGTCAGTCCCAATGGCGCCCATCAACGACCGTGGCACCCGCATCCGCGTCCAGGCAACAGGTGTGGGCGCACCTCTTTCGGACAGCACGGTGACGACAGCCTCGCCGATCCCCAACGACGTCAACGCCGACTCCAGGTCGTAGACATCGGTTTTCGGATAGGTACGTACCGTCTTGCTCAGCGCCTTCTGGTCATCGGGCGTGAAAGCGCGCAACGCGTGCTGGACTCGCGCACCAAGCTGAGAGAGCACGTCGTTGGGCAGATCCGTCGGCAACTGGGTGCAGAAGAAGACTCCGACGCCCTTGGAACGAATCAGCTTGACGGTCTGCTCGACCTGCTCCAAAAACGCTTTCGATGCGTCGGCGAAAAGCAGGTGCGCCTCGTCGAAGAAGAACACCAGCTTGGGCTTGTCGATGTCACCGACTTCAGGCAGTTGCACAAAAAGATCAGCCAGCAACCACATCAGGAAGGTCGAGAAGATGACCGGGCGCAACGACTGACCGCTGAACTCGAGCAACGAGATGGTGCCCCGGCCTTGGTCGTCGGTGTACAGCAGGTCGTGTGAATCGAGCTTGGGCTCACCGAAGAACGTCTTGCCGCCCTCGCCTTCGAGGTTCACCAGCGCCCGCAGGATGACACCCGCCGTCGTATTAGACACCCCGCCAAGGGATTTCAGGTCCGCTTTGCCCTCGTCGCTGGTCAGGTGGCTGATGACGTTGCGGAGCTGATCCAGGGTGACCAGCGGCCACTCGTTCTGCTCGGCCCAGTGAAAGATCAGCCCGAGCGTCGACTCCTGAGTAGCGTTGAGCCCCAACACTTTCGACAGGAGCACCGGACCGAAGCCGGCAACGGTGGCACGCACCGGCACCCCGATGCCGTCGGTGCCCAGGGAGAGAAACTCGACCGGAAATCCCGTCGCCGCCCAGTTGTCACCGGTGTCCGTGGCGCGCGCGGCGGTCTTGTCGTTCTGCTCTCCCGGGCGGGACAGACCGGACAGGTCACCCTTCACATCAGCCATGAAGACCGGCACACCGGCCGCGCTGAGTTGCTCGGCGATCAACTGCAAGGTCTTGGTCTTGCCGGTGCCGGTGGCGCCGGCCACCAGGCCGTGCCGGTTGATGGTGGCCAGTGGAATACGAATTTGGGCCGTCGGGTCCACCTTGCCGTCGACGACGACGGTGCCCAGTTCGAGCGCCTGGCCTTCGACGGCATAGCCCGCAGCGATCTTCTTTGCTGGCCCTTCCTCTGCTCCGGTGCTCATCTTCAATCCCCTCTTCAAGCCCGTCGCTCTACGGCAAAACATCACCCTACTTCCCGACGCCGAGCAGGGGCAGAACGCGCGTAGTCGGCATGTGGGCTTAATGTGAGGCCTGTGCGTGACGAATTGGTGTGGATCGACTGCGAGATGACCGGGCTCGATCTGGGGTCGGACAAGTTGATCGAAATCGCCGCCCTGGTCACCGACGCCGACCTCAACATTCTGGGCGACGGAATCGATATCGTGATTCACGCCGAGGAAGCCTCGTTGACGTCGATGATCGACATCGTCGCCGATATGCATTCGCGTTCGGGCCTGACCAACGAGGTCAGGGCATCCACGGTCGACCTGGCTACCGCCGAGGCGATGGTGCTCGACTACATCGGTCAATTCGTGAAACAGGCTAAGACGGCGCCGCTGGCAGGCAATTCGATTGCCACCGACCGGTCCTTCATCGCCCGGGACATGCCGGCGCTGGATTCGTTCCTGCACTATCGGATGATCGACGTCAGTTCGATCAAGGAACTCTGTCGCCGGTGGTACCCGCGGATCTACTTCGGGCAGCCGCCCAAGGGGTTGGCGCACCGCGCACTGGCCGACATTCACGAGTCGATTCGGGAACTGCAGTATTACCGCCGGACGGCCTTTGTGCCGCCGCCTGGGCCCTCTACCAGCGAAATCGCCGCGGTGGTCGCCGGCATTCAAGAAGCCGCGGACACGGCTGAGGCAGTCGATTCGGCCGGCGAGCGTCCGAGCGGTTAATATCGACGTCGCCGCTCGTTAGTCCGTCCCGGACCTGCAGGCGGCCGTGGTGGGTGTAGTTCAGTTGGTAGAGCGTCAGGTTGTGATCCTGAATGTCGCGGGTTCGAGTCCCGTCACTCACCCCACAGGTCAGAGGGCTTTTCGCCCTCTGACCTTTTTTCTTGCCCGTTAGGACCGGTCAGCCTCAGCGCGCTTGTCAGGCTCTTCGGATCCAGCGGCGTCCTGCCCACGCGCCGCCAGCGCGCCCGCGATCGAAGTGCAGGCAATTGTCAGCAGGGCGCCGAACATCAGTGCTGCCGACTCCCCGGCGACGAGCAGGTGCTTCTCGGTGCCGATGGCGGCTGCCGCCACGGGCACCCCGAGCTGCGCCGCCGACAGCACCGCGAGCGTCAGCGGCTGGCCGAGCAACCTTCCCACGCTGTGCGCCAGCACCGCCCCCAGCCCCAGGCCCACACCCAGCAGAATCAGTTTCGGATGCGACCCCAGCTCGCGTACCTGCAACGAGGCTCCCAGCCAGACGAAAAACAACGGACCGAAGAATCCCTCGGTGATGCCGAAAAGCTGGCGCGCCAGCCGCCGCGGTTCGCCGACGAAGGCAATCACCAAGCCCAACGCGAAACCGGCCAGCATGATCGATGCGTGGGTGCTGACGGCCAGCGCCGCCAGCGCGAACAACACGAGCAAGCTGATCCGCAACTCGAGTGCGAACCGACGCTTCTTGGAGTAGTCGTGCATGCGCCGACGCCAGGCCGGGCGGTCCAGCAGGTGCAGCAGCAGGAACAGCACCGCCGCGCCGGCCGCAATCGAGAGCGCACCCAGCGCCGCCCTTATCGCATGTTCTAAGTCAATTACCAACGGCAGCAAGACAATACACGCGGCGTCTGCAATAGCGATCTGCGCAGTCACCGACAGCACCGGCGGTCCCTGCAACCGCAGCGAATCGATCACCGGCAATGCCAGCGCCGCCGACGAAGACGCCATCAATACCGCGTAGAGCGCCGCATGACCGGTGCCGAACACCGCGGCCAGCCCTACGCCGAGAGCCGCGGCCAGTAGACCGACCAGAGCGACCCGCGCCAGCGCCATGGGCACCGCCGAGCGCATCTCGTGATCCCGAACTGGGACATGGGTGCCGACGACAAACATCACCAGTGCGAAGCCGATATTGGCGAACAACTGACACGCTGGATTGGCAACACCGACGATCCGGAAACCCGTGTCACCGACCACAAGCCCGGCCAACAGCTCGCCGATGATGACCGGGATTCGCAAGCGCGGCAATGACGCCAGTGCTGGGCCGACGAAACCTACGGCGGTCAACAACGCCAGTGTTTCGAAGCCGAACCCCTGCATCACGGGCCTTCCCGATGCAGCACTAGACGGGGTCGGCGAATACCGGCGGCTCCCCCGACATTCCGGCCATGACGGCGGCGAGCTGATTGGGCTTGCCGATCAGCCCGGCTTGCAGCTCGGATTCAAGCTTCAGGGCGCCGGCGGCGTCGTCGCTGGCCCAGGTCTGGTCGTAGAGGCGCTTGGCGGCACGGACGGCATCGGGAGATTTCTGGGCGATCTCGCTGGCCAGCGCCAGCGCCGTGGCCAGCGGGTCGTCGCTATTGCGCGTCACCAACCTGAGCGCCAAAGCTTCGCTCCCAGAGATGATGCGGCCGGTGTACGTCAACTCTTTGGCGACGTCGATTGGCACCAGTCGAGGCAGTGCCTGCGTGATGCCCATGTCGGGCACCAGACCCCACTTGATCTCCATAACGGACAGCTTCGACTCCGGCGCAGCGATCCGGATGTCGGCGCCCAGCGCGATTTGGAGGCCACCGCCGAAGCAATTGCCGTGAATAGCGGCGATGACCGGAGCCGGCACCAAGGACCAGTCGTAGCTCACCCGCTGAGCGAAATTGGCGAGCCGGTCGCCGTCGCGTTCCAGCAGAATTCCGGTGCCGCCACGGCCGGACATGAAGCTGGCGACATCGAGGCCTGAGCAGAAGCTCTTCCCCTCGCCGTGCAGCACGACCGCGCGCACCGACGTGTCGTCGGCTAGTTGCGCCGCGGCATTCATCAAGCCCTCGAACATGGCTTGGTCAAGCGCGTTGTGCTTGTCGGCGCGCGTCATCGTCACCGTCGCCACGCCAGCGGGGCCGACCTGTACTCGAACTCTGTCTTCGCTCACCTGTCAGAACTTACCGCGACGTCGAAACCGCGCAGCCGATTCTCAGCCGGCCTGCGCGGTCACCACGATCGATTCCTGCCCGATCTTCCACGCCATCATGAATGTGGAGATGCTGACCTTGGTGTCGGCGTGATCGGCGTAGGGGTCATTGAGGTGGACCAGCTCTTTGTTGGTGTCGATCCCGGTCACGACGAGGAAGTGATCGGGCGAGGTGCGCTGGTCGTTGGAGCCTAGGATCGTTCCGGAATTGACCCAGGCAATGATCTTTCGGTTCGCGCCGAGGTACTCCTCCAGCTTGGGCAGACCCACCTCTTCGGGGTGCTTGTCATACGTCATGTGCGACGTGACGCCGTAGTGCTTGAGCAGCACGACCGTGTCCGCCATGTCGATGCCGCCGTTGTCGCCTTCGTGGCCCGGGTCGCCGGTGGGCAGATAGATCGGACCATTGCGGATCGACGATGGCGTGCTCTGCGCGAGCTTGATGATCTGGTTCTCGGTCGGCGAGCTGCCGGTGATCTCACCGACCACGTCGGCCACCGACGCCAGCCCGCAGTTGTCCTCGAGCGACTGCTGCTGCCAATACTTGGCGGCAGCGTGCGGGTCGCCGTAGACACCGCCGGCGGTGGCGGTGCTTGATGACGTGCTCGGCGCACCCGCCGATGGCGGCGCCAGGCCACAGGCCGCCAGTAACGAAATGTTGCTTGTACCAATGCAAACGGCCACCAGAGCGGTGCGTACCGTGGTCGCGAACCTGGAGCTGGACATTGTTCTCGCAAAGAATCGACGGGCCTAAAAATTAGCACTTTCCAGTCTCACAGCACATCGATAACAAGCGCTCAGCGTGCAGCTAGTAGCGCGTCGCAAACATGAAGAATGAACGCAACAGCCAGCCAAACAGAACAGGTCGTCCATCCAGTCGACGCAAGGCGTCGCCGGGTCCGCTTGCTGCAGGTCGCTTTTGCCGGTGCCGCAACCGTCGCAACGCTCGCGCTGGTCGGCGCTGCGCGGTCCGGTGAAGCCGTTGCCGCGTCGGGGCCGGCTTACAGCGTCGGCAATGGCGGTTTCGCCATCGACGACCCATCGGATCCGGGCTATACACCGCCCTACGTCCCACCGGACCCCGGCTACACCCCGCCGCCGGTGAACAATCAATCGCAGCCGGATCCGGGCTGGAATGCCGATCCAGGGTGGGATTTCCAGCCGGCTCCGGAGAACTGAGCCGAAGGCACGTCGGAGATGTCGAGCGGCGCGTGTTAGCCGAACCCGGCCAGTGTGATTCGCAGTGCCCGTTCCATCTCCACATGAAGCGGCTCCGTCGGTACCGTGTCCGCGGTCAGCCAGCGATCGATGACGAATTTGACGGTGGCCAGACTCGTGTAGACCAACAGCGCGGGCCGAATGTCTACTGACCCGTCGACTCCCATCCGCGAAGCCACGAGTTCGACGAACTTGAGCTGATCCTCATCACGAACCAGCGTGGACTTGGTCAACAGATGCGGGGCGGTCGAAATCGCACGCTGCCAGGTGTCGAGGTGGTTGAGCTCGCTGGCGTCCCTGGTGTGGGTGACGAAGAGTCGGATCAACACCTCGACCGCGGATTCGTCTGCGGGCCTTGCACTGTAGGAATCGAGCATTTCGCTGACCGCCTCGCGGACGGGATCAACCAGCAAACCTTCTTTGGTAGGGGCGTGCCGATAGTAAGTGCTGATCGAGATTCCGGCGGCCGCGGCAATGTCCTCGGTAGTTACCGCGTCGAATCCGCGCTCGGCGAATAGCTCGTGCGCGGTGTGCTGGATCTGCGAGAGTAACTCAGCGCGTCGCCGGTCTCGTAGCGAATGGGTGTTTGCTGAGGACATGCCATCACCTTCGCGCGCCTGACATTCCAACTCAATTTGTACGATCTCAGGACAGTCGTAGGTGAGTGACTCTACACTATTGAAAGTGCCTATCAACTAGGCTAGCGTGATACCGCAAAATCGGATTGAGCTGCAGAGTTGCGGGATCGCGGGCACCCATGCAAGGCAGGGCGCACTCGACGGCGCCGGCCCGCTCTTGCTCGGCGCTCATGAGTTCACGGGTGGGGAGAGCGCCGTTGCAGTCGATTTCGAGCACGCAATGACGGCAATTTTGGTTTGCTCACACATCCGTCGGTCACGTTGAGATGACCACGCAGAAAGAACCAGTTCTGCACAAGGAAAGTTCAGAGGACGGCGTCAAAGCCGTTCAGGACTGGGCGATCGGTTACGTCGATCGCCACCCACTGGCCTCGCTGCGAACGGTCGGTGAGCAATTCATTCTCGGCGTGCGCACCATTCAGTACTTCTTTGTCGACTTGTTCACCGGTCGATTTCAATGGCAGGAATTCATCCGGCAGGGCGCTTTCATGGCCGGCACCGCCGTGTTGCCGACGGTCCTGGTGTCACTGCCGATCGGTGTCACCCTGTCGATTCAGTTCGCATTGCTTGCCGGTCAGGTGGGTGCCACCTCGCTGGCGGGCGCGGCCAGCGGACTCGCTGTCATTCGGCAGGGCGCGTCGCTGGTCGCCGCCATCCTGATGGCATCGGCCGTCGGCTCGGCCATCACAGCCGACCTGGGGTCGCGAACCATGCGCGAGGAAACCGACGCGATGGAAGTCATGGGTGTGTCGGTGATCCGCCGCCTGGTGGTACCCCGCTTCGCAGCAGCGATCATGATCGGCGTCGCGCTCACCGGAGTCGTCTGCTTCGTCGGATTTTTTGCCAGCTACATGTTCAACGTGTACTTCCAGGACGGCGCACCGGGCAGCTTCGTCTCGACGTTCGCATCGTTCGCGACCACCGACGACATGATCCTGGCGCTGTTGAAGGCCGCGATTTTCGGCGCCATCGTGGCCGTGGTGTCGGCCCAGAAAGGTCTGTCCACCAAGGGTGGGCCGACAGGCGTGGCGAATTCGGTGAATGCGGCCGTCGTCGAAGCGATTCTGGTGCTGATGATCGTCAACGTCGCTATCAGCCAGCTCTACGTCATGCTCACCCCCAGAACGGGGTTGTGACGTGGCGGCCTCTACCTACCATCCCCTGGCGCCGATCACCGAGCCACTGATCCGGTCCCTGCACAAGCTGGCCGGCCCGATCCGCCGGCTCGGCCACATGCTCGTCTTCTTCGTCCGGGCAGCAGCAGGCGTGCCGCTGGTATTACGCCACTACCGCGTCGAGTACCTGCGGCTGCTGTCCAACATCACCTGGGGTAACGGCTCGATCGTGGTCGGCGGGGGTACTGCGGGTGTCGCTGTCGTTCTCGGTATGACGGTCGGTGCGCTCGTCGGCATCGAGGGCTACAACTTTCTGGACCTGCTCGGTCTCGGCCCCGCCACCGGGTTCGTGTCATCACTGATCAACACCCGCGAGTTGGCGCCCCTGATGGCGTCGCTGTCGTTTGCCATGCAGGGCGGCTGCCGATTCACCGCCCAGCTGGGGTCAATGCGCATCGCCGAAGAGATCGACGCGATGGAATCGATTGCGATCCGGCCGATTCCGTACCTGGTGACCACTCGGCTGCTTGCCTCGGTGACCGCGATCATCCCCCTCTACGCGGCGTGCCTGGCGGTCGGCTACCTGAGCACTCAGCTGGTGGTGGGGTTCAGTAGCGGCGGCTCCACCGGTTCCTATCTGCACTATTTTTCACTGATGCTGGCCGGCAAGGACATCGTGTACTCGATGATCAAAGCCGTCATCTTCGTATGGATCGCATCGACGATTCAGTGCTACTACGGCTTCTACGCGAGCGGCGGCCCAGAAGGCGTGGGTGTCGCTGCCGGGCATGGCATGCGGGCCAGCATCACCGTCGTGATCATGGCGAACATGCTGCTCACCATGGCGCTGTGGGGAGTCGACTCCGGCGCAAGGTTCGGTGGTTAGGTTGGCGCGAAAGGCCAATTCCTATGACACCGACGGACGGGGACCGTCGGACCAGCAACTGCTGGGCTACGGGGCATTGGTCGTCGTCGCGGCGGTTCTGATCACCACCGGACTGTTGTTCAAATCGACTGGCCGGCTTGATGATTACGTGCGCGTGGTCGCCGATCTCGTCAATGTGGGTGACGGACTCCCGCAGAAGTCCGATGTCAA
The DNA here is from genome assembly GCF_055419245.1 of Mycobacterium sp. IDUB_37. Classification (NCBI taxonomy): domain Bacteria; kingdom Bacillati; phylum Actinomycetota; class Actinomycetes; order Mycobacteriales; family Mycobacteriaceae; genus Mycobacterium; species Mycobacterium sp. IDUB_37. The sequence continues at coordinate 53,911 of NZ_JBVAXG010000004.1, read as the reverse complement.
GTATCACGGTCTGCTGGTGGGAGCGGTCGACGACGTTGTGCCTGCCTCCAACGGCAAACCCAACTACGTCCACATCGATCTGCGACCCGAATACGCCACGTCGATTCCGGCCGCGGTGACCGCCCGGGTGGTACCCAGCAACGTGTTCGCGGTGTCGTCGGTTCAGCTGGTGGGTAACGGCCCCGGCGCGGCGATTCGCGCGGGTGAGCACATTCGCGAAGACACCGCGTTGCCGACAGTGCTTTTCCAAACCACCGTCAGCAAGTTGCGAGACCTGCTCGCGGCCGCCGGTCGCGGGCGTGACGACAGGTCGGTGGGCATCCTGGCGGCGCTCGGCGCCGCAACCGAGAACCGCCGGCAAAACCTGCTGAACAGCGCGGGACAGTTGAATCACCTTATCGATCAACTCAATTCGATTGTCAGCACCGACGCCGGCCCGTCGACAGTCTCGGCGCTCATCGACGCCACGCAGGGACTGCAACAGACAGCGCCCGACCTGCTCGACGCGTTGCACCAGGCCGTGGAGCCGATGCGGACCTTCGCCGAAACGCGCGGGCAGTTGACCTCACTACTGGGCGGGGCCGACTACACGATCGGCAACACGCGCCAATCGTTCGACAACCACATGGATCAGTTGATCACCATCTCCAAGGACATCACGCCCGTATTGGGAGTGCTGGCGTTGCGGTCGAACAACTTCGTGCCCGTGGTCACCAGGCTGGACAACCTGGCGAGCAAGTTCATGGAGGAAGTCTGGATGCCCGAACTCGGCGTCGGGAACATGCGCGCCAGGCTTTCATTCACCCAGACGTTTGCCTATTCGCGTGCCGATTGCCCGCATTACGGCGAGCTGAAGGGGCCGAGTTGCTTTACCGCACCGCTGGTTCCGAACAAGCCCGATCTGCCAGATGTCCTTCTCCCACAGAACTATCACCCGCCGGCGGATCTCGCGCCGCCGGCGGGAACGATTATCGGTCCCGACGGCAACCTGGTGGCCGTGGGCCCGCCTTTGATCAACCCGAACCCCAGCCTGGTCGACCCCAATCCCCCGCTGCCGCCGTTCATCGCACCGTCGCCACCAATCCGCACGGGCGCCGGGCCGGATACCCCGGATAACTCGCCACCACCGGCGCACGGACCGGTGGCCCCGCCGCCGCTGCTTGGGCCTCCAGCGCCCGGGTCGGTGACGCCGTCGTCGTTCGGGGGCAACGTCGGACCGATTGGCAGCGACTATGAGCGAACCATGTTGGGCATCATCACCGGCAAGCCCGCGACCGCCGCCACCGAACTACTCTTGGGCCCGGTTGCCCGCGGCACAACGGTGTCGATCGCCAAGTCGGCGCTGGAAGGGAGTTCCAAATGAAGACTCGTGGCTCCCTCATCGGCCTGTCCCTCTTCATGGTCGTAGCGGTGGCATTGACCTGGCTGATTTATGTGAGCCTGCGGCGTGACGTCGCCGGGAAGACGGTGCCCTACACGGCGATGTTCACCGACGTCTTCGGGCTTCGCGACGGCGACGACGTCCGGATGGCCGGGGTCCGGGTAGGCCGGGTCGAAAAAGTCGAGCTGAACGGCAAACTCGCGAAAGTGTCGTTTGTCGTGCAGCAGGAGCAGCGCGTGTACGGCAACACCATTGCCTCGGTGACGTATCAGAACATCGTCGGGCAGCGTTACCTCGGCCTGAGTCTTGGGAAAGAAGGCAGCCAAGCACAACTGCCGCCGGGCAGCGTGATCCCACTCGACCGCACCGAGCCCTCCTTCGACGTGACGGCGCTGCTCAACGGTTACGAGCCCTTCTTCAGCCTGCTGAACCCCCAAGACGCCGACAACCTCACCAAGGGTGTCATCGAGTCGCTGCAAGGCGACACCTCGTCGCTGGCCACGCTCATCACCCAGACATCCACGCTCACTGAGACTTTCGCCGGCCGCGATCAGGCCCTGGGCAATGTGATCACCAACCTCAACAAGGTGGTCGTGAGTCTTGCGGCGCAGAACAGTGATCTGGAAAACGTCATCACCCAAACCCGCGACGTAGTCGGGACCCTCGACCAGCGCCGGCCCGAGTTGGTGTCCTCGATGGGGTCCTTGTCGAGAGTGGTCAACCAACTGTCATCCATCGTCGCAGAGGACTATCCGGCGCTGCGTCAAATGATCGACCGCAAGCCAGGCGTCACCCGGCACCTGCTCGAAAACGAATCGCAACTGGCGTTTTTCGGTGACAACGTTCCGCTGTTGTTGAAAGGCCTGATCCGCGTCGGCAACCAGGGCGCCTACGGCAACGCATACGTGTGCGACGTCAACATCTTCGGATTCTTTCCAGGCCTCAACGACGTCGTGCCGATCATCGTCAATGCGGCAACACCCGGAAACAAGGCCATGCACACCCCCAGATGCCGCAATGTAGGCGATGAGTGATTCAGATGGCTGACTCAAAACGGTGGTCTCGACTTCAGCGGCTGAGGGGCCTGCCCTTGGAGAGCTACAACACGTTGTGGCTCGGGTTTGCCGCCGTCGCGGTCGTCGCGGTGCTGATCGGGGCGATGCTGGTAGTCCACTTGATCGGCGCGGGCTATCGGCACTACACGGCCGAATTCCTGCAGGCGGCATCGCTGCAGCCAGGCAATCCGATTACGGTGGCGGGCATACCCGTTGGCGAGGTCACCAGCACCAAGCTCGACGGTGACCATGTGGAAGCTGGCCTGAAGATCCGCAATGACGTTGCGCTGGGCCGTGACTCGAAAGCCTCCATCAAAGTCACCACCATCCTGGGATCGCGATACCTCGCGCTGGAGCCCGGAGGCCCCGGGGCCCTTCCGCACGACACCTTCGATCTGGCCCACACCTCGGTTCCCTATGACCTGCAGGCCGCGTTGAAAGACGCCACAACAACTTTCGAGCAGGTCGACTCAGACAGATTTGCGCAGTCGCTGAGCGTACTCGGCAAGCAACTGCAGGGCCTGCCGGCGGTAGTGCCGCAGGCGATGGCCAACATCGATTCGCTGTCGTCGATCATTGCGCAGCGTCGCGACCAACTCGGCCAACTGCTCAAGAGCACCGAACAAGTCACCAACACGTTGCGACGTCAGCAGGCCAGCATCGGCAATGTGGTCAACCAGGCGCAGGACCTGCTGAGCCAGTTCGTGGCCCGGCGCGCCGTATTCCACTCGATGATGCGATCACTCACCAGCCTGGTGGGCACGATGAACGAGATCGTCGTCAACGACCGACAGGAATTGCAGGCGATCCTCAACGACATGCGCGATCTGACCGGACTGATGGCTAAACACGATGACCTGTTCGGCAACCTGCTTCAGACCACTCCGCTCTTCTTGCGTGAGGCGGCCAACCTGACCGGTGATGCCAATGCGGTGAGCTTCAACCTGCCCAGTTCCCTGCTCTTCGATTCGTGGATGTGCGCCATCAGCGGTCGCGCCCAGCAGTTTGGGATGATCCCGTATTACAAGGACTGCAAATGAAGAAGGTCATCGCAGCCGTCGCCGTTGTGGCATCGCTGATCGCGGCGATCGGCATCGGCAAGTGGCTATTGGCGGGCGGCAAGGAACCAATAACGGTGACGGCCCAATTCGACAGCGCCGCAGGCTTGTACGAGGGCAACGTGGTTGCCGTTCTGGGTATGCCCGTCGGCAAGATCACCAAGATCGTTGCCAGAGGAAACTATGTGGAGGTCGCGTTCACCGTCGACCGCAATGTCAAGGTTCCCGCGGACGCGCAGGCAGTCACCGTTTCCACCTCGATTCTCACCGACCGGCAGATCGAGCTGACCCCGCCCTATCACGGTGGCCCACTTTTGCAGAGCCACGACACAATTGGCCTGACCCGCACCAAAACCCCCATCGAATTCAGCCGCGTGCTGTCTGTTCTCGACCGGACCACCAAGTCGCTGAAAGGTGACGGCCACGGAGGCGGACCACTGGCCGACGTGCTCAACTCCGGCACCGCCGTGATCGACGGCAACGGGGGCAAGATCAAACACGCGCTCGACGAGCTGTCCACAGCGTTGCGGCTGAGCAGCGACGGCGGTGCGCAGAGCCGCGAGCAGATCACCACCATCATCAAGAATCTGAGCTCGCTGTTCGAGGCTGCGGCCAACAACGACGGCAAACTGCGCGATTTCGGTTCGACCATCCACCAGCTCAGCGAGATTCTGGCCGACGAGGACATCGGCAGCGGCAGCACGGGTAGGAAACTCGACCAACTGATTCAGCGGTCCGGCGAGCTGCTCGACGCCAACCGCGACATCGTCAGGCAGGGCCTGCTCAACGGCAACACGTTGGCAAGGACCCTGGTCGACCACCGGCGCGATCTCGCCGAAACTCTCGACCTAGCACCGATGTTGGCCGATAACGCGTACAACATGGTCGACCGGGAGAACGGCGCGGTGCGTGCCCACTTCCTCACCGACCGGATGATCTTTGATAGCCAGTTCACCAAAGAGGTCTGCAATCTGATGGGCCTTCGGCAACTCGGCTGCAGCACCGGCACCTTGCAGGACTTCGGGCCCGACTTCGGGCTGACCTATGTCTTGGACGGTATGGCAGCGATGGGCCAGCGATGATCGGCAAGCGCTTCAAGACCGGGATCGCGATCGCGGCGGTCGCGATCCTCAGTTCCGGCTGCGCCACCGACGGCCTGGCCAGCTTGCCGCTGCCGGCACCGGGGATGAGCGGCGGCGGCTACCAGCTGACCGCTGTCTTCTCCAACGCGCTGAACTTGCCGATGAATGCGAAGGTCAAACTCGCGGGCGCCGATGTCGGCGAGGTCGAGGCAATGGTCGCCCGAAACTACACCGCGGTCACCACATTGCGGATCCGCCATGGCGTACTGCTGCCGAAGGGCAGCACCGCCGAGTTACGCACCGCCACTCCGCTTGGCGATGTGTTCGTATCGGTGAAGCCACCAACCGAGACCACACCGAATGCGCCGATGTTGACCGACGGCGACACCATCGGACTGGAATCGACGGCGGCTGCCGCGACGGTCGAGTCGGTGTTGAGCTCAGCCGCAATTCTGGTCAACGGCGGGGCGGTGCGTAACTTCACCAACATCATCAACGGCTTCGGCAAGGCCACCGGCGATCAGGGCCACGCGTTGGGCGAACTGATTCGCAAGTCCAATCAACTGCTCGGCACGATGGACGCGCGATCCGGGCAGATCTCGACCGCCATGACCGATCTGTCACACCTCAGCGAGCAACTCGACGCCAAGAACCAGACTCTCACCGAATTGATGGCAGCGGCCAACCCCGCGACAAATGCCCTGTCGGCCAACACAACCCAACTCTCGAACCTGGTCGTCCAACTCGGCGACACCAGCCGGTTGCTGGCCAGATTCCCCTCGCTGGGCGGCACCGACACCAGCGGCCGAAGTCTGATCCGCGATCTGAACACCGTCGCCGGGGTCGCCAATGACGCCGCGGTCAGTCCTGATACCAGCTTGCTCGCGATCAATCGCCTCATGCCCGCACTGATCAAATCGACTGCGGGAAATGCAATTTCGGTTCACGTCAGCATCGACCAGTTGGTTCTTGGAGCCATACCCGACATCGGCTTCCCCGGCGACCCCGGGTTCCATGCACCCAACCGATTCACCTGGAACGAGTTCATCGGCTCACTGAAGTACACCCTCTTCCGTTTGCAGGAACGGGTCGTCGGGCGAGGACCGGACTCCGTGCAGGTGCCGGTGATACCGGACCCGCACGTTCCGGGCGGGCTGCTCGTCGGGCCCACGCCCGGCCAGCCTCCGGCGCCGCCCACACCGGGGCTGCCCGGTCCCCTGTCGCCAGGACCTACGTCGTGATCAACTCGATCGCCAACGTCCTCGTTCGCGCGGTTCGGGCATGTCACAGCCGGCAGGTCTGGCTATCGGTCGCGGGATTGGTACTGACCCTCGTTGTCGCAACGGCGTACTTATTGGCCGGCGCGCTACGGGTGACGCCGTTCGCGACGTCCTACCGGGTCACCGTCCAGTTGGCGGAGTCCGGTGGCCTGCTGCCCAATCAGGATGTCGCATTGCGCGGCGTGCGGATCGGGCGCGTCGAGTCGCTGCAGATCACCGACCGGGGCGTCAACGCCGTCGCGAGCATCACTTCGAACTTGAGAATCCCGGCGAACACCGCGGTGCACGTGTCGGCCCTTTCGCCGGCGGGCGAGCAATACATCAACTTCGAAGCCGACTCCGATAGAGGGCCGTACCTGCACGACGGCAGCGTCATCGCGCTGGACCGGACCACCGTTCCGGTCAGCTTGGCCGAGCTGCTGGCCGATGCCGACGGAATGTTGGCCCAGATCGATCCCCGTAAGATCGAGCTGATCAAAAAAGAACTGGGTATGAGCAAGGAGGGACCGGCCAAGCTCGCTGCCATCGTTGACGGCGGCACCTTCCTGCTCTCGACGCTCGACTCCGTACTGCCCCAAACGACCAGCCTCATCCGAAACAGCAAGGTCGTGTTGACGCTGGCGGCAGACAAGAATGCAGGGCTCGCCGCAGCCACCGTCGGCCTCCGCCGAACGCTGGCCGGAGTGGCCAGAATGCAGGGCGGTTACCGGGATCTGACCGAACAGTCCCCACGGACGCTATCGGCGGTTGACCGCCTGTTCGACGACAACTCCGAGACGATGGTGCAACTGCTGGGCAGCTTGGCCACTGCGTCACAACTGCTGTACCTGCGTGTGCCCGCGATGAATGCACTGTTCCCCGATTACCGCGGCTCGATGCTGGAGGCGCTGACCACCGCGTTTCACGACCATGCAGTGTGGGCGACGGCCGAGCTCTACCCGCGCTACGTGTGCGACTACGGAACGCCGTCTCATCCGCCGTCGTCCGCCGACTACTACGAACCATTCATGTACACCTATTGCCGCGACGACGACCCTGGAGTCGGGATCCGCGGCGCCAAGAACGCACCGCGTCCGGCAGGCGATGACACCGCCGGCCCACCACCGGGAGCAGACCTTGGACAGCGGACGGACCCGACGCCGAAAGGCCGCTTCACCATTCCAACGCCCTACGGCGGTCCGACCCTGCCCATCGAACCGCCGCACTAAGCCCGACATGTCCAGACCAAGGAGACGGCAGTGGTCGCTATGACCAAGAAGGACCTCGATGCTGAAAAGCTCGATGACATAGACGAAGTCGCCGAAAAGGTTGACGCGGAAGACGTCGACGCCGCCGAGGCTGACGACGACGAGAGCGACGCGACGGCCGCCGAGGAAGCGGCCAAGGACGACGATGCCGACGATGTCGAGGACGACGCCGAGGACGACGGGCCGCTGCTCGGCAAGCGCGCCAAGAACAAAGACAAGCCCAAGCGCCGGTTCCAGCGCAACCACCCCTGGAGTTACTACCTGCGCCGCGGCGCGATGCCGCTGTTACTCGTTGCCTCGCTTGCGGTTTCGGGTTTTCTCGGCTGGAAGCAGTGGGAGTACCACCAGGTTCAGGTGGCCGGCCAGGAGGCGCAGCAAGCGGCCATCAAATACGCCCAGGTGTTGACCAGTATCGACTCCACCAACGTCGACGAGAACTTTCGGCAGGTGCTCGACGGCGCCACCGGCGAGTTCAAAGACATGTACACGCAGTCCAGCGTGCAGCTTCGACAACTGCTGATCGACAACAAAGCGTCTGCACACGGCGTGGTGGTGGACTCGGCAATTGCCTCCGAATCCACGAATAAGGTTGTGGTGCTGGTCTTTATCGACCAGACCGTGGCCAATATGACCGTGCCCGATCCGCGCATCGATCGCAGCCGGATCAAGATGACCATGGAGAAAGTCGACGGCCGCTGGCGGGCAAGCAAAGTCCAGCTGCTCTAAGCGATTTGGAGCGTTCTGTGATCAAAAGAATCATCGCCGCATCGATATTCGTGACGGCTGGAGCCATTTCGGGAACCGTTTCGGCAGCGCCCGGCGCCCACGCGTCGGCCGAGTCGTTCTGCGGCGAACTCGGCGGCGGCTGGGACGGCCAGTACTGCCACACCGCGGTGACCTCCGAACGCAACGCCGTGCGCGATATCAAGGTCGCGGTGCCCGTCGACCTCATCGACAACCCGACCGCTGGTCCGGTTGTCCGCGACTACCTACGCACGCTGGTCGGCAACTGGCGAAACGCGGGCACCCACATGATCGCCGACAGCTACGGCGAAGAGAACTACCAGGTGTTCCAGCACGGCAACCTGCTCAGTGCGGTCTTCCATGAGGACTACCACGCCAACGGGCCGCAGCCGAACAACGCCTATCACACGTTTACGTTCGACATGGCCGGCGGCCGGCGGGTGCAGCTGACCGATCTGACCAACGGTAATTCCCTTGGCGCCATCCCGCCGCTGGCTCAGCCATTCATCGAAGCCGCGCTGAATCAGGCTGCGCCACCGCATGACCCGAATACCTACCCGTTCATGGCCGACCGCTGGACCCCAGACAAGGTCTACTCCGGCGGATACCGAGCGTGGGCCATGACGCCGGATGAGTTGATCATCTACATGCCCGACCTGCCGGTGGGTCACGACGAGCCGGTGAACTTCTCGCCGGGACTACAGCAGTGGTTCATGGACGGCGGAACGGTCGAGGCACACATCCCGCTCTCGGCGCTGGGTTCGGTCCTGCGAGTTTGAGCGTCGATCGGAATATCTCCGCGATATCGCCGGCGCTATCACATTTGCCAATCGTCTTATGGTCGTCCGACAGGGACGTGTGTGGCTCCTGTGACTACGGCGGCTACCACTGCCAGTCGACGCCGCTCACAATCCCACCAGTCACAGTGGTCACCACGAGCCGACCATTAGGCGATCGCAAAATACAATATCGCCGGCGCTATCGCCGTTGCCGAACGCGCTACGAAGCGTTCGCGTTACCCGCGCGCCACTGGTCCCAGGGGATGTTCCAGTCGCCGAGGCCCTCGGTCCCGGGCAGGATGCTCCCCACCGTGTTGATGACCTCGACGATGTCACCGCGTTTGGTGTGGTCGTAGAACCACACGGCGTTGCTCGGGCTCACATTGAGGCATCCGTGGCTGGTGTTGGAGTGCCCCTGAGCGCCCACCGACCATGGCGCGGAGTGCACGAAGATTCCGCTGTAGGAGATCTGCGTGGCCCAGTCGACATCGGTGCGATATCCGTTGGGCGAGTTGACCGGTACGCCATAGGTCGACGAGTCCATGATGATGTGCTTGAACCGCGCGCCGACCTCGTAGACGCCGTTGTTGGTCGGGGTGCTGTCCTTGCCCATCGACGTCGGGATCGTCCTGACCTCTTCACCGTTGATGCGCACCGTGATGATCTTGGTGCTGTCGTCGGCGGTCGCAATGAACTCATCACCGATGGTGAAGTGCATCTTGACGTTGTCCTCACCGAACATTCCCTCACCGAGGTCGACGCCGTAGGTGTTGACGGCCACATCCACGGCGGTGCCCGACTTCCAGAAATGCTCTGGGCGCCAGCGCACTTCGCGTCGGTTCAGCCAGTAGAAGGCACCCTCGACGGGCGGGTTGGTGGTGATCTTGATGGCCTTCTCGGCCGCGAGGCGGTCGGCGATGTTCTCGTCGAAGCGGATTGCCACCGGTTGCCCGACGCCCACGACCTCTCCGTCACTGGGCACCACGTAGGGCATCGTCAAGTGCGCGGGAGAACTGGTCTGGAAGGTCATCTGCCGGGTCGCAGCCCCACCCAGGCCGGTGGCCTTGGCATTGAGGGTGTAGCGCCGGTTGTAGCCGAGCTGCTCGGTGGTCTGCCAGTGCAGGCCGTCCGGGCTCAGCTGACCGGTGATCGGCCGGCCATTGTCGTTGACCAGGCTGACCGCGGCCAGAACGCCGTCGGCAGCGGTGACCGTCACCGGGGCATCCACGGTGACTCCGACCGCGCCGTCGGTAACCGACGAGGTGAGCTTGGGCACCAGAAGGTCGGCGAACGGCGTGCCCTTGTTCTCGATGACCTTGGCCGCGACAGGTGCACTGCTGCCACCGCTGCTGCAGGCAACACCGAACACAGCAACCAAGACCATGGCCACAGCCAGCCACGATCTACGTCTGCGCAAAGGCGTCATCAAGTGACCTTCCAAATTCTGTTGATATTTCTGGTCACCGCTGACCGAGATTGTTTCCAGCATTGTAGTGCCTCGCCCCGACAGGCCGCGGATCCTCGTGGGATTTTGAGGACCGCGTGCTGAAGCTCACTATGGCACGTCTGCAGGTGCTCGTTCCAGGGATTTCACACAGGGACGGGTTGCCTGTTATTGTCGAGAGCCGGTCGAGAGGCCGAAGTAAGCGCCGTTAGCTCAGTTGGTAGAGCAGCTGACTCTTAATCAGCGGGTCCGGGGTTCGAAACCCTGACGGCGCACAGTCTTTTTCTCCTTGCAGCGAGCCCGACAGGGCTCGCTTCATGGGCCGCCAGGCGCCACGATGCGACGCGCGGCCTCGACCGCAGCCGCCCGCCGCGCCGCGATGACCGCCGGATCGGCGGTGACAGCCTCCGGGTGGGGCGACTGCGCCCAGGCCAACGCGACGCTGAACAGGAGAACCAGCAGGTCCATCGGCTGCCAGGCCTGATCGACGACGCCGGCGGCCTGAGCCGCCTCGATGGTGCGAACGTCGCGAGCCGGGACCGAGTCCCAATCGTCCACGGGCGGCAGTTCCAGGTCCAGGCCCTCCAAGTTGGCCCAGGTCATCATCCGCAGGTGCTCGGGGCGCCGGCAGGCCAGGTCATAGATATCGCCGACAAACTCCGGCACCGCGTCAGCACGCAATGTCACCGCGGCGAAGAACTCCGCACCGTCGGCGGCGACGACGCTTCGGAACAGTTTCTCCTTGTCGCCGAAGTGTGCGTACAACCGCTCTTTGCTTGCCTCCGCAACTCGGGCGATGCGATCGATGCGCGCGCCGGCCAGCCCGTACTGGGCGAATTCCGATCGCGCGGCGCTCAGGATGGTGTCGCGAAGTTCACTGGTCGATCGCACAGCATGATCATACCCATACGAACTAGTTCGTTCGGTATAGTGGCGGCATGCCCCCCTTCCGGCCATCCCGAAACGTCCCCGACCAACCCATCGATATCGATGCAGTGATGAACCACCCGCCCCGAGTGCAGCGGCTACGCAACGTTCTGCAGCGGGTTCACGACGGCATTGCTCCCCTGATAGACGTCACCCGGCCCTACGTGACTGGGCTGGACACGCTACCGACCGATGGAAGATTCTTGTTGGTAGGCAACCACACTCAATTCATCGGCGGTGAGGTGCTGCTGGTCCCCCACTTCGTGCGGCGCGCGATCGGCACCCGGGTCCGCCCGTTGGCCGACCGCAGGTTCGCCCAACAACCCAAGTTTGGACGCGACGTGATGACTGCTTACGGCGGCGTCGTCGGTGCACCCGAGACCGCTCGAGAATTGATGCGGCACAACGAGACCATTCTTGTGTTCCCCGGCGGCGGTCGCGAGATCGCTAAGTTCAAAGGTGAGGAATACCAGTTGAATTGGCGTGGCCGCTCAGGCTTCGCGCGCATCGCCGCCGAGAACGACTACCCGATCGTGCCCGTCGGCCTGGTGGGCGGCGACGACGTTTACAAGAGTCTGGTCACTCGCGACAGCACGCTGGGTCGGCTCAGCACGGCGGTCAGCACCAGGCTCAGCGGCGAACCTGATATGGCGATGCCGTTGATGCGCGGACTCGGGCCCACCTTCATCCCGCGGCCGCAGCGGATGTACCTGCACTTCGGCGAACCGATCGACACCAAGAAGCCCACCGAGACATCGACCGAGAAGTGGGTCGAGACCGTCAGGGCGAACACCCAGCAGTCACTCGAGAAGATTCTGGCTCACCTGCTATCCGTCCGTGCCGACGATCCGTTCCGCGAACTCAACCCGCTGGCGTGGTCCTCCGCAGTGGCGGCGAGCTGAGTTCGCGGGCAGACTAGGCGGCGTCGAATCGAACGGAAAGCGCTGCCGGGCCGGTGATTCCGATCATCGGCTTCCATACCGACGGACCGGCGTGACGCAGATTCCGCATCCGGGCGGCCATCACCCGCAGCGCCTCGGCGACCTCGCGCCTGGCCAGGTTCGCGCCTAGGCAGTAATGCGCACCCGCGCCGAAAGTCTGCATCGGCGCGGCACCTTCGCGCGTGATGTCGAGCCGATCCGGCTCGTCGAAGACGCTCGGGTCGCGGTTGGCGGCGGCCGTGTTACATATGACGAAAGTGCCTGCCGGTATCTTGACGCCGCCTATCTCGACGTCCTCACCCGCGAGTCGCATCACGCCGAAAGCCACTGGTGTGTAACGCATCACCTCTTCGACGGCTCTCATCGCCAGCTCGGGACGCTCCGCGAGGAGGTCCCACTGCTCGGGATAGTCGCAGAAAGCGTCGACCGCGGCGGCCACTTGGTTACGAGTGGTGTCGGTACCGGCCATCAAGATGCCTGCCGCAAGCATCCGCAGTTCTTCGATGCTCAGTCGGTCACCGTCGTCCTCGGCACGGATCAGTTCGGAAATCAGATCATCGGTGAGCGAGTGGCGTCGATCGGCAACCATGTCGTCGATGTAGGAGTCGAGTTCTGCCCAAGCCGTGAGGATTTCGCGCTCGTATGCCGCGACGTTCCAAGTGAACAGCTTGAAGAAGTCGTCGGCCCACGCGGAGAAACGCTGCCAGTCCTTGCGAGGAGCACCCAGCAACGCGCTGATAACCGGAACCGGGTAGGGCCGGGCGATGTCGGCCACGATCTCGCAGCGCCCGGTGCCGACGAGCGGGTCGATCAGATCGTTGATGATGCGCGAGATGGTGGAGTCGAGTCGGGCTACCGACCGCGGCGTGAACGCCTTCGATACGAGTCTGCGCAGCCTGTTGTGATCGGCACCGTTGATGGCCAGCAGGCTGGTGCTCGTCCGAAACCACAGCGGGCCGTCGGTGATGCCCTGTGTTTCGAGGCCGAGTCCCGGGGGCGGGGCGAAACGATGGTCGCGCAGTGTGGCGTGCACCAGGTCGTAACTCAGAATCTCTGGGCCGTGCGACCCCATCGCGATCGGGCTCTGCTCGAGCGCTTTTCGGAGATTCCGATGCGCTTCCTCGGGACTCGAGGCCTCTTCGTATGCGACACAAGGAAGGTCGGCTTCGAACACGCTCGGGGCTTTCAGACCGATGGCGGCGACACTCACGATGAACTCCTCGGGCTGGAAGCGTTATTGCTTCCATGCTCGCGGCGGGCGGAGAAGCCGGATAGCGTAGTTGACTACGCAATTCGCGGGCAGCGCCCGCTGCGTGGGCTCAGCGTGCGCCGCGGCCGGCGCTCAGGATGGATGCCAACTCCTCGCGGGATTGGGCTCCCACCCGCTGGCAGGCCCGGTACACGTGGCCCTCGACGGTGCGCACCGACATCACCAGACGTTCGGCGATCTCGCGGTTGGAAAGGCCCGCCACCACGAGTTCGACGACGCCACGCTGGCGTCCGGATAGCGGGATGCCCACCCGGCTGCGCAACGCCGGCGTGTTCAGCCCACCACATTCGTCGGCCAATTCCCGGGCCAGCGCCGCCGCAAACAGGCTGCGCTTGCCTCGATCGCTGCGGGTGAACATGGCGGCCGCCTGCGCCGCGGCGTCAGCGGCCGCCGCCCGATCACCGATGGCCCGATACTGCGAAGCCGCCGCCAGCAGCCCATCGCCATCGTTGGCGCGCAGCGATTCCGCATGCTGGGCAACAGCATTGGCTACCGGTAAGGACAACGCGTCGGCGAGTTCGCGCGCACGTTCCGCGCCGCAGGATTCACCCCACTGGGCCGCCGCCTGAATGCAGGCCAGCTCGTGGGTCGGCTGGGTGCGTTCGCGCGCCTGCTCGGCCGCGGCCCGCGCGGTCTCGACAGCGTCGGTCAGGCAACCGCTGGTGGCCTGCGCCCAACCTGTCGCCAGCGCCAACCCGGTGTGCATGAACAGGTAGTCGGCCGGCACGCACGCTCGGGCGTTGGCCGCCGCTTCATTGGCTTCCTCTGCATCGCCGAGCTTGGCGTGCGCTTCGGCCAACGCGAAGCAACTGGCCGGGTGCAGACCCGTTGTGACGCCGTGCCTTTGCACCCCCGCCTGCGCTTCGTGCAGCAGTTTCACCGCGTCGCCGGCGGCGCCGCGCACCAGTTCGATCTGACCCAGCAGAAATGCCAGGTTCGCATAAGCAAGGCCGGGAACATCGCGTGCCGAATCGGCGAGTTGCTTTGCAGTAGCGATGAATTCGTCGATGCGGCCGGTCAGCCTGCAGGCTCGGCCGTACACCGCGCCGAACCAGAACCGCATATGGGATGCCTGGAAAGACGTAGTGGCGCGCCGTAGCGCCTGCTCAGCGATCGCCTTGAGGTCATCGACGTCACCGAGGGCGCCCATTGCCATGATCAACGCAAGCGATGCCATCATGGCGTGAAAACCCGGTAAGTCCGCAGAACCCAGTGCGGCTCTGGCCTTTTGCGCTGCCATTTCGCAACGCGCCGACACCGCATCGACACAGGCTTCGACCGCGATACGCTCCGCGCGCTGCGCCTGCGTCTCCTCGAGACACGCCAGGCCATCGAGGATCGCTGCGGCGTCCTTCGGCCGGCCGAGCATCCAGACCAGGTTGGCCGCCCGCACCGTCGCCCAGTGGCGGGCCTCGCCACAGCTATCCCAGCCGGCACCGATATCGCTGAGGGCCGCCTCGGCCTGCTCGCCGCGACCGAGAAGCACCAGGTTCATCGCGCGAACCCCTGCCGCCTCGGCCAGCCCCGCTTCGGCGGCGGCGGTTGCGAATCGATCAGCCAGGACGAGATCGAGCAGCGTCATGGCATGCCGCGCCGATTCCAGGTACAGCTCGGGGTTGGGGGCGAGGTCGGACTCGAGGGTGAGCAGGCCTCGTCGCACGGTGGCTCGCATATCGGCGTCGGCGTCCTTCGCCAGTCGCTGAGCCAACCTGCCCCGAATTCTGGACAGATACATCTCGCCGGCGGTGGCACGGCGGAGTTCACCAAACAGCGGATGAGCCAGGCGCGCGACCAGCGTCGCGCCAGTGCGCTCCACACTCACCAATTGCATCTGCTCGGCTGTTTCCAGCTCGTCGCGGCCCACCAGGTCGCACAGCACGTCGACGGCAAGGGGCTCGCACTGCGACAGCGTGTCGACGACCAACGCCAATTGCGGGGTGAGGCAACTGAGGCGCCGCCCGACCGCGTCGTGCAGGCTCGGCACAACCGCCACGTCGTCGTCCCACATCCACACCCCGGCGACTTGGCGCATCCGGCCCGCCGCGACCTGAGCATTCAACAGCTGTCGCAGGAACAACGCGTTTCCTGCGGTCAGCTTCCACATCCGGTGCGCGCTGCGAGAATCCACCGGTCCGCCGAGCGTGGTCTCGATCAGCCCGCGGGTGGACTCATCCGAGAGCGTCGCGAGATCCAGGCGGGCCAGCAGTCCGTCTTTCCACAGTGCGGTCACCGCGTCGGGCTCAGCACCGCCCGTGCGCGCCGTCACGACCAGCCGAGTCCCGCGCGACTGCGCCAGTTGCTGCACGACAAGTGCGGACAATTCGTCGAGTAGGTGCGCGTCATCGACCCCCACCAGCACGCGTCCCCGCCCCTGTTGGGCAACAAACGAATTGGTGACGCGACGGACGTTGGTCAGCGGGTCGGCCATCCCGTCGCGGAGCGACCCGATGAACGCGCCCAGCGGCAACGCGCGCGCCGATTCCGTGCCGACGATCCAGTTGGTCCGCTCGCCGGATTTTTCGGCGCGCCGAAGGACTTCACGCGCGAGTGCGGTCTTGCCCACGCCCGCGGCTCCGACGATTGCGACGCCGGAGTACCTGCCTGCTCCGCCCAGTGCGCGGTGAATGGCGGCCAATTCGTCATCACGCCCTGTCAACGGATCTCCGCTGATCACACGGCGACTATAACCGTGTGCTACTCACTTCACGAGACCATTTCTCGACTATTTACAAGTGTTTTGCCTGCCGCGCGGGCGCATCAGTCTTGTGCAGTGCGCCGATAATCCCAGCGCTCCAAGGACGCCTGCAGACGGCTGACGCCCACCGCAAAGGTGGGCAAGCCGATCAAAAGCAGTACTAGCACAACGGTATTCATGATTAGAGCCGGTTCATCTCGCGCGACATGCAAGCGTACTCCAAGTAGGAATAGCGCCGCGGTTGGTCGCGGCGAGGTTCGCGCAGCTGGGATGTTGATGCCTGAAGCATCTTCCGCATTGCCGCGAGGAAAGCCGACGGCGTCGCGGCCCACCGCCGCGTCGGGTGCACAGGCATCGCCGCCGCCGTGCTGAAGGCCACCTCCTGCAAGGTGATCAGTACGGGCGCTACAACCTCGGGGTGGGCTTCGACAGCGGGTGCTGCCTGAGCCTGGGCTTCTGCTGGTGCGGTCATTTCGGCCTCCTTGAGGAGTTTGGATCAGCTGCAATCAGCCTGGCCCGCGCAGAGCAAAATTAACCGCGTAGTGGACTACGCCATTTTCTGATCACCGCTACGCGGCCTAGCGCTTGCGGTCGGTGCGCGCCCCAGACAGCGCGCGCCGCGCGGCGAGATCCAGGACGTACCCGATGACGCCGATGACCACGATCACCGCGACTACCTGACCGTAGGCCAACTGGTCCCTGGCGTTGAGTATCTGGTACCCCAGACCCGAACGCACACCGAGCATTTCGGCGGGCACCAACACCACCCACGCGATGCCAAGGGCAACCCGCAGACCGGTTTGCAGGTGGCCGCGAATTGCCGGCAGAACCACGACGGTGAGCTGTTCGAACCGGGTGGCACCGAACGATCTGGCCACCTGCAGATAGCCGGGATCGATGGCGTGCACGCCGGCTGCGGTATTGATCAGGATCGGCCAGACCGACGCGGCGGCGATCAGGAAGATCACCGGCTCGTTGCCGATCCCGAACAGTGCCACCGATATTGGCGCCCACGACAACGGCGAGATCATCCGCAGAAACTGGACCACCGGACGGGTGGCTCGATCGGCGGTGTCGTTCAAACCGATCAGCAACCCGACGGGCACTCCGATGACGGCGCCGACCAGCAGCCCAATCAGCAGTCGCCACAGGCTGACTCCGGCGTCGGGCAGCAGGACGCCACGGTTGTACAAGTCGACGAGTGATTTGACCACCCGCGCCGGTGTCGTCTCACGCAACAGTGATTGCGGCGGGGCAAGGACGGCGGTCGCCAACCACCACAACGCTATTGCGATACCGATCGCCAGTGCGGGCGGCCACCACCGCTGTAGGACCCGCCGCGGCCCGGTCGGGCCCTCGGCATCCCGGGGCGGCGCCGAAGTAACGGGTGAGTACAGGGAGGTTTCCCGATTAGTCGTCATCGCGGCTGTACCTGTTCAGTTCGGGTCCAATCGGAGGGAATGCCAAAAGCTTCGGGCCCGCCGTGTGAGGCCAGCGCCGACCGCACGAACGTGTCGTTGACCAGTTCGGCGTGCGCCGTCGAGGGATCCAGCCGCTCCAGGAAAGCCCGGTCACCGTCAACGACCGTCTCGTGCATGGCCTCGACGAGTCGACGGGTGAAGCTGGGGAACGGAAAGGGTTGGAAACCCAGCCGCTGCGGCTGCCAGTCGGGGTGCAGAAATCGATAGTCCTGCGGTCGGTAGGTCAGCGCGGTCTTGATCGCCGGCAGCGGTTGCGGCAGGTAGGAACCGGTCGACAACGCGGCAGCGGCGGCCGCGCGGTCAGTGTTGATGCGCTGCTGGGCGGCCACGATCGAATCGATAAGGGAGGCGGCCGCCTGCGGGCGATGTTCGATGAGGTCGTCGTGGGCCAGCACCACGCAGCAGGCGTGATCGCGCCACACATCGCCGAGGAATGTGTGGATGCGGCCGATCTTGCGCACCTGAGCCATCGCGTTGAACGGATCGGCCACCACGTAGCCGCTGATCGAGCGGTTGGCCAGGGCCGGAACCATGTCCGACGGGCTCATCACGATGAGTTCCACGGTCCGAGCGGCACGTGACGCGCTGCGGCGCACCACCGGCACCAGGTCGTGGGCACGCAGCAGCTGTTGCAGGATGATGTTGTGGATCGACCACCAAAACGGTATCGCCACTTGAGTTCCGGCAAGTTGCCCGAAATCGGTGATGTCGGGCGCGACGGTCAACGCCGAACCGTTGGTGTGGTTCCAGCTCAGCACCCGAACCGGGCTCTTTAGCAGGAAGCGCAGTTGGATGGCGGTGGGCATCAGCATGTGCACCGCATCGACCTGACGGGTGACAAATGCTTCGGCCAGCGAGGCCCAGCTGCGGAACAGCACCGGTTTGGCCGCGCTGACCACACCCCGTTGGTAAAGGCCCGCCGCATGCGCGATGAGCAGTGGCGCCGCGTCGGTGATGGGTAGATACCCGATACGGAGTTGTCCGCTGGTGTTGGTCCGGTCGATGCTCGCGGCATGTGCGAGGTCGGCCACCCCGGCCAGACCACCCGCTGCGGCCAGCGCGGTCGTGCCCACCAGTAACGACCGCCGCGAAACGAGTGTCACTGCTCGACCAGGCGATAGTTGTCGAGGATCTCTTGCCGAAGTTGCGCCTCGCCCGGCTGCCACTCGCGTTGGATCCGCCCGTCAGGACCGAGCAGCACCACACGACTGGCCAGCAGCAGGGCTTCGTCCACGTCATGGGTGACCAGGACGACGGTGATCCCCAGCTCAGCCGCGAGTTTGGCAAGCCAGCTCTGCAGGTCGGCGCGGATGGCGGGATCCAGGGCGCTGAACGGCTCGTCGAGCAGCAACAGCCGCGGCCGGGTGGCTACCGCACGGATGATCGCCACGCGCTGCGCCTGGCCGCCGGACAACTGGTCCGGGTAGCGATCCGCTACTCGTTCCAGATCGAAACGACGCAGGAGTTCCTGTGCGTACTCCCGCTCGAACGACTCTTTGTGCGCGGCGAACCGACCGGCGATCACCACATTCTCACCCGCCGTCAACCACGGGAACAGCAGGGCCTGTTGGAACACCACGCCGGTGTGTGGCCGCGCCGAACCGCTACCACCGATGCGGTCAGGCCACTCGACGGTTCCCGATGTGAGCTCCTCCAGCCCGGCGATAACCCGCAGCAGAGTGGATTTGCCGCTGCCGCTGCGCCCGAGAATCGCCAGGAAGTCGCCGTCGTCAATGGTCAGATCGATGTCACTGAGGACGTGACTGTCCGCGTCAAACCGTTTGTGGCCACCGACTATTCGTACAGTGGCAGTTCCCACGATTGACTTCCTTCCCGATGGGTCGTTGATGCACTGTCCCTCCCGGGACACGCCACAGGCATCACGGTGCCATCGGGCGGAACGGATTGTCCAAGCGGACCAACCCGATATCGCCGGTGCAATGCGATCGACGGGTGCGGCACCGACCAACAGATCCGAGGTATGAGCCCAACTAACGCCACCTTGCGAACCGGATCGGTGCGAAGCCCGGAACATGTTGCGCTGTCTGGCCTTTAGCGAGGACACCGGACCGGCGCCCCCGCTGATTGATGACGAGGGACCGGGCACGGCGGGCGGCTTACCACGCCAGTGGGCAACCGACCGGCCAGATGTGATCGCGCTGATCGCAACCGTGCGCCCGGCGGCCGGGTTCCGTCCCACTGAGTCGACTCGGATCTGTTGCCCGGACGTGTCCGCAGGTACTTTTTTCTCACCAACTATTGCCAGGACTGGAGCTGCCATGGGGTTCATCCAGCCGAACCTGCCGGTCGTCGAGGCGGCCGAATGGGGTAAGCGGACTCGCGCCGAGCGGATTGTGCCAATGGCGCGCCACATCGCCGAGAACGGCTTCGGCACGCCACTGATCATGCACGTGATGTACGGCGTCAAAATAGTGCTGTACATCCTGGGCGCGTGGCTGTTCGCCTTGGCCACCCGGGGTGTGGACGGCTTCACCAATGTGGGCAGCTGGTGGACCGAACCGATCGTGTTCCAAAAGGCCGTGCTCTACACCATGCTCTTCGAGGTCATCGGTCTTGGCTGCTGCTTCGGCCCGCTGGCCGGGCGGTACTTCCCCGTGATGGGCTCGATCCTCTACTGGCTGCGGCCCGGCACCATCCGACTGCCACCCTGGCCCACCAGGGTTCCGCTGACTCGAGGTAATACCCGTAGCCCCTTCGACGCCTTGCTTTACGCTGCCCTGCTGGCACTGCTCGTCATCGCGCTGGTGTCCGACGGCTCCGGCCCAATTCCCGCCCTGGGGACCAGGATTGGCGTGCTGCCCTGGTGGCAGCCGGCCGCCATTCTTTCGGTTCTGGCCGTCTTGAGCCTGCGCGACAAGATCATCTTCTTGGCTGCGCGCGGCGAGGTGTACACGCCGCTGACGCTGGTGTTCCTGTTCTCCGGCGTCGACATCGTGGTCGGCGCAAAAGTGGTTTTCATGGTGATCTGGCTGGGCGCGGCCACATCGAAGCTCAACAAGCACTTCCCGTTCGTGATCTCGACGATGCTGGCGAACAACCCGTTCATCCCGTCCGGCGCGCTCAAGCGGTCGATGTTCAAGAAGTATCCAGATGACCTGCGGCCCAGCGCATTAGCGGGTTTCATCGCGCACTTCTCCACCGCAGTGGAGGGATTGGTGCCGCTGGCGCTGTTCTTCTCCCATGGTGGCTGGCCCACCGCCATTGCCGCATTCGTGATGATCGTGTTTCACCTGAACATCCTGCTGGCCTTCCCGATGGGCGTGCCTCTCGAGTGGAACGTTTTCATGATCTTCGGGGTGCTGTGGCTCTTCGTCGGGCACGCACAGCTGGGTCTCTCGGACGTCACCCACCCACTGCCGTTGGCCGTCCTGTTCGCGGTCGTCGCCGGGACTGTCGTCGCGGGAAACCTGTTCCCGCGCAAGGTTTCCTTCCTGCCCGGAATGCGTTACTACGCGGGCAACTGGGACACCACCCTGTGGTGCGTGAAGCCGTCGGCCGACGAGAAGATCCGGATCGGTGCGCGCGCCCTCGGTCCGATGCAGCACCTGCAACTCGAGCGGTTATACAAGAGCAAAGAGGACACCCTGGTCCCCATTCATCTCGCGTACGCATTCCGCGGGATGAACACCCACGGCCGCGCGCTGTTCACCCTCGCGCACCGGGCGATGGCCGGCTATGACGAGGACGACTACAACCTGTGTGAGGGCGAGATGCTGTGCGCCATGGCAGTCGGCTGGAACTTCGGCGACGGGCACATGCACAACGAATCTCTGATCGCGGCGCTGCAGGAGCGGTGCGGGTTCGAACCGGGCGAGGTCAGAGTGGTGATCCTGGACGCCCAGCCCATCCAGACGCAGCGGCAGGAATACCAGTTGGTCGACGCCGCAACGGGCGAATTCGAGCGCGGCTATGTCCATGTCGCCGACATGGCCACCGCCCAGCCCTGGGCCGATGACATTCCGATCCACGTCACCAGCGATGCGGGCCTGAACGCGTGACGACCGCCCTCGTTACCGGGGCGTCGACCGGACTCGGACGCGAACTGGCAGGCCTGTTCGCCGCCGACGGCATCGACCTGGTGGTGGTGTCGAGCGAGCGGAGCACCGTACAACTGGCCGCACTGGCCGACGATCTGCGATCTCGGCACAAGGTTCGCGTCGACACCGTCACGATGGACCTGGCCCGGCCGGGCGCCGGACCCGAACTCGTCGCCCGCGTCGACGAACTCGGCGTCGAGGTCGACTACCTGGTAAACAATGCCGGGGTGGGGATTCTCGGCCTGAAGATCCAAGAGTCCGACCCCGTTGCGATCTCGAAGATGATTCAGCTCAACGTCGTCACCTTGACCGACCTGACCACGCTGTACGCCACGCGAATGGTCAAGGCGGGCCGCGGCGCCATCCTCAACGTCAGCTCGATCGCCGCTTACGTCATCCCACACGGACTGGAGGCGGGCTACTCCGCCAGCAAGGCCTACGTCCGGAGCTTTTCAGAGGCAGTGGCCGCCGACCTGCACGGCACCGGCGTCACCTGCACCCATCTCGCAGCGGGTCCGACGCGCACCGAGTTCGCCGAAACCGCCGGCGTCGGGGATTGGTCACGGCTGGATCGCTTCATCATGGACGCCGCGCCGACGGCGGCGGCCGGGTATGCGGCGATGCGGTCCGGCCGGGTCATGGTCATGCCCGGGCTCGGCAACAAAGTCATGCGGGTGGTGGCGCCGCTGTCGCCCTCAAGAAGGCTGAAAGCCGTGATCTCCGGCTATTTCGTGGCGCGCCGCTGACATCGCGTCCGCTGGCGAGAAATCGGCCGGGTCAGCGGTTGCGGATCTTGTGAATGACCACCACGACCGCGACGACGCCGGCCCCGGTCAGAGACACCGTCACGATCGGCTTGTTCAGGAACTCGATCACCCGGGCCTTGACATCGTCGGCCAGGCGGCGCGGGTTGGCACGCACAGCAAGCGAGTCGACGGTCGCCGCCAGCTGTTCGCGGGCAAGGTCGATCTCCTGCTTGATGGTGTCGGGATCGCGGTCCGCCACGTGTCTGTCCTCCAAGTCAGGCTGGTGCACTGACGAACTACCCTAGAGCAGCCGGTGCTGGTCCCCGCGCTCCGGTGAACAGAAAGGACTTTCAACCTTGAGCGAGACAGCCCGCCTGGCGCCCGGTGACAAAGCGCCCGCGTTCAGCCTGCCCGACGCCGACGGCAACAAGGTGTCGCTGGCCGACTTCAAGGGACGCCGCGTCGTCATCTACTTCTACCCGGCCGCCTCGACACCCGGCTGCACCAAACAGGCCTGCGATTTCCGGGACAGCCTCAGCGAGCTCAACGAAGCCGGCCTCGACGTCGTCGGCATCTCTCCCGACAAGCCGGAGAAACTGGCGAGGTTCCGCGACGCCGAGGGACTCACATTCCCGCTGTTGTCGGATCCCGAGCGCAAGGTGCTCACCGCCTACGGCGCGTTCGGTGAGAAGACGATGTACGGCAAGAAGGTCACCGGCGTGATCCGGTCCACGTTCGTCGTCGACGAGAAGGGCAAGATCGCAGTCGCGCAGTACAACGTCAAGGCCACCGGCCACGTCGCCAAGCTGCGTCGCGACCTGTCCGTCTAGCCGTCTTTGGCCGCTCCGGTGAGGCGGGGAAATAAAACGGACCATAGTCCGCTTTAATCAGAACATGCCTACCACCGAGCGGACCATCGACCTTCTG
Source organism: Mycobacterium sp. IDUB_37 (assembly GCF_055419245.1). Taxonomy (NCBI): domain Bacteria; kingdom Bacillati; phylum Actinomycetota; class Actinomycetes; order Mycobacteriales; family Mycobacteriaceae; genus Mycobacterium; species Mycobacterium sp. IDUB_37. The sequence goes on along the minus strand of NZ_JBVAXG010000004.1, from coordinate 30,796 downwards.
CAGCGCAATCTTCACGACGTCTTCGGAGAAGGGGATCCGGCACGCCGACGCGCCGCGATCGAAGAGCTCTACACCGACGACTGCGTGCTTTACGTTCCGGACGCGGTCCTCATGGGCCGCGACGCGGTGGACACCTTCGCCGGAGAACTACGGGCCACCCATCCACAGTTCGTCTACACCCACCGCGGCCAACCGCAGGCCCTGCACGACGGCGGCATCGTCGCCTGGGGCTCGGGCCCGCAAGGGGAACCGCCCGCCTACACCGGGCTCGACGTGATCGTGGTGCGGGACGACAAGATCGCCACGTTGTACGTCTACCTGAATCCGAAGTTGGCGTAGCTTCCGCTCGCCCTTGAGTGCGCCTCAAATTGAATCCAAATATTCGCCCGAGCAAACAGCAGACAACAGTGAGCTATTGCGATCTAATCTGTCGAAGAACCGTGTGTTGCCGCTGCTCATAGGGGAGTCCCAATGTCATTTGTCGTCACCAACACCGATTTCGTCTCCCAGGCGGCCGGAAATCTGGCCCGGATCGGTTCGACGCTTACCGAGGCCAACTCAGCGGCGGCGGCGCAGACGACCGGCTTGGCAGCTGCGGCCTCCGACGAAGTCTCGACCGCGATCGCGGCAGTCTTCGGTGAGCACGCCCTGGGCTATCAAGCCCTCAGCGCGCAGGCCACCGCATTTCACCAGCAGTTTGTGCAAACCCTATCTGGCGGCGCGGGCGCGTACGCCGCCGCCGAGGCGGCGGCCGCCAACCCGTTGCAACCGCTCCTCGACATCATCAACGCGCCTGGCTACGCGCTGTTCGGCCGTCCCTTCATCGGCGATGGCGCAACTGGTGCGCCCGGGCAAAGGGGCGGCGACGGCGGAATCATCATCGGTAATGGCGGCGCCGGCGGGTCGAACACCGGCCTGGGCGGGGTCGGCGGCAATGGCGGAAATGCGGGGTTGTTCGGTATCGGCGGGGCCGGCGGCAACGGCGGCAACGGCGGCGGCAGTCGCGGCGGGGCCGGCGGCGCCGGCGGGACACTGTTCGGCATCGGCGGCAACGGCGGATTTGCATTCGGCGGCGGCGGTGACGGCGGCAACGCCGGACTGATCGGCATCGGCGGTTCCGGCGGCGGCACGTTGTCCTTCGGACCCGCCGGAAACGGCGGCGCCGGCGGAATTTTGATTGGCACCGGCGGTAACGGCGGCGTCGGAGGCTCCTCCAGCGATGGCGGGACGGGCGGCCAGGCCGGCCTGATCGGCTTCGGCGGCAACGGAGGCGACGGCGGCAGCGCCGGCGGCAATGGCGGCGCCGGCGGCAACGGAGTGCTGCTTGGCAACGGCGGCAACGGCGGCAACGCCAACGGGGCCGGTGTGCCCGGACCCGGCGGCAAGGGTGGCTTGATAGGCCTGCCGGGCAAGAACGGTTCTTAGACCAGGATTACTTCGCGTTCGCGCCAAGGTTCGCCAATAGCAGCGCTTCAGCGATCGCGGCGCGCTCCAACACCCCCAAATGCAAGCTCTCGTTGATGCTGTGTGCCTGCGTCCCAGGGTCCTCGACCCCGGTGACCAGGATCTTCGCCTCAGGAAACGCCTCGGCGAACTCGGCGATGAATGGGATCGAGCCACCCATCCCCATGTCGATGGGATCGGCAGCCCAGGCCTGCCGGAATGCCGCCCGCGCGGCGTCGTAGACCGGGCCGCTCGCTTCGATGGCGTAGGGCTGGCCGAGTTCGCCGCGGATGACGTTCACCCGGGCACCCCACGGAGCGTGTTCGTGTAGGTGCGCCTCGAGCGCGTCCAGGTGCGCTGCCGCGTCGCCGCCGGGCGCCACCCGTAGGCTGATCTTGGCGCGCGCCCGCGGAATGAGCGTATTCGACGCTGCCGCAACGGATGTGGTGTCGATCCCGATCACGGTGACCGACGGCTTAGCCCACAACCGTTGTGGCACAGTCCCGCAACCGATCTCACTGACCCCATCCAGCACACCGGAGTCCTGGCGAATCCGCTCTGGCGGGTAGTCGGGGTAGTTGAGTCCGTCGGTGTTCAACTCGTGCAGACCCGCGATCGCGACATTGCCGTCGTCGTCGTGCAGGCTGGCCAGCAGTCGTACCAGCACGCTCAGGGCGTCGGGCAGCACGCCGCCCCACAGCCCCGAGTGCAACCCGTGGTCCAGGGTGGCGACCTCCACGACGCAGTCAGCCAATCCGCGCAGCGACACCGTGAGCGCGGGAATCTCGGTGCTCCAATTGTCTGAATCCGCAATCACAATCACGTCGGCGGCCAGCGCGTCCCTGTGGGCCTCCAGCAACCGACCCAGCGACGGCGAACCCGACTCCTCCTCACCTTCAACGAAGACCGTCACCCCCACCGGCGGGTTGCCGTCGTGCGCCCGGAAGGCCGCCAAATGCGTTGCAATACCGGCTTTGTCGTCGGCAGTACCGCGTCCGTACAGCCGGCCATCCCGCTCGGTCGGCTCGAAAGGCGCCGAAAGCCATTGCGTGCGGTCACCTTCGGGCTGCACGTCGTGGTGGGCGTACAGCAGCACCGTAGGCGCGCCCGGCGGCGCGGGATGGTGCGCGATGACGGCCGGGGCGCCTCCCTCACTGACGATCTTGATGTCATCAAAACCGGCCTGCGACAACAAGTCCGCCACTGCCTGCGCGCTGCGGTGCACCTCGTCGCGGCGGTCCGGGTCGGCCCACACGGACTCGATGCGCACCAGGCCCTCGAGATCCCGCCGCACCGAAGGCAACAGTTCGCGCACACGCTCAACCAGATCAGTCACGCCCCGAGAGTAACTGTCGGTGCCGAGTGCCTACGAGAGCATGTGCGACTGGCAAACCCCGCCCAACTCCCAGCAGCCCCGTCAGGCGGACATTCCGGTGCCGCCACCGTTGGTGAAACCGGACACGCCCGGACCGCCCCCAACGCCGCCGGTGTTGTTGCCGCCCTGACCACCGATAGAGATGCTGGCGTTGGCTCCCGTGCCGCCAGCTCCACCGGCGGCACCGTCGCTACCATCCCCACCCACGATTCCGCTGCTCGAGCTGCCACCGCCACCACCGCCGCCGATCACCTGACCTCCCGCGCCACCGGCGCCGCCGCCGGTGGTTACACCGTTGACGGAAACCTGACCCCCGTCGCCGCCGCCGCCACCAACGACGCCACCCCCACCGCCGCCAAGGGCGATGCCGGAGCTGAGCACACCGCCCTGCCCGCCGGTGCCAGCCGTACTAACAACGCCGGTGAGGTCGCCGCCGAGACCGCCCGCACCGCCGCCACCATCGACTCCGCCCTTGCCACCGGCGCCGTTGCCGACCCCGCCGATGCCGGCACCGCCCGCACCGCCGGTACCCCCAGTACCGCCCTGGCCGCCCTGCAACCCGTTATTAGGTGTCCCCGAGGAAATGGCGCCGGCTGTCCCGGCGCCGCCCTCGCCGCCAGTACCGCCGACGCCGGCAGCGCTACCGGCACCCGCAGCGCCCCCCGTTCCGCCCTGACCACCCTGGGCCCCCATGGCGCCGCCCGTAGCACCAGTACTGGTGGCACCGAGGCAGTCACCGCCTTGGCCTCCATCGCCCCCCAGGCCACCCGTTCCGCCCGCACCACCGTTTCCGGTAACCCCTCCGATCGAGGCTGCACCACCCTGGCCGCCCGCGCCGGCGGCACCACCTTGACCACCCTGAAGACCGTTTCCTGAGTCGCTCGGAAGGCGGCGAATCCCGATGCGCGCGATGACTTTAGGATCGATCGCTGCTTAGCCGATCTCGCAGCGCATGCGGACTGTATTAGTCTGTACGGCAACCGAATCAAGCGTTACTGCCCGTTGGCGCCACCCTGCCCACCGGCGGCAAGCCCAGAGATCCCGCCCGTGCCGCAGAGTCCGCGATATCGTCGGCTATACCTGGATCCGCCGGAAGGGCACAGATGCGACTCACAAAGCCGACACATTGATGTTGGCCAGCCGTACTGATCAGGCCCCCGATCCGACGACCCCCCTGTGGCGCGCGGCGCAACTGTTCCGGCTGCTGAGCTGTCTGTACGCACTGGGGTTCCACATCGCCGTCAATTCGGACCTGCGTCACCCTGGACTCGCCTGGGCGCTATTCACCGTGCTGATCGGTTGGAGCACCGCGTGCGCGGTCGCCTACCTGCGAGGGTTCGGCCGTCGGCCGGCCTGGGTGATCGCCGAACTGGTGGTAGTGCTGCTGCTGATGCTGTCCACTCAGGTGGTCGCGACCGGGCAGTGGGCGCACGACAACCAGACCTGGCCAACGACGTTGTGGGCCAGCAACGCCACCATCTCCGCGGCACTGCAGTTCGGCCCCACCGGCGGCATGCTGACCGGGGTGGCGGTCACGGCCACCAGCGAATTCGTGAAGGGCTACCTCAACGTCAACCTCGGACGCAACGCCACCGTCATCGTCGAGCTGGCGGTCGGGTTGGCGGTGGGGCTGGCCGCCCGGACTGCGCGACGGGCTCACGACGAATTGCAGCGCGCTGCCCGGCTATCCGCGGCTCTCGAAGAACGCGAACGGCTGTCCCGTCAGGTCCATGACGGGGTCATCCAGGTGCTTGCGCTGGTCGCCAAACGTGGCCACGAAATAGGCGGTGCCGCATCAGAGCTCGCGAAGCTGGCCGGTGAGCAGGAACGCGCGCTGCGAAGTTGGGTCACTTCGACCGACATGGAGACCGACGAGCACGATGCGACGGTCGACCTGCGCGCACTACTGCGCCGTCGCGAGTCCGACCGCGTGTCGATGAGCCTGCCGGGAACACCGGTTCCGTTGGAAAGTGGTGTCGCCGGCGAGTTGGATGCGGCGGTGGGCAACGCACTCGACAACGTGAAGTCGCACGCCGGTCCAACCGCGCGCGCCTTCGTCCTCCTGGAGGATCTGGGCGATTCCATCGCGATCAGCATCCGCGACGACGGTGTGGGTATCGAGCAAGGGCGACTGGACCAAGCAGTCACTCAGGGACACGTCGGAATTTCCAAGTCGATCGTGGGACGGTTGGTGTCGTTGGGCGGCAGCGCTGAATTGACCACCAAAGAAGGCGAAGGCACCGAATGGGAGCTGAGTATGCCGCGTCAGGAGGGACGCCATGACTGAGCAGACCGAACCGACCGTCATGGTCGTCGACGACCACCCGATCTGGCGCGATGCCGTCGCCCGCGACCTCGCCGACGACGGATTCAACGTCGTCGCCACCGCCGAAGGGGTGGCCGCCGCCCGCCGCCGGGCGGCGGTGGTCAAACCGGACGTCGTGGTGATGGATATGCGCCTGTCAGATGGTAACGGCGTTCAGGCGACAACGGAAGTTCTCGAGGTCTCGCCGTCAACCCGTGTCTTGGTGCTCTCGGCCTCCGACGAGCGCGAAGACGTCCTCGAGGCCGTCAAGGCCGGAGCAACCGGATACCTGGTCAAGAGCGCGTCGAAATCCGAACTGGCCGAAGCGGTGCGGGCCACCGCGGCCGGTCGCGCCGTGTTCACGCCCAGTCTGGCCGGTCTGGTGCTGGGCGAATACCGGCGCATCGCGCAGAACCCGAGTTCGGGGCCCGCTACTCCCAGCCTCACCGAGCGGGAGACCGAGGTGCTGCGGTTCGTCGCAAAAGGGCTGTCCGCCAAGCAGATTGCCGAGAAACTCTCGTTGAGCCACCGCACCGTGGAAAACCACGTTCAAGCGACGTTTCGCAAGCTGCAGGTCGCCAACCGGGTGGAGTTGACGCGCTACGCCATCGAACACGGACTCGACCAATGACGGTATTTGGGTAGTCCTACTCATCCGATGCCCGGCGCATGCGGGCAGGGTGGGTCACCATGACCGAATCGCAACAGGCCGACCGTGATGTCCTGAGTCGGCTTTCCCACGAATTCGACGCCCTGGCCCGTCAGATGTCGAAAGTGTCCGGCGAGCTGGGCCAACTGGACCGCTTGTTCTCCGCCTCCGCGCCGGCGGCATCACCCTCGGCCAGTGCACCCGCCCCGGCCCCGGCCCCTCCGGCGCCCGTCGCTCCGCAACCCGTTGCCCAGCACATCCCGCCGCAGCAGCAGGACCCGTACTGGCAGGCGTATTGGCAATATTGGGCACCCGCGTCTGCGGCGCCGCGCGCCCCACAGCCACCGCGCCAGCAAGCACCCCGGCCCAGGCCCCCACAACCTGCCCCCACTCCCCCGCCGCGCGCGCCAAAGGTGCGCCCTGAGGCGATGCCAACCAGGTCGGCGGAGAAGGCCGAGTCGGGCTGGATCGGCAAGCTACTCGCGGTCGCCGGCGTCGCCGTGACGCTGATCGGCGTGGTGTTGTTGCTCGTGCTGGCCGCCCAAGCCGGCCTTCTTCGACCGGAGATCCGGGTGGCCGGTGGCGGCGCGCTGGCAACGGCACTGGTCGCGATCGCGGCCCGGCTGCGGGGGCGGCCCGGCGGCCGTATCGGTGCGATTGCGTTGGCCTCCACCGGGATTGCCACCGCGTATTTGGATGTCATCGCGATCGTCACCATCTACAAGTGGGTACCGGCACCCGTCGGGCTGATACTCGCCGCCATCGTGGGCGGTGCGGGACTGGCCCTGGCGCGACGCTGGGACTCCGAACACCTGGCGCTGCTGGTACTGGTGCCCCTCATCGGCCTGGCACCGGTGATTACCGATGGTGTCGACCTGCTGTTGGTCAGCTTCATGCTGGCGCTCTCGGCCGCGGCGTTGCCGGTGCAGATCGGCAAGGACTGGATCTGGATGCATGCCGCCCGGATCGCAGCCACGACACTGCCATTACTGCTGGCGCTGGCTGCGATCAGCCGGCACGACAACGCGTGGCTGGTTGGCGGCGCGTGCGGCGTCGCGGCAATCCTTGCCATCGCCGGCGGCTTGATCCTGTTGCCTTCCACCAGCAATGCGGCCGGGTTGGCGTTGCTGACGGCGACGGGCACGGTGCCCGTACTGGTCTGTGCGGTCGCCGTGGACCGGGTGCTCGCCGCGCTTCTGACAGCCATGTTGGCGGCGGCCATGCTGGCCATCGCACTGATCGGTGATCACCCCCGCGTCGTCACCCAGATCTGGTCGGCGTGGTCGGCGATCTCGGCACTGGTATCACTCACCGTCGCGTTCGCCGGCTATGTCGAAGGTCCCGTCCTGCTGGCCATGGCCGTCATCATCGCCATCGCCGGTCGCCACGACGTCGTAGCGCGTTGGGCCGCAGCCGGATTCGGCTTCATCGGCACCGCGATTTCCTACCATTACGTGCCGCTACCCGTGCTGGTGCGGGCCACCGCGTTGCCGACGCCAGTCGCGGTGTCCACGCTGGCGGCCAGCTTGCTGGTCATTGCGCTCGCCATCGTGCTGGTGCGCATGTTCATATCAATGGAAATGTTTGTCGGGCAGCATAATTCCGAGAACGTGCTGCTGCTGTTCGCGGCGGCTGGCGCGCTGGTGATCTACGCCGTCACCGCATTCACGGTCACCGCCGGTGTCCTCGTCGGCGGCACCGGAGGCGGGTTCCTGGCCGGACACATGGCTGCCACCATCTGCTGGATCGGCATGGCTGCAACACTATTCGTCTACGCGCTCCGACGGGCTGGTGAAGACCGGCGCACCCAGTCGATCACCGCCGGTCTCACGCTGACGGGCGCGGCCACCGCCAAGCTGTTCCTGTTCGACCTGGCCACGCTGGACGGCATCTTCCGGGTGGCAGCCTTCATCATCGTGGGCCTGGTGCTGCTGAGCATGGGCGCCGGCTACGCTCGCAGCCTGGCTTCGGCGAAGTAGCGCCAGTCTCGCGACAAGACGTAAAGGGCGCCCGAAATCAGTGATTTCGGGCGCCCTTTCCTAATACTACGCATTGTGGTACTACGGTAAGTAGTAGATCTAGAGCCGATGCGCAACGACGCGACTCGGTGGCAAGGAGACGGTCGCCGTGGACCTCGAGAAGTCGGATCGCGCAGCCCAGCAGGCGCACAGCATTGACTCGCGATATCACCCCTCCGCGGCACTACGGCGCCAAATGAACAAGGTCTTCCCGACCCACTGGTCGTTCTTGCTCGGCGAGATCGCGCTGTACAGCTTCATCGTGTTGCTGATCACCGGCGTCTATCTCACCCTGTTCTTTGATCCCTCGATGGCCGAAGTCACCTACCACGGGGTCTACCAACCGTTGCGCGGCGTGGAAATGTCGCGCGCCTACGAGTCGGCCCTCAATATTTCCTTCGAAGTTCGCGGTGGTTTGTTCGTGCGACAGATCCACCACTGGGCCGCGCTGATGTTCGCTGCGGCGATCATGGTTCATCTGGCCCGCGTCTTCTTCACCGGAGCGTTCCGCCGCCCCCGCGAAGCGAACTGGGTAGTCGGATCACTGTTACTGATCCTGGCCATGTTCGAGGGCTACTTCGGCTACTCACTGCCCGACGACCTGCTCTCGGGCATTGGCCTGCGTGCCGCGCTGTCTTCGATCACCCTGGGCCTGCCGGTGGTCGGAACCTGGCTGCACTGGGCACTATTCGGCGGGGATTTCCCCGGCACCGTACTGATTCCCCGACTCTATGCACTGCACGTATTGGTGTTGCCGGGCGTCATCCTCGGGTTGATCGGGGTGCACCTCGCGCTGGTGTGGTTCCAGAAGCACACCCAGCTCCCCGGGCCGCGGCGCACCGAACACAACGTGGTCGGAGTGCGCGTCATGCCGACGTTCGCAGTCAAATCCGGCGCCTACTTCGCTTGCATCGTCGGCATCCTGGGTCTGATGGGTGGGTTGCTGCAAATCAACCCGATCTGGAACCTGGGCCCTTACAAGCCATCTCAGGTGTCGGCCGGTTCTCAGCCCGACTTCTACATGATGTGGCCGGACGGCTTGCAACGGCTGTGGCCGGCGTGGGAGCTGTATGTCGGCCACCACACGGTGCCTGCCACTGTCGCGGTGGCGCTGATCATGGGGCTCGTGTTTATCCTGCTGATCGCCTACCCATTCCTGGAGAAGCGCTTCACCGGCGACTACGCGCACCACAACTTGCTGCAGCGTCCCCGTGATGTCCCGGTGCGCACGGCGATCGGCGCCATGGCAATCAGCTTCTATCTGGTGCTCACGCTGGCAGCCATGAACGACATCATCTCGCTGAAGTTCCACATCTCGCTGAACGCGACCACCTGGATCGGCCGCTTGGCGATGGTGCTCCTGCCGCCCCTGGTCTTCTTCATCACCTATCGCTGGTGCATCGGGTTGCAGCGCAGCGACCGATCCGTCCTGGAACACGGCGTCGAAACCGGCATTCTGCGGCGCCTACCGCACGGCGCGTACATCGAGATCCACCAGCCGCTGGGCACCGTTGACGCCGAAGGTCACGCCACTGCATTGGAATACCGAGGAGCACCGCTGCCCAAGCGGATGAACAAACTCGGCGCGGGTGGTCGGCCCGGGTCGGGCAGCCTGTTCGTGGCTGACCCCGCATCCGAGGACGCGGCCCTCGCTGAGGCTGAGCACGCCCGCGAACAACGCGCCATCAGCACCCTGCGACGGTAATCCAGCGCTCGACCCGATGATCGCGACCCGCTGCGCCCGGCTACGCCGCGCTTGCGATCGCGCTAGACAGTTTCGAGGATGGCGACCGCGGCAGCGGTGTCCCCCTCGTGAGTCAACGACACGTGGATAGTCACGTTGGCGAGATGCTTGGCGACCTCGCCGCTCAACCGCACCCGGGGCCGCCCCCACATGTCGGTGACGACCTCGATATCGCGGTGAATGTCCTCCGGCAACACCGGCCGCTGCGCGAACCGAGACACGGACCACGCCTTGATCACCGCTTCCTTCGCGGCCCAGCGCGCAGCCAGGTGGCGCGCCGCCGACGAACTCTTGTCGGAGGCGTCACGGCGCTCACCCGGGGTGAAGGTCGACGCAAAGACCGTCCCCGGCTGATCCACCTGCTCCGCGAAGTCCGGAATGGAGACAAGGTCAATCCCTACTCCGACGATGCCCATGGATCGCAGGTTAACGGATCAGTCCATGCATGCCGCAGCGGCCTAGTCAGCGATCGCAAGCGCGACGGAGTCGGGCGCAGCGGGTCGCGACCATGTGGCTAGTACTCGTCGTCCGCACCCAGCCTGGCGTCAGGATTCAGCAGCATCGAGGCCTCCTGCGGCTTCTCCGGCCCGTCGTGGTCAAAGCGACGGTCCGGCGGCCGCTGGTACATCGGCTCGCCGCCGGCGATCGCCGAGATCAGACGACGCTGACCGGCAACCAGGCGGGCGTCGGCACGCCGCTGGTAGTCCGAGCGCTGCCCGGGCTCCAGCGTCGCGATGAACGCCTGCGGGTGCACCAGCGCGACGAGACCCGACACGTGGCCGAATCCGAGGCTGGTCAGCATCCCGGCCTTGATCGGGAACTTGCCGCCCAGGCGCAGTGTGTCGCGCACCCAGACGAAGTGCGCCGAGCCGGAAAGCTCGTCGTCGACGCAATCCAGGCTGCGGTTGGGCGGGACCACCCCGTCTCGCAGGATCTGGCACAGCCCGTTCATCTGGAACACCGCCGCTCCGCCCTTGGCGTGACCGGTCAGGCTCTTCTGCGACACCACGAACAACGGTGCACCGGCGGAGCGGCCCATCGAGTCCGCGAGTCGCTCGTGCAACTCCGTCTCGTTGGGGTCGTTGGCAAGTGTCGACGTGTCGTGCTTGGAGATCACCGCGATGTCGTCGGCGGTCACACCCAACTTGGCAAGTGCCCGCGCCAGCGCCGAATCCTTGCCGCCACGGCCTGCACCGAGCGCGCCCAGACCCGGGGCCGGGATGGAGGTGTGCACCCCGTCACCGAACGACTGCGCGTAGGCCACCACCGCGAGTACCGGCAGCCCCATCTTGAGCGCCAGGTCGCCGCGGGCCAGCAGAATCGTGCCACCACCCTGCGCCTCGACGAAGCCGAGGCGACGCCGGTCGTTGGGCCGGGAGAACCTTGAGTCATCGATGCCCCGGCCGCGCATCACCGAGGTGTCGGCGGTGGCGGCCATGTCACCGAATCCGGTGACAGCCTCGAGCGTCATGTCGTCCAGCCCACCGGCAACCACCAGTTCGGCTTTGCCCAGCCGGATCTTGTCGACACCCTCCTCGACCGACACCGCTGCGGTCGCGCACGCCGCAACGGGGTGGATCATCGAGCCGTAGCTGCCGATGTAGGACTGAACTACGTGCGCCGCAACAACATTCGGCAGAACCTCCTGCAGGATGTCGTTAGGTTTGTTGCGGCCCAACAGATTACCGTGATACATGGTCTGCATTGATGTCATGCCGCCCATGCCGGTGCCCTGCGTGCTGGCGACCAGGCCGGGATGCACATAACGCATCAGTTCAGCCGGGCTGAACCCCGCCGACAGGAATGCGTCAACGGTCGCAACGATATTCCACAACGCCACCCGGTCGATCGAGTTGGCCATGTCGGCGCTGATTCCCCACACGGTCGGGTCGAACCCGGTCGGAATCTGGGCCCCGACGGTCCGCGTGAGCTTGGTCTTGCGTGGCACCCGAATCTCGGTGCCCGCCTTCCGGGTCACTTGCCAGTCGCTCGAGTCGGGCACCGGCCGGATCAGCGTGTGCTCGGGGTCGAAGTCGACGAACGCGCGGGCGTCGGCCTCCGAGGACACAACGAAGCTGAAGTCCTTGTCGAGGAAGACCGATACCAACAACGGTGAGGCAAGGTCGGATTCGATCGCCCCGTCGCCCACGAACTCGCGGATTCCCGTGCGTTCCAGCACGGCTTCGTGGTAACGCTCGAACAACTCGGCCTCGTCGACCAGATCGCCGGATTGCGTGTCGTACCAACCCGGTTGGGGATCATCCTCCCAGCGGATCAATCCGGTGGTCCAGGCAAGTTCGAGCACACCGGCTGCCGAGAGTTCGTTCTCGACCTCCATCTCGAACCGGGTACGCGACGAACCGTACGGCCCGATCTCGGCGCCACCGACGATGACGACGAGGTCGGCCGGGTCGACGTCGAGGTCGTCCCATTCTGGCGCCGGCGCCGGGGTGTAGCCACGCGGCGGCGACGGCAGCGCCGCGATGGTGCCTTCGGTAGCGGTGTCGTCGTCGGCCAGTTGGGCGGTCCCTCCGGCCGACGCCTCCTCACGCGCCTTGGCCGCCAGCTCGGCCATGTCGAGATCGGCCTCGGCGAGACCGCCGGTGAAGTCTGCCTTGATCGGCGAACTCGATGCGGCCACTTGTGATTCCACGTCGCACAGGCCGAGCAGCATTGCCGCCATCTCATCGGTCGAGTAAGTGGTGACACCTGCCTCTTCGACCGCGGTGACGATCGCGTCGTTGTGCCCCATCAGCCCGGTACCCCGGGTCCAACCGATCAGCGCGTGTGCCAGGCTGACCCGTTCGGCCCACGAGGTCTCGGCGTGCCAGCGAGTCACCACAGCGTCCAATGCCGACTTGGCTTCGCCGTAAGCACCGTCGCCACCGAACATTCCGCGGTTGGGCGAGCCCGGCAGCACCACGTGCAGCCGCGACGCGATGTCGCGCTCGGAGCCGATCTTGGACAGACCGCCGATGAGCCGCTGCACGGCCCACAACAGCACCTTCATTTCCATCTCGGCACGCGCACCGACCTCGGACAGATCGCCGACGACGCGCGGTGCCGCGAACGGGAACAGCAACGTGGGGGTCTGCGCGTCCTTGATGTGAATCGACTGCGGCCCAAGGCTTTCGACCTGCTCGTTGCCGATCCAGTCGACCAGCGCGTCGATGTCGGAATAGGACGCCATGTTGGCCGGCACCACCCACAGCGCAGCACCGAATCGGGCGTGGTCGCGGTAGAGGGTCCGGTAGAACGCCAGCCGCTCGTCGTTGAGCTTGGAGGTGGTGGCGATGACGGTGGCGCCGCCGCCGAGCAGCCGTGCTGCCACCGACGCCGCGATGGAGCCCTTGGAAGCACCTGTCACGACGGCGATTTCGCGGCTGTGCGGACCGGGGTCGGGGTTTTCGGCGCCGGCGGCGATCCTGCCGTACAGCGAGGCGTGGATCTGGCGACCCACAGCCAGCGACTTGCCCTGCCACCAGGTGGCCTGCGTCGCGACCACATGGCCGGCGCCCTCGAAGCGCTCGGAGAGCCGCAACCAGTCGGCGTCGATGTCACCCTCGTCGGTCAGCCACAGCTTGACCAGATCCTCACGGGCGCTGGCCCAACGGTCGTCGAAGACGATCGCCTTCTTGGCGTCGAAGGTCGGCGCCACCAAACGCGGCCAGTCCGCTCCCAATTCGGCGGTGACCAGGTCGATCAGTTCGGCGTCGGTGGTCGTCGGCGCGGCGGTGACCGGGTCGTTCAACCCGAGCTGACCCAGCACCAGCCGGGCCGCCGAGGCCAGCACGCCATCGCGACCGGTGATCTGGTCGGTGAATTCACTGAGTGCGGCGGCGTCGACGGTCGCCCCACCGCCACCACCCGCGGACGGTAGCGAGACGGCTACCCCCAGGCGTGCGCCCACCGCGGCCACCGCGCCGTCGATGACCTTATCGACGGATGCGGCATCGGCCAGGGCGCCTTCATGCAGGTGGCCCATGGCTCCGCCACGAACACTGGTCCCTTCCCGAGTGCCCAGCGCCACCTCGACGGTGACGTGCTTGGCCCAACCATCGCCGAGTTCCCAAGTCTTCTTGACCCGCTCGGCAATCGCGGCGGGCCGCTTACCCGAGGGCCCGAGCACGGTGCGCAACTGGTCGTTGATCGCGTCCGACAGCACCGGGCCGAAGGGCTTGTAAGTACGGGCCAGCTTGGTGACCTGCGCCCGCAGCCCGGCCAGGTCGGCCTCGGCGGCACCGTCGATGGCACCGAGGTTCAGCTCAGAACCCAGGTCGACGAGCAGCTGGTTACGTCGTGACGACGCACCGTCGGTGATGGACTCGATGGAATCCAGTACTTCGATCTGGTCGATCCGCATCTTGGCCGATATGGCGATCAGCGCCAAAGTGGCGTCAGCCGCATCGAATCCGATGTCGTCTGGGCGCGGGCCTCCTGACGGCGCGGCCGGTGCGGCCGCCGGTGCCGCCGCGGCGGACTCCGGCGCGGCCGACTCTGTCGCGGTGGATTCTTCCGGTTCGTCGTCCGGCTCGGGGTCCGTATCGGTGGCGAACAGCACCGCGGCGTCGCGCTCAGCGTTGAGCACTTCCACTGTGCTGTGGGCATATTCGGGCAGCTTGAGGGTGTTGGTGGCCAGGCCCGCGACGGTCGGTGCCGTCTTCACGCCGATCTCGACGAACCGCTCCACACCCAGGCCACCGGCGGCCTCTTCGATGAACAGCAGGTCCTGCGTCTCGATCCAGCGCACCGGGCTGGCGAACTGCCATGCCAACAGCTCGATCAGCACCACCCGCGCCAGGTCGGCGGGCCGCTCACGCCACGAGTCGTAGTTGGCCAGGACCTCGTCGAGAGGCTCCGCCGGCACCAAATCGCGAATCTCCTGGATGTAGTCGCGCTCCAGATTGAACAGGCGCGGCACCAGGTTGGGGATGTAACGCCCGACGATCAGGTTGGGATCCTGGCCGCGCGGCAGCAGCCGCTCCAGCGACCGGCGGAATTCGGCGACGCCTACCCGCAACACCCGCGAGTGGAAAGGCACGTCGATGCCCGGCACCAGAATGAAAGAGCGTTTGCCACCGGAGATTTCGCGGCGGCGCTCCACTTCGGCTTCCAGCGCTTCCAGGCCACGTACCGTGCCGGCGATCGCGTACTGCGAACCGCGCAGGTTGAAATTGACGATTTCCAGGAATTCGCCTGTACGGGCGGCGATCCCGGCGACGAACTCGCTGACTTCGTCATCGGGCAGGTCGATCTGCGACGGCCGGATTGCCGCCAACCGGTAGTTGGAACGGCCCAGCTCATCCCGCGGCACGATGTCGTGCATCTTCGATCCGCGGTGGAACACCGCCTCCAGCAGCGCCGGCAGTTCGAAAACGCCGCTGACGCAGGCCAGTGCGGTGTACTCACCCACCGAGTGGCCGCACGCGATGGCATCGTCGACGAAGGCACCTTGCTCACGCATCTCGGCAACCTGCGCGGCCGCGACCGTCGCCATCGCCACCTGGGTGAACTGTGTCAGGAACAGCACGCCGTCGGGGTGGTGGTAGTGCACGCCGCTGGCGATGATGCTGGTCGGGTTGTCCCGAACCACGTGCAGCACCGAGAATCCCAGCGTGCCACGGGTGAATTTGTCCGCCTCGTCCCACACCTTGCGGGCCGCCTTGGACCGGGCCCGGACATCCATGCCCATGCCTTTGTACTGAATGCCCTGCCCCGGAAAGGCATAGACCGTCTTCGGTGCGGACAGTCGCGCGGTAGCCGACATCACCAGGTCCGACCCGATGCGTGCCGCGACCTCTAAAACCTCTGCGCCCTGGTCGATTCCGACGCGTTCGACGCGGAACTCCACGTCGTCGCCGGGACGCACCATGCCCAGGAAACGCGCCGTCCAACCGACCAGTCGTGCCGGCGGCCGGGCCTGTCCGTCGGTGGCGGTTGCCGCATGCTGGGCCGCGGCCGAGAGCCACATGCCGTGCACGATCGGCGATTCCAGGCCGGCCAGTAGGGCCGCGGCCTTGTCGGTGTGGATGGGGTTGTGGTCCCCGGACACCACCGCGAACGGCCGCATGTCGACGGGCGCGTCGATGGTGACGTCGCGGCGGCGGCGGCGCGGGGTGTCGGTGGCGTTCGCTGATATCGCGCCCCCGGCCCGGGCCGGGTCGGTCAGTTCGGCGGTGCCGGTGCGGCCCAGAATCGCGAACCGCTCCTCCATGGTCGCGATGACCGCGCCGTCACTTCCCGAAACTGTCACCGAGACGGGCACCACGCGGCCCATGTCGGTGTCGATAGCAGTGGAAGCTGTTGCAGTGACTGCCAATTGGGCCGGAATCGTGGGCAGCTGCCCGGGCAAGCTCACCGCGTGGTCCAGATGCACCAGGCTGAGCAGACCCTCCACCACGCCCACGCCGGCGTCGGTCGCCGCTGAGCCGATCGCCGCGAAGACCGCGGGCCAGCAATGGCCGACGAGAGCGTCGGGCACGGTGGTCAGGCTGGGCGCCAGCGGTTCACCGAAGGTGGCGGTGACGCCGGTGTGGTCGGCGACCCGTTCGGCATCCCAGTCCACCGTCAGCGTGGCCGTATTGTTGCTGACCGCGGGCAGCGACTCAGGTCCATCGACCCCGGCCGCGATCGCCAGCACCGAGCGCATTGCGGTGGTGGCGTCCTCGGTCGACACCACTGGTATGCCGCCGTCAACGGTGTTGGCGGGCAGGGTGAACGGGATGTCGATCCAGGTGCCCGATACCGGCACGCTGAGCACCACACTCTTGCCGTCCGGCTTGACCTGCAGCCGGGCCCCGGTGGATGTGTGTGTCGCGGTGCGGTTTTCGTGTACCTGCCAGTCGCTGGGCTCAGCGATCCGGTGCACCGGGTTGGTAGCAGTCCGTCCGGCCCACAGCACGTCGGCCGCGTCGATCACGACGGCCAACGGCCCACGCACGTCGGCGCGGCCCAATCGGCGTGACGTGACGTCGGCAATGCTCGCGCCGCTGTCGAGCACCTCGTCGATCGCGGCCTGCTCAAAGCGGTCCAGTAATTCACCGACCGGCTCGTCCAGTCGGGTGATGCCGGCAACCGCCGCGGGACCGGGGATGATGCACACCTCGTCGGCGTCGTAGCGGGCGTCGTGCGCCTGCCACAGCGAGTCGCTGCGCCACCAACGCCGGACGTCCTTGTCGATCACCGGCACGAAGTTCACCGGCTTGCCGAGGGTCTTGCACAAGGTGATGAAGAACGGGATGTCGACGGGGTGCAGGTGAACGGTCTCGGCGTCCGGGTAGTTCGCAAGCAGGGTGGCGATCGCCTGCTCGGGATTCTCCAGCAGTGTGGCGTCGCCGAACTGGGTATCGATCGGGCCGAAATCGTTTGTGTGCAAACGGGCCTCGGCGCGCTTGAGCATCTCTTCGAATCGGTCGCGCCAGGTTTCGGCCAGCCAGGGGCTGCCCGGTGCGGACGTGTCTGCGGTCGAATTGCCTTCGCCGATGGCAAGTTCGACGTAGCGCTGCAGCCACTGCAGGTAAGTCATCTCGCCGAGGTCGCCGAAGTACGGCTTGGCGGTCTTGGCCATGGCGGCGATGATCTCGTCACGACGCTCGGCGACCGCGTCTGCGTCGCCGGCCACCTCGTCGAGCAATTGTCCGCACCTGGAGGCGCTGTTGTCGATCTCGTGGATGTCGGCGCCCAGTTGGCTACGGCTGGAAGCCATCCCGCCCTGCGCTTTTCCGGCACTGATCCACTGGTCGGTGCCGCCGGTCTCGACCAGCATCTTCTTGACCGAGGGTGAGGTGGTCGATTCCAGCGTCGCCATCGCGGCGGTGCCGACCAGGATGCCGTCGATTGGCATCAGCGGGAAGCCGTACTGCTGTGCCCAGCGTCCGGACAGGTAGTCGGCCGCCTGCTCCGGGGTACCGATGCCGCCGCCGACGCAGACGGTGATGTTGGCCCGCGAGCGCAGCTCCGAGTACGTCGCCAGCAGCAGGTCGTCCAGATCTTCCCAGGAATGGTGGCCGCCGGCGCGGCCGCCCTCGACGTGCATGATCACCGGCTTGGTGGGCACCTCGGTGGCGATGCGGATCACCGAGCGGATCTGCTCGATGGTTCCGGGCTTGAACACAACGTGGCTGATGCCGACGTCGTTGAGCTCCTCGATGAGCTCGACGGCTTCCTCGAGGTCCGGAATGCCGGCGCTGACGACCACACCGTCGATTGCCGCGCCCGACTGGCGCGCCTTTTGCACCAGTCGCTTGCCGCCCAGTTGCAGCTTCCACAGGTAGGGGTCGAGGAAGAGCGCGTTGAACTGATAGGTGCGACCCGGATCCAGCAGGCCGGACAGCTCCGCGACGCGGTCGGCGAAGATCTCCTCGGTTACCTGCCCGCCACCGGCCAGCTCAGCCCAGTGCCCGGCGTTGGCGGCCGCGGCCACGATCTTGGCGTCGACGGTGGTCGGCGTCATCCCCGCCAGCAAGATCGGCGAGCGGCCGGTCAAGCGGGTGAATTTGGTCGACAGCTTCGCCCTGCCGTCGGGCAGGCGAACCACCGTCGGGGCGTAGCTCGACCAGGCCCGGGCCACCTCGGGGATGGCGCCGACGGTGAACAGGTTGCGCTGACCGCCGCGGGTGGCCGACGGCACGATGCCGATACCCAGCCCGCGGATCACCGGCGCGGTCAACCTGGTCAGGATGTCGCCGGGACCCAGGTCCAGAATCCAGCGCGCGCCGGCGTCGTGCACGCGGGTGATCTCTTCGACCCAGTCGACCTTGTCGACCAGGATTGACTCGGCCAGTGCGCGAGCGAAGGCGACGTCGAGGCCCACCTTCTCGGCCCAGCCTCCGACGATGTCGATTCCGTCGGCCAGCCGCGGAGTGTGGAAACCCACCTCGACCTTGACCGGGTCGAAGACCGGCGCGAAGACGTCACCGCCGCGGATCTTGTTCTTGCGGTCGGCCTCTTCCTTCTCCGAAATCTGCTGGCAGTACAACTCGAACCGGGACAGCTGCTCGGGGGTCCCGGTGATGACGACCGAGCGCCGGCCGTTGCGGATGGACAACACCGGCGGGAGCACTGTGCGGACGTCCTGGGCGAACTCTTCGAGCAGGCTCTGAATGCGCTCGGGGTCGGCATTGGTGACCGACACCATCGGCGGACGGTCACCGAGGACCGAGATCCCGCGGCGGCGGGCCACCAGCGTGCCGGCGGCTCCGATCAGCTGGCCCATCGCCAATAACTCGACGTCGCGAGCGCCGCCCGCCTTGAGCGCCTCGACCGCCAGCACGCCCTGCGAGTGTCCCGCCACAGCTACCGGCGGGGTTTCGATCAGGTCCATGCCCTGGCGCGCCAGCGCACGAATGGCGGCGATCTGGGTCAGCAGCACGCCTGGTAGCGACACTGCGGCCGACGTCAGGTGCTTGTCTGACGGGACTGGATCCTCGGCTGCCAGCGCCCGTACCCAATGCAGGGGCTCGAAGCCGATCGGACGCACCACCACCAATTCCCTGGCGACCGGCTCGAGCAGCAGCTCAACCTCCCCGACCAGCGCGGTCAACTCCGATTCGATCCCGGCGCCGGACACCAGCTCTTCGAGGGTCTCCAGCCAGGCACTGCCCTGGCCGCCGAACGCCACCGCGTACGGCTCGCCGGCAGTCAGGCGATCCACCAGAGCATGGGCGCTGTGCGGTCCACTGCCGTCGCGGTCTGCGGACAGCCTGTCGTGCTCGTGGATCGTCACCTTATATCTCCCTATATGCGTCTTTGTTCGCGTCTACATCGGTTACGTATCGGTTCGTTCGGCCGGCTCCGAGGGGCGGGCCCTGTCCCCCGGGGCCATTCAACCCAGGCGATTCAGCATCGAATCGCAAGCCAATAGTCGTCTGAGCGGTGCGTTGTCAGGTGGTCCGGCTCCTGGATGGAGCGGTTCCGAGCGCGGCGTCGGTCCTAATAAGGGTGTCATAAGGAATTACGCATCCCCTTTACGCCGATTGGTTACTGGCGAGTACTACGCACGGGTAACAGTGTCACGGGTAACACCGGCCTAAACCGTCGGCGGGGGCCGCACCGACAAACGTCCTGCATGAAGGTGGTTACGGTCGAGTAGCTATAACTGCGCTGATCAAAGCAGTATTGTTACCAAATCGTTATCTCAAAAATTTGGAGTACGACGCACGCGCGATTTGACGCGCGTCGGGGCGGCGCGGATCCGGCGGTGTACGCGACTGCGCGAAGTGAGCGAACGAGTGTTTGCTGGAATCCGTCTCGGAGTCTTAGGAATAGTTAGCTCAAGCCCACTGACCGAACTGAGGCTTGAGGATCTCGTTGACATCGACGCCGACGCCGCCGACTTTTCTCTTGTCGATCTCCACCTGGTGCAGATTGGCGGCGGGATGGGTGTAGCCCTTAGGCGAGCCCCAGTTGTGCTGCCAAAAGTACGCACCCAGGCCGTCGTGCACGGCCCAGTCGATCGTTTTCGAGTTGGCGTACACGCCGGTGCGCTGGTGCCCGATCACCGATTCCCAGGATCGCAGGTACGGCGCGATCTGGTTTTTGTACTGATCCAGCGACGGATCGTCGTCGATGGATGCGTAGATAGGGGCGCCGGCCGGGCCCCCGGCTGCGGCGTGCAGTTCGGCACCGCGCTTGGCGTGCTGCATTCCGGCGGCGGCGCCGCCAAGCCAATCGGAGGTGCTGCCCTTGCCGAATTGATAGCAGGAGACGATCTTGAGCCCGCCCCCGTGCAGGTCACGGGCCTCGGCGAGTTGGATCGGCTTGCCGAGCATCCAGGCGCCGTCGGGCCGCCGGTCGGACACGTACCGGATCGATCCGACCGCGCCAGCGGCCTTGATTTCACTCGCGGGAATGACGCCCGCCGCGTAGTCGAGCAGGGTGCCGAGCGAAGCCGATGCCGGTGACGCGCCCCAGGACGCCGCGGCACCAAGGCCAAGCAGGCCGGGAGTTGCCGCCGCGAGTTTGAGCACGTCACGTCGAGACACGGACATACGGCACAGGGTACGACAAGAATCCCATCAGACACGTTAGCCACAGCAATCACAGCTGTATCACATTTGTTGGGCGGGCTCCGATGCCGGCAGCACGATGACCACGATCGCCTCCAGTCCGCGAACCGCGGTCTGGCGGCCGATTTCGTCGATGAACAGCGGCGCCGCCGCGTTGATCGAGCGTGCCCACGCGCGAAATCCCTGCACCATCACCGGGTCGTTCTCCAGCACCGGTTGCACCCCGCGCAGCGCCGTAACCACATCGTCGGGCCATGGGTCGGCCACCTGCTCGTCGATCCAGGAACGTGCGAGGTCGGCTGCAGCCGCTGTGTTTTCACCCAACCCGACTACATCGTCGGCAAGTTTGCGCAATCGATCAAATAGCACCCGGCCGCCCGGGGTTTCGGAGAGTTCGGTCATCAGGGTGCTGGCCGCGGGCGGCAGCAGCATCTGTCCGAACAATGCCGGAACCGGTAGCTGCCACTCGTCGAAAAGTTGGGCGTACATCGCGGCCACGGGTGCAGACAGCGGCGCCGAAAGTCGGCCCATGACGCCGATGCTGTCTCGGTGCGTGGTCGCCAATCTGTGCAGGATGCGTTCGTTGACGTCGCCGGCCCCGGCCTCGGTGGCGGCATCTATCGCGGTGATCAGCTGATCCAACCGGTCGCGCTGGAGCACCAGCGCCGTTCGGTGTTCGTCGAGCAGCGAGGCCAGTGTCGTCTGCCCGTCATCGAGCAAACGCGCGATGTCGTTGATGCCGACGCCAAGGCTTCTCATCAGGTCGATGCGCAGCAGGTCGAGTACCTGCTCGACATCGAACACCCGGTATCCGTTGCTCAGATGCTCGGCGCGCAGCAACCCAATTTTCTCGTAGTGCCGGATGCGACCCGATGCGATGCCGGTCAGGGCCGTGACGTCGCCGATCAGGAATCGCTCAGCCACTTCTTGACCTTACAACGGTCGTAAGGTCTCTACTGGAAGCAAGAACACCGGCTGTACTGGACTACCGCAGGAGTCTTCCGATGGATCACGACCAGCTCATCGACCTCACCCGCCGTGCCCTGAAACTGGCGCGCGACAAGACCACCGACCTCGCTGCGGCCCCGCATCGGGTCAATGCGCGGGAGTACACCTCGCGCGAGCGGCACAACCGCGACTGGGAAATGGTGATGGCCAGCCCGCAACTGGTGGGGTACGTGTCGGAGTTGCCACGGCCTGGCGCGTACTGCACCAAAACGGTGATGGGCCGTTCCATCCTGTTGACCCGAACGTCCGACGGCACGGTGAAAGCCTTCAACAATGTCTGCCTGCACCGGCAGTCGCAGGTTGCCTCCGGATGCGGCGTCGCGAAACGGTTCACCTGCCCCTATCACGCGTGGACGTATGACAACACCGGCCGACTGGTCGCGTTGCCCGGCCGCGAGGGCTTCCCCGAGACGACGGTGAAGTCCGATGGGCTGACCGAACTGCCGGCCACTGAATTCGCCGGATTCCTCTGGATCGCACTCGATCCCGGCGCGACTCTGGACGTCGCGGCGCATTTGGGGCCGTTGGCCGAGGAACTCGACTCGTGGGGCATCGGCCGGTGGTCACCCCTGGGCGAGAAGGTGCTCGACTCTCCCATCAATTGGAAGCTGGCGATCGACACCTTCGCCGAGAACTACCACTTCGCCACCGTGCACGAGCGGACCTTCGCGACCATCGCGCGCAGCAACTGCACGGTTTTCGATTCGTACGGCCCGCACCACCGGTTGATCTTCCCGCTCAACACAATCCTGTATCTCGACGACAAACCCGAGGACCAGTGGGTTCCGTTCCACAACCTGGTCGTCATCTACGCGCTGTTCCCCAACATCGTGATCTCGGTGACGATGGCCAACGGCGAGTTGTTCCGCGTCTACCCAGGCGACCGCCCGGACCGATCCATCACGGTCCATCAGAACTCGACGCCGCTGGACACCTCCGACGAATCCATCGCCGCCGGGGCGCAAGCTGTCTTCGAGTACGCGCACGCGACCGTGCGCGACGAGGACTACCGACTGGTGGCGGGGTTGCAGGCTAACCTCGAATCCGGTGTCCGCGAACAACTTCTGTTCGGGCGTAACGAGCCCGGACTTCAGCACCGCCACATCGAGTGGGAACGTGCGTTGGCAGGTCCGCCGTCAGTCCCGTGACGATCGCTAGCGCGGCCGTCCTTTGGCCGGGCGCAGCGGGTCGCCACCAATATCCGCTGACAAAGCGGCGACCAGATCGTCAAGGACGGCGGCTGTCATACCGTCCCGACCGGGTCGCAGTTGCGTCGCCAAAGCCAGTGCCTCGTCACGTTTCCCGGACGCCAGCAGCGGTGCAAGTTGATCCACCGCCGCCTGCAATTCCGGATCGGCCGATTCGGCGTTCGCGACGGTGGCCGACAGCACCTGCACCAACTCCCAGTCCCGGTACATCGCCAGCGAACGCTCATTGAAGGCGAATGCGGTCACCGGCCGACCCGCCAGCGTGCCGCGATATCGATACGGCCCCTCCATGTATTCGATCGGCAGACCGTGCGCCGGTGCGGCCACCAACGGTTCCCCGACAATGTCCAATTGCAGTGCTGCACAAGTAATTCGATGACGGTCGGGCATGTACCTGGCCTTCACCGGCGGGCGGATCAGGGGCCTCATCGCATCCGGCCATCGCACATAACTGTCGATGCTGACGTCGAAGTCCTCGACGCACTCGGGCGGCCGGGACGCGTCCGGATAGCTCGTCGTGATGCCGGTAAACGGTTGCAGCGCATTGCCTTCGGTACGCAGGAACTGACGCCAGATGCTCATGTCGACACCGTTGTCAAAATTGATCGTGCGCCATTCGTGCGACCTGGTGCGTGGCGGCTCGCCGGTCCCCCCGCCCGCATACCTCGGAAACCATTGGCGATCAACGTGTCCCGCAGTGCCGCTGACCCGCTCTTCCCGATCACCCCAGCGCAAGGTCCCGTTCATGACCATGCCGGTCTGGAAGTAGGAGTACGTGTTGCCTTGGCCGAAGCAGGCGATCTCGCCGTTGTAGGTCGATGCTCCCAACGGTGTCGGCGGGCGCGTCGGCGCCGCGGTCAGGTCAAGTTGCATCGACTGACCCGCCTGGTCGGTGCCCACCAGGCCGATGTCGTAGGTGTAGGGCAGCAACTCCCCGTCGGCGTCGCGAGTCGTCGCCCATCGCGCGACGCCCGCTTCGGTCTCGTAAGTCAGGCCGAGGTGGCCTACGACGCAGTTCAGTTTGGGTTTTGCGCCCGGTTCCATGCTGGCCGGTGGCATGTCGTATTCGGTGTAGGTGCCGTATTCGCCGGTGTCGAGATCGAACAACGCGAGTGTGTAGAAATCGGCGACGATCGAACCACCCGGGCGGTTCTTGTTGAAGATGGTCAGGAATGCGAACGATCGACCCGTCTCGGCCGCGGCGAGTTCGCCGGCGATGAACCAGGTGTCGGACTCCTGGTCAGGGTGACCGCCTTCGGCGGCGGGGAAATCCAGCGCGCTATCGCCGGGCACCAACTGGAATGGGTAGCTTCGCCAATCACTGGTCATGTCACGCCTGTCTCGAGGAACCTCGGGTGCACAACCCGGCCACCGCAAAATCGCGCTTTTTTGCTATGTTAGCATCAATAGCGAAATTACCGCCGCCTGCCTTGAGGTGATGCTGCAATGACGGCGAATCCCCGTTCGTACGACGAACTGTTCATCGGCGGTGGCTGGCGTAAACCCGCTGCGCCACAACGGCTCACAGTCATTTCGCCGCACTCCCAGGAGCCGATCGCCGAGGTTCCGTCGGCCTGCGCCGAGGATGTCGATGCGGCGGTGGCATCCGCCCGGCATGCCTTCGACCACGGCCCGTGGCCACGGCTGGCACCCCAGGAGCGGATGCGCAAGATCGAAGAACTGGCGGCCATCTACGGGCGTCACATCGAAGATATGTCCGACCTGATCACCGCCCAGATGGGTTCGCCGCGCAGTTTCAGCCGTCTGGGTCAGGCTGCCGGCGCCGCGTCGATGATCCACCTGACGGTGGCCGCTGCCCGCGAATTCCCTTGGGTGGAGCGCCGTCGAGGCGTACTGGGCGAGGCGCACCTACGCCGGGCTCCCGTTGGCGTGGTCGGGGCGATCGTGCCGTGGAACGTGCCGCAATGCCTGATCATGCCCAAGCTGATCCCCGCTCTGCTGGCCGGCTGCACGGTCGTCATCAAGCCTGCGCCCGAAACCCCTTTGGACGCATTGTGGTTGGCCGAGATGATCGAGCAGATCGAACTGCCCGAGGGCGTGGTCTCCGTGGTCACCGGTGGCCCCGATGTCGGTGAAGCCTTGGTCAGGCATCCAGGGGTGGACAAGATCTCCTTCACCGGTTCCAGTGCCATCGGTCGCCGCATCGCCACCCTGTGCGGCGAGCAACTGAAGCGGGTGAGTCTGGAACTCGGCGGCAAATCGGCGGCGATCGTTCTCGACGATGCCGATATCCCCAAGACCGTCGCCGGACTGAAGATGGCCGGCCTGATGAACAACGGACAAGCCTGCGTCGCCCAGACCCGCATCCTGGTCAGTCAGCGCCGTCACGATGAGGTCGTCGAGGCACTGGCCGACATGATGGCGGCGCTGACTGTGGGCGATCCCACCGACGAGAAGACAGACGTCGGTCCCCTTGTCGCGCAACGGCAACAGCAGCGGGTGCAGGATTACATCCGCTCCGGTCAGCAAGAAGGCGCCCGGGTCGTGGTCGGCGGCGACAGCAGTCCCGCGGCGCGCGGGTGGTACGTGCAACCCACGCTGTTCACCGACGCGACCAACGACATGCGCATTGCCCGCGAGGAGATTTTCGGTCCGGTCCTGACCGTCCTCACCTATGCCGACGAAGACGACGCGATCCGCATCGCCAACGACAGCAATTACGGTCTGGCCGGTTCGGTATGGACCGCCGACACCGCCCGCGGCCTGGAGATCGCCTCCCGGGTGCGCACCGGTACCTACGGCATCAACATGTACATGCTCGACATCAGCAACCCGTTCGGTGGCTTCAAGCAGTCAGGTATCGGACGCGAATTCGGGCCCGAAGGGATCGACGAATACGTCGAGTTGCAGTCGGTGGCGTGCAACGGAAAGCTGCCGCCGCTGGACAGCTAGGGCTCCAGCACTTCAAGGGTGACCTCGGCGGGACAGCAGAGTTCGTCGCGCTGGTTGTAGACCCCGACCTCAAGCTCGACGAGGTATTGCGGCTTTGGCCCAGAAGTGTTGCATCGCTTGGCGATAGCCTTCGCCCGACCGATCATGGTGTCACCCGCGTAGATCGAACCCGCCAGCGCGATCTTGCGCCGCAGGACTCGGCTATAGGGACCGGCCCAGTCCGTCGCTACCCGGTCGACGAAACCGGCGAGGTGCATGGTGTTGACGAAGATCGTCGGATGACCTTGGCGCTTGGCATATTCCGGGTCGAAATGCCCGGGGAAGAAGTCCCAGGTGGCGCTGGCGTTCATCACCACCCGTTCGTAGCTGATCTCGTCGACAACCTCAGGCAACTCGGCGGGGACGGTCAAACCGTGCCAGTCGAACCGGCGCTCATCTGCCATCCGCAGCCGCCCGCGGATTGAAGCGGAACAGGGTATTGCGGTTCAACGCCACTGCCGCTCCGTCGTCGCGATAGAAGGTGTCGAGTGTCTGAACAAAGTGTCCAACACCGAGTTTGGTGGTTTTCTCCGGCGACACAGATGCGACTTCCTCGACGATCGAGAGCCGATCGCCCTCCACCACCGGAATCAGGAACTCGGCTTCATTGGACGCGTTGACAAAGGTTTTGCCCGGCAAGGGAACCCGGATCACCAGTCCCGCCGCCGGCCGCTCACCGTTGGCGGACCACGGCTGCGGAATCAGCCAGCCCATCAACATTCCGGGCGGACCGACCAGCCCGCCCCACGTCCGGGTCGCGAAATCGGAGTCCCAATACGCCGGGTTGCCGTCGCGCACGAGGGCGGCGAAATGCTGAATCCGCGCTCCGCTGACCACAGTTCCCGCCACCCTGGCCTCGGTGCGAAAGCCCACCATTTTCAGCGCGTCCTCGTAGGTCCCGAACGCGTACTTGTAACTGATGTCGTCAGCCATCGACCGTCAGAATAACTTTTACGTGCCGTCGTTGCCGGGGGCGCCGGGAGCACCGGCGGGGACGCCGGAGCCACCGACGGAACCGGAGCCACCGGCGCCACCGGCGCCGTACTGACCGGGCGCCCCGTTGTTCCCGTCGGTCCAGCCGGTGCCGCCCTTGCCGCCTGCACCGAACTGTGCACCGTCGGCACCGTCGGCGCCCTTACCGCCGCTGCCGCCGGGGCCGGAAAGGCTATTGCCGCCGTCGCCGCCACCACCCCCGCGTCCGCCGGTGCCGCCGTTACCACCGGTGCCGCCGTCAGCGCCATGGCTACGGTCATCGCCTTGAACACCGTTGCCACCATCACCGGCGTTGCCTCCGACGCCACCTTGGCCGGCGGCGCCGCCCGACGCACCGACGCCGCCACTGCCCGGCCCGTTGGCCGCGCCGCCGGAACCGCCGAGACCACCGGTGCCGCCAACTCCGCCGACGCCACCATTGCCACCGCGCGCACCGTCTTCGGCGTACTGCTGGGGAGTGCTGCCACCGTGGCCGCCGGTGCCACC
The DNA here is from genome assembly GCF_055419245.1 of Mycobacterium sp. IDUB_37. NCBI lineage: Bacteria > Bacillati > Actinomycetota > Actinomycetes > Mycobacteriales > Mycobacteriaceae > Mycobacterium > Mycobacterium sp. IDUB_37. The sequence goes on along the minus strand of NZ_JBVAXG010000004.1, from coordinate 3,609 downwards.
ATTGCCTGCGTCGCCGGCGTTACCGCCAAGCCCGCCGGCACCTCCGTCGCCTGACCCCAGTGCCTGGCCGCCGGCGCCGCCAATGCCGCCGGCACCACCCTTGCCGCCGGCACCGCCGTCGCCGCCGACGCCGGTGTGCGGGCCGGCGCCAATGGTAAGGCCGAAGCTGGTGCCGCCGTTCCCGCCGTTGCCGCCGCCGCCTCCGGTGCCGCCGGCACCGCCAACGCCGCCATCACCCGAAATCGAACCGCCGGCACCGCCAGCCCCGCCATTGCCGCCGGCAAAGCCACTGGAGCCGCCTCCACCGGCGCCGCCGGGGTCTCCGTCAACCCCGTTGGTGCCGATTGAGCCGGACCTACCGGCCTTGCCGTTACCGCCAGCACCGCCATCGCCGCCGTTGCCGACCACCCCGCCATTACCGCCGGCCCCGCCGGCGCCCGCGCCGCCGCCGGCACCGTCACTACCAGCACCACCGTTGCCGCCGTTACCGGACGGGCCGGCCGCCGCGGCACCGTCGCCGCCGTTGCCGCCGGCACCGCCGCCACCCCCGGCACCATCGGCACCAGAGGCCGCTTGAACGGGATTGTTGGTTTCGCCACCCACGCCGCCGACGCCGCCAATTGCACCTGCGGTGCCGTCGGCGCCGGTACCGCCATTACCGGCGAGGCCGGAGGCGGAGTTGCCGCCGTTCCCGCCCTGACCGCCGAGACCTCCGGCACCACCAGCACCGCCGACACCGCCGGCACCGTTGGCTGAAAGGTCGGAATGCCCACCGGCACCGCCCTTGCCGCCTACACCGGCTGCTCCCGCGGAGCCGGCGTTGCCGCCAGCACCGCCGGTGCCTGACCCGAGGGCCGCGCCGCCGGCTCCGCCGAGGCCGCCGGTACCGCCCCCTCCGCCGATGCCACCGGTGCCCGCGGTACCGCCGGGGCCGAAAACGGAGGTCCCGCCGCTGCCGCCGAGCCCACCGACCCCGCCTGCGCCAGCAGACCCGCCGAGACCGCCAGCCCCGCCGTCGCGTGACCCCTGGGCCGCGCCGCCAGCACCGCCGATACCGCCAACTCCACCTTTACCGCCGGTCCCGCCGCCACCGCCGGTGCCACCGGTATCGGTGGAGTTATTTTCGCCGCTGCCGCCGCCGCCACCGACGCCGCCGGCGCCACCGGCGCCGCCGTTGCCGCCGTTGCCGCTGGTGCCAGAGATCGCTCCGCCCGTGCCGCCGGCGCCGCCGTTACCGCCGTAGCCACCCGCGGTACCGGATCCGCCGGCTTGGCCAGCACCGTCGGTGCCGTGGATACCGGTGGCGCCGGTCGTCCCGGAGCCTCCGTCGCCCCCGTTGCCGCCGTTGCCGACCGCCCCGGCCGCGTCACCGCCAAGCCCGCCATGGCCACCTCCGACGATGCCATCACCGCCGGCACCGCCATCGCCGCCGTTACCAGAGGTTGAGCCGCCCGAGCCGCCATTGCCGCCGCCGCCGCCAACGCCACCCGAAGTGTTGCCACCGGCCCCGCCTGAACCGCCGTTGCCGACCGACCCTACGTTTCCACCAGCACCACCATCGCCGCCGTTACCGAGGCCATTGCCGCCACCGGCGGCACCGCCGTTGCCGCCACCGCCGCCGTTACCGGAGATCGCACCGCCCGAGCCGCCATTGCCGCCGGTGCCGCCGTCGCCTCCGAGGTTGCCGGCGCCGGCGTTTCCGCCGTGACCGCCGTTACCGACCGTCCCGGCGTTACCGCCGGCACCGCCGTCACCACCACCGAAGCCATTGCCACCGCCGCCGCCGTTACCGCCGTTGCCGGATGGAACGGCCACTGCCTTACCGTTGCCGCCGGCGCCGCCGGCCCCTCCGGTACCACCGGCAGCGGCCTTACCCGCGGCCCCTTCGGGGCCGTCATTACCCGAGATCGCACCACCCGCGCCGCCGAACCCACCTTCGCCGCGCGCTCCGCTGGACCCTGCGTGGCCACCGCTACCACCGTTACCGGCGGCGCCAGCCGCGGAGTCGCCGCCGCTGCCACCACTGCCGCCGTCTCTTCCGATGCCGCCATTGCCGCCGGCGCCACCGGCGCCGCCGTCACCTGTGCCGCTTGTGTCGTTCCCGCCGCCGCCCCCATAGCCACCGAACCCAGCGTCCGCCGAAGCACCGCCGGCACCGCCGGACCCGCCGACACCGGAGCCGTTGGCGGCACCGCCGGCACCGCCGGCACCGCCGTAGCCGCTGTTACCGCCGTTACCACCGGCACCACCGGTCCCGCCGGAGCCACCGAAGGCGAAGGTGTCGCCGTCGCCGCCCAAACCACCGTCGCCGCCGAACCCGCCCCGACCGGCGGCACCACCGGCACCACCGGCACCGCCGTTACCTGACCCCAGAGCCACGCCGCCAGCGCCCCCAGCGCCGCCGTTACCGGCGGCGGCGCCAGCTCCGCCGGCCCCGCCGGTGAAACCGGACTGTCCTATGAGGACGGCGTCGCTGCCGTCGCCGCCCGTGCCGCCATTGCCACCGCTACCGCCGGTCCCGCCCACTCCGCCGGCCCCGCCGTTACCCGAGATCGCACCACCCAAGCCACCGGCCCCGCCGTCACCGCCGCTGCCGCCAGCGGTCCCGGCGCCGCCGGCGCCGCCGGCGCTCTCGTCGCCACCGGAACCGGGTCCGCCAGTAACACCGGCGACGCCGTTGCCGCCGGCCCCGCCCTGCCCGCCGTTGCCGACTGATCCGCCGTTGCCGCCCGCGCCACCCTTGCCGCCTTGTCCGCCGAGGACGCCCTGGACACCGGCAGCGCCTTGGCCGCCCTTGCCGCCGTTGCCGCCGCTGGTGGCTATGGCACCGGCTTTGCCGGTAGCGCCGTCGCTGCCGCCGGTCCCGCCGGTACCGACTGCGCCGCCTTTGCCGCCGGCACCGACGGTGCCGTCGCTACCGCCGTCGCCGCCGCGGCCGCCGTCGGGGTTGCCGGTCACGCCGGCTGCGCCGGCACTGCCGTCCCCGGCTTTGCCGGTTGTGCCGCCAGTGCCGCCGGTGCCGCCGGTGCCATTGACCCCTGCGCTGCCCGAACCACCCTTAGCGACGCCCCCGGCGTTGCCGCCGGCGCCACCCTGGCCGCCGGTGCCGCCATCGCCGCCGGTACCACCGTTCTGCCCTGCTTCGCCGGCAGTTTGCGCGTCCGCTCCGTTGACACCGGCGCCGCCGGTCCCACCGCCACCGCCGGTACCACCGAGCCCACCGGTACCGCCGTCACCACGCACCGACCCGCCGAGGCCGCCAGCACCACCGGCACCACCAGCACCGCCAGTCTCACCGCTGCCGCCCGGGTCACCCGGGTTGACCCCGTCAGCACCGGCCGCACCCGTCGCGCCATTGCCGCCGGCGCCACCGGTACCGCCCTTGCCCAGGTTGCCGCCGTCACCGCCGACACCACCAGCCCCGCCCGTGCCGGGCAGATCCCCCGGCGCCGCAGCGGTCGCATTGCCGCCCTTACCGCCGACACCCCCGTTACCGGACGTCCCGGCCGGAAGCTGACCCTTGGCACCGGTCGCACCGCTGGTCCCGTCGCCGCTATCGCCACCGGCACCACCGAACCCGACCGCACCCGCATTGCCGCCATCACCACC
>NZ_JBVAXG010000003.1:552126-794068 GCF_055419245.1 Mycobacterium sp. IDUB_37 | reverse complement strand
GCGTGGCCGGTTGTGTCCGACCGCCGAGGGTTTCCCGAGCGTGCAGCTGTACGACCACGGGCTGCTCGATGTCGGTGGGTGGCAACCTCATGTACTGGGAGGCCAGGGCAACCCCAATGCGGCCAGTGTTGGTCGTGCACGGCGGACCTGGATCTGGAGGCCGCGGGGCGGCCACAAGGGTTTCGACTCTGAGGCTTTTCAGATCGTCCTTGTTTGACCAGCGTGGATGCGGTGCCAGCAAGCCTCGTGCCACCAACCCGGCAACTGTCAACGTCGGTCTCGGCTCGACGAGTCAGCGGGAATCGGCGGGGGTGGGTGGTAGGTGGTTTACACCTCGGCGGGCTGGTGTGGGGGTGTCGCGGATTCTGCGGTATCGGCTGCCGGGCCACGGGTGGGTGCTCGCCGGAGAGCGGCGGCGGCACCCGCGGTGGGGTTGTCGCTGGCGCCGGTGTGGGTGGGGCCGGTAGTTTCGGCCAGCCCAATGGGTGAGCCTATGTCCTTGAGAGGGATGCGGGGGCCAGGGGCAACCGGTGCGCTGACCGTTCTACCTGTCTTAGGTGCTGGGGTCTGAAGATTCGCGACACCGTTCGATGCGGCCAGCGTGGGATCTGCACCCGCTGCGGCCAGCGTGGGATCTGCACCCGCTGCGGTGATCCGGACCGGCGCCGGGGACACCGGTCCGATAAATACCCGTGACACGGCACCCTCACCGCCAGCAGCAGCACCAGCAGCGGCGGCGGGTTCGGGGGTGTGGTCCGGTGTTGGACGTTGATCGGCGCCCACCGCTGCAGCATCCGCCTGGGGTGTCGTGGTAGGCGCATCGGGAGTGGTGAGGGGCACCGCCGGCACGCGCCCGACCAGCGTGGACCCGCTGACAGACCCCGCTGCGGTGTTGCTCTCACCCGCACCGGCCCCAGCCGCACCCAGCTGGCCATACTTGCTGGCCAATTCGTTGGCCGCCTGCGCATTCTGGAACGAAAACGCCAACACAGTGGCCACCATCGCGGCTGCGGCCGCCACCCCGAGGGTGGCAGCACTGTTGGCGAACCATTTCGCCGTCACCGGTCCCGCCTGCGGTGACACCAGCAGCGCCATTTCCACGGCGAGCGCGAGTCCCAGCAGTGTCGCATCTACGCCTAACACCAGCCGGCCACGATCAACCCACACACCCTGATTCGCGGCAATCTGAGCCAACAACCGATCCGTCTGCACCGCCGCATCAGCCTGCTCACCCTGCACACTGTTCAGCCGGTTATACCCCTCAGCGCTACCACCTCCCCAACGCTGACCAGCAAACCCGGCCCCCAACACCTCACCCATCCCCGCAAAACCGGCCGCACCCGCCTCGAAACACTGCCCCTCAAACGGGGCCCCCACACCCAACGTCCACTCCAACGCCGCCACCACCGACAACGCCACCAAAATCACACTCAGAGGCCGATCGACTTTTTCGCTGAATCGTTTAGCGTCCTCGAATTCCCGCTCTCTCGTCGTGCGCTCTGCATTCGACGATTTGCGTTCATTTTCGGGCAGGTCCGTCATCGCCCTGATATCCTTGATTTGCTGATCTACTTTAGCGAATTCCTTTCGACATCTCTCATCATATTCAGGAGTATCAGGCCAAAGACTGGCGTCACGCTGCAGTTGTCGCCGGGCCAGGACGGCTTCCTGCAATACGTGAGGTTTTACAGGTTGCAGTTGAGCTGCGCGAGCGCACCAAGCTTGGGCGTCTGCGAGGTTTTGCTTCGCCGTCAAATATCTAGTGGCGTTTGTAAAGCCGACTGCTGATCCGCCGACAACACCCGCCGCATTGCTGCCCAGCCCCATCGCTGACGATGCGGTGTGCTCAGCGGTCGCTGGCCGCCCTCCGCTGATATCCATGTAAAGACCGGCGGTATTGCCCCCGAGCCCCAGCAAACCGTTAATGATCGCGGTCGCTTCCGCAAGAACAGACACCGTTCACACTCCCAACCATTCGAACTCACACCACTGAGGCTGCAAGCGGTAACCTGCCCGGTTGCTGGCCACTCGCAGGTAGGGCTAATTTTCATGGCGTGGAACCCGCGTGAACGGGGCAGGAAATGCACCACTGGTCAGCAACGCGCCACAGCCGTCATGCGCCTCGGCCGAGCCTAACACCGGCCGCCACCAGGAATTCGCACCAATTATGGCTTTCCGCAAGGCGAGGCAACCTCGATCGCACGTCTTAATCTCGCAGGTGATCGTGCCTTCAGCCGACCCCGCCGACGCCATCCCGGACCGGCCTCCGGTTCTCACCGCCCCGGCCGCGCCACCCGAACCTGCGCCAAGCGCCCCATTGCAGCAGCCGGCCGCGCAGGCCGGGGGAGGGGCCGAGCGACTGACCGAGCAGCACAACGTCAGAATCCGGCCCTCCACTAAAGCCCGTCTGGGAAAAGCCGTCGACAGACTCCGTTACGAAACCGGTGATCGCACCATCAGCATCGCCTCCATCACCGACCAGGCGCTCGACGCCTACCTCACCCAGCACGGCTGCTAGCTAGCCGTGCTATCGCAGCTAGCACAACGCTCTCAACTGCGTTAAACAGGGCCTCAACCGACCGGACGTGCTGTAGCCGCGATCATGGCCACCCTGGCAGAACTTGGCACCTTATCTGAGGTTGCTCGGGCGTGTGGCCGATTGTTTCCCTTAGGTGTTTGAAGCTGTTTGGGCGTAATGGGGAACAGTTGGTTGCGGATTGTTTCCTTTTATGGGTGGTGCGTTAGCTGTAGACGTGGGGGCGTCCGCGCGTTCGCATCCGAAGCGTTCAATACGTCAACGCTGCAGATAGCGGGTAGGTCTCATCGCTGTCTCTCGTTCGATCGTTCTACCGTCGGAAGCGGGGATTGATCGGTGACCGAATTTTTCAGGCCGATAAAAAATGTCTCAGGCGCGTGTCGTTTCGCCGAGCCTCCGTGGCCACTATTCGGCTCTGGGTTATGAACCTGGGCCATTTGAAAGGGTCTTCCGAATCGGTGGATGTTCAGACAAAGTTGCTGGGTGGGGATGTCGTACCTGGTTCTTCTCGTAGGTGGCTGGGCTGGGCACATGCCTCTTAGAGCGTCAGTGCGGCAGGCCGATAAGGCCCCGGCAGACCAGTCGACCCCTCCGGCCGTCCGCGCAATTGGAAAGCCGCCCGCGAGCGCAATGAGACGCAAATGCGCCCGAGACCTCGGTCGAGGTAAACCGTCGAAGCCGATGTGCAGGGCGTTTGCCGACGTGAGTTTGGAAGCGGCGCTGGCCGGGTGTGGACGGGCCGCCACTGTGTTGGTGTTTGCCTATGCAGTCCTGGTCTGGGTGGGTTGGGCGGCGCGTATCGACGTGCTGACGCGATTCGATCGGTTATGGCCTCGGACGACGCCATGGACTGCTGTTTGCCTAGCCGTACTCGCGGCGGCGATCTGGTTGAAATCGGGGCGCCCTACCCGTGTTCGGGTGTGGGCTGCGCGGGCTATGGCCCTGGTGACGGTTGTCATTGCAGTGACGTTCCTCGCGGAGTACGAAACCGGTCGGTCGTTCGGTGTGGACCAGGTCTGGTTCTCAGACGTTGTACGCCGGTGGCAGTCATCCTGGCCCGGTCGGCCGAGCCTACGGACAACCTCGTCGGTCCTGCTGCTGTCCGCAGCCGTTGCGCTGACGCGAGTAAATCGTCGAAGGATTCGATCGGTGCAATCGCTGTGCCTGTTTGGCGCCGTCCTCATGCCGTTTGTCTCGGTCCTGGGATACGGGTTCGATGTCCCTTCGCTTCTCGGCGTCACGAGGTCAACCGGCATCGGGGTTGGGACAGCAGTCGGTTTGTTGTTGCTAGTGGTCGCGGCGTTGATTGCACGCCCTGACCGGCAGCCGGTCGCCTGGGTACTCGCCCGGCCTGACGGATGGACGTTAGTCGAATTGGTCGGCTTCCTTGCTGGGCTTCCGATAGTTGTGGGGCTCTCCAGGCTGGTGTTCCTCGCACTAGGAATATCCGGGGACGCGGCATGGGCTTTGGCGATAGCGGTGGCCACGGTCCTTGTCGGGGCGGCCGCGTTCTACGTCAGCCAGCGCGAGCAGCGACTGCTGTTCGAAAAAGCACAAATCAGCACGCGTTACCGCATTCTGGCCGACAACGCGGCAGATGTCGTGGTCCAACTCCGTGGCCGCGAGGTCATGTGGATATCACCATCGGCAGAGGCGGCCTTCGGGTGGCCGCCCGAGCAGTGGATCGGCACCGACTTCACCCACCGCATCCACCCAGATGACCTCGACATGGCACTAGCTGGACTGCAGGAGATCACTCACGGCCGACCGGCTGCTACACGGTGTCGGGTCATCACCGCCGACGGCAGTTACCGCTGGACCGATGGTCACGGAAAGCCCTGCATCGACGACGAGGGCAACGCCGGGATCGTCGCGTCGGTGCGCATCGTCGACGACCAGGTCGAAGCGCAGCAACAACTTGAACGATTGGCCCGGTTCGACACCCTCACCGGCCTGCGGAACCGGGGTGAGACGATCGCCCGCTTCGAATCCGCATTGGAGTGCTCACGGGTCCCCGGGGTGTACCTCGGCGTGCTGTACTGCGATGTCGACCATTTCAAAGACATCAACGACACTTCGGGACACCAGACGGGCGACGCTGTGCTCTCCACTCTGGCGGCCCGGATCAGGGAATCCGTACGCAGTGGGGACACTGTAGGCAGGATGGGAGGTGACGAGATCCTCGTGTTGTTACCCGGTCTGCACAACCTCGATGAAGCTGCCCAAATCGCGGAGAAGATCCGCAGCCACGCCGATGAACCGATCCATCTCTACGGTCAGACCATTCGCGCAACCATGAGCATCGGCGCCACATTGTCAGTGCCCGGTGAGACTGTTTCCGCCGTTACATCTCGGGTCGACGCGGCGATGTACCGGGCCAAGCAGGCGGGCAGAAACGTCGTGATTCGCGCCGACGCGTTTTACGGACACCGTTAAGGACCTCAGACGGGTCAAGGCGGATGAACCGGCACACAATCGCGGCTGTCGTGGTTGGGGTTACCCGCGAAATGGCCTGTTGGACACCGCCGTTGTGGACCTGCTCACCGAGGCCGTCTCGTTTATCTGAGGTTGCGCGGGTGTGTCAGATTGTCTCGCAAGAGTTTGAAATTGGTAGGCGCAACGGGAACAGTTCGTTGCGGAGCGAGTCGCCGTCGGTAGCTGCCGCGTAAACTAAGACGTCGAGGCATCGAGACGTTCAGGTGTGGCTCCGAACCGACTACGACAAAGCCCTAACCAACTCGCCGACGGTGTGACCGGACTCCAAGGGGTGCCTCAATCTTCCCTCCGGATTGAGCGCGAAAACATTGCGTCTCCCCGCCTTCGACTTGACCAGGTAACCCTCTTCGGTCAGATCCGCCAAAATCGTCTGAACCGACCGCTCGGTAATGCCGACCCGTAACGAGAGTTCGCGAGCAGTCAGCAACTCGCCGGCCGATACGCACAGCAACACATGCCCATGGTTGGTCAGAAATGTCCAGCCGCGTTCGGCACCAACCGTCGACTGCTTGCTGGACTCGCCTGCATCGGGAACGTCCACCCACATCATGTTACCCCCTCGGTTTCGCGTAATTGGCTTCGCTAATTCAGGTGTGCGAAAGATCGTGCGCCCGGCCAAAGTTGTCCGCCACCTATCCCGGACAAGCGCACAGTCCGCGCGGTTCTTGCCGAACTCATACGAAAAAGTATTGATGAAGTTATTTTCGTTATATATCGTTCGTATCAGGCAAGACCGGGGACCGTGTACCCAACGACCAACGCTGAAAGCGGAGACTGGCAAAGATGCTCGGCAGCAAACTAACTCGCGAATACCGCCTGCTCCGAATGTGCCGCAGCGCTGCGGCCGCGTTGCTTGGCTACAGCAGTTCGCTGGCCTTCATCGCCGGCTTCGTTAACGCCGTAGCCCTACTGCTACTCGCCTTCCCAGTCGGCAACCTCACAGGTGTCACTACCCAGATCGGCATGAACACCGCCAATCCCTGGATGTACGAAGGTCATCTGCTGGCGGCGATTCTGGCGGGTTTCTGGGCCGGCGCCGTCGCCGCAGGGGCAATACTCGGCAACAACAAACACCCACGGGGCTCGCACCACGCCGCGGTCTTGACTATTCAAGCAATTCTGCTAGTTCTGGCTGCCCTTGGCGTGGAGGAAAGCCAAGTGAGGTCCGGTATCGAGGCGCTGGGTATCGAGCAACCGGTCATGCAGGCGTTGCTCGCCGCTGCGGCGCTGGGGATGCAAAACGGGCTGACCTCGAGTTTCCGCGGAATGGCCGTTCGCACCACACATTTCACCGGAACAGTCACCGATCTCGGGTTGATGCTTGGACGCGCTCGTCGACACGGAATCGATAAGTGGAAGGCCGCGGTCCTCGCATTAACCCTCCTCTGTTTCCTGATCGGCGGCACTATCGGACTGCTGGCCGGCGATCGGCTTGGGGGTTACGCCCTGCTGGTGCCTGCAGCGATGTGCGCAATACTGGCCGCGGCGCACAAGCTCCGCGAACCAGACAGGACAATCGCCTCGGCGGCCGCGCCGTTAGCTCAACCCGTTGTCTCCGTTGCCGAGCCCGCAACCGTGCATGCTTAGCTAAATGCTCCGCTCAAGTGTAGGAATCGAGTTGTCCGTAGAGCAGCTCAATCGTTTTTTTCTGTTGCGCCAGCGTGGCTCTGAGCTTTTTGATCTCGTCGTCTTGAGCGGTGATACGACGGCGCAAGGCGGTGATGACGGTGGTGTCGCGGCCGGTGTCGGCGCGTCGATGTCGGGGGAATGGCGGCGGTATTGGTCGATGACGGCGTAGAGGTCGGGGTGTTTGTAGATGGTCTTGCGTACGACGCCGGGCTTTGGTGGCCACGGTAGAGATGTTGATCGGTGCGTTGGATTTCCGCAGGGCGCGGATGGATTTCTCAATGTCGCGGCGTTTGGCGGCTGAGACGGCGTCGCGGTGTTTGGCCAGACCGGCGAGGGCTTTGTCTGACGGCGGCGGGGGCCGGCGATGACCGAGAGGGTGCCGTCGGGGTGGGTGATGGCCACCGGGGTGCCGCGGTCGGCGGCCAGTACGTCGAGGTAACACAGCATCTGCTGCAGCTCGGCGGTGGAATACCAGGTCAGGTCTCGGGGGCGGTGGGCGCGGCGGGTCCGAAATGCGGCCCCCAGAGCCGGGTGTGGCTGTCGGTGAGCTGGGCCCAGCGCGGATCACCGGCGGCGGCGGCGGCTTCCTCGGCGTGGTCGACCATGAAGAACACCTGGGTTTGCGACTGGGCCGCATCAATCGCGGAGGGCCACAGGGGTTTGTCGGGTTTGGCGGCGGCCTGCGGGGATTTCGGGTAGTCGGAGAAGTCGGTGAATAGCAGCCGCAGGGCGGCGCGGTCGTCGGTGAGTAGCGGATCGGTGATCCCGCGTCCGGCCAGGAACGGTCCCAGGTGCCGCGCGATGTCGCGGGCCCAGGAACGGGTGTCGATCACCTCGGCCACGCTGCTGTCGATCGCCGCGGTGATGGCCGAGCACGCCGACCACGCCACCGGCCGCCACGTCGCCGTCACCCGCGCGACAATCGCCTCCCGGGTGGGGTGTGACGTACGCACGATCACCGCCGCCTGGCGAGTACTACGGGTGTCTCGTTGGGCCGTCGAAGCGCAACGCGGGCACGGCTCGCCAGGTACCCCCAGCATGGGCCGGCGGCCTTCGGTGTACCACCTGGTGCCGCGCCGTGAAGCCTGTCCAGCACCCCGTCCGGTTGTGCATGATTTCCACCTACCGCCGTCAGGCGGTGTTGGTCTTTCTTCTCCCGTAGGGAGTTACTCACCAAGCGGGCGCGCAAGCGCGCCCGCCAACCGAATCTCCGACAACAAATCCCGACGAACGCGGTCATGGCGCACGACGCGGGATTGCGCAACGAACCACCCATGTCGCTGCCGTCGGCCAGCGACACCATCCCGCAGGCCAGCGCCGCGGCGGACCCGCCGCTGGAGCCTCCCGCGGACCGGTCGAGCGCATACGGATTGCGGGTCAACCCGAAAACCGTATTGAACGTGTGCGACCCGGCCCCGAACTCCGGGGTGTTCGACTTACCGACGATCACCGCGCCCGCCGCCCGCATCCGGGCCACCAACAACTCATCGGCGTCCGGTACGAAGTCCGCCAGCACCGGTGATCCGTAGGTGGTGCGCATCCCGCGGGTCGCGTGTAGGTCCTTCACCGCAAGGGTGAGCCCGTGCAATGGTCCCAGCAGCCGCCCGGCGGCGAACGCTTCGTCCGCTGCGTGCGCCGCACCCTGCGCAGCCTTGGCGTCGAGCGTCACGATGGCGTTGACCTAGGGGTTTGCCTGCTCGATCCGAGCAAGTGACGCGGCCAGCAGCTCCCGCGCGGACAGTTCACCTCGGCGGATCAATGCTGCTTGTTCGGTTGCCGACAGATCGCACAGGCTGGTCATGGCCGTCCTTCGGTACCAGAGTTGCAGTGGCATCCTATGCAGGCATGTCGAGGATCCAGTGACGGCTCCGTCCCAGGGGTAAGTGACCAACTAGGGTCACTGGCTCGGGCCGCAGCGCCCAGCTTCGCCGGGCTCGCGACCCTCGCTAGGGGTCGCGAATCTGACCAGAATGGAGATAGTCATGGCCAAGTACCTGTTCCTCAAGCACTACCGGGGAGCGCCCGCGGCCGTCAACGATGTGCCGATGAATCAGTGGACGCCCGCCGAGATCGAGGCGCATATCCAGTACATGGAGGATTTCGCGGACCGCTTGCGAGACAGTGGCGAGTACGTCGACAGCCAGGCGTTGGAGTCGGCGGGCGCCTGGGTCCGGTACGACGGCGACGGCAAGCCGCCGGTCACCGACGGCCCGTTCGCGGAGACGAAGGATCTGATCGCCGGCTTCATGATCATTGACGTCGACTCGTACCAGCGTGCGCTCGAATTGGCGGGGGAACTGTCCGCCGCGCCTGGCGCGGGCGGCAAGCCGATTCACGAGTGGCTCGAGGTGCGGCCGTTCATGGGTGCTCCGACGACCGTCAGCGAGTAGTGACCGTCGGCGCGATGGACGAGAGCCAGCTTCGCGACCTGATTCCCGGCGTCCTGGCCGCTCTCGTCCATCGCGGGGCGGACTTCGCCACCGCGGAGGACGCCGTGCAGGAGGCACTCGTCCGGGCCGTCGAAACGTGGACCGATCGGCCACCGGACGACCCGAAGGGCTGGCTGATCACCACGGCGTGGCGCCGCTTCATCGACATGGCCCGATCGGACACGGCCCGCCAGCGCCGTGAACAGCGGACAGCAAGCGAGCCGGCGCCCGGGCCGGCCGCCACCGCGGACGACACGCTGCAGCTCTACTTTCTGTGCGCACACCCGAGTCTGCGGCCCGCCTCGGCCGTCGCCCTGACGCTGCGAGCCGTCGGCGGCCTTACCACCCGTCAGATTGCTCAGGCCTACCTCGTGCCCGAAGCGACCATGGCGCAACGGATCAGCCGGGCCAAACGCACCGTGAACGACGTCCGGCTTGATCGCCCCGGAGATCTGCGCACTGTGCTTCGGGTGCTTTACCTGGTGTTCAACGAGGGGTACAGCGGCGACGTCGACCTCGCGGCGGAGGCGATCCGGCTGGCCCGGCAACTGGCTGTGGCGACGTCCGATCCGGAAGTTGCCGGACTGCTCGCGCTCTTTCTCCTGCACCACGCGCGACGCCCGTCCCGGACGCGCGCTGACGGGAGCCTGGTGCCGCTGGTCGAGCAGGACCGCAGTTTGTGGCAGCGCGACCTGATCGCCGAGGGCGTGGTCGTGCTGCAGGCCGCGTTGGCACGTGACCGCCTCGGGGAGTACCAGGCGCAGGCCGCGATCGCGGCATTGCACGCTGACGCGCAAGCGGCCGACGAGACCGACTGGGTCCAGATTGTCGAGTGGTACGACGAACTCGTCGAGCTCACCGACAGCCCCATCGTGCGGCTCAACCGTGCCGTCGCAGTCGGTGAGGCCCACGGACCGCAGGCAGGCCTCGCCGCGTTGGCTGAGCTTGACCCAAAGCTCCCCCGATACACCGCTTCGGCCGCTCACCTACACGAACGGGCCGGTGACGGTGCGACGGCGACAGAGCTTTATGTGCGGGCCGCCGCGCAGGCGCAAAGCGTCGCGGAGCGCAACCACCTGACGTTGAAAGCGGCCACCCTCCGTCAGCGCCTCGCGGGTGAAACTGACTCAGCGACGTAGCGTCGGAGTCGACCTGAGCGCGCTTGAGATGGCCCTGTCCCGAGGGGTTGCGAGCAACTAGGGTTTCGACCCATGACTACCGTGCTCATCACCGGCTGTTCGAGTGGAATCGGCGCGGCGACCGCCGCCGACCTCGCCGCCCGCGGCCACACCGTCTATGCCACCGCACGGCGTCCGGAAACTCTCAAGGATCTCGCCGATCAGGGTTGCAAGACGCTCACGCTCGACGTCAACGATGAGGAGTCGATGGCGGCCGCGGTCGCCACCGTCGAGCGCGAAGAAGGCACCATCGACGTGCTGGTGAACAACGCGGGTTACTCCCAGTCGGGAGCCGTTGAGTCGATCCCGCTCGATACCATTCGAAAGCAGTTCGAAACCAACGTTTTCGGTCTCATCCGGATGAGCCAACTCGTGCTCCCCGGCATGCGCAATGCCGGCAAGGGGCGCATCATCAACATCGGATCGATGGGCGGCAAACTCACCTTCCCCGGCGGTGGCATCTACCACGCGACGAAGTATGCGGTCGAAGCCATTTCGGACGCGATGCGGTTTGAAGTCCAGGGTTTCGGGGTGCAAATCGTCCTGATCGAACCCGGGCTGATCGTCACCGGTTTTGCCGACACCGCAGTCGGATCGGTGGGCGACCTGGACGACGGGCCATACGCGGACTTCAACTCCCGCGTCGGCGCAATCACCGCGGACATCTACTCGAGTCCGGTTGCCAAGCTGATCGGCGGCGGGCCGGAATCCGTCGCCAAGGTCGTGCGCAAAGCCATCGAAAGCAAGCGGCCGAAGGCCCGCTACACCGTCACCCCGAGCGCAACGCTGAGCATCCTGCAGCGCCAGTTCACCCCGGACAAACTCTGGGACCTCGCAATGCGCAGTCAGTTCCCGGTTCCGAAGGAAAGCTGACTCGAGCGCGAGTGAGGCAGCTCACTCGATAATTGTTTTGGATTTGCGAGAAATTACATCTACTGTTGCGGCATGAGCGATGACGGATTCCAGTTCCACGTACTCAACCGCGACGGCATCATCGTGGCCCAGGCGTTCGAGGTGTTCGCCTACCCGATGGGAGATATCACCGTGCGCCAGGTCCGGGACACCGAGCCAGTTCAGGGCACCGTGCAGGTACTGCAGGTCCGCGGCAGCACCGTGGACTGGGCCCTGGTCAAGGCATGGACCGCACTGGTCGAGGGGCTGTTTCCCGGGCAACCCCGCGTGCTGGCGCTGGGATACCTGCCCAGCGCCCGTGGCGACAAAGACCTGCCCAGCCCCGCCGTCGTCAACGCAACGATGGCCGCCGGCACCGGCATCACCGACATCGTCACCGTCGACCCGCACAGCCCGGTCTGGCTGACTGCACTGCGGGCCAGCGGCCCGGAGATTCGTCAGCATGTGCTTCCGCTCGGTGAAATCGTTGCGGGCGCCCTGGCCGCGGCCGGTGACGCGCCGCAGCACCTGGGTGTCATCAGCCCCGACAAGGGGGCGGTCGGGCGAGCTACCGGCGTGGCCGGGATGCTGAATCTGCCCGTGTATACGGCGAGCAAGAACCGTGACCCGAAGACGGGACACCTGACCCACTACTCACTCGACGCCGATCTCGCTCCCGGTAGCTACCTGGTCGTCGACGACATCTTCGATGGCGGTGGCACATTCGCCCTGCTGACCGGCGCCGCGCCCGACGGAGTGGTGCTGGACTTGTGGGTCACCCACGGTGGCTTCACCAAGCCGAATTTCTCCGCCGAAGCACGCGCGCCGTACCGCGATATCTACACCACCGATTCGCTCGGCAGTGCAGTGGCGGCGAGCCTGCAGGACAAGCAGATTCACGTCACGGCTCTTCAACCCTGGATCGCCCAGGTCGTGAACAGCCTGGGCGCCAACAGAACCTGACCTCAACCGACCGACGACCACACCACTACCTCGACAGGATTCCGACATGAACGAGACCGTCAATCGCGTCGTGGACACGCTGCTGGCGACCGACGCCTACAAACTGGACCACCGCCGGCAATACCCGGAGGGCACCGAGGTGGTGTTCTCCAACCTCACGGCACGGGGAACGCGAATCCCAGGCGTTGACGCGACCGTCTTCTTCGGGCTGCAAGCATTGCTCACCCAGATCACCGAGCGATGGGACGAATTCTTCAACCTGGACGACGCATCCCTGGATGCGGTGCTCGCCACATACGACAGCATTGTCACCTCGCTGCTGGGCGCCAATGAAGTGGGCACGGACCACTTCCGCACGCTGCACGGCATCGGGCACCTGCCGTTGCGCGTCAAGGCATTTCGCGAGGGATCTCTGGTTCCGCTGCGGGTCCCCTACTTCACCGTCGAGAACACCGATCCTCGGGTGTTCTGGCTGACCAATTACCTGGAGACCGAGCTCTCCGCGGAGTTGTGGCAGCCGATCACCAGTGCAACCCTGGCCTGGCGCAACCGATCCCTGCTCGACGAGCGCGCCGCGGCATCCGGTGACCCCGACGCCGTCGACTTCCAGGGCCACGACTTCTCTTGCCGGGGAATGGCGGGCATCTATGCGGCCGCGGCCAGCAGCGCCGGGCATCTACTCAGCTTCCGGGGCACCGATACCCTCTCCGCAATCCGATTCGTCGATCGCTACTACCCCGGCAACAACGGAATCGTGGCCGGTTCGTGCCCGGCCACCGAGCACAGCGTCATGTGCGCCGGTGGGCGAGACAGCGAATTCGAAACGTTCGAGCGGCTTTTGGACCTCTACCCCAGCGGCACGCTGGCCATCGTCTCCGACACCTACGACTTGTGGCAGGTCTGCACGGACTTCCTGCCGCGCCTCAAGAGCAAGATCCTTGCGCGGGACGGGAAACTCGTGATCCGGCCCGACAGTGGCGAGCCCGAGTTGATCCTGTGCGGTGACCCCAGCGCACCGGAAGGCAGCCCGGCACGACGGGGTGTGGTGAATCTGCTTGCCGACGAATTCGGAACTGTGCTGAACGACAAGGGATTTCGGGATCTCGACCCGCATGTGGGCGCGATCTACGGTGACTCGATCACCTTCGAACGCGCCGACGCGATCACAGCGAATCTGATTCGGCAGGGATTCGCCTCCACCGCAGTCGTATTCGGGTACGGCAGCTATACCTACCAATACCAGACCCGCGACACGTTCAAGATGGCGATGAAAGCGACGTGGGTCCAGGTCAACGGGCAAGGCCGTGACATCCAAAAGGATCCCGTCACCGACGACGGGACAAAGAGATCTGCGACCGGCCGGCTGGCGGTTCGGCGCTCGATGGACGGCCGTCCGTACCTGATCGAGCACGCCGACCCCGACCAGGAAGCGGACCAGGAATTGCGGCTGGTGTACGAGAACGGAAAAATGCTGCGGCAGAGCTCATTTGCCGACGTGCGTGACAAACTGCGCCACGAGACAGCACTTTACGTTCGCCGCGCCAACCCACCGGCGGCCCACAAGGAGTTGTAATGAGCTCGCTTCGGGAATCCAACCTCTTCTTCGAGGACGCGGATCAGTCCATCCACGGGACGTGGCTTTCGGTGGACTTGGTGGCCCTCACCCAGGACGTCGACGCGGTCAGGATTGCGCTGATCACCCGCGCCGGCGAGCCACACCGGGGCGCGACGACCCTGCCCGGCGGCCTGCTGGCCGCCTGGAACCAGGAGACTGTCGAGGAGGCCGCGCGACGCATTGCTCAGGAAAAGGCGGGGGCCGAGGTTGTCGGCGGCGCGGCCGTCCTCAACGTCGTCAGCGACCCTGGCCGCGACGAACGCGGACATACCGTCTCCATCGTGGTCGGGGTTCGCATCCCCGCTGGCACACCAGGTGCGGTCCTGGTCGACGAGGTTCCCGACGACATGCCGTTCGGGCATTCAGCGATGGTTGGTGCGGCGCTGTCCAAGATCAACACCGGGTTGTTCACCGACCCCGCGCTGACCTACGCACTGCTCGGAGACACCACCACCATGGCCGAGGTGATGGCACTGGCCCGGGCCTGCGACCCCGAGGCCAGTGAGAGCACCATCGGCTCACGCCTGCGCCGTTGTGGTCTCTACCGGGCCGACCGCAGCCGTAGGCGCGAAACAGGCGCCGGCAGACCAGCTCTCGTCTTCACCAGAGTCCACAACGCGTAGCTACCGTTCGTCGGTCGCGCGCGTCATCGGCGGGTGCAGAATCCGCAGATCGCCGGATCGATAGAGCTGTGCCGGACGGCCACCATCCCGGGTGGTCGTCCGCCCGGTGGGCGCCAGAAAGCCCGTGGTTCCGGTGACCTTGCGGTGAAAGTTCCGGCTGTCCAGCGCTGTGCCCCAGACGATCTCGTAGATCCGCCGCAGTTCGGCCACGGTGAACTCGCCCGCGCAGAAAGTGGTCGCCAGCGGGGTGTACTCGAGTTTGGCGCGCGCGCGTTCGACGCCGTCGTCCAGGATCTGCCGGTGGTCGAACGCGAGCCCGGTCGTCATCAGTTCGGATATGGGTGCCCAGCGCGCACCGGCGGCATCGCCACCGGGGGCCGGTAGCGGCAGGTCGGGCGCCAGGCCCAGATACGCGACGGTGATCACCCGCATCCGCGGATCACGTTGCGGCGCACCGTAGCTGGCCAGCTGCTCGAGGTGCAGGCGAGCCGCGGACACACCGGTCTCCTCCATCAGCTCGCGGGCGGCGGCCTCGTCAAGATCCTCGCCGGGCCGGACGAATCCGCCGGGCAGTGCCCACTGGCCCGCATGGGGCGCCTGCCCGCGTCGAACCACCAACGCACACAGTTCGTCGTCCCGGATGGTCAAGGCCACGAGGTCGACGGTCACCGCCACGGGCGGGTAGTCCTTCGGCTCATAGCTCGACACCGATCCGACACTAATCGTCGAGTTGACGAAAAGCCATCTCACCCCTTATCGTCAAAGCGACGATAATCAAAGGAGGTGGCCACCATGGCCGTCATCACCCGTTACCCACTGCTACGTCACCTGCGCGTCGAGCCGACCGCGCACATCCGGGCGCTGCGCCGGGGCAAGCTCGTGCGCGACGGCGCCGGCCTGGCGTTCTGGTTCTATCCGCTGACCGCGGCGATGTTGGAGGTTCCACTCGACGACCGGGAATTGCCGCTGCTGTTTCACGCCAGGACGGCAGACTTCCAGGACGTGGCCGTCCAAGCCACGGTGACCTACCGCATCGTCGACCCGACGCTGGCGGCCCAGCGCATCGACTTCTCGATCGACACTGAAACCGGCCACTGGCGGGCGGCGCCCCTGGAGCAGGTGGCCGGCATACTCACCGAATCCGCTCAGCAGCACGGGCTCGATCTGTTGGGACGCACCACGTTGACTTCGGCGTTGGTGGACGGGATCACGGCGGTACGGAGCCGGATGACCAGCGGGCTCGCCGGCGACACGCGACTCGCCGAAACGGGCATCGCGGTCCTGGGCGTGCGCGTCGTCGCGATCCGTCCCGAGCCGGAAGTGGAACGCGCGCTGCAGACACCCACCCGCGAACAGGTCCAGCAGGAGGCGGACCGCGCGACCTTCGAGCGGCGGGCGTTGGCGGTCGAGCGGGAACGCGCGATCGGCGAGAACGAACTGCAGACCAAGATCGAACTCGCCCGTCGCAGAGAGGAATTAGTGGCGCAAGACGGCGCCAACGAGCGGCTGAAAACCCAGGAAATGTGGGCGGCCGACGCGATAGCCACCCAAGCGCAGGCCCGCCGCGACGTACAGCTGGCCGAGGCGAAGGCACAAGCCACTCGGCTGGTGGGCGACGCCGAGGCGGCCGCGGAAGGCGCGCGACTGGCTGCCTACCGCGACCTGCCCGAGGCCACCCTGCTGGGTTTGGCGCTCAAGGAACTCGCCGCCAACCTGCCCCAGATCGACCACTTGGTATTGACGCCGGATCTGCTGGCCCCCGTGCTGGCCCGGCTCGGGGCGGGTACCCGATGACGCTCCCCCCAAGAGTGATTCTGGTGCACCGTCGTACCGAACTCGACGATGCTCTGGCCCGGCACGGTACGCATGGTCAGGCGGCGTTCTTCCTGTCCAGCCGCGGGCGCCGGATCGATGAGCTCGAAGCCCGGCACACCCGCAATCAGTCGGCGCTGGCCGCCGTCGCCGCCGCGATTCCGGCGGACTGGCGACGCGGCCGGGTCGAGCGGGCGGACTTGTCCCGATTCCTGTTCGAACCACGAGACGTCGTGGTCGTGGTCGGCCAGGACGGGTTGGTGGCCAATGTCGCGAAGTACCTCGATGGACAGCCGGTGGTCGGGGTCGATCCCGAACCGGAGCGCAACGCCGGGGTGTTGGTGTCGCACAGTCCCGAAAGCGCCGTCGCGCTAATTCGCGCCGCGGCGCACAGCAGCGCCGATATCGCGTCGCGCACCATGGTTGCGGCCACGACCGATGACGGGCAGCGGCTATTGGCCGTCAACGAGATCTTCGTCGGCCACGCCAGCCACCAGACCGCGCGCTACACACTCGCCCTGCCCGACGGGCGCACCGAGCGCCAGGCGTCATCCGGCATGATCGCCGCCACCGGAACCGGCGCCACGGGGTGGTGTCGTTCGGTCTGGGAACAACGCCGAAGCAGCGTCGTGTTGCCGGGCCCGGCTGAACCACGGTTCGCCTGGTTCGTCCGTGAGGCCTGGCCATCGCCCGCTACCGGCACGTCTTTGGTCGAGGGCGTGGTGGCCGCCGCGTCCCTGACCATTGACGTGGAATCGGACCGGCTGGTGGTGTTCGGCGACGGCATTGAAGGCGATGCGCTGGTCCTGTCGTGGGGTCAACGGTTGACGCTGCGCCTCGCCGAGCAGCAGCTGCGGCTCGTGCGATGACCAGCTAGTTCTGAAAATCGTTGCGGTTCAGGTCAATCGGTTGTCCGTGCGATGTGCGGGACGCCGCGTGGGCCCAGGCCGAGCGATAGCGCCGCAGCGCGTCGTCAGATGCCAGACCCTTTAGGCAAAGAGCATGTTCCAGAGCGGCGAGCCAGTGCCGGTACTGCGCCTCACCGGCGTTATCGGCCGCGATCTGCCCGCCAAGCGCGGCGCTCCACTCGTCAGACGAAAGGAACTGACGGTCTCGTAGTAGGCGCACCATCGCGAAGACCCGCGCCTCCCACGGCTCGTTGAACGACTCAGGCGACGTCACTTCAGGCGCGTTCCAGATATGGCTCGAAGGCGTCGACGGACACCGCGGTGCCCGGTTCCGCGTCGTCGCCCCAGAGTTCACTGCCTTCGAAGCGGACGGTGTAGAGCCACTGGGGTTGTTCGCCATCTCCGCGAACGATGCTGTCGGGGAACACGTTAGGAGCATGGACAAGCTCGACGACGCCGACGTGTCCCCGCGTGTAGCGAGGCAGCCTGGTGTGGTGTCGAGGGTGAATGTTGCGAGCGCGGACTCGGTCGCCGCGGGCGAAGCGCGGCGCGGACGACTCCGGACGGGTGTAGGAATTGCGGGCCAGGACGCGACTGACGTCGGCCACGGTGAACGCGCCTTCCCGCTTATCGACAGTCGAATGGTCATCCAACAACTCGTAGTCCTCGAGCAACCGTTCCAACTTCGCCAGCCACCGCTCGTAGTACGACGCGGTCACATACGTCTGCGGCGACATGCGTTCGACAGCGAACCGGCCGATGTCGATGTTCCAGACGCCGCGGGCTCCCATCGCCGTGTTCATCGCGTAAACCCGCCCCTCCCAGGCTGTGTGAAAGACCGGTTCATCGGGTTCCACCTCGATGGGGCCGAAGCCGTCCACGCCGCCGAGGTCGTGTATGCCGTCCATCAGGCGACCGTCGGTAGCGCCGTGCCGATCATGCAATCGCGCCCGACGATCGCGGCGAGCTGATCCTCGGTCCAGTCATCGGTGCCGGCCGGTCGCATCGGCAGCACCAGGTAACGAGTCTCGGCTGTCGAATCCCACACTCGGACAGCGGTTTCCGCGGGGATGCTCACACCGAGCTCGGCGAGGACGGCGCGCGGCTCTTTGACGGCCCGGGACCGATACGACAGCGATTTGTACCAGTTCGGCGGGAGCCCGAGCACGTCCCACGGATAACACGAGCACAGCGTGCAGACGACCATGTTGTGCAGTTCCGGGGTGTTCTCGACAACGATCAACTGGTCGCCGACCCGACCCTCATCGGTGAAGGGAGCAATAGCCCCGGCAGCATCGGCGAGCAGATCGCGACGGTAGTTCTGATCGACCCACGCCCGCGCAACGGCGCGCGCCCCGATGTGTGGACCGATTGTCGTCTCGTGCGCTTCCACTAGGCGATCGAGCGCCTCGGCTTCGATATATCCCGACTCGATCAGTAGCGATTCGAGGGCGCGCACCCGAAGTTCGACATCGGATAGCGACGGACCATCTTCATGATCGGCCGTTGCCACTCGACAAACTTTACGGCACCGATGCTGTCACGCCTCGTCGACAACGGCGGTCCCACCATCCCAACGCTTGACGCCGGGCACAGTGACGTCGAGCAACTCGAGTGCACGCGAAACGGTTTGATCGACGATCTCGTCGATGGTCTGCGGCAGGGCGTAGAACGCGGGCACTGGGGGCATGATGATCGCCCCGTTGGCGGTCGCCCTGGCCATCAAGTCGATGTGACCGGCGTGCAACGGCGTCTCGCGCAGCATCAGCACCACTCGGCGCCGCTCCTTCAAGCACACATCAGCAGCCCGGACCACCAGTTCTTCGTTGTAGGAGTTGGCGATTCCGCTCAGCGTCTTGATGGAGCACGGAGCCACCAGCATGCCCGTCGTGACGAACGACCCGGACGACACTGCCGCTCCGATGTCGCGCGGGTGGTAGCAGCGATCGGCGAGCGCTTTGATGGCGTCGGGCTTGTACGACGTTTCGTGCGCGATGGTTCGTTGCGCCGATGGGGTGACGATCAGATGGGTCTCGACGTCGAGATCACGCATCAATTCCAGCGCACGAATGCCGTAGATGGCTCCGGAGGCTCCGGTGATCGCCACGATTACCCGTCTCATCTACTGTTCCTCGGCGTATTGTGCTGCTGCAGCAGCGATTAGGGATATCGCTCGATCCTCTTCGGCTGACGGCGGGCGGCCGGCGCTTTCGGCCACCACCACTTCCATGGCCGCCGCACTTCGCCTAGTGGCTGTACCGGCGGCCGCCGCCGGCGCGTCGAGCTCAGCCGCTACAAGAGTCAACTCGTCCAGTTCGATGAGTTCGGCGTCGAGTTCCAATGCCTTCACCCGCTCCCGCAACTGCTCCGCAGCGCCGTTCGGTGCCGGCGGCGGACCCGACCGCAGCCGAATACGCAGGGCGCGCAAAGGTCGAACCACGTCCTGTTGCCACTGCCCGATCCGGCGCTGCGCTGCGGCGACATCCTCGGCGCGGAATGTGCGGCCCCGTGCTGCACCGGTGTACGCCGCGAGTAGCAACACGTTGACGTCAACGTCAGCGCGTTCCTGTAGCAGCAACGTTGCCGCAGACACGCCGTCGGCACCGTAAACACCGACGGCGAAGCGTCGAAAGTTTGAGTCTGACAACGTCATCGCAACTTCGCGTAGTGGATACATCTTGCCCCGGTAAGGTCGACACGGTATTCCTTGACTTCGCTGGCAATCACCACGCAGAGAGTATGAGGCATTACCCGTGGCGTTTCAGGATTTCCGGGCGTTCCTTGACGCGCTGCGCGCGCGGGGTGAGCTCATTGATGTCGATAGGCCCGTCGCCCTGGAGCTCGAGGTCGGCAAAGCGCTGCGCAAGAGCGCGTCCGTTTCCGGTCCGGCAGTGGTGTTCACCAACAATGGCACTGAATTCCCTTTGGTCGGCGGGGTGTACAACTCGCGCGCCAAGGCGCTCATCGCTTACGGCAGCGACGAGACCAACGTCATGGAGAACATCCTCAACGGGTTGGCGCATCGCATCCCGCCGGTGGTGGTTGACGATGCCCCGGTCCACGAGAACGTGATCCTCGGGGACGACATCGATCTTTCGACGTTGCCGGTGCCCCGATACAGCCCGGACGACGGCGGCCCGTACATCACGCCGGGGATCGTGGTCAGCCGGGACCCCGACACCGGGATTCCGGATATCGGCCACTACCGGTTCCAGATCATCGACGCACACACCCTGTCGTTTCTGGCCATGCCGAATCACCGGTTCGGCAAGCATCTTGCCAAGTCGGTAGCCAAGGGCCACAGCACCTTTCACGCTGCTTTGGTGATCGGCGTGGATCCGATGCTGGCCTACACCGGACCCATCCAGGTGCCCGACGACACCAACGACTTCGAGGTCGCCGGGGGCCTGCGCGGCGCGCCCGTCGAACTGGTGAAGTGCCGGACCATCGACCTCGAGGTACCCGCGCACGCCGAGTTCGTCCTCGAATTTGAGGTGGACTTCACTCAGACGGTGATGGAAGGGCCGCTGGGGGAGTACACGGGCTATTTCACGCCCGGGTCGATGAAGCCGATCGCCCGTCCTTTGGCGCTCACTCATCGAAACAACCCGTTCTTCCAGGCACTGTTGACCGGCAAGCCCACCACCGAGAACCACGTCCTGAAGCAACTGGCGTTCGAAGCGTCGTTTCTGAAGTCCATGCGGACCACGTTCCCGACGATCGAGCGGGTGGCGATCCCCCCGTCGGGCGGCGTCAATTTCCGGGTGATCATGTCCATGCGTCCACGATTCACCGGCGAAGCCCGCAACGCGCTGTTGACCGCCATGGGATCGAATGTGCGTCCCAAGACGGTGATCGTCGTCGACCCCGATATCGACGTGCAGAGTTCCGAAGAGGTCGAGTGGGCGCTTGCGTTCCGGTCCCAGCCGGCACGCGATGTCATCGTTGTCGACAACCTTCCCGGTGGCCCGCTGGATCCGACGCTCGACGAATCGCTCCCGCCGGACCGTCGCACCGGCTCGGCGATCGGTATCGATGCGACCTATCCGTACGGCACCGTGGTCAGGATCGCCGGAGACGCATGCGGGCCATCTATGGCCGAGCACGGCGCGGAATTCGTCGAAGTTGCCGATGTCCCGGGCTGGCGCGATTACGACTTTCCGGAACTGGATCAACCGGCTCCGTGAACCGACGAAAGGTGTTCAATGCCGGAAATTCATCATGAGATCAAGATCGCGGCGCCACCCGCGCGGGTTTTCGATGCCTTGACCACCCGCGACGGGCTGAGCGCCTGGCACACCCCGTCGGTGGACGGCACTGGCGACGTCGGCGGTGAGTGGGTGTTCCGGTTCGCGGATCATCCCGAATTCGGTTGGGAAGTAATCACTTCGGAGGGACCTCGCACGGTCGAGTGGCGCTGCAGTCGAGGACCGGGAGACTCGGTCGGCACCACGGCGACGTTCACGCTGATCCCGACCGACGACGGCCGCACGCTCGTCGAGCATGTCCACGCCGGATGGCCCGGCACGCACGGCAACTTCCGCAAGTGCAACACCACCTGGGGTGTGCTCTTGCACCACTTGCGCGACTACGTCGAAACCGGCGAAGCCACAACGGCATTCGAGTAGGGGGCACCACATGCCGCAGCAGAGCCTGAGCGAGTTCGTCGACGAGATGGAAAAGGCGGGCATGCTCGTCCGCATCGCCGAGGAAAAGCGCGTCGACGAATTGCCTGCAGTGATGGAGGCGAATCCGATGACTGCCGTGCTGGTCGAGAACGTCACCGACTGCGAGTTTCAGTTCCTGGCCAACGCGTACTCGAATCAAGAGCAGACAGCGTGGGGCCTCGGCTGCGACAAGACGCAAAGCGGTTCCGTGATGAGCGAGCGCGCCAAAGGCCGCATCAAACCCGAAATCGTCGACACCGCACCATGTAAGGACGTCATCCTCACCGGTGATGACGTCGACCTCACCCGGCTACCGCTTTTTCTGCACCACGACCGCGACGGACATGCGTTCACCAACGACAACTTGGTGATCAGCAAGCACCCGGACACGGGGGTTTACGACTGGGGCATCTACCGCAGCATGTTCCGATCCAAGAACGAGAAGATGTTCGACATGACGTGCACGTCGCACCGTCAACGCATCAATGCCATTGCGGCGCAAGCGAAAGGGCAGAACCTCGAGGTGGCCATCGTTATCGGTGGGCCGATCGTCGACAAGGTGGCGTCACTGACGGGTGTTCCGCCGGACACCGACGATTTCGAAGTGCTGGGCAGCTTCTACGGCCACCCGGCCAAGCTCGTCAAGTGCGAGACGATCGACGTGTTGGTGCCCGCGAACGCCGAGATCGTGCTGGAGTGCGAACTCATGGCGACCGAGGGCCTCACGCACGACGAGGGTCCCTACGGCGAGTTCACCGGCATGTACGGCGGCGGCATCAAGAAGAACTACCGCGCGGTGGTGAAAGGGATGACCTACCGAAAAGGCGGCATCTACCAGCACGCGACCATCGGTGGCCAGCATCCCTGGTACACCGACAACATGCTGCAGTTGCCGGCCTTGGAATCTGATATCTTCGGCGCCTTGAAGTTCGCCGGCATCAACGTCAAAGAGGTGCGATGCGATCTGGGCGGGCTCTCCAACATCGCCTACGCCAAGATCAAGCCCAACGGCGCGGGCGACGCCAAGCAGGCGCTCGGAATCATGCTGACCTGCTCGAAGTTGGCGTTACCGAAGATCGCGATGGTGTTCGACGAGGACATCGATATCTGGGACGACAACGCGGTGAAGTTTGCGATGGCCTTCCGCTTCATGCCCCACCTGGACACCCTCATCATTCCGGGCTGCAACACCATGACCGTCGATCCGATGATCGGCTCGGACGTCGCCCCCGGCACGGCGTCGAAAATGGGCATGGATTGCACCATCCCGCTGGGGCCACAGTTCACCCGGTCGCACTTCGACCGCAGCACCGTCTTCGTGCTGGGCGATCCGCCGCCGGACGTGGTGGTGATGACGGAATCCGAACTCACCGCCGATATGGATGCGTTGATTCGCCAGGCCCCCCGGACGTGGAAGGAGATCCTGCAGCACTACAACGGGCAACCGTACAAGGTGATCTACCGCGCCTTCAGTAACCTCAGACCGCATCTGGGGCGCTGTGATGACGCGCCGTGGTACCGATATACGTTCTCCGACAGCGACTTTGCCGCCGAAGCCCCGCTGCCGCCGTTGTCCAACTACGACCCCCGGCATCGTGCCTGACACGCCGGGTCCGGGGACTGTCGTCCACGAGGGCTGCGGTTGCGCGCACGGGTCGGAGGGGCTCTCGAGGCGATCCATGCTCGCCTCGATGTCCGCGGTGCTGGGCGGGGTCGCCCTCACCGCATCGGCCTGCGATTCGCCGACCCCCGCGAAGACGCCCGCCGCGCTGCCTGAGAATGCGCTGATCACTCTCGGTGTGCAGGCCGGGCCCCCACCGGTGCCCAACCGGATCGGTATCTCGACGGCGCTCAAGATCGGTGGTGACGTCTACCAAATCGATTGTGGTCTAGGATCTTTGAACGCCTTCACCAACGCTGGGCTGCGATTCGACAGCCTGAAATCCATGTTCATCACCCATCTGCACACCGACCACATCGTTGATTACTTCAGCTTTTTCGCCTCTGGTGGGTACACGGCATCGAAGGGGAAAGCGCCGGTCACCGTCTACGGTCCCGGTCCCGCGGGTGGATTGCCGTCGAGCCAGGTCGGCAATCCGGATCCCGCCCTCATCGACCCGGGCGACCCGACGCCGGGCCTGGCCGCGACCACCAAGGCGCTGCAGCAGGCTTTTGCCTACACCAACAACATCTTCATCCGCGATATGGGCACCGACGACATCGAGAAACTCGCCAAGGTGATCGAGATCGCGGTGCCGCCAGGGTCGGACTACCGGAACCGGTCGCCCAAAACTGACCCGTTCCCCGTCATGTCGGACGACAACGTGACGGTCACCGCGACCTTGGTATCGCACTACGACGTCTATCCGGCATTCGCGTTCCGCTTCGACCTGAAGAAACTCGGTCGATCCGTGACCTTCTCGGGTGATACCACGAAATCCGACAACCTGATCACCCTCGCCCACGACACCGACATCCTGGTGCATGAGGCGCAGTTCAGCCTCGACGATGCGTACTACGGCAACAGGTTTCCGCCGAATTATCTGGTGAACTCACACACTTCCGCGGAGCAGGTCGGTGAGGTCGCCTCAGCAGCCAAGGCTAAACACGTTGTCTTGAGCCATTATTCGCCCACTGACTTGCCAGACTCCCAGTGGCTCAATGCCATCGGCAAGAACTACTCCGGCAAGGTGACCGTCGCGCGCGACGGTCAGGTCTTCGATCTCTAGCCCGAACTACGCGCCCAGGTGTTTCGGAATCCGGTCACCGAAGAGCCGGACCGCGTTCTCCGAAGCCACATTCCGGCGTACGGCGTCGTCCATCGGGTAGGACGCCATGAACTCAGCACCGGCCTGGTTGTCGTCCATCGGGTAGTCCACTGAGAACATCACCCGCTCGGCGCCCATCACTTCGAGCGTGCAGGCAAATGCCGCTGGGCAGAAGTTACCGCTGGTGGTGACGTGGAAGTTGCTGCGCAGGTATTCCGAAGGCAGCCGCTGCAGGCTGCGGGTGCCGGTGCCACCAAGGCCGTAGTAACGGTCGATTCGGTACGCGGCGAACGGCAGCATCTCGCCGAGGTGGCCGATGATCATCTGTAGCCGCGGGAACTTGTCGAACAAGCCCGAGTAGATCAGCCGCAGCACGTGCGTCCCGGCCTCGGCGGCGAATCCCCAGGACGCCAGGTGCAGACCGTCGTCGACATACGGGTCGAACCAGGCCTGCATGACGGCTGGATGCGGTGTGGTGGGGTGCAGATAGATCGGAACGTTCAGCCGCTGTGCACACTCGAAAAGATCCTCGTATGCCGGATCGTCGAGATACCGTCCTTCGGAACGCCCGTTGATGAGCGCGCCGACCAGGCCAAGCTCACCAACGGCCCGCTCCAACTCGGTCGCCGCGGCGGAGGGGTCCTGCGTTGCCAGCGTCGCGAAACCCCCGAAGCGGCTGGGATTTTCGCGCACCGTCTCGGCGAGATCATCGTTGGCGCGGCGGGCCAGATCGATGGCTGACGCCACGTCGCTCATTTCCTGCACGCCGGGGTCGAACAGCGACAGGATCTGAAAGTCGATGCCGGCGGCATCCATCTGTTCCAGACGCAGTGGTCCACGGTCGTACAACCGCTGGTAGGCAAGCTCATTGTTGGACCGCAACCAGGTGCCGACGACGTTGTCGGCGCTGGCGGGGTCCCAGGCGTAGTGCTCTTCGAGCGCAATCAAAGACATGGCGCCCTCCGCGGCTTGCCGAATGAACCTGGACGAACTCTAGTGCAAGTTTGTCCGCGGTTTAGGCCCGCCGCCATCGGATTTCGTTGAGCGACCTAGTTGTTGGTGGGTGGTGGTTGGGGTTGGAACGGTGCGTACCACCACCAGTCGGCGCGTTCGCCGATTGGTCCGGGGGGTTGGATGGGTGGACGGGCCACCGCCACCTACGACAACTTTCGGCCGCCGAATCCGAGCCGGCGGCATCCCCCTACCTGCCCGGACTGCGGCCCAGGTGGCGCAAGATCCGGTCCAGGTTCGTCGCACTCGGGGAATCAACGGCGCGCGCGAAGGGCGCTTCCGGCGTCTCGCGAAAATCGCCGTCGGGTACTGCCAGCGCCAACGGCAACGCGGCGTCTACGACCTCGTCGGGCAGGGCGTAGGCCACTCCGAGTGATTTGGCGACATCCCAGCCGTGCACCACGTAGTCGATGAAGTGGAAACCTATCGCGAGAGCACCGGGGAACACGGCGTTCGGCCCGAAGTCGGGAAGCGCAAACGACGCAGCGAGCGCCGCGTCGTCGGCGAAGGCCGCCAGGACGTCATGAGCGGCGCCCGCGTAGGTGCCAGCGGGGTCGGCGGTAATCGAGGCCATCACCTCTTCCACTCGCCACACGTCAGGGTCCGCTCCGAATCCCCTCGCAGCCGCAGCGAATCCACGATGCTGAGCGGTCATATGCGCAAGCAGGTCGGCCAGGTTCCAGCCGGCGCAGGGGGTGGGCGCGTCGAGATCCGCCGAACGCACGGCGCCGACGACCTCGATGGAATTCAACACAGCGATGCGGTGGTAGGGGCGGACATCCAGATCAATAGTAGTCATACGCTTATCGTAAGCAGATGCATATAATATGGCAATGCTTAACATATGGCGATGGCACCGAAGCCCCGGCGGGACGACCTCGCGGCGATGCTGCATCCGCTGCTCCAAGATCTCGTCGCAGCCGAACTACCGATCCTCGCCGCCCACGACATGAGCATGTGGGGCTATGTAGTGCTGAACGCTCTGGACAGATCACCGGTCCGCACGCAGGCCGCTCTGGCAGAGACCATCGGCGCGGACAAAACGAGGATCATCGGCACGCTCGACGAGTTGCAGCAGCGCGGTCACATCGAACGCCGCCCCGACCCCGACGATCGGCGGGTCCGTCTGCTGGAGATCACCCCGGCCGGTCGCGCAGCCAAGAACGCCGTGCAGTCCGAAATCCAACGCGGTGAGGAACGATTACTCTCCGAATTGACGGCCGAAGAGCGCGCAGTCTTCCTCCGCGTGCTTGCCCGCCTGACTCGTACAGAAACCAAGTGAGCAGACTCGTCGCCATGGACATGTTCAAGGGTTCAAACGGTGGCGACAACCTGGACGGGCGGCTCGCAGATTTGGAAAAGCGCATCGCGCTGTTGGAGCGAGCGGTGCGCAGCTACGGGATTCCAATTCCGGTCGCCTACGAAGGGGAGCCCAGCGAGGACTTGGTCAGTCCCGCCGTGCGCCGGCTTGTATTGCAGGGAAACAAGGTCGGGGCCATCCAAGCGCTCGTGCAAGAGACCGGAATGAATCTCCGATCGGCCAAAGCCATCATCGACCGGTTGTAGCTGTCGTTGCGCGTGCAGACCACGCGCAACGTCAGCGGAAGCGGACGTTCAACGTCGCCAGGCCGAAGATCTTCTTGCCATCGGACTTCGCGGCGACGATCACGACACCACTGCGAGTCTCCGGGTCCAGCGACTTGATCTTGCCGGTGAATTCGATGTCGGCGCCGTCGGCCAATGACACGATCGCCGGCGCCGACAGCCGCACCGCGTAGCGAGTGACCGCACCGGGGTCGCCAGTCCATGCGGACGCGAATCCGGCACCCAGACCCATGGTGAGCATTCCGTGCGCGATGACATCGGGCAGTCCGGCCAGCCTGGCAAGGTTTTCGTCCCAGTGAATCGGGTTGGCATCGCCCGCCACGCCGGCATAGTTCACCAGGTCGCCGCGAGACAGTCGGGCGTGGTGCCCCGGTAACTCATCGCCTACCTGCACGTCATCGAACGACGGGGTCCCTGGAGTGCGGGTTGTGCCCCCATCGGCGATCCGAATCTCGCCCTGGGGGCGGACCGTCTTCTCGTAGCCGGCTTCGGATTCGCCGGTTCCGAGCATGGCGAAGTCGTGCATCATCGCGCGATGCACGGCGGCCTTAACCTTCGGATCGAGGTCCTCGGCGGTCAGGCCCACGACCGTTGTATGCAGCGTGTGTACGCGCTCCCCGGCCGCATCGGTGAAGGTGTTGGTCACCGTGATCATGTCTCGACCGGCGACCCTGCGCAGCGACGTGAATTCGACGTCGATGTGCAGTTCGTCGCCGTCGACGATCGGGCGGTGTTGCTCGAAGACCTCTTCGGTCTGCAGGTAGCTGTCATAACCGACGACCACCGATTCGAACATGCGGCGGTTGCAGGTCATGCCCGGCACGGAAGTGAACGTCAGCGGTGCCACCAGACCCGAATATCCCAGGTCAGCGGCAGCGGCGACGTCCCAGTGGGCGGGGTGGTAATCCTGAACGGCGCGGGCGTACTCGCGAACCTTCTCGCGGCCCACCACGTAGGTGTTGTCCATCTGGTAGTAATGGCCGACCCGCGATTCGAGCGCCAGCGCTTCTGCTGTGGTCATGAATCTCTGCTCAACTTTTCTATCGGCCTGCTCGATGAGGCCGATCAGTGCACAGTAGCGCCCAGACTTCGTGACGAGTACACGACGACCTACCCGGCGCGGCGATACAAACTGACCGAGACTGCCGTCAGCCAGGCCCAGACCACCACGACGGCCGCGGTAAACGCCAAGATTGAGGCGGTGCCACCGGTTCCGGAGGCCAGCGCGAGGAAGGTGGCTGCGAACAGCAGGCCGGCCACGCGCGAGAACCACGCCCACCCGGCGCCACCGGCCTCCCGTGAGAACCATCCGCCGAGCACAAAACACGCGGCGACCAGGCAGATGAAGCCGACACCGGCGACGGCGAAATGCGTCATGCCGTGCCAACTCGGCTCACCAAAGCCCGATGGTGTGCCGGGCGGAAAGCCGTCCGACGGGTCGGCACGGAAGATCGCAGCGAGCATCAAACCGAGCCCATAGCCGCCCAGCAGACCGGCCGCCCAGGTGGGGCGCCGGCCGCCGCCGAGCGCGCGGCGGATCCCGACGGCCGCCGCAATCGTCATCGCGCCGGTGACCAGAAAGGTAGTGACCTGTATCCACCCGAGGTCGCCGTTGGCGAGCTGGCTGGCGGCATGCCGAGTGGGATCAAATCCGTCCCGCGTGGCCGCCTGGGTCGCCACCGACAGAACATAAACGGGACCCGCGATGACGCCGTAGCCAAGTAGCGATTTCGTGACGCGGACCGGCAGAGGTGGGCAATCGGTGGTGGTCATGAGGAGCCTCCGAGGCATAATAGAACTAGACCGTGCAGTACTGATTGGGACCTTACCGCTTGGAACTAGACTGTCCAGTACTCTTCGAGGGGTCAAGATGACCGAGCCATTGGGCCGTTCAGCCCTGAAGCGAATGACCATCCTGTCGGCGGGCCGTGAGCTCTTCCTGAGTCAGGGCTATCAGGGCGCCAGTGTCGACGCGATCGCGGCGTCGGCCGAAGTGTCAAAGCAGACCGTGTACAAACACTTCGGCGACAAGCACGAGCTGCTGCTGGCAATCGTCAACGAGGCCCTCGAGACCACGGTTGCTGTGTTTGTGGAGCGGACGGCGATCCTCGCGGAGACAACCGATCTATCCGGGGATCTGATCGACCTGGCCGCTGACTACCTGCGTGCGGTGCTGCAGGAGCCGGTGGTTCAGCTGCGCCGATTGGTGATCGGTGAGGCCAACCGCTTGCCCGAGTTAGCTGCGCTCTATTACGACCGAGTCCAGGGCCGGATGCTGGCAGCCTTCGCTGCATGCTTTGCCCGGCTGGACCAGCGCGGCCTGATGGAGGTGCGCGAACCAAGCGTTGCCGCAGAGCATTTTGCGTTTCTTGTGGTCGGCCGAGGCATTGACCAGGCGCTATTCTGCGGCGGTCCGCAAGTAGAGTCCACCATCGACGTCGATCACCATGTGCGGTCCGCGGTACGAGTCTTCCTCGCTGGCTATCGGCCTGGCGGAGAACCGGGCTGATCCGGCGCTGCCGGACCTGGCTGGCAATGCGGACACCACCAGGTTCGACGTCGTTCCGGGTCGTTCGGTATCTCGGCAACCACCTGGACCTCGGTGCCGCATCGCAGGCATGGTCGGCCCGCGCGCCCAGCCACCCAGTGCTGCTCACCTTTGCGCCGCACTCCGGTGGTGACCTGCATTGCACCGGGGACAGTTGCCGAATGGCGCAGGGCACGCGACCCGACGTTCAATAACGCGCGTGCGTCGACCTCGCGCACTGGCGTCCACGGATTCAGCCCGCGTAGGAAACACAATTCATTCGCCCACAGGTTGCCGAACCCGGCCACGCAGCGCTGGTCGAGTAGGGCTGCGACGAGTGGTCGGTCCGGTACAGCGGTGACTCTCCGCGTCGCCTCGGCAATGTCCCAGTCGTCGCGCAGGGGATCCGGGCCGAGATGGCCGACAGCGGACACCTCGTCCCGGGTGCGGAGCAGTTCGACGACGGGAAGCCGAATCCCATAGGCCGCGGGCCCGTCGGTCCGCAGGATCACGCGGACGTCGGGCATCACCGATGAAGGCAACCGGCGGCCCTGCTGCGAAATCGTCCACGAACCGGACATCTTCAAATGCGTGTGCAGCGTGAGATCGCCTGAGAGTCGGGTCAGCAAATGCTTGCCATGCGTGACATGTTGGAGCACCGTCCGTCCGACGATGTCGGCAGTGGCATAGGCCGGCACGCGCAAGTCTGCGTCAGTCAGGATGCGATCCCGCAGGGCAGCTTCGAGCTTGCGTGCTAACGCGTAAACGGTGTCGCCTTCGGGCACGCGCTACTCCGTCCCCAATGCCGCCACCAATGACCAGGACGTCGAATGACTCTGTCCATGGCCGGACTCCGGTCCCCTCGAGGCATTACCCGTGCTCAAGGGGAGCGAATCTTGTTAGTCGAGCCACGGAGCGAATGTATGAGAACGGTGACGAAATGGGGCGGGCGTCGTGCCCTTCGCGACCGAACGGGTATAAGAGCTATCAGACCTTCACCAAAGACGCCCAGAGGAGATCAGCAAATGCAGTCCGTCAAGGGGACCAATGTCCTAGTTACCGGCGCCGCGATGGGCCTCGGCAAGCTGTTCGCCACCGAGGCCGTTAAGGAGGGCGCCGCTGCGGTGATCCTTTGGGACGCCAATGAGGTAAAGCTGAAGGAGACGGCGGCCGAATTGGAAGCGGCCGGCGGCACGATCCACTACGCCACCGTCGACGTCACCTCGCAGGACCGGGTGGCCGCGGCCGCCGAGCAGGTTCGTGCAGACGTCGGCACGGTGCATGTGCTGTTCAACAACGCCGGCATCGTGCGCGGCAACGGCTACTTCTGGGAGAACAATCCGAAGGACTTCACGCTCACCATGGAAGTCAATTCCATCGGCCCCATGCTGGTGGCACGGGAATTCCTGGCGGCCATGATCGAGTCCGGCGCGGAGTGTCGCCTCGTCAACATCGCCTCGTCGGCGGGGCTGAACGCCATCCCCCGCATGGCCGCGTACTCCGCCTCGAAGTGGGCGGCGATCGGCTTTTCCGACTCGGTGCGGCTCGAGCTCGAGCAAGCCGGCCATGAGCAGGTCAAGATCACCACCGTCTGCCCGACCTACATCAACACCGGCATGTTCGACGGTGCCAAGGGCATCTTGTTCACTCCGATGCTCGAACAGGAGGAAGTCGTCGAGCGGACCTGGAAGGCGATGCTGAACGGTGATCCCTTCGTCGTGATGCCGTGGACGTCGAAGATGAACAAGGTGCTCACCGCCGTGCTGCCGATCCGGTTACGCGATTTCTACCTCCGGCGCGTCGGCGTCTACAACTCCATGGACGAATTCACGGGGCATTAGGCCCGGAGTCCAAGGATCGGGAGGTGTGTCGTCCCGACGTGTTCGCCGAAAAGCACTGATCCGTATGGGGATAACCCGCGATTAGGGCCCATTGCATTTTGAACCTGCGGTATCTCACCTGCGGAAAGTCCGGCTTACCGCTTCTCGCAGGCCCAGCCATCGCGATCCCGGTCTAGCGTCGGGTCGTAGTCGGGATCCCCTCGAGGGATGTTGCTCCTGCCGTCGGCTAGGGCATCGGAGCAGTTCTCGTAGTGGGGCGGCACGTTAGTCGAGACTGGCGTGAGCGTGGATGCGGGACTGCGGGTTGTGGTGGGGACAGGACTGCTGACTGGGATGCGGCTGTTGTAGCCGATTGTGGGGACAACGGTGCTCGTGTTGCTACCGCCCCCCGAGTCGTCCCCATTGCCACCTAGAACGGTCAGCAGAGCAACAACCAAGATCACCAACATGACAACGATGTTGCGGACCTTTGCCGGGGTCAGGCGCGAGGGGCTCGCAGACGATCCGGTCATCGTGACCACTTTGATGGCACAGGCGACTCCGCCTAGCTTGCGGTCGTTCGGCGTTTCAGCCGCGTCCCGCATTCCTCACACTGGAATGTAGTTTCGCTCATCGGGACCTTCTGGACGTGCTGGCACTTGTGGCACACCACCTTTGTCGACTTCCCCAGCGGAACCGCCGGCTTCGGCATCTTCGGGAGGGGTTCCTGCTCCGCCGCTGATGTGCTGGTGGGGGTGAAACGGTATCTGCAGTGCTTGCAGACCTTGGCAGCAGCCAGGATGGTTTCGGCGCAGTCTGGACATTGCTTGGTAGCGGCCTGCACCAACCCGCGTTCGACAGCTTTCGGGACGCTGCTGTCCACAGCTCGCGACGGCAAGTCGCTCCACAATCGGCCATCCCAGAATCGCTGCTGACCGCTCCCATCGGGATCGGGATACCACCCCGGGTAACGGAGTGCTCGGCAATCCGGTACGTGAGCAAAGAGCGATGATGACGCCAAGCACTCCCAGCAGGCCGCCGAGCAGCGCGCCCTCGGTCCAGCTGCGGTTCTTGGACTTCATGATTGCTGCGCCTAGACCTGCACAGAAAATCCAGATCAGTACTACCGCTTCGATACTCACGGGGCGTTAGTGCGACTCGCAGGCAATCCCGTCACCATCGCGGTCCAGTTTCGAACTGTAGGCGGGGTCTCCCTTTGGGATGTTGTATCGGCCATCGGCGGCAGCGGCCTTGCAGCTGGCATACGGCGGGTCTGCCTGGGCGGTGGGAGCGACGGTCAGACCGGCTCCTAGAACACCGAGAACTGCGGCTACGACAGCCAGAACAATGCGGATCGACATAACCACTCAACCTCCTTGTTGCGGTGGGTGCAGAGAGATTACGACCGGCGACGACGTCTGCGCCAGCAAAGTTGACGAAGAATTCAAATTTGCGTGCGCTGTCTGCGCCGCAGAACCGGATCGAACACGTCCGCGCGGTTCACCGACGATTCCATCGCATACGATGCCAACATCGAGCCCTACCGGAGCAAGGAAGCTTTGGCCATGGATCTGTCCCTAGTGACGTCACCCTTCGCATTGTTCAACTGGACCCGCCAAGCCGCTGAAGGGACGGGCCGACGCGTCAATTCCTTGATCAAACTGATCGACCGAGCGGATTCGGCGCTTAACGACGTGGTGGAGTTGCGCCGGTCAATTCAGTTCATCGCAGACAACATCGCTGACCTGACCGAGAGCGCGGCGGGTATCAACCGCAACGCGGGCGAGATTGCTGCCGAAATTACGACGCTGACGCAGGCGGCGCAAGGCATCGACACCCATGCCGAG
This sequence comes from Mycobacterium sp. IDUB_37, assembly GCF_055419245.1. Taxonomy (NCBI): domain Bacteria; kingdom Bacillati; phylum Actinomycetota; class Actinomycetes; order Mycobacteriales; family Mycobacteriaceae; genus Mycobacterium; species Mycobacterium sp. IDUB_37. The sequence continues at coordinate 760,743 of NZ_JBVAXG010000003.1, read as the reverse complement.
AGGCTGGCCGAAGATGCTGCCACGATCGCTCGCGCCCTGCCGACCGTGCAGCGCATCGCCGAGATCGTCGACCCCCTGGAGAACACCGTCGTCAGGCTGGGGCGCGTGGTCGACCGAATTCCCGGAGGCAAGCGAAGGGCGGCCGCCACAGACTCGGCGTGATCGCGACGCGATGACGTCAGCCGACGTGCTTCTGGCCGAGATGCTCGACGAGTACCAGCTGCGCAAGCTCGTACATGCCTACTGTCGCGCCGTCGATCGAGGCGACAGCGTTGCACTGCGCAGTCTGTATCACCACGGTGCCGCGGACCATCACGGCGGATTCTCGACGGGTGGCGTCGACGACTTCTTCGACAAGCTCGAAGCCGCCCGGCCATATCTCCAGGCGATGCAACACAACATCACCACAACGAATTTCACGATCAGCGGCCTCATTGCTGAAGGCGAGATCTACAACATCGCTATGCACACGTTCGTTGTGGGAGATCGAGAAGTCGATGTCGCCATCGGCGGACGCTATCTGGACAAGTACGAAAAGCGCGACGGTAAATGGGGTTTCACCGAACGGATGATCGTCACCGACTGGGCGCGCGTCACTGACCCGTCAGTGCTGGACTTCCCACATCCGATAGTCAGAGACACGCCGAGAGGCGTTGTCGGGCCGAATGACCCTGGTTACCAGTTCTTTTCGCTCTTCTCGAAGCATTCGAAAACCTAGAACTCAAGCGCGTGTGGATCCATGATCTCCGCGTCGATGTTGGCGATGACCTGCCGGTCGGAACTCAACCGAGGCAAGATCATTTGAGCAAAGAACGCGGCCGCGGCAATCTTGCCACGATAGAACCCGTCGTCCTTCGAGGTCGAGGTCGCTTCTTGTAGAGCAGTAGAGGCAATTTCGGCGTGTGCGAGCAGCAGCCAGCCGATCAGCAAGTCGCCGAGCGCGAGCATAAACGGTACTGAAACCAGCCCGATCCGGTACAGCTGAGAGGGATCGTTCTGCGCGCTGCCAAAGTATTTGACCAAGTTTTCTGTCATCGCCCGCACCGCGTCGAGCGCCAGCGCGAGTTGCACACGACCCGCGCTAATTTCAGCGGGGGGAGTGTTCAGAAATTCCGCGACGCGAGACAGTACGAAGTTGAGCGCGTCCCCACCATCGCGAAATATCTTGCGGAACAACAAGTCTTGCGCCTGAATGGCGGTAGTGCCCTCGTAGAGCGAGTCGATCTTGGCGTCGCGTAGGTACTGCTCCATCGGGTAGTCCTGCAAATAGCCTGAGCCACCAAGGGTTTGCAGTGATTCGGCGAGGCACTGGTATCCACGTTCGGACCCCACCCCTTTGATGACGGGTAGCAGCAGGTCGTAGACGCGAGCGGCCATGGTCGGATCGGCGCCGGTGGCGATGGCCGCAGTGGTGTCGTCATGATGTGCGGCAGCGAACATGTACAGAGCGCGCAGGCCTTCGGCGTAGGCCTTTTGGGTCATCAGCGAGCGACGCACGTCCGGGTGGTTGATGATGGGGATGCGCGGGGCGGTCTTGTCGGTCATGCGAGTGATGTCGGGGCCCTGGACGCGCGACTTGGCGAAGTCCAGAGCGTTGAGATAGCCGGCGGAAAGGGTGGCAATCGACTTGACTCCCACCATCATTCGAGCGAACTGCATGATCTGAAACATTTGCGCGATACCGTTGTGGGTGTCACCGACGAGCCAGCCTACGGCGGGCACATCGTGTTGGCCGAAGCTCAATTCGCAGGTTGCCGAGGCGGTCAGGCCCATCTTGTGTTCGAGCCCGGTGACGAAGACGCCGTTGCGGGCGCCGGGTGCACCGGTCTCCGCGTCGGGGAGATACTTCGGCACCAGGAAGAGACTGAGGCCCTTAGTGCCCGGGCCGGCGCCGACAGGGCGTGCCAAAACCAGGTGGGCGATATTTTCGAACAGGTCGTCTGAGTCACCCGAGGTGATGAACCGCTTGACGCCGTCGATATGCCAGGTGCCGTCGCCCTGGTCGATTGCCTTGCTGCGGGCAGCGCCGACATCGGACCCGGCGTCGGGTTCGGTGAGCACCATGGTGGCACCCCAGTTGCGCTCTACCCCGAGCGCGGCCCAGCGTTTCTGCTGTTCGTTCCCGTTGCGGTAGAGCACCTCGAGCATGGCGGGCCCGACAAGGTAGAAGAACGCGGCGGGGAGGCTGCCGAAGAGCAGTTCGCTGACCGCACACGTCAGCGGTGGCGGCGCCGGGGTGCCGCCGATGTCTTCGCTTATGCCGATGCGGGTCCACTCGTTGTCCTGCCAGAGGTGCACGGCGGCTTTGAAAGCTTCCGGCAGCGTCACGGAATGAGTGCTGGGATCGAAAGTGGGTGGCTGGCGGTCGGTGGCCGAGAACGGTTGCGCCATCGGTCCTTCGGCTTGGCGAACTGCTTCGGCGAGCATGTCGCGCACGGTCTCGCCGGTGAGTTCGCCGTACTCGCCGCCCGCGAGAACCTTGTCGAGCGCGAGAACTTCGAACAGGTTGAATTCGATGTCACGCAGATTGGCCTTGTAATGGCCCATACTGGCCGTCCTTCAGCGATGATCAGGTGCCCCCGGTCCGCGCGCGGTTGCTCGGTTTGCCGCGACGGATGCCCGCAATTTCGAAGCTACACCCCGGCCGCACTTTACTGCGGGTCATGCAACGAGCCCGCAACTGACCGGCGTTTGCGGATCAGACGTACGTGCCCTCGTTGCGAGGTCGTGGACCCGGTAGCTGAAGCAGCAGCCTGGCCCCACCAAGCGAACTCGCGTGCAGCGACGCGCTGCCACCGTGCAGTTCTGCCTGCTGGGCGACCAGTGCCAGCCCGAGGCCGGAACCGGATTGCGATGCCGTCGATCCCCGGGAGAACCGGGCGAAGACGGCCGCGCGCTCGTGTTCGGGGACGCCGGTGCCGTCGTCGTCAATCGCGATCTGCACTCCATCGCGGGAGCTGATCGCGGAAAGCTGTACCTGGCTGGCGTGGCCGTGCTTGACCGCATTGGCAATCGCGTTGTCCACCGCAAGCCGCAAACCGGCGGGCAGTCCCAGCATCAGCACCGTGGGCGAGGGCAGCAGCGACACCGACAGGTCGGGATACACCCGGACTGCGTCGTGTGCGGCGCGATCCAGCAGATCGGTGATGTCGACCGGCACGAAGTCGTCTGACGTGATGGTCTGGCCCTGTGCCAGCCGCTCCAAGGCCGCCAGGGTGGCTTCGATGCGGTTCTGGGTGCGCATGACGTCGGCGAGTACCTCGTCGCGCTGCTTGGCGGGCAACTCGAGGGTCGTTAGCACCTCGAGATTGGTGCGCATCGCGGTCAGCGGCGTCCGCAATTCATGGGAAGCGACTGAGGCGAAGTCACGGGCCGAATCCAACGCGGCTTTCGTGCGCTGCTGTTCGTCACCGATGCGGGCGAGCATGCCCTCGACTGCCTCGGCGATCTCCACCGCCTCCCAAACCCCGCGTACCTGGACCTCGTCGGGGTTGGACTGGGCGTTGATTGCGCGAGCTTGCTGGGCCAGCAGCCGAAACGGGTTGATCATGATCAACCACATCGCGCTGCCCACTATGAAGGTGCCGACGATGACGCTTCCGCAGATGAGCAGCACGCGCAGGTGCAGCTGATCAATCCGATGTTCAGCCCCGGCCAGCGGGGCGCCGAGCGCGACGGTTGCCGGCCCTGCGGTGAAGGTGCGGACTCGGTACGGGGCACCGTTGATCGTTGTGGTGGCGTAGCCGAGCGGCAGCGCGGGCAGGACGATGTCGCCCGGCACCGACACGGTCGAGTTGCTCCATCGCACCGTCCGGACCAGGCTGTCATCCGGGACGGGCTGATCCGAGGGCGAGCGCGGCGTGCTGAGCAGTAACGTGCGCACGTCGCCCAGGCTGCTGACCGAGTCCAGCCGCCTGTCGAGTTGGCTGTATTGGTCATTGGTGACGCCGATCCACACCCACGCACCGAGGGCAATTACCAACCCGATGACGGACAACGCGGCAACGATCACGATGTTGCGCAGCGACACCACCGGCACAGGTAGCCGCAGAATCCGGTAGAGCGGGTCATTGCGTGTCATCTCATGAGCAACCGTAACGGCTGACGGCGACGCTGTATGGCGGCGACATTCATCCGGACTGACTCGGTTGCATTCGCGCCAGCAAGGCGAGTTTGTCGGCGGTGTCGGTTCCGGGCGAAGCGTGATAGATCTGCAGGTGCTGACCTTCGGAGTCGGGGATGGTGAATCTGTTCCGGAGCAAATGCAATTCGCCCACTTGAGGGTGGTGCATGTGGCTGGTGCCGGCAGGTCGGTAGCCCACTTCTGCTCGGTTCCAGTACGTCTGGAACTCCGGACTGCTCAAGCAGAGTTCGTCGACGAGGGCATCCAGTCGTGGATCTTTGGCTTCACCGCCGGCAACTTGGCGCAGACCGCCCACAACGCCCGCCGCGGCGCTCTCCCAGTCGAGGTGCAGCGCCCGGTCGGCAGGATCGAGGAACAGCTGTCGTAGCAGATTGGTCCCGGGCGTGAGGCTCGGCGACAGCGCGCCGGCGAGCGGATTCGCGGCGAGACAGTCCAGGCACCTCCCGACGACGTATGCCGGCACCGAAAGCTGGTCGATCAGGCTGACGATCTGCCCGCTGACCTGTTCGGCGCCGCTGAATGTGTGCCGGTCGTCGCGGGCGAGTCGATGCAGGTGCGCGGTGGCCGCCGCGTCCATCCGAAGCGCGCGTGCCAGCGCATCGAGGATTTGCGGCGACGGATTGACGTTGCGTCCCTGCTCGATACGCAGGTAGTAGTCGGCGCTGATGCCGGCCAGAGATGCGAGTTCCTCTCGGCGCAAACCTTTGACGCGCCGGCGGGGGCCGGGGACAACCCCGACGTCTTCCGGACGCACTTGACTGCGGCGCAGCTTGAGGTACTCACCGAGCGCGTCACCGCTGGTCACCGAATCAGGGTAGTCCTGTCGCGGGTCGCGACCATCGGAGCCAGGGTGGGTTTGCCAGTACCCCGGCTGAGCCGGGCATACCCACAACGCCGTAGACGCGCCGACACTCGATCGTGAGGAAGTTAGGAGTCGCACAATGACAACGACACTGATCACCGGAGCCAACAAGGGTCTGGGCTACGAAACCGCTCGTCAGCTGATCGCGGCCGGGCACACCGTCTATCTCGGCTGCCGTGACCCCGAGCGTGGCCAGCAAGCAGCCCAGCAACTCGGCGCGCGGCTGGTGGAACTCGACGTCACAAACGACGAATCAGTCCGCGTCGCAGCGAAACTCGTTGAGCAGCTGGGTGGGCTCGACGTGCTGGTCAACAATGCCGGGGTCGAAGGCCGCGGTGACAACAACTCCGTCATCGGGGCCGAGGCTGTGACTGGCGACATGATGCGCGAGATATTCGACACCAACGTTTTCGGAATCGTCCGTGTCACACACGCTTTCCTGCCGTTGCTGCAGCAGTCATCGGCACCGGTGGTGGTGAATGTGAGTAGCGGACTGGGCTCGTTGAGCCTCTCGGCGGCGCCCGAAAGCCCCATCCGGTTCTACAACGGCGTCGCCTACCCGGCGTCGAAGTCGGCGGTGAACATGATCACCGTGCAGTTCGCCAAGCAATTTCCGGCCATGCGCATCAACTCCGTCGAACCCGGTTACACAAATACCGATCTCAACGGCCGGACCGGAATCCAGACCGTTGAGGAGGGCGCACGGATCATCGTGGAAATGGCGCAAGCCGCGCCGGACGGCCTTACCGGGGGATTCTTCTCGGCCCACGGACCAATCCCCTGGTAGGCCCCGCCCCGGTCAGAGGTTCGTCATGAAATCCCTGATGTAGCCGCTGACCTCGTCTCCATGGCTCTCGAGCGCGAAGTGTCCCGCATCGAGCAGATGGAATTCGCCGTTCGGAAGGTCGCGCCGATATGCCTCGGCCCCTGGGGCGCCGAAGATCTCATCGTTCTTGCCCCAGGTCACCAGCAGCGGCGGTTGGTGCGTCCGGAAGTACTCCTGAAACTTGGGGTATGAATCGAGATTGAACTGGTAATCCCAGAACAGCTGCAACTGAATCGCGTCGTTTCCCTTGCGATCCAGGCCGGCTTGGTCCTGCAGCCACGCGTCAGGGGAGATCCGGTCCAACCGATCCTGTGGCACGCCGTGGGTGTACTGCCAATGGGTCCGCTCGGCCGTGAAGTATTCGCGAACGCCGTTCTCGTTCGCGGCGCGGTCTTTGGCATGCGCGAACAAGATGTCCCAAAACGGCGTGAATCCCTCGAGGTAAGCGTTGCCGCTCTGAGTGATGATCGCGGTGATCCGCTCCGGGTGGGCCGAGGCGATCCGCAGCCCGATCGGTGCGCCGTAATCGTGAATGTAGATCGCAAAGCGGTCGAGGCCGAGGTGGGTGATGAGCTTTTCGGTGATCTCGGTCAGTCGGTCGAAGCTGTACGTGAACTGATTCACCGACGGCATAGCCGAGCGCCCGAATCCGATGTGATCCGGCGCCACCAGGTAGAAGCTGTCCGACAGCGAGTCAATGAGATTGCGAAACATGTGCGAGCTCGACGGAAAGCCATGCAGCAGAAGCAGAGTGGGGTTGGCTGGATCGCCCGCCTCACGATAGAAGACATTGAGTCCGTCGATGGTCGCGGTGTGGTAGCGCGTGCTGAACGCGGGCATGGGAGGCCTTTCTCCGACTAAATGGGTTACATGACCCATTTTCTAGGAGAAGCGCGAGCCGAAAAAGAGGCGATGCTCGATAACCGCTATCAGGAATTCCGATCAATCACCGGCATCGGAGAACCGTCCGGCCCGCATAAACTCTCCCCCGTGGAACTCCGCCAGTTGGAGGCCTTCGTAGCAGCGGCCACTGAGCTGCATTTTGGACGCGCGGCCCAGAAAATACACGTCAGCCAGCCGACCCTCAGTGACTTGGTGCGCCGGCTGGAGCGTGAACTGGGCACCCCGTTGCTCACCCGCACCACCCGCAGGGTAGCGCTGACCGAAGCCGGTGTGGAGATGCTCGGCCGCGCGCAGGGAATTCTCGAAGACGTCCGCGGCGCCGGAGCGGCGGTACGACGGATCGCCGGTGGTGAGGCGGGAACGGTTCGCCTCGGCATCGCACCACCGGTCGCACCCGCGCTGGCGCCCCACCTCCTCGCCGCGTTCAAGAGGGAGGCGCCCGAAGTCTCGGTGACGGTACGACGGATGTGGCTGCCTGATCTGCAGACCGCGATTCCGGACGGCAAAGTCGACGTGGCCATTACCGCGAGCCTGGTTCCAGAACCTCCGGGCATCATCGGCGAAGTCTTCTGCGCGGAGCAACTGGTCGTCGGAGTCAGGCCCGATCACCGTTTGGCCGCAAGCGAATCGGTGAATCTGATCGACCTCGAAAGTGAAGCGGTCGGCCTGCACAGCGAGGATCTCTTTCCGGCCTGGTCCACGGGACTCCGGCAGGCACTCGAAGCGGCAGGATTGTCGCCACCCGTCGTCGAAATCGCCGACACCGATCTGTCGGCGAGTCGGTGGACCGCGCAGCAGGAGATCGGCTGGATACTCACATCCAGATCCGTTGCCGGGCCGGCCGTCAGCTATCCGCTATTGCCCACTGCGCCAGCCCATTTCATGCCCTACACGTTGCAGTGGTGCCCAATTCGCGCTGCCACGGCGGCAATTGGGCGATTTGTGCAGTTTGCATTGTCGACCGCAGTGCCTGCCGGCTGGATCACGCAACCAGATCACCTACTGCATAGCGAAGGGTGAATGCCCGGCCGGCCGCGAGTTCGGCCACGCCCGGTCCCGCAAGAGCCGTAGCCCATTGAGGCCGACCAGGATGGTGGAACCTTCGTGCCCAGCCACGCCCAGTGGCAGCGGCAGCTGTCCCAGGAGATCCCAGGTCACCAGCACGGCAATGAAGACCGCGGCGATGCTGAGGTTCGCGGCCACCACGCGACGCGCGCGGCGGGCGAGTGAGATGACGGCAGGCAGCGTGGCCAAGTCGTCCCGGGTGATGACGGCGTCTGCGGTTTCCAACGTCAGGTCGGCGCCACTGCGGCCCATCGCGACCGCGACGTGAGCCGCCGCCATGGCCGGAGCGTCATTAACCCCATCGCCGACCAGCATCACCCGTGCGCCGCCCGCCTCCAACTCGCGGACCGCGGCGACCTTGTGCTCGGGAAGCAGCCCGGCGCGGACGTCGTCGATGTCCATTCCGCGGGCCAGACGGGTGGCGGCAGCAGCGTTGTCGCCGGTCAGCAGCACTGGCGGGTTGCCGGTTAGCGCGGCCAGGCGTGCCACGGCCGTGGCGGCTCCGGAACGCGGTCGGTCGGCCAGGCCGAGCACCGCGGTGGGGGTGCCGTTGACGCACAGCACGACCGCGGTTTGGCCGCTCTGTTCGAGGTCGCTGACGATTTCCCGGGCGGCCGGGTCGTCTGCTGCGAGCAGGCAGGGCCGGCTGACTTCGACGAGGTCCTCGCCGATACTGGCTCGGACCCCGTGACCTGGATTGGCGGCGAAGTCGGTCACTGGCCGCAGCGGGATCTTTGCGTCGCGGGCCGCCGCCACAATGGCCCGGGCCAGCGGGTGCTCGGACGGATTCTCCGCACTGGCGGCCAACGACAGCACGGCAGGTTCGCTGAGTCCGGTCCCCGGCAGTACCGAGATCTGGGTGAGCCGAGGTGCGCCTTCGGTCAAGGTTCCGGTCTTGTCGAAGGCGACGCAGGAGACGCCGGCCAGCCTTTCCAGGACGACGGCAGATTTGACGAGCACTCCGTGACGCCCGGCGTTGGCGATGGATGCCAACAGCGGCGGCATGGTGGAAAGCACCAGCGCGCAGGGTGAGGCCACGATCATGAAAGTCATGGCGCGAAGCAACGCGGATCGGAGATCCGTTCCGAACAGCAGCTGTATGACGAACAGCGCGACAGTGGCCGTCACCATGCCGACGGAGTAGCGCTGCTCGATCCTTTCGATGAATAACTGCATTCGGGCCTTATTGGCGCTGGCCTCGGCGACCATTGCCACGATGCGGGCGATGACGCTGTCGGCAGCCGGCCGCGTGACCCGCACCTGCAGCGTGCCGGTGCCGTTGACGGTGCCGGCGAACACGTCGTCGCCGCCGGATTTGCCCACCGGCAAGGGTTCGCCGGTGATGGTGGCTTGATCGACCTCGCTGTTGCCGGTGATCACGACCCCGTCGCCGCCGATGCGTTCGCCGGGACGAATGACCAGCACATCACCGATGCCGAGTGTCGCGGTGTACACCACCTCCTCTTCGCCATTCGGGGCGATGCGGGCCGCGGTCTCCGGGGCCAGGTCGAGCAGCCCACGCACCGACTCCTCGGTGCGTTTGGTCGCGACGGCCTCGAGAGCACCGGAGGTGGCGAAGATGACGATGAGCAGTGCGCCGTCGAAGACCTGACCGATCGCCGCGGCGCCGAGGGCGGCAATAACCATGAGCAGATCGACGTCGAGGGTCTTGTTCTTCAAAGCTTCGATCCCGGCGAGCCCCGGCTCCCACCCGCCGCTGAGATAGCAGGCCAGATAAGCCGCCCAGTACAGCCAGCCCGGGGCGCCGAGCAGTTGTGCTGCCAGCCCCACCCCGAACAGCGTGGTCGCGGTCAGCGCCCAGCGGACCTCGGTTAGCGACCAGGCGCTGGACCGGGGCGCGCGCCAGGAGCGGACCGAATGATCATCGGCCAGGCAGGGAGTGGATGGTGGGACGCTGCAGCTCACTCGGGCACTATAGCTGCGTAGTCGTGCATATTCGCAAGTGCAAATACTGCTCTACTCTCGATTAAGCAGGTCAGCGGTAAAGTGGAGCGGTGCATACATCGGTTGACGGATTCACCATGCCCACCGACGAGCAGGTGAGCCGCGCCGCCGACGCGTTCCGGATGCTCAGTGACCCGACTCGGATCAAGGTGTTGTGGGCTCTGTTGCAGGGCGAGACGTCGGTGGCCTGCCTCGCGGAGTTGGCTGACACGGCGCCCACGGTGGTCAGCCAGCATCTGGCGAAGTTGCGGCTGGCCGGTCTGGTCAAGGGCAGGCGCGAGGGGACATTCGTTTATTACTCGCCGGCGGACCAGGATGTGTTGCGGGTACTCAGTCAAGCGCTGTTCGGCGCCGATGCGATCGGCGAAGCCGCCGCGACTGCGTCGAAATAGGTTCAACGCCTAGGCTGGCGAAATCATGGATCTGCAATGGGCGCAGGACGAGTTGGACTTCCGCGACGAGGTCCGGAACTTCCTCGACCAGAAGCTGACCCCCGAACTCCGCCGCGCTGGTCGGTTGATGACGAGTGTCTACGCCGACCACGAGGCGAGCATGGCGTGGCAGGGGATTCTGCACGAGCGTGGCTGGGCGGCGCCCGCTTGGCCGGTCGAATACGGCGGCTGTAAGTGGAGCCTGACGCAGCACTACATCTTCGCCCGGGAATCGATGCTGGCGGGCGCTCCGTCTTTGTCTCCGATGGGAATTCGGATGGTCGCGCACGCGATCATCCGGTACGGAACCGACGCGCAGAAGGACTACTTCTTGCCGCGGATCCTCACTGGCGAGGTGTTCTTCTGCCAGGGGTACTCCGAACCCGAGGCAGGGTCGGACTTGGCTGCGTTGTCGATGGCCGCCATATCCGACGGTGACGACTTGGTATGCACCGGCAGCAAAATCTGGACAACCCATGCCGGCGAAGCGAATTGGATGTTCGCACTGGTGCGCACCTCTCGCACGGCGAAGAAACAACAGGGCATCACCTTCGTGCTCATCGACATGACGGCACCGGGAGTCACCATTCGCCCGCTGGTGATGACGTCGGGCGAAGAAGTGCAGAACCAGGTGTTCTTCGACGACGTCCGGGTGCCCAAAGGCAATGTCCTCGGCGAGATCGACGAGGGCTGGACTGTCGCCAAGTATCTGTTGGAGTTCGAGCGCGGCGGCGGTGCGGTGGCGCCGGGTCTGCAGGTGATGGCTGAGGAGATCGGCGAAGCGGCCAAGGATCAACCCGGGCCCGGTGGCGGCAGCCTGGCCGACGATACGGCCTTCGCCCGCAAGCTGGCGGACGCGCGGATTCGCGCCGAGGTGTTGGAGATCCTGGAATACCGGGTGCTTGCGGCTGTGGCGCAAGGCGGTAACCCCGGCGCGGCGTCCTCGATGCTGAAGATCCTGAGCACCGAACTCAGCCAGGCACTCACCGAACTCGCGCTGGAAGCGGCCGGCCCGTGGGGGCGTGCGTACCAACCGCATGTCACCGTACCGGGCGGTCGCGTCGCGGAGTTCGAACCGCCCGCCGATGGGTACGCGTTGGGCCAGCCGTGGCAGGCGGTGGCACCGCTGCGCTATTTCAACGACCGGGCTGGCTCAATCTATGCAGGCAGCAACGAGATTCAGCGAAATATTCTCGCGAAGGCGGCACTGGGGCTTTAGATGGACTTCAATTTGACCGATGAGCAAGACCTGCTGCGCGACGGGCTGACGAAGTTTCTGGCTGTCCGCTACAACCTCGAGAAGAGCCGTGCCGCGGCGAAGACCGGTATCGGCTGGCAGCCCGACATTTGGCGCGGCTTCGCTACCGAGCTGGGCATTCTCGGAGCCATTTTTCCGGAAGATGTCGGCGGAATCGACGGCGGCGCAATCGAACTCATGGTGATCACGGAAGCACTCGGCCATGCGCTGGTGATCGAACCGTACATCGACGCGGTCGTCGTCGCCGGCGGACTATTGCACCGCGCAGGCGGACCGGCGGCGATCGCGCTGCTGGAAAAGGTCATCGACGGCACCGCGATTGTGGCCTTGGCCGCTACGGAGCCGGCCTCGGCTGATCGCTGGCAGGACGTGTCGACCCAGGCCGAACGCGACGGTGACGGCTGGGTGCTGACCGGCCAGAAGATGATGGCCGTGGCCGCGCCACTGGCCACCCACCTGATGATCACCGCACGCACAGTCGATGGAATTTCGTTGTTTGTCACCGAGATTGGCGCAGCAGGCATCGAATTGCACGGCTACAGAACGATCGACGACCGGCGTGCCGCCGACATCGTGTTCACCGATCTACGACTCCCGGCGGAAGCGATGCTCGGCGAGCAGGGTCAGGCTTGGTCTTCGGTGGCTCGAGCGCGCGACGAAGGCGCAGCGGCTATCTGCTCCGAGGCGGTCGGCTGCATGCGAAAGGTGTTGGCGGACACCGTCGAGTATTGCAAGCAACGCCAGCAGTTCGGCCAGCCGATCGGTCACTTTCAGGTGCTGCAGCATCGCATGGTCGATATGTATATGGAACTCGAGCAGTCCGTCGCCGCGGTCTATCTCGCGATCCTCAACCTCGAATCCGACGAAACATCTCGGGCTCGTGCCGTTTCCGCCGCGAAGGCGACCGTCGGTCGCGCGGCGCGGTTCATCGGCCAGCAGGCAGTGCAACTACACGGCGGGATGGGGATGACCGAAGAGTTGGCAATCGGCCACTACTTCAAGCGGCTCACCGCCATTCAGTACGAGTTCGGCACCACCGATCAACACGTCGCTCGATACGCCGAACTGACCAAGAGCTAGGGGGCCGCAGCCGTGACAGCGCTGCAGAACAAGATCGTCATAGTGACCGGCGCATCGTCGGGCTTGGGCGCGGAAACTGCACGTCTACTTTCTCGCAGGGGCGCAACCGTTTTCGGCATCGCACGGGACGTCGATAAGCTCGCCGGGGTATTCGCTGACGTCGAAACCGGTGCTTACACGTCGGTCGACGTAGCGTCGGCACAGGCCTGCCGCGGTGCCGTCGAACAGTGTGTCAAGCAGTACGGCGGCCTTGATGTATTGATCAATATTGCTGGGCGACACCAGATGCGCCGAACCGAGTCGATGAGCGACGACGACTGGGCCGACGACCTCGCCGTCAACCTGAACGGGCCGTTCTTCCTGTGCCGGGCCGCGCTTCCGCACCTGCTGGCCCGCGGCGGCAATATCGTCAATGTCGCTTCGATCGCCGGTGTCGAGGGCCAGGCGTACTCGGCCGGCTACTGCTCGGCTAAACACGGGTTGATCGGATTGACTCGCGCTCTGGCAGTGGAATATTCGGCGGATCGGTTGCGTGTGAACGCGGTATGTCCGGGCGGCATGCTGACTCCGCAGATCGAGCAGTTCACCGCGCCGGAGAACCCGAACTATGACTTGATCATGCGTTCGGCGTCACCGCGCGGCTTCATGCAGCCCGTCGACGTTGCCAACGTGATCGCGTTCCTCGCCAGTGACGATGCCGCGGCGATTCACGGCGCTGTCTACCGGGTCGACAACGGCAAGGGTGCCGGCTGAGTCGACGACAACCGCTAACGGCTTCGTTCCAGGACATCCATGCAGTAGGTCAGCGGCGGGTCGGGAAAATTGACCGCCTGTTGCTCCTCGCTGCACAAGCTGGTGTCGTCGACCCCGTCGCGCCGTAGGGCAACCTTGAATGTCGGATCGTTGCTCAGCACACCGGGTTTGCAGGCAGTCGAGGCGAACATGTGGGAAATCACGGCCTGGTGATAGCAGCTACCGACCGTCAGATTGTCTTCGAGGCAGAGGCCGCTGCCACCGCCCTCCAAAGTTCCGTAGTTGTCGTTGGGGCAGTTCTTCTTGCCCTTGTACTTCTTTGCGACCTTCGACAATGCCGTCGGAGACGAACACGGTTCTACCTTCACGTCGCTCGGCTTGACGGAGATACCGGTTTTGGTGAGATTCAGGCAGGTGCCGACCGCGTAGTCGAAACCGTTGCTGCTGGACGGCCCATCGTGGTGACGGTGCAACACCATGCCCAGACCGACCTTCACCGCGATCACCAGCACGACGGCAACAAGCGCCCCGATGATCCTCTTGCCGATGGATTTCTTCTGGGGCGTGGGAGGCGGTGGCGCCCCGTACGGCGCGCCCGGTGGCGGAGGTGCATATCCGCCCGGCGGAGGCGGGGGATATGCGGTGGGCGGTGGCGGCGGGTACCCACCCTGCGGTGGCGGATACCCACCCTGCGGTGGCGGCGGATACCCACCGGGCGGTGGATAGCTGCCCGCCTGGCCGTCCGGCGGATTGTTGCCCTGGTTCTCGGTCATTTGCACCCTTCGCCGCCTGAGTCGACGGCTAGCAGCCTAACGGGGCCGGGCTCCTACCGCTCTATCCCGCCGCGGGGTCGCTGATGCTGTCGCCCTGCTCGGCGAGTTGACTGGCCGGGGTCAAGACCCAGCGAATACTTCCGACGAGCACCCGGCCGGCGGTACGGGTCACGGTCGCCTCGAATACGGGTGTGTAGGGCAGGCGGAGAGGAAAGCGCGCCCACCACGGCAACATTCCGACGGCGGTCGCGGCCAGCACGCCGTAGACGGGTCTGGCCGGCAGTGCCAGCGGCGGGGTCAGCAGCAGAAACCGGGCGGCGTCGCGGGCGGACTGCGTGCTTCGCAGTTCAGGCCGGTAGGCGTGAATCCGGTCGCGCAGTTCTTTCTCGGTCCGGGGCGGCTCCGGCACGCCCAGCGCGGTTGCCACGACGGCCATGTCGGCCACATAACCGTCCCGTCCGGCTTGGTCGAACGGGGCTGCGCCATACCTCTGATAAGCGAGCAGGAAGCTGTCCACTTCGGCGATGTGAACCCATTCGAGCAGGTGCGGATCCGACGCGTGATACGGACGGCCATCGGCTGCGATGCCGTGCACGTACTGGTGGATGCGCCGGACCCGGTCGACGGCGCGTTGGGCGTCGGCTGCACAACCAAACGACGTCTCCGCCAGGAAGGTGCTGGTGCGTTGCAGCCGTCCCCACGGATCGCCTCGGTAGTCCGAGTGTTCCGCGACGCCGGCCATGGCCAATGGATGTAGCGACTGCAGCAGCAGTGCTCGTAAGCCGCCGACGAACATCGACGCATCGGCGTGTACGCGCCGGATGGGCCGGTCTTCGGCGAACCACCGGTCGCCGGGGGTGTGGTGGATGCGCTCCCGGTTGGCCGGTCCTTCCGGCCCGGCCACCATCGCGAACAGCTTGCTCTCCAGGTCACGCCGAACCGCGCTCACCGTCTTCGAGACAGGCACAGTCATCACCATCTCTTCACGGTACGAGCCTTGGTCTCGACGTGAGACTCAATTGGGCGTGCGGGCACTGTTCAGGACGATGTCGACGGCCGCTTCGATGATGTCGTCCTCGGGCAGGGTGCCGAACATCAGCGACGGGCACGCGACCACCCCGGTAAGCATGGAGACGGCCGCATCCAGCGCCGCGCCCGAGAACACCTCGCCGAGCATGGCGTACATCTGGTGCTGACCGTCGGTGTTGACCTTGTCCCGGACCTGCCGCATCTGCTCGTCCGACGCCCATTGCGCCATGCTGGCGACCACGCGGTCGAGTCGCAGATCGAGGATTCCTTTGCGGAACACCTGGAGTTCCGCGATGACGTCCGCGCGTAGGTCGCCGGTGCGTTGGTGGTGCGGCATGTCGCCGAGGGCCTCGATCGCCATGGTGATCAGGTCGATACGCGCGGGCCAATGCGTATACAGCGTCGTCTTCGAATACCTGGCGATCTCGGCGACCCGCGCATGAGTGACCGCCTCGGACCCTTCGGCGGTGAGAACTTCCAGAGCGGCACGTGCGACGTCCACGCGGGTCCGCGCAACTCGCGCGTCCTCGGCGCTGTCCGTCGCCTTGTTCACCGGTGCGGGTGTCATGTCTGCCGCGTCACGTCGATCGCAATGGCCTCTCTTGGCTGGGCACCCGTGGGCTAGGTATCTCACCGGTGACCGATTCGTCGGAATTCTACGGGGCGTCGTGCCGCCCTTCGTGCAAGAAGAAGGCGTCCGCACGCCGCAGCGGCGGGTTTCCAGCTAAGTGAACTGTACCCCCAGTAGTATCCACTTAGTTCGATAATGGACGTTTAGACCAGTAGTGAACGGGGGATTCAGCAGTCGGCGCGAGTCGTCAACCAAGCAACCCGTTACAGAAGGAATCTCATGTCAGCTGTCCTCTTCGGATCAATCAGCACCCTGGCCGACACTTCGGAACTGCAGCGGCAGGCTTTCAATGAAGCGTTCGCGACCTCCGGGCTCGACTGGGAATGGTCGCGCGACGACTACATCGGGATGCTCGGCTCAAACGGTGGTGCCGACCGTATCCGCGACTACGCGGAAGATCGTAGGGAGGACGTCGACGCTGCCGCCGTACACGCGCTGAAGACAGACAACTTTCAAAGGTTGCTCGGCGAATCGTCCGTCTCGCTGCGACCCGGCGTCCTCGATGTTGTCACCGAAGCAAAGAAAAACGATTACAAACTCGGCTTCGTGACCACCACATCCCAGGGCAATGTCGAAGCCCTGTTATCGGCGTTGCAGCCCGACATCAGCGCCGAGACATTCGACCTCATCGTCGACAAGGACTCGGTGTCGGCGACCAAGCCAAGCCCGGCGGCGTACCTGTTCGCGCTCGAACAACTCGGTGAGCGTGCCGACGACGTCGTTGCGATAGAGGACAACGTCGGCGGCGTTGCGGCAGCGGTGACAGCGGGCATCCCGTGCATCGCCTTTCCGAACGAGAACACCGACAAGAGCGAGTTCACGGCCGCGATCCAGATCGTCGAATCTCTGGACCCGGGGACCGTTTTCGGCTTCGTCGCGTCCTGATCATCCAGACCTGAGGGGTAGCACCGTGAGCAATCTCCAAGCCCGAGTAACGGCTGACGACAGGACATTTCACGTCGAAGGCTATGAGCGGATCGAGTACGACCTGCAGTATGTGGATGGCATCTTTGCGCTTGACTCCACGGACCTCGCCGACAGTTACCGGCCGTATGGTCGGGTGCTGATGGTGGTCGACGACATCGTGTGTCAGATCTACGGCGAAGCGATTCGGACCTACTTCGACCACCACGGGATCGAGCTCACCGTGGTTCCGGTGCAGATCCGGGAGACCGCGAAGTCGCTGGAGACTTTCGAGTGGATTGTGGCCCAGTTCAACGCCTTCGGGCTGGTACGCACCGAACCGGTGTTGGTTGTGGGCGGTGGACTGACCACTGACGTGGCGGGATTCGCCTGCGCCAGTTACCGGCGCAATACCCCGTACATCCGAATCCCGACCACACTGATCGGCCTCATCGACGCGAGCGTCTCGATCAAGGTCGCGGTCAACCACGGCAAGCACAAGAACAGGCTGGGCGCCTACCACGCTTCGCAGAAGGTGTTCCTTGACTTCTCCTTCCTCAAGACGTTGCCCGAGGATCAGGTGCGCAATGGAATGGCGGAGTTGATCAAGATCGCCATCGTCGGAAACGCGGAAATCTTCGAGTTGCTCGAACGGCACGGCGCCGACCTGCTGCGGACCCGCTTCGGCCACCTTGACGGCACGCCCCAATTGCGGGCCGTAGGTCACCATCTCACCTACCAGGCGATCGCCACGATGCTTGACCTCGAGGTGCCCAACCTGCACGAGATCGATCTGGACCGAGTAATCGCTTTCGGCCACACGTGGAGTCCGACATTGGAACTCGTCCCGCCTACGCCCTTCTTTCACGGTCACGCCATCAACATCGACATGGCGTTGTCGACCACGCTCGCCGAGCAGCGCGGGTATCTCTCGGTCGACGACCGAGACCGCGTGCTGGGCGTGATGAGTGACTTGGGATTGGCCCTGGACAGCGAGCATTTGACGGCGCAACTCCTCGAGCAGGCGACCGCATCCATCCTGCGGACCCGTGACGGGCTGCTTCGTGCCGCGATTCCTGATCCGATCGGGCAATGCCGGTTCCTCAACGACGTGACTACAGACGAGTTGGCGGACACATTGTTGCTGCACAAGAAGATCTGCCTCGAGTTCCCTCGAGGAGGAGACGGTATTGATGTTTTCGCGGACGTCCCCGCGGGTGTTGCCAAGGTGCCGCAGCAGTGACGGCCAGTCTGGACAGCAGGACCACGGCCGGTGTTCGGGTACACCGGATCGTGGATGCCAACGTTGGCCGGACTTTGGCCGTCCTGCTGGCCCTCTTCGTAACGCTTCCGGTCGATCTCGCGCTGGTGGCGGTGGCGTTGCTGAGCCGCAGGCGGCCTCCACTCAACTGCACCCGCGCAAGTGCTCGCCGGACCATACTGGTCAGCGGCGGCAAGATGACGAAAGCGCTGCAGTTGGCCAGGTCTTTCCACCTGGCCGGACATCGGGTGATCCTCGTTGAAACCGCGAAGTACAGGTTCACCGGCCACAGATTCTCTCGCGCCGTGGACACGTTCTACTGCGTGCCGGAGCCGACGGCGCCTGGCTACGCCCAGGCACTGCTCCGGATAATTCGGTACGAGAATGTCGACGTCTTCGTACCGGTGTCCAGCCCGGCCGGCAGCGTGCCCGATGCTCGGGTGCGCACTTTTCTCGACGGCGTCTGCAAGGTCGTCCACGTCGATACCGACACGATCAAGCTGCTCGACGACAAGGCCGAATTCGCTTCGACTGCTGCAGCTTTGGGACTAAGGGTCCCTGATACCCATCGGATCACGAGCGCCCAGCAGGTCGTGGACTTCGCCTTTCCCGACGGCCGCAGCTACATTCTGAAACGGATCGCATACGACCCGGTCAGTCGGATGGACTTGACCCGACTCTCGAGTCGCACACCGCAGCGCAATGCGGAATTCGCCCGTTCTCTGGCGATCTCCGCGGACGATCCGTGGGTCCTGCAGGAGTTCATCGAGGGGCGGGAGTTCTGCACGCACGGAACCGCGCTGCGCGGCAGATTGCAGGTCTACGGATGCTGTGAGTCTTCGGCCTCCCAGGTCAACTACGCCAACGTCGACAAACCCGAAATTCGTTCCTGGGTAGAGACTGTCGTCAGCAGTCTTGACCTTACCGGGCAGGTGTCCTTCGACTTCATCGAGGCGGCAGACGGTCACGCGTACGCCATCGAATGCAATCCGCGTACCCATTCGGCGATCACCATGTTCTACGACCACCCGGACGTCGCCGCCGCTTATCTCGACGACGGACACCCGCTCATCACACCCAACCCAGGCGCGCGGCCCACCTACTGGATCTACCACGAGATCTGGCGCCTACTCACGCAACCCGGGCTGGGCAGGCTCGAGACCATCCTCCGCGGCAAAGACGCGATCTTCTGCTGGTGGGACCCGATCCCGTTTCTGATGGTCCACCATCTACAGATACCGGCACTGCTCTGGTCCAATCTTCGGCACCGAAAAGGCTGGAGCCGAATCGATTTCAACATCGGCAAACTCGTCGAGATCGGTGGGGATTGATGACCGCACCAGCGCGCGTGTCGGTGCTGCATCTTGTCGGGTCGGCCGTCGACGATTTCCACGCCGACCTGTCGCGCTTGTATGCCCGCGCTTGTCTCGATGCGCTCGCCGACACTGACTGTTACAACGCGCATCTGGCGTACGTCTCACCGGACGGAACGTGGCGGTTCCCCCTTGACCTCGGTGCCGACGCGCTGCGATCTGCGGTGGCGCTGCCGATCTCGAAGGCCATCGAGCACTTGCGCTCGTTGCGGGTGGATGTGGTTGTGCCGCAGATGTTCTGCCTGCCTGGCATGACCTCCTACCGCCGGCTACTGGATGCAGTGGGCCTGCCCTACCTGGGCAACCCGCCCGAGGTGATGGCGATCGCTGCGGACAAGGCGTTAACGCGGGCGCTCGTCGCGGCGGCGGGTGTCGCGGTGCCGGCCGGACAGGTGGTGGCGGCCGGCGAACGATCAACCCAGCCGTTGCCTGTAGTCGTCAAGCCGGTCAGCGCGGACAACTCGGTCGGAGTGTCCCTGGTGCGCGAACCGGCGGAACTCGATGCGGCGCTCGACCTGGCCCTCGGACATGCTGGTTTCGCACTCGTCGAAAACTATGTCGAGCTGGGACGAGAAGTGCGCTGCGGCATCGTCGTTCGCGACGGCGAGTTGATCTGCCTGCCGCTGGAAGAATACGCGGTCGACGCGACGACCAAACCGATCCGCGGCCGCGACGACAAGTTGCGGCGCACCGACGACGACGAGCTGTACCTTGTCGCCAAAGACACCAGCCACGCGTGGATTGTGCCCACCGACGACCCGATCACATCCGTGGTTTGGGAAGCAGCGCGGCGCTGCCACCGCGCTCTGGGCTGCCGCCACTACAGCCTGTTCGACTTTCGCATCGATCCCGACGGCCAGCCGTGGTTCCTCGAGGCCGGCCTCTACTGCTCGTTCGCCCCATCCAGCGTCGTTGCGGTAATGGCGGCGGCGTCCGGCATCGACCTCCCCGACCTGTTCGCCGACCAACTTCGCGAGTTGGGCATCAAGGGGGCGCCGTGCTTGACTTCGCCGCACTGAAACCCCTTGGGGCAGAGGTCTTCGACGCGAGGATCGACACCCTGAATCAGCGTGAGTTACAGGAACTACGTCTGCTGCTTGCTCACTATGGTGTCATCGTTATACCGACGCAAGATGTCGACGACAGCGTCTTCCTACGGTTTCTGCGCAGATTCGGGCAAACGGTATTCACTGCCGGCGAAGTGCCGGTGCCGGGATTTCCGGACCTCAATCTGGTCACCAACGTAGGTCGTGCCCGGCCGCCCCGTTCGAGCTTCCATACCGACACCAGTTACGTGCGAAACCCGCCGACCTATACGGCATTACGTGCCGTCAAGGTTCCGGAGCAGGGTGGGCACACCCTGTTCACCGATCAGTACGCGGCCTACGACGCATTGCCAGACGACGTCCGCGACCGACTCGACGGGTGCACCATCACCCACATCATGACCGGCCTGGAACTCGACTCGGCGCAAGAAACATGCGCGGTGCACCCAATCTTTCTGCCGCATCCGATATCCGGGCGTGTCGCGCTGTACCTGTCGACCCCACAGCGTTGCGCCGCGGTGAGTGGCATGTCTCGTGAGCAAGCGGAGGCAACCGTCTCTGCCCTGTTCCGACATTCGACACGCGACGACAACATCTACCGGCACGCGTGGTCGGCGGGTGACATCGTGATGTGGGACAACCGCTGCGTCATGCACCGAGCCGACCACGACGGCGTGGTCGGGGACCGTGTCATGCATCGCGGTATGGTCGTCGACCCCGCTGCCGCGATGGCTTCCGATTCCGGCGCAGATACGAATTGAGCTGATATGGACGAAACAGGAGTACTGGTGATCGGTGCCGGATTGGCCGGATTACGCTGCGCCACAGTGCTAGCCGAGGCCGGACGCGAGGTGCGGGTCTGGGAAGCCGATGACGCGGTCGGCGGCCGAGTCCGCACCGACGTCATCGACGGGTTCCGCTGCGATCGGGGCTTTCAAGTGCTCAACCCGGCTTACCCCGAGCTACAACGCGCGGTCGACCTGTCAGAGCTACGCCTGCAGTCGTTCGATGCCGGCGTCGTGGTCCGCCGCGACGCGGGTTCAGCGGCGTGGGTGCATCCGCTGCGCAACCCGCGCCGGGTACCCGCCATGCTGGCTTCCGGCGGGTTGAAACCTCGTGACCTGGTGTCCATCGCGAAATGGGCCTCGCCTGCGTTGCGACCGAGCACGCTGAAGGCGCCAGACCGCCCGGATCGCAATCTGCGAAAGGCGTTGGACAGAGCGGGTGTTCGCGGCGAATTGCGCAGGGTCGTCGATCGATTCTTGGCGGGTGTGCTGCTCGAGGCCACTGGTTCGAGCTCTAACGCATTCGCCTTACTGCTCGCCCGGATGTTCCTGCTGGGAGTACCGGCATTGCCGGCCGACGGCATGCAGGCCCTGCCGCGCCAGCTGGCCGCGAGGATCGAAGGACGGATAGCGCTTGGCCAGAAAGCGGTCCGCATCGAACGCGGCGTGGAGGGCTGGCGGGTTCACGGCGAGGACGGCAGCATATGGGCGCGGCAGGTGGTCGTCGCAACAGAAGCAGTCGCGGCCGCGTCGCTGACAACCGTGGCGTTGCCGCAGACGCACGGGGTGGTAACCGATTGGTGGGCAACCGACCAGGTAATTTCCGGTCCCCCGATGCTGCGGGTAGACGCCCGCCGTGATCCGCCGGGGCCGGTCCTGAATACGGCGGTGATCAGTGCTGCCGCGCCAACGTATGCGCCGCCGGGGCAGCACCTGATTGCGGCGTCGGCGTTGGTGGAATCAGATGGCGTCGTGCCGGAGGAAATTGTGATGCGGGAACACGCCGCAGACATCCTGCAGGGCGACCACCGCGGGTGGCGACTGCTGAAGCGCCATGTCATCAGGGACGCGCTCCCGGCGCAGCCCGCGCCGCTGTCCGTACGCCGCCCGATCCGCACCTCCTCCGGAGTCTGGGTGTGCGGCGACCATCGGGACACCGCCTCGATTCAAGGTGCACTGGTCAGCGGCCGTCGCACTGCCGAAGCCATTCTGCGGACCACCGGCGCGGCCTCGAGATAGGACGAGCCTTGACAACATACAACCGATCGGTTGTATGTTGGAGAGGTGACCGTGGATGTCGAGGACCGGGCAGACGCCCTGTTCCACGCGCTTGCCGATCGCACCCGGCGTGACATCATGCGCCGTGTGTTGACCGGGGAGCACTCGGTTTCCGCACTCGCGACGAAGTACCAGGTGAGCTTCGCGGCGGTGCAGAAGCATGTCGCCGTCTTGGAGAAGGCCGGCCTTCTCACCAAGCGACGCAGCGGCCGCGAACAGCTGGCCAGCGGTGAGGTGGCGGCAGTGCGGTCAGTGGCATCGATGCTCTCTGAACTGGAACAGGTTTGGCGGGATCGGGTCGCACGCATCGACGAACTCATCGCATCCGACTCAATCAAGGAGGACTGAACCATGCCCGTGACCGACGTCCAGCAGGACCTCGAAAACCTGACGCTGACCATTACCGCCGACTTCGCCGCTCCAGTGCAGCGAATTTGGCAGATCTACGCCGACCCGCGTCAGCTGGAGAAAATCTGGGGGCCGCCGGAGTTTCCGGCGACGTTCGTCGACCACGACCTCACGCCCGGCGGCCGCACGAACTACTTCATGACTGGCCCGGAGGGTGAGAAGTACGCCGGATATTGGCAGATCACCGCCGTCGACGAGCCGGCAAGCTTCTCCTTCGACGATGGTTTCGCCGACGAGGAGTTCAATCCCAACCCGGATCTGCCGGTGTCGAAGAACATCTACACCTTCGCTGAGCACGACGGTGGCACCCGCGTGGTTTACGTGGGCATTTATGAGTCCGCCGAAGCGCTGCAGAAGGTGCTGGACATGGGCATGGTCGAGGGCGCCACGTCAGCGATCAACCAGATCGACGACCTGGTAGCTGCCTGACCGCGATCGAAGGCCCAGTCGCAAAGCCCGGTCGAGAAATCGGTCGGAGGCCACCCGGGTCAACCGAACGATCAGCGCCGCGTCGAATCCGGTGGTGTAGCGGGTTCGTGGATTCGACGCGGTCGCTGCCCGGGCGATCACCTTCGCGACCCGTTCGGCGGAGACGCCGTAGCGGGTGGAGGATCGTTGTTGTGCCGAGATGGCAGCAGTCAGTTCGGCGTAACGATTGATTTGGTCCGTCGTCATGGCGGCGCCGTTCCGATCGGCGGACGCCACGGCACTTTCGGCCATTCCCGTCTTGACGGCGCCGGGCTCCACTACGACGACCTTGACCCCGGATGGTGCTACCTCCCGGCGCAGGGCATCGCTGACAGCTTCGAGGGCGAACTTCGAACCCGCGTAGGGGCCGTAGGTGGACATGGCGACTTTCCCGCCGACAGAACTGACGTTGACGATGGTGCCCGAACTGCGCAGCAGCGCCGGCAGCAGCGCTTGAGTCATTGCGACGTGTCCGAACAGGTTGACTTCGAACAGCTTTCGCCACTCTGCCAATGGCAGCACTTCGACGGGCGCATTGACCGCGATGCCGGCGTTGTTGATCAGCGCGCGCAGCGGTCGCCGCAGCGGGTCGTCGGCGATGCGCGCGGCGATCGCGGTCACATGTGTTTCGTCAGTGATATCGAGGATGTGGGGCTCGATCCGATCGGCCCGGAGGGCATCGCCGTCGACCGCGCGGCGAACCCCAGCCAAGACGTGATACCCCCGGGCCGCGAACTCTCGTGCGCTGGCCGCGCCTATCCCGGTCGAAGCGCCGGTCACCACGACAAGCTGTCGGCGGTCGGACTCGGTCGAAGCAGCCATCGCGATCTCCAACTTTCCGATTAATTTCGGTTGACGCTGTCATCTCAACCTATCAGCTGAGTTGACGTTGTCAACTGAAATGCGCGGGGCTTATGCTCCTGACGGTGGGAAGGCGATCCGAAACTGCTGCCGCTACCCGGCAGGGACTGCTCGACGCCGCCGCAACGCTGCTGGACGAAGGTGGACCAGAGGCGGTGACGTTGCGCGAGGTCGGCGCTCGCGCAGGTGTCTCGCGCTCCGCGCCGTACCGCCACTTCGCCGACAAGGAAACTCTGCTCACGGTTCTTGCTGCGGACGCGGTGAGCCGACTAGGGGACACCCTCGAAGACCTGGCCAACAGCGACGATGCGCCGGTGCGCTCGCTGCGGGCGGCCCTGCTGTCGCTGACAACGATCGGGCGCAGCCAACCTCACCTGTATCGCCTCATGTTCACCACGCCGTCCAGCGATCCGACGCCGGCGGTCCAGGCGGCCGAACGGACGTGGGATCTGTTCCTCGACATCCTCGGCCGTGTTGTCGGACTCGACCAGGCTCGACGATACGGGCCGCTGCTGCTGACCAGTGCCCACGGCATCGCGGGCCTGGAGTCGAGCGGCCACCGGGTATGGGACAAGTGGCAGTTCACCGCGGAGGAGCTCATCGACTCGATGGTCTCGTTACTCCCCAACGCAACATAGTGTCGCGTTGATTGCCTACGCGGCAAGCACTTTCGGTGTATCGATCACCGAATATTCGCTGGCGTCGCCCTGGACGGCCCGGCTGCGTTCACCGCGGACGCTGACTGGGATGTCGCCGGCCAGCGTGATCCGGTGCACGCGACGGGGTTGGTCGCCGAAGTCCGAGACGGCGTAATGCTGGGTGGCCCGGTTGTCCCACATGGCGACATCGCCGAGTTCCCAGTTCCACCGAATCGTGTTCTCCAGCCAGGTGATTCGGTCCTGGAAGATCCGATACAGCGCCTGTGACTCCGCGCTGTTGAGACCGAGAAAGGACTTGGCGAAAGACCCTAGGAGCAAAGACTTTTCGCCGGTCTCTGGATGCACTCGAACCACCGGGTGCTGCGTTTCGAAACGGGTGGACTGGAATTCGGCCGCGTACTTCAGCATCGCCTCGGGATTGGCTTGTGCTGCGGCCAGTTTGGCGGGATCGATCTGTGCGTAGTCGAACGCATTGTTGTGCGTTGCCCAAAGATTCTCCGCCAACTCCTTCAACGGCTGCGGTAGCTGCTGATAGGCACTGACGGTGGAAGCCCAGGTGGTGGTGCCACCGTAGGAGGGCAACTCGACGGCCCGCAGGATGGAGGCCTTCGGCGGGCGGTCGACAAAGGTGACGTCGGTGTGCCACTGGTTGGCGCCGCTGCCACCGACGGCTTCGAGTCGCATGACCTTGCTTCCCTCGAACTTCAGCGTCGGGTGCGGAGTCGTGGGTACGCCCAGGCTCTCGGCGAAGGCGTAGTGAGAGTCGTCGTCGAGATGGTGCTGCCCGCGGAAGAACACCACCTTGTGGGTGATCAGCGCTTGATTGACAGCCGCGGCGGTGTCGGCGTCGAGTTCACCAAGTCGCACGCCATCGACACGGGCGCCGATGTTCTCGCCCAGCTTCACCACACGAACGTCGTTACTCATGGCATCTGCCCTTCCCAAGTGTTCCGCGTGTAGTCGACTGTATACATGCGATCTGTAGTCGACCGTATACACGCGGCGGCGGCAAGGCAATGCGCCTAGGTGGCCGCTGCCTGACTGCGCGGAGAAAAGACATCGGAGACCCGTCGTGCAACCGCTGAAACCGCTGGTCAAAAGCCTCGATGACGGGAATTCGCCGCGTTCGTCTGGGTGGACAACGTTGCGATCAGGCGGAAGAAAAGCCCGGCTCAGCGCAATCAAATTGCATGCCGGCGCAACCCATCGAGGATGACGTCGAGCAGACGCTGCGCCCGGGCGTCCCACTCGGATTCATCCAATCGGGTCAGGCAGCCGAGCAGCAGGATGACGTCTCGCGCACCGGCGTCCTCTCGGATCTGCCCGTCGGCCTTGCCGGCGTCGAGCATCTGACTGATGGCGTCGCCGATCAGGCCCTCGCTGCTGCTGGCCAGATCCGTTTGCACCTGCGCCGTCACCGCGGTGAATACGCCGCGCTTCAGCCTTGCGTAGCCGGCTACCGCACGGAACCAGTGCGCCAATGCCTGCACCGGAGGGTACTGGGCGAGCAGGTCGGGTGCGGCCGCGACCAGCGCGTCAACGTCGGCGCGGTAGACCTCCGTGAGCAGTGCCTCCCGGCTCGCGAAGTGGCGGTAGAGGGTGCCTTGGCCCACACCGGCAGCCTTGGCAATCTCGTTGAGCTTGAAGTCATTCGAAGCGACGACGTGAGCGCGGGCGGCCTCGACGATGCGCGCCCGATTGTGCTCGGCATCGGCGCGACGCCGCGGGGATGTCAACGGTTGCACCACCGTCCTTTTGACTAAACGGACACGTGTCCGTTAGCGTGAAGAGCTAAGCGGACACGTATCCACTTTAGTCGAAACGGAGCCGTAGAGATGTCAGTGATCTCCGGAAAAGTCGTCGCCATCACCGGCGCCAGCAGCGGGATCGGCGAGGCGACAGCGCGGCTACTCGCCGGCCGCGGCGCGTCAGTCGTACTCGGTGCCCGCCGCTGCGAACGGCTCGATCAGCTCGCGCATGAGATCGGCGAAGCGGGCGGGTCCGCGGTGAGCTGCGGGGTCGATGTCACGCGACTCGACGATGTCCGCCGGTTTGTCGCGCTCGCGGTTGAGCGGTTCGGACGACTCGACGTACTGGTGAGCAATGCCGGCATCAGCAAGATCGGCCCGATTGCCGACGGGGACGTCGACGGCTGGTCGGCGATGATCGACGTCAATCTTCGTGGTGTTCTGCACGGGATCACCGCCGCCTTAACGCAATTCAGGCAGCAGGGACAGGGCCACTTCGTCACCACGGTGTCAACGGCGGGACTCAAGATCACCCCGGATCTCGGTGTGTACGCCGCAACCAAGAATGCGGTCCGGACTGTCATGGAAGCGCTGCGACAGGAATCCACGGACGGCACCGTGAAAACCACATCGATTTCGCCCGGCTTCGTGCGGACCGGCCTCGACAGCTCAATTGATGACCTCGGGCTGCGCGACAAGATTCGGCAGAGCATGGACGAATTCGGCCTCGCGCCCGATGCCGTCGCCGAGGCGATCGCATTCGCCATCGGTCAACCGGCCGAGGTTGAAATCAGCGACATGACCATCCGCCCGACAGTCCAGAACTGAGACCCACGACCTTGACCCAACGTCGAGTTGATTGACATCACGTTGACTCGGTCAACACACCGTTGATAACGTCAGCCCATGAGCGAACACCTCGACGTGTTGATCGTCGGCGCAGGCATTTCCGGTATCAGCGCCGCATGGCATCTGCAGGACCGCAGTCCTTCCAAGACCTACGCCATCCTCGAGCGCCGGGAGAACATCGGCGGCACCTGGGACCTGTTCAAGTACCCGGGCATCCGGTCGGACTCCGACATGTACACGCTGGGCTTCCGCTTCAAGCCGTGGGAATCGGCGAAAGCCATTGCCGATGGGCCCGACATCCTGAACTACCTGAAGGAAACCGTCGCCGAGTACGGCATCGACAAGCACATCCGCCCCGCGCACACAGTGACGGCCGCGGAGTGGTCCGACGAAGAGAACCGCTGGACCGTCACCGTCGACAAGGGTGGCGAGACCGTCGAGCTCACCAGTTCTTTTCTGTTCGCCGCCAGTGGTTACTACAACTACGACCAGGGTTACTCGCCGGAGTTCCCCGGCTCGGAGGACTTCGCCGGGCCGATCATCCACCCGCAGCACTGGCCGGAAGACCTCGACTACGCGGGCAAGAAGATCGTGGTGATCGGATCCGGGGCCACCGCGGTGACTCTCATTCCGGCGCTGACCAATTCGGGTTCGGGTCACGTGACGATGCTGCAGCGCTCGCCCACCTTCATCGGGACGCTGCCTACCGTCGACCCATTCGCCGTCCAGGCCAACAAGTATCTGCCGCCCAAGGCGGCGCACGTGGCCAATCGGTGGAAGGCGATCCTGTTTTCGACCTTCCAATACCAGCTTTCGCGCCGCTACCCCGGGTTCATGCGCAAGACGTTGCTGACCATGGCCGAGCGTCGCCTGCCCGAGGGCTATGACGTCAAAAAGCACTTCAATCCCCGGTATAACCCGTGGGACGAGCGACTCTGCTTGGCGCCCAACGGCGATCTGTTCAAGACGATCCGCAAGGGCAAGGCCGATGTGGTCACCGACACCATCGAACGCTTCACCGAGACCGGTATCCAGCTGACCTCGGGTGAACACATCGACGCTGACATCATCGTTACCGCAACCGGTTTGAACCTCCGCCTGTTCGGTGGTGCCGCGATTCGCCGCAACGGTCAGCCGGTTGACCTGACTACGACCATGGCCTACAAGGGCATGATGCTCTCAGGCGTGCCCAACATGGCTTTCACCATCGGCTACACGAACGCCTCGTGGACACTCAAGGCCGACTTGGTCTCCGAGTTCTTCTGCCGCGTGCTGAACTACATGGACGACAACGGTTTTGACACCTTCGTGCCCGAGCATCCGGGCGACTCCGTCGACGAGCGTCCGCTGATGGAATTCACCCCCGGATACGTGCTTCGCGCCTTGGACTCGCTTCCGAAGGGCGGCGCCCGGGCACCGTGGCGGCTCAAGCAGAACTACTTGCTCGACATTCAGATGATCCGGCGGGGCAAGGTCAACGACGAGGCGCTGCGCTTCACCAAGCACCGCGCACCCGTGGCCGTCTAACTTCACCGGCGGCCAATAGCCTGGAGGAATCGCCGGGGGTGCGCCCCGGGCCGACGAGAAGGTCCTCCCGTGTTCGCTCTGATCGCGTTGTTCCTGCTCGCGTTGCTGGCCGGCGTGCTCGGCGGACTGGTGGGCACCGGATCCTCGCTGGTGCTGTTACCGCCCCTTGTCTACGTTTACGGGCCTCGCGTCGCCGTGCCGATCATGGGCATCGCCGCCGTAATGAACAATTTCGGGCGGGTGGCCGCGTGGTGGCGGCGCATCGACTGGCGGGCGGTGCTGGCTTACGCAGCGCCGGGGACGCCGGCGGCAGTACTCGGTGCGCACACATTGCTGACGATCTCGCCCAACCTGGTCGAGGGCGTACTCGGGGCGTTCTTCGTGGTGATGATCCCGATACGACATTTTGTGGCCGCTCGGAACTGGCGAGTTCGACTGTGGCAGTTGGCTATCGCCGGTGCCATCATAGGATTTCTGACCGGTTTGATTCTGTCCACCGGTCCGCTGAGCGTGCCGGTCTTCACCGGTTATGGACTCAGCGGAGGCGCCTTCCTCGGAACCGAGGCCGCAAGCTCGCTGGTGCTGTACGTCGGCAAGATGGTCACCTTCGGCCAATTCGGCGCACTCACAAGCGATGTCATCATCCGGGGCTTGATCATTGGCACCGCCCTGATGATCGGCCCGTTCCTCGCTCGCCCTATTGTGCGCCGAATCCGGCCTCGTACCTACGACTTACTGATCGACGCGGTGTTGATCGTGGCAGCCGTGGGCATGTTCGTCGCCGCTAGTCGGTGACTCAGCGGCGAGTCGATTGCCTTTCGGTCAATTCTGCCGTCAAGTATCCGGAGTCGTCACCGAACGAGGCCAACTCGTCGTCGGGCACCGTGAAACCGTGCGCGGCATAGGCTTGCTCGGTTGATCGGATGTCCACCTGCCAGCCGCGCTTGCCGAGGTACTCGGCCGCAGTGTTGCGCGCACCGGTGTAGAACAGGTCGGCCAGGTTGATGTTGGAGCCGATGCGCCGGGACCGCTCGGTGAGTTTCTCCGCCCAGTCCGACGGGATGTTGCGCAGGTCCATGTGCTCGGAGGCGATTCGGCTGCCCGGTGCCGAGAGGGCCAGGATGTTGTCGAACAAGCGATCCTGTGCCTCGGGTGGCAAGTAGACCAGCAGGCCCTCGGCGATCCACGCCGTCGGCTGTTGGGCGTCGAAGCCGGCGCACCGCAACGCCGAAGGCCAGTCGTCGCGCAGATCGATCGCCACAGCGTGGCGCTGGGCGGTGGGCTCCGCGCCCAAGTCCGCCAGCTTCTGCGTCTTGAAAGCGATGACTTCGGGTTGGTCGATCTCGTAGATCACCGTGCCGGCCGGCCAGGACAGTCGGTAGGCCCGGGTGTCCAGGCCGGAGGCAAGAATCACTGCCTGCCGGATGCCGGCTTCGGCCGCCCGCTTGAAGAAGTCGTCGAAGAACCGGGTGCGCACCGTGATCTGCTCGTTCATCGTCTGGCGGTTAAGCAGGGGATCGTCGATCGGCCCGATCTCGTCGTCGATGAGCTTGACGAAGGTGTCGATGCCGACGGCGCGGACGAGCGGGTCGGCCCAGGGGTCATCCAGCAGCGGCTCAGGGCCTGCCGAGGCCATGGCTCGCGATGCGGCGACGGCCGTTGCGGTCGCTCCGACACTTGATGCCAGGTCCCACGAGTCGTTATCGGTTCGAGTCACAGTCCAAGTCCTTTCAGTAGAAACACAAATTAGTTAGTGCATTTAACTTATGTCTCCACCGTACACGCGCCGGAGATGGCGCGCCTCGAACGTCAAGGGGCCTGCGTCACGCCTCGACGGCTTGCGCGCCCTCCCGGCGTGCCCATGTTGCGAAGTCGGTCGCGGAACGACCGAGCAGGTCGGCGACACCGCTGCTGATGTAGGCGTCTTGGTGGTTGCGGATTCCACCGAGCATGGCCGAGCGCCACCGGATGTACTCCTCCGGCGTGCCGGTGGCGCGCAGGGCGGCCTGGTGCGCGGCGTCCGGCTGATCTTCAAAGACGAGTTTCTTGCCGGTGACACCGGACAGAATCCGTGCGGCCTCGTCGAAGGTGAGTGCTGCAGGGCCGGACAGGTCCACCGTCGCTTCAATCGCGGCGCCGTTGACGAAGACGTGGGCGGTGACGTCGGCGATGTCCTCAACATCGATGAACGGTTCGGCGCCGCCTCCCACTGGTGCCACGATCCGGCCGTCGACCGCACCATCGCCTCGGTGAAGTTCTGGGCGAAGTGGGAAGGTCGCAGGATCGTCCACGGCAGGGGGCCGGCGGACAGCGCCTGTTCGGCACGTGCGACGTTGCCGTCGGGCAGGAATTCGACGCCGCGGGCAGATAGCAGCACCGCGTGCCGGTTGCCGGCAGCAGCCGCGCAGTCCAGGAATTCTGCGAGCAACGGGCTCCAGTCGGTCGCAGAACCCGGGCCGACGATGAAGACGCCGTCGGTGTCGCGCACCGCCGACGACCAGGTCTGCGGTTGCCTCCAGTCGAAAGAGATCTGCGTCGACCGACTGACCGAGCGGGCGTCGTGGCCGTCACGCTGCAGGCTGCGGGCCACCCGGCGGCCGACCTTGCCGGTGCCGCCGAGGATCAGAAAAGTGCCCATGGCCACCACCCTAAGTCGAGCGGTTCGGGCCTACCGCCGATAGAACACGTCTCCCTCGACGGAGATGGTCGACTGATTCACCCAGACGACGTTGAAGTAGACCGGCGCCGGCTTGCGCGTCTGGCTGCTCATGATGGTCAGGATGCCGCCACGCGATGAGGGGTTCCAGGAGCACGAGCCCGAGGTGGTCGGTACTCCGGCACCGTCGGCCAGCGAGCACCCGCTCTGGCTCACCAGCAACTGCTCCGATCCGTTGACGGTGGCCCAGAAGCCCACCGGGGCCGCCGCGCCGCCGGCGTGGGCGACTCCGGTGGAAACCGCGAGCGCGCCCAGGGCGAATCCTGCTGCCGCGATGCACTTCTTGGCCTTCATCGTGTCTCCTTGGTAAGTCGGATAAGCGGGACACGTTGAGATTGGCCGAGTGCGCTAGACGGATTCTTGTTGCTTCCTTGGCGCGGACGCGTTGAGTTCGGGGAGTAGGTATTCCAGCTGTCCGACCTCTTCGATGTTGTGCGTGATCCACGCGCGCACCATCTCGTCGGAGAATCGTCTGCGCAGAATGCGGTTGATCGGCAGCAACACTGGGGACCGCGCCCCGATGTCGAGCACCGTGACGTAGTGCGTACCGTCGGTGCCCGCCGACCAGGTGTGTTCGAGCTGGATGAGTATCGCGCCGGCGAACCTGGTCACCAGGCGAATGCCCGTCTCGTCCAATTTCTCCACCCGGTCGACGACGTCGACTTTGAACTCCGGCTTGGCGCCGAAGGCCTCCACGATGCGAAAGCGTGCGCCCTCGGCCGCCCCGCCCCCCGGTGCCTGCTTGGCCAACTCCCAGTGAATGTGATCGATCGGGTGCCAGGCGAGGTAACGGTCGATGACCTCGCCGCCGTATCGCATGGTTCCGTCCAGATGGGTGAACCAATCGAGCAACATCGTCGGCGTGATGCCGGTCAGTGCCGCGTGGTCGATGGTGACGCGACGACGGTGGTGCGGGGCGCTGGTGAAGCGCACGGTCGCGGTGTCCGGCGAGCGCAGCGGAAATAGAACCGGGCGAGCCTGCATAAGAGCCTCCAAGATACGATAACGTTTCTTGGGATGCGAGGTTACGGCGCAGAACGAAGAAACGCAATCGTTTCTTGGAAGGGCGATGATGCGGCGACGGCACGGCGAGGAACTCGACAAGGCGATCGGGGACGCGGTGCTGAGACTCGTGGTCGAACAGGGCGCGGCGGGCGTCACCATGGAGGCCGTCGCCGCCGCTGCGGGCACCAGCAAGCCGGTGCTCTATCGGCGGTGGCCGGACAGTCGGGCGCTGGTGCGCGACACGTTGTTGCGTACCGCTGTCGCCGCGATCCCGCATCGGGACACCGGCAGTTACCGCGAGGACATGCTGACGATCCTGCGCGGCTGGGCCGCGTTGTTCACCGGTGCACAAGCTGCCGTCATCCGGGCCGCGATCGGTGCGGCCGCACACGATTCCGAACTCGCCGAGGCATTCCGCACCGACGTAATCGGTTGGCGGAAAAAAGAAATGACCGATCTGTTGGCAAGGGGCGTGGCCCGCGGCGATGTGCGCGCCGACGTGCCGGTCGAGATCGCCCGCGAGTTGGGCCAGAGCGTGTTGTGGCACCGCCTGCTGGTGACCGGCGACCCGATCAACGACGAGCTGATCGTGCAACTTGTCGATGACGTGTTGGTGCCGTTCGTCTCGCCGCGCCCGCAGTGAACGAACCAAATATATGTTCCGTGTAAGTTGAGGGGCGGCGCGGCGAAGGAGGTAACAATGGCACGCAAGCGTCGTTCCCAAGCCCGCCCCGTCGCGGTGACCAACGCGGGGCTGCGTATCGGAGTCATGGTCTTGCCGCGGATCCCGAGTCGGGTGCAGCGTCTGCTGGCCGGCGGCAAACGGATCACGGTCGACGGCAACACCCTGGACGTCACCGCTCAGCTCCTGCTGGCCGCGCAGCGACTCTCAGGTACCGGCGGCCTCGGAGCGTCGGGCGATCCGGAAACCGCGCGCGCTCTGATGCGGAACTCGCACGTGGTGATGGCGCCCAAGTTCACCATTCCGACCACAGATGTCGTAATTCCCGGCCCCGCAGGTGATTTGCGGACCCGGCACTACCGACCGATCGGCAAGGCCTCGGCACCACTGCTCGTCTTTTTTCATGGCGGCGGTTTTGTGGTGGGCGACATCGAATCGCACGACGGGCTGTGCAGGATGATCTGCCGGGACGCCGCCGTACAAGTCTTGTCAGTCGAGTACCGACTGGCGCCCGAACACAAGGCCCCGGCCGCGGTAGAGGACTGCGTGGCGGCCTATCGATGGGCCGTGGAACATGCCGACGAACTGGGCGCGTCCCGAATCGCTATCGGCGGCGATAGTGCGGGCGGAACCTTGGCCGCGCTCGTCGCACTGCACAGTCGCGACGAAGGCCTTCCGCAACCGGCGCTGCAGCTGCTGCTGTACCCGGCCCTCAACCTCTCCGGCCACACTCGCTCGCGGGCGTTGTTCTCCGATGGGTTCTTCATCTCCAAGTCGGAGATCGACTGGTTCACCGACTCTTTTCTCGGCGGCACCGAATTCGCGGCTGACGACGCCCGGGTGTCGCCGCTCAAGGCCGACCTCGCCGGCCTGGCGCCCGCACTGGTCTTCACCGGCGGTTTCGATCCGCTGCGTGACGAAGGCAATGAATACGCAGCGGCTCTGCGTCGGGCGGGCGTTCCGGTGCAGCACCGCCAATTCGACTCACTCCCACACGGATTCGCCAGCATCGCCCCGTTGGGCGGCGACAGTGCCAGGGCGATAGCAGAAGTCATCGCGGCCGTCGCGGCCCATCTCGGCGATCACGTACCTGGCAAAATCGCAATCGATTTGGAGTCCAGGTAGCCGTCAAGCCCTTCGGGCCCCAGTTCGCGACCATATCCGCTGCCCTTCACGCCGCCGAACGGCGCAAAGGGATCCATGGTGTAGCCCTGGTTGATGCCCAGCGTGCCGGTGCGGATGCGGGCGGCGATCGCCAACGCGCGTTCGATGTCACCGGTCCACACCGATCCGGCCAGACCGTAATCGGAGTCGTTGGCGATGGCCACGGCGTCGTCCTCATCGCGGTACGGGATGACGGTGATGACCGGTCCGAAGATCTCTTCGCGCGCGATGCGCATGGTGTTGTCGGCGCCGGCGAACAAGGTAGGCCGCACGTACCAGCCGCGGTCGACTCCGTTGGGCAACTCGGTTCCGCCGAGGACCAGTCGGGCGCCCTGCTGTTGCCCGACCTCGATGTAGTCCCGGACGCGGCGTTGCTGGCGGGCTGAGACCAGCGGGCCCATCTGGGTCGCGGGATCGGCCGGATCGCCCACCCGGATCTTGCCCATTTCGGTGGCGAGCGCATCGACGTAGTCGTCGTGGCGGCCTTCGGGCACCAGCACCCGGGTCAGTGCATTGCAGATCTGGCCGCTGTTGGACAGGCTGGCCGACCGCACGCCGGCGGCCACCTTCTCCGGCGGGGCATCCTCGAGGATGATGGCCGCGGATTTTCCGCCGAGTTCGAGGCTGACCCGGGTGAGATTGGCGCCCGCTGCGGTGGCGACGGATCGCCCCGCTGCGGTTGATCCGGTGAACGAGATCTTGTCCACCCCGGGATGCTTGACCAGCAGTTCGCCGACGGCGCCGTCGCCGGGCAGCACACTCACCACCCCCGCGGGCAGGTCGATCTCGTCCAGCATCTCGGCCAAAAGCAATGCGTCCAAGGGTGATTCGGGTGCGGGTTTCAGCACCACCGTGCAGCCGGCAAGGAGCGCGGGCACCAGCTTGGTGACGATGAGGAATTGCGGCATGTTCCAGGGCACGATCGCCGCGACCACCCCTACGGGTTCCTTGCGGACGAGCACGTCGGCGCCGAAGAACCCGGACCGATTCTGTTGCCATGGGTGGTTGTCGGCCAGGTCGCAGAAAGCCCGGATCATCATCGCTGGCAGTCCGACCTGGGCCCGCTGCGCGAAGGTGATCGGGGCACCGATCTCTGCGCTGATGGTGCCGGCCATCTCCTTTCGCCGCTGGTCATAGACGTCGGCGAGTCGACGGACTGTGGCGATTCGCTGCTCGGGTTCGGACCCGCCCCAGGGGCCGGAGTCGAACGCTGAGCGAGCGGCCGCAACCGCCGCCTCGACGTCGGCCGGTCCCGCGGCAGCGATCTCGGCGATCGTCTCCTCGGTATGAGGCGAGACGACGTTCAACACTCCGGGCATGCGCACCTCCGCACCAGTATCAACTACTTGCGATTGACGCTCCGAGCATATACCGTCGGGTTCCGACGGATGCCGCGCGTGGGGTGATTGAGTGGCTTCGAGTGGCCTCGAGCGTTGACGGGCCCGTGCGCGACCGGAACGGACAGGAGCGACCGTGCCTCGATTTCCCAAGCCGCCGGAGGGCAGCTGGACCCAGCACTACCCCGAACTGGGCATCGACCCGGTGTCCTACGAGGATTCCATCAACCCCGACATCTACGAGTTGGAGCGCGCGGCGATCTTCAAACGCGCGTGGCTCAATGTCGGCCGCGTCGAACAACTTCGGCGCAAGGGCAGCTACTTCACCAAAGAGCTCAAGGTCGTCAACACGTCAATCATTCTGGTGCGCACGGCATCCGGGGAGATCAAGGCATACCACAACGTCTGCCGGCACCGGGGCAACAAGTTGGTGTGGAACGACATGCCGCTGGAAGAGACCAGCGGCGTGTGTCGCCAGTTCACCTGCAAGTACCACGCCTGGCGGTATGACCTGGACGGTAACCTGACGTTCGTCCAGCAGGAGGGGGAATTCTTCAACCTCGACAAGAGCCGCTACGGTCTGGTGCCGGTGCATTGTGAAGTCTGGGAAGGCTTTATCTTCGTCAACTTCGCGAAGGTGCCCGAACAATCCCTGCGTGAATTCCTGGGTCCGATGATCACGGACCTCGAGGGCTACCCCTTCGGCACCATGACGTCCCGCTGGTACTACCGCTCGGAGGTGAAGGCGAACTGGAAGCTCTACATGGATGCGTTCCAGGAGTTCTATCACGCACCCGTGCTGCATGCGAACCAGTCGCCCACCGCGTACTCAAAGGCCGCTGCCCAGGCGGGTTTCGAGGCGCCGCACTACCGCCTGGACGGCCCGCACCGGTTGGTCAGCACCTCGGGGGTGCGGGCCTGGGAGATGGCCGACGATATGCGCAAGCCCATCGAAGACATCTGCCAGAGCGGCCTTTTCGGCCCGTGGGACAAGCCCGACCTGGGCGAAATGCCGGCCGGTTTGAACCCGGCGAAATGCGATCCGTGGGGGCTTGATTCGTTTCAGCTCTTCCCCAACTTCGTGATCTTGTTCTGGGGGCAGGGCTGGTATCTGACTTACCACTATTGGCCGACGTCGTTCAACAGCCACATCTTCGAAGGCACTCTGTATTTCCCGCAGCCACGCACTCCGCGTGAACGGGTAGCGCAGGAACTGGCGGCGGTGTCGTTCAAGGAGTACGGACTACAGGACGCCAACACGCTCGAGGCCACCCAGGGCATGCTCGAGTCGCGGGCGGTGGACCGGTTCGTCCTCAACGACCAGGAGATTCTGCTGCGTCATCTACACAAGGAGACGGCATCTTGGATCGAGGAGTACCGGCGCACCTCGGCAGCAGGGGTTTGAGTGCGATGACTGCTTTATTGCCTGGCGAATTCGCCGATCTGGAGCCGTTCGCGCCCTGGTGTCTGCCCACTGAAGCGGAGCGCTACGCCAAGCGGCTGGCGAGCACGATGACCGAGATGAAGGCCTTCTACGACGCGATAACCCCACGCGCAGAGGAGGCCTTGGTCTACTGCGACAAGTTCCCACTCGACGACCTGCCCGATGACGTACTGAACCTGATGCACCTGCTGTATTCGATGATCATGGTGTCGTTCCCGGTGGAGTGCTGGAAGCAGCCGCGGGTGCCCGACTCGGGTGCGTCCACCCTCGACTGCGTGGCAGAGCCGATCCCGTGAGCGATGTAACCGTCCTCAAAGCCGCGCGCTGGGCAGACGTCGACACTCTGCAGGTGCGGTCACCGGCGGTGGTGGTGGTCGATGGGCAGCGCATTTCTGCCGTCAATCCCGAAGGGCCGCTGCCTGATTCGGCGACAGTGCTCGACCTCGGCGATGTCACCCTGCTGCCGGGACTGATGGACATGGAACTCAACCTGCTCATCGGCGGTCCCGGTGGGCCGGAGGGCTTGCCGTCGCCGATGCACGGTGTTCAGGACGATCCGGCCTACCGAACGCTGCGCGGCGCGGTCAACGCCCGCACTACGCTGGACGCGGGTTTCACCACGGTGCGCAACCTGGGGCTGATGGTGAAAACCGGTGGCTACCTGCTGGACGTGGCGTTGCAGCGGGCCATCGACCAGGGCTGGCACCCGGGTCCGCGCATCTACCCGGCCGGCCACGCGGTCACCCCTTACGGGGGTCATCTGGATCCGACGGTGTTCCAGCGGCTGGCTCCCGGCATCATGCCGCTCTCGGTGGCCGAGGGCATCGCCAACGGCGTACCCGATGTAATCGCTTGTGTCCGTTACCAAATCCGGCACGGCGCCAAGTTGATCAAGGTGTCCGCGTCGGGCGGGGTCATGTCGCACAGCACTGCCCCTGGGGCACAGCAGTATTCGGACGCCGAGTTCGCCGCGATCGCCGACGAAGCTCATCGCGCCGGGGTGCGGGTGGCTGCGCATGCGGTCGGGGATTCTGCGGTGCGGGCGTGCATCCGCGCCGGCATCGACTGTATCGAGCACGGCTTCCTGGCCAGCGACGACACCATCCAAATGATGGTCGACCACGGCACGTTCCTGGTTTCCACCACGTACTTGACCGATGCGATGGCGATCGACCGGATCGCGCCGGAGTTGCGCAAGAAGGCCCTTGAGGTTTTCCCGCAAGCAAAGGCGATGCTGCCCAAAGCGATTGCTGCCGGCGTCCGCATCGCGTGCGGTTCCGATGCGCCGGCCATCCCGCACGGGCAGAACGCCAAGGAACTCGGCGCGCTGGTCGCACGCGGAATGACGCCGATGCAGGCAATCCGGGCCGCCACCGTAGTGTCCGCCGAACTCATCGAGGCCGACCACGAACTCGGCCGACTGGCTCCCGGCTATCTTGCCGACATCATCGCGGTGCCGGGGGATCCGTCCCGCGATATCGCCACCACGCTCGAGGTCCCGTTCGTCATGAAAGATGGGCAGATCCACAAGACGCCGGTCGCCGGGGTGTAAGGGGACGCGGATGGAACTCACCGAAAACATTCTGTGGCTGCTCAAGCAGGCCTTCTACTTCTCGTTGACCACCGTGAATGACGCGATCAGCGTGCACGGCGTCAGTACGGCCCAAGTCGGTGTGCTGCGCCAACTGTCCAACGAGCCGGGACTTTCCGGCGCCGAGTTGGCCCGGCGTCTGCTGATCAGTCCGCAGGGAGTCCAGCTGGCTCTGACGGCACTGGAGCGACGCGGTCTGGTGGAGCGAAGGCAGGATCCGCAGCACAAGCGCATCCTGCAGGCCTTCCTGACCGATGAAGGACATGCCGTGGTCTCCACGGTGGTCGGCGACGCCGTTGCGGCTCACGACCAGGTCTTCGGCGTACTCAGCGATGACGAGAAGGAGACGCTGCGTGAACTGCTCGGCCGGGTCGTCGAAAAGGGCACCGGCCACGAGTTCTTCACCGACCACGCCGAGCGCTGATGGCACGTGTATCTAGTACTTGATACTAGTCGCAAGTAGTTGATACTGTGAAAGTAATGCACGAGATCCCCGCGAGCGCGACTGAGTCTGCCACTGCGGTCACCGAAACGGTGACCATCCGGTTGAACAAGCGCACCACGACTGTGCCTTATGAAGCGGGTGAGACGCTGCTGCAGACCGCGCGGATGGCGGGGCTGAGCCCGCCGTCGTCATGTGAAATCGGTTCCTGTGGAACGTGTATGGCGCAATTGACTGAAGGTAGCGCCCGGATGCTCAACAACGATGCACTCGAGGACGACGAGGTCGAGGACGGTTGGGTGCTGACGTGTCAGGCCCTGCCAACCAGTCCGACCGTGCGGGTCGTCTACGAGTAGAGCAGAGAGGATGGATGGGCGACACATGAGCAAGGTGGCGGTGGTGACCGGCGGTGGGTCCGGCATCGGTGAGGCGACCTGTCACGAACTGGGCCGGCGCGGCCTTCGCGTTGCGGTCCTCGACGTGAATGAGCAAGCAGCGCAACGGGTCACCGAGGACCTGCGCGCGCAGGGGGCGACGGCTTTGGGCCTCGGCGCCGACGTCACCGACCGGGTTGCCGTCGAAGAGGCGTTCGGCAAGGTTCGCAGCGAACTGGGACCCGTCTCGGTCCTGGTGACCAGCGCCGGGTTGTTCGGCTTCGCACCGTTTCTCGAGATCACCATCGAGGACTGGTCGCGCATCGTCGACGTGAACCTGACGGGCACGTTTCATTGCTGCCAGGTGGCGATACCTGACATGCTGGCCGCGAAATGGGGCCGGATAGTGCTGATTTCGTCGTCCAGTGCGCAGCGCGGGTCGCCTTTCGCCACCCACTACGCGGCCTCCAAGGGGGCGGTGCTCACCTTGGCCAAGTCCCTGGCTCGCGAGTACGCCGCGCATGGCATCACCGTCAACACCATCCCGCCCTCGGGCATCGAAACGCCGATGCAGCATCAGAATCAGGCCGCCGGATACCTCGGCTCCAACGAGCAGATCGCCGGCAACATCCCCGTCGGCTACCTCGGTACCGGCGCCGATATCGCCGCCGCGGTCGGGTTCCTGAGCTCCGATGAGGCCAGATTCATCACCGGCCAGGTGCTGGGTGTGAACGGAGGTTCGGTGCTATGACGCGAGCAGGACGACCCCCGGAAGGCTCGTGGACCGAGCACTACCCCGACCTGGGGACGGGTCCCGTCTCATTCCGTGACTCGACATCTCCGGAGTTCTATGAACTGGAGCGCGCAGCAATCTTCAAGCGCGCCTGGCTCAATGTCGCCCGAATCGAGGAGTTACCTCGTGTCGGAAGCTATCTCACCAAGGAGATCGAGGTCGCCCGGGCTTCCATCATCCTGGTCAAGGGCCGCGACGAACGGATCCGTGCCTTCTACAACGTGTGCCGTCATCGCGGAAACAAGCTGGTGTGGAACGACTTTCCCGGCGAGCAGACCAAGGGCACCTGCCGTCAGTTCACCTGCAAGTACCATGGCTGGCGTTACGGCCTGGACGGCGCGCTGAATTTCGTTCAGCAGCAATCGGAGTTCTTCGGTCTCGACGTCGCCGAGTACGGACTGAGCGCGGTGCAGTGCGACGTGTGGAACGGGTTCATCTTCATCAATCTGGATCCCGAGCCACGCCAGACCCTGCGGGAGTTCCTCGGGCCGATGATCACCGGCCTGGACGACTATCCGTTCGCAAAGCTGACCGAACGCTACGAGTGGGTCGCGCACAACAACAGCAACTGGAAGATCTTCGCTGACGCCTTCCAGGAGTACTACCATGTGCCGTCGCTGCATCCGCAGCAAGTGCCCTCGGAAGTGCGAGACCCCAACGCCGGATTCACTTGCGGGCATTTCCAACTCGACGGTCCGCACCGGTTGGTGTCCACGGCCGGGCGGCGGCGTTGGCTGCTGCCCGCCGAGTTCATGTACCCGATTGAGCGGGCCACCAAGAGCGGACTGGTCGGTCCCTGGCGTACCCCCGACATCGGTGAGTTGCCGGCGGGGCTCAACCCGGGCAACGTCGAGCCTTGGGGTATCAGCAACTTCCAGATCTTCCCCAACATCGAGATCTTGATCTACGGCGGGTGGTATCTGCTCTACCGGTACTGGCCGACGTCTTACAACACCCATCGCTTCGAGGCGTACACCTATTTCCATCCGGCCGGCAGTGTCCGGGAACGGATCGAACACGAGGTCGCCGCTGTGGTGCTCAAGGAATTCGCCTTACAGGACGCGGGCATGCTCGGCGGCACGCAGGCCGCACTGGAATACGGCATCGTCGATGACTTCCCGCTCAACGACCAGGAGATCCTGGTGCGCCATCTGCATAAGGTAGTGGTCGATTGGGTGGACGCCTACCAACGCGAAGCGGCCCCGGCGGGAGTGTGACCATGTCGGATACGTTGCTGCCCAGCGCATTCGCCGAGTTGGAGGGCTACGCGCAAACGTGGTGTCTGGCCACCGAAACCGAACGCTGGAACGCGCGAGTCTCCAGCACCATGCCGCAGATGCAACAGTTCTACGACGCGTTCTTCCCGCGTCTGGAAGAGGCGATCGAGTATTGCGACAAGTTCGCGCTCGACAGCCTGCCGGATGATGCGCTCAACCTGCTCCACCTGATCTATTCGCTGATCATGGTGTCGATGTCGGTCGAGATCATGCACCAACCTATTCCGGTTAGCGCTGCCGACGCAGTGATGACCCGCACCGACGAACCCGTGCCCTGACAGAGAGATCCGTCCATGAGTCTGCTCACCATCACCAAACTCACCGACTCGGTCGGCGCCGAAGTTGCCGGTCTTGATGCCGGCAGCCTGGCGGCCGATACGTCAGCGAGTGACGCGATCTTGGATGCGTTGGAAGACAACGGAGTTCTGGTCTTTCCCGGGCTGCAACTCGACCCTGAGGCGCAGGTCGCGTTCTGCCGTCGCCTCGGCGAGATCGACCACTCATCCGACGGGCACCACCCCGTCTCCGGTATCTACCCCATCACGTTGAACCCGTCGAAGAACTCTTCTGCGGCGTATCTGAAAGCCACCTTCGACTGGCACATCGACGGCTGCACACCGACCGGAGACGAATGCCCGCAGAAGGCGACCATCCTGTCGGCGGTGCAGGTCGCCGAGTGGGGCGGGGAGACCGAGTTCGCCAACTCCTATGCGGCCTACGAAGCGCTGACCGCCGAGGAGAAGGACCGCTTCGGATCGTTGCGTGTGGTGCACTCGCTCGAAGCGTCGCAACGGCGCGTCACTCCAGATCCGAGCCCAGAACAGCTGGCGCGCTGGCGATCTCGACGCACCCACGAACACCCCTTGGTCTGGACACATCGCAGCGGCCGAAAGTCGTTGGTACTGGGTGCTTCTGCCGACTACGTGGTCGGCATGGACCCGGGGGAGGGCCGAGGCCTGCTGGCCGAACTTCTCGACCGCGCCACGGCCAAGGTGTACAGCCACAGCTGGTCGGTCGGTGACACCGTCATCTGGGATAACCGCGGTGTCCTGCACCGGGCCGCCCCCTACGACCCCGACTCGCCTCGTGAGATGCTGCGCACCACGGTTCTGGGCGACGAGCCGATTCAGTAGTCAGCGAAGTCGGCCGCGCAATGCCGTGATGAATTGCTGCGCAGTCCCGGTCACCGAGCGGCCCTCCGCGCGATCGGGATCCATCAAATCGTTCTCCGCCAACGGGCTCGCCTGATCGGAAATCGTCTCCTCGGTGAGGGGCCGCAGCGTCTTGCCTTCCCCTCGGAGTGCGTCGACCACCCGAAGCAGTGAATGTTCCTGCCTTGCAGCATCATTGAACACATCGCTCGACACGCCGAGGTGCTCTGACACCAGATCATCGCGCGCGAAGAGGATCTCGCGACGCAGATCATCGTGCGCCGGATCGTCCGGGTCGGCTTCGATGGCCACATCGCACTCGCTGTCGAATCCCATCGACCGGTTGTTGAGATTCGAGGACCCGATGCGAAGCAATCGATCGTCGATCACCATCACCTTCGAATGAACGTAGATCGAAGTTCCGCCGTCGGTCACCGGATAGTAGACGCCCAATCGGCGATGCTCGTCGGCGTCCCAGAGAACCTGAATGAGCCGGTGGCGCGCGCCATCCATCGTTCCCCGCTCGAGCAAATTATTGCCTTTGAGTGGAACGACAATGACGATCTCGGGACCGTCCTCCTCCCGGAGTCGGTCCGCCAGCGCAGCGACGATCCGTCGGGAGGCCAGGTACTGGTTCTCGAGGTATATCGTGTCGTGCGCCGCCGCGATGGCGGTGAGATTGAGTGCCTCTATCTCTCGAACCTCGCTCTGGCCGGCTAATTCCGGCAAGGTGCGCGCGATGCCCACGTCGACGTCGCGTAGCGACGGTTCGAGCTCGCTCGGCCACGCCGCGTGCTCAGCCGCGATGGCGTCCAACTGCTGCTTCGTCGCGGTGTGCCAACGGGCCCTTGCCAACTCGCCGAGTCCGCGCGCTGCCGCCCCGTCCACTGCTACCGCGGTCTCGTGTCGCGGGCCATACCGGCGCCGCAGTGATCGGCGGCCACGACTGTCGTCGTGATGGGCGCGGGTGTCCCACCTGGCGGTGGTGAGGTCGATGCCACCGCAGAATGCGAGCCCGTCATCGATGACGACGATCTTCTGGTGATGGACGGCCCCGGTGGGATGAGCGCCGTCGATGGCGAAGTGAATTCGCTTGCTGGTGACCTGATTGACCAGCGCCACCGGCGTCACACCGAACCAGACACCGTCGAAGACCGGAAGCAGACGCAGGTTCGACCGCAATAGGTAGATTTCGAGGTCCGGCCTTTTGCGCATCAGCCAATAGAGGAAGGCGCCCAACTGGTTTGGACCGGCCAGCGTGGTGACGCCTCGCTCGAATGTCATGCGGGCATCGAAATCCCAGCCGATCAGC
This sequence comes from Mycobacterium sp. IDUB_37, assembly GCF_055419245.1. Taxonomy (NCBI): domain Bacteria; kingdom Bacillati; phylum Actinomycetota; class Actinomycetes; order Mycobacteriales; family Mycobacteriaceae; genus Mycobacterium; species Mycobacterium sp. IDUB_37. The sequence goes on along the minus strand of NZ_JBVAXG010000003.1, from coordinate 716,569 downwards.
ATGATTCGGTGCTGCGCCCGCAGCAGTGCCGCCTTGACGAGCCTGAAGTAATCCGCGGCATCAACCACACGGGCGAACTGGTCGGCCCGGCGAATGTCCCAGCATGTCTGGCCGGGGATCAGCAGGGCCATGGGGCCGTGTCTACCACAGTGTAAATCAGTTGACCGCCTGCTAGCCGAGTGAGATCGTGGACCGCTGCCCTAACTAACCACGACAACGAAAAGCGATGACTCTCACCAACGATGAACTGACCAGCCTCACCGCCGGAATGCCCGGCGGCGATCACGCACACCGCCAACCCATCACCGACATCGATGCATGGCTGGATGGACTGGACTACGGTGTGCGTCCGGCGCTGCGCGCCCTTGGGGAGTTGCTGGTCGGTGTCGCCGAGCGCGAAAGTGCCGAAACCGCAGAGCGGTTCACCGCGCGCTGTCTGGGTGTGCCGGACTCCGGGCACCTGCTCGACGAGGAACGCGAACTCAACCCGGTGTCCCGGTTGACCACCGCGCTGGCGTTGGCGGAATGGATCGAGCAGCATCTGGGCGTCTGCGAGATCGGCCCGGGCGAGTGCGCGTATCCGCCCAAGTGGACGCAGACCGAACTCGGCGGCCAGCGTTATCGGCACCCGTTGTGCCTGCGGGTGCATTTCCCCGCCGGGACCTTGCTGGACGACGCGGGATGTGTCATCCACATCGAGGCGCGCGAGAGCATCATGCACTCGGCCGAGGTGAGCGCGTTCGTGACTCCGGACAACCAGGCGTACGCCCGTGCCGTGCTGGACCGGTTGGCCGAGCGGGCCGCCGAGCTGAACCCGTACCGCGGCAAGGCGGTACGCGCCGCCAACAACCACGGGCTGAGCTTCACGGTCATCGACCTGCCGACCGCGACCAGAGAATCCGTCATCGTTCCCGACGAGGTGTGGACCGAGGTCGACCTGGGCCTCACCGCGGTGCGGGACCGCTACCAGGTGCTCAACGCACATGGTCTGGGTGCCCGGCGCGGTGTCCTGTTGTGCGGCCCGCCCGGCACCGGCAAGTCGGCGGTGAGCGCGGTGGTGGCCCGCGAGGTGGTCGGCGCTTTCACCGTCATCTACGTCGAAGCGCGGGCGGGAGCTGAACTGCTCACCGTGGTGGTGGAAGAGGCCCAGCGACTCGGCGGCCCGGTGCTGATTGTGCTCGAGGATGTCGACCTGTGGTGTCGTGACCGCGCATCGAACGAGGTCGGGTTGTCGGAGTTGTTGCAGGCCATGGACGTCAAGGCCGACGCTCGTATCTTGACGCTGGCGTCCACCAACGATGCCGCAACGCTGGACAAAGCGGCGATCCGCACCGGCCGGTTCGACTCGGTCGTCGAGGTCGGCTATCCCAACCGCGGTGACGCGGCCCGCATCCTGCTGACGCTGATCCGCGACATTCCAGGCGGCCGGGCTGTCGACGCGGCGGCGGTGGTGGCCGTGCTGCCGGAGCGCACCAGCGGCAGCGACATCCGCGAAGTCGTGCGCCGCGCGGTGCTGGCCAGCGACGGCGGCACCGTGAGCACCGCGTCGCTGCTGGCCGAGGTGGGCAGCGGGAGGTACCGGGCCGCCGTGCCGGCGGGCATGTATCTGTAGTCGGTTAACGACTGCTCTCGTCAGCGGTGTTCTCTGCCGACTGGTGGCCGCCTGGCGCGTTCGGGTCGGCGCCTCCGTGCTCCAGCTCCTCTTCCTCGACGCGCTGTGCCTCGGTCGGTTCTCTGGCGTCCGTCGGCACCGGTTCGGGCTTGCTGTCATCCTGCTGATTCACGCGGGGCCTCTCTGAGCATCTACAGAAGTTGCCTGAAGGGTCTCCCGATTCCGCGGTGTCGAAACCCCGTTACGGTCGAACCATGAACTTCGACGAGTATCGGAAATTCGACGCCACCGGGTTGGCGAAGCTGGTCGCCGATAAAGAAGTGACCGCAGCCGAACTGCTCACGCTCGCTCGGGAACGGGCCGCGGTGGTGAACCCGCGGATCAACGCAATCGTGCGCGACGTGCCCGCTTCGCCCTCCGACGATCTGAGCGGCCCGTTCGCCGGCGTTCCGTTTCTGATCAAGGACATCGCACAGGACTACGCGGGTCTGCCCACTTCAAGCGGGTCGCGGGCGTTGAAGTCGACGCCGGTCGCCGAGCACGCGACCGTCGTCCAGCGTTGGGTCGATGCCGGGCTGGTCATCTTCGGCAAGACGAACCTGCCGGAGTTCGGCGCGAAAGCGATCAGCGAACCCGCGGTCTGGGGCCCGGCTCGCAACCCGTGGGACCTGAGCCGCACCCCGGGCGGATCCTCCGGCGGCTCGGCTGCTGCGGTCGCGGCCGGAATCGTGCCGTGCGCGGGCGCCAACGACGGCGGCGGGTCGACCCGCATACCGGCGGGTTGTTGTGGCCTGGTCGGTCTCAAGCCGGGCCGCGGACTGACGCCGATGGGGCCCGGGAGCAGCGAATTCATGCATGGCGCCGCGGTGCAAGGCGTGGTGTCGCGGACGGTGCGCGACACCGCCGCCATGTTCGACGTCATCTGCGGTGGCGAGCCGTGGGGCCCGTACGTTCCAGCGCTGCCCGCGTCGTCGTTCGCATCGTCCGTCGGAGAGGATCCGGGCAAGCTGCGGATCGGCGTGCGGGTGCCGTCGGCGATCACCCCGACACCGCACGCCGAAGCGTTCGCGGCGGTCGAGACGGCAGTGCAAGCTCTGACCGACCTCGGCCACCACGTCGACGAACTGCCGCAGGCCCCCTACGACGATGCCGCGCTCGCCCACGACTTCCTGCTCACCTGGTTCGTCTATATGGCCTGGGAGGTTGCTGACGCCAAGCGCCGAAGCGGTGCGGGCGACGACGCGTTCGAGCGTGACACGTTGATCATGGCCGCACTCGGCCGCGCCACCAGCAGCGTCGACTATGTGGCCGCGGTGGAACGTCGTCACCAGCACACTCGTCGGCTGACCACGTTCTTCGAGTCCTACGATTTGCTGCTAACCCCCACCATGGCGACTCCGCCGCCGAAGGTCGGCGAGTTCGACCTACCGGTGCCGTTGCAGCGCGGGGCTGACGTGCTGCTGAAAACGCGCACCGCGCGCCTGCTTCGGCACACCAACATCGTCGACGACATGGTGGACAAGAACCTCGGCTGGGTGCCCTATACCCAGTTGGCGAATCTCACTGGCCGCCCGGCGATCTCGCTACCGCTGCACCAGACCGCGGACGCGCTGCCGCTGGGCGTGCAGTTCGTTGCGCCACTGGGCGGCGAGCCCCTGTTGATCCGACTGGCGGCCCAACTCGAGCAGGCCCTGCCGTGGGCCGATCGGGTAGCACCGCTGTAACGAGCCAGATGGCTATCTGTCTTCATCGGTAAAGCTGATGACGCCGCGAATGTTGCGGCCCGCCAACATGTCTTGGTAGCCCTCGTTGATCTCGTCGAGACGGTAGCGGCGGGTGATCATGTCGTCCAGGTTGAGCCGACCGAGCTGGTACATCGACAGCAGCAGCGGAATGTCGTGGTGGGGGTTGCCGCCGCCGAAGATGCTGCCCTGCAGCCTCTTCTGCATCAGGGTCAACAACGAGAGGTTCAGCGAGACATTCGTTTCCACAACGCTGCCCATCGCGGTCACCACGCACGTCCCGCCCTTGGATGTGATGGTCACGTACTTCTCCAGGTCCGCGCCATCGGCCCGGCCGACGGTGACGATCACCTTGCGGGCCATCCGGCCCACGGTGATGTTCGCGATCGCCATCAGTGCGCTGTCGATGTCGGAATAGACATGTGTCGCACCGAATTTCAGTGCCTGGTCGCGTTTCCATTCGACGGGGTCGACGGCGAAGATCCGGCGCGCCCCGCAGTTCACCGCCCCCAGCAGCGCCGCGATACCGACACCACCTAGCCCGACGATTGCCACGTCGTCACCGGGGCGGACATCGGCCGCCCGCGTTGCCGACCCGAATCCGGTGGTGACTCCGCAACTGACGAGCGCCGCCGTCTCGAATGGTACGGCCGGGTCGATCTTCACCAGCGAGGTCTGGTGCACCACGATGTAAGGCGCGAAAGTGCCGAGCAGTGCGTAGGGGTAGACGTTCTGCCCCTTGGTCTGGATTCGAAATGTGCCGTCGGAAACCGCGGTGCCGGCCATCAGGCCCATGCCCAGGTCGCACAGATTGCGTTCGCCCGCATGACACGAGGGGCACTTTCCGCAGGACGGGATGAACGACGCCGCGACGTGGTCGCCCACCGCGAGATCGTCGACGCCTTCGCCGACCTCCACCACGATGCCGGCGCCCTCGTGACCGCCGAGCATGGGAAAGGCCGCCATCGGGATGTCACCAGTCACCACATGGTGCTCGGAATGGCACATCCCCGCAGCTTCCATCTGGACCTTGACTTCGCCCTTGCGGGGTTCGCCGATCTCGATTTCCTCGACCGACCACGGCTGATTGAAATCCCAGATCAGGGCTCCACGTGTCTTCATCGACTTGCCTTCCGTCTGGTCTGTAGCCAGTGGCAGAAAATTTCTGTGATGATTACCACAGTTGCTACTGTAATGTCTACGGTAAAGGGCATCCCGCCCTGGTCTGGAAAGGGTGCAGCGTTGCCGAACGTGGTTGAGTCCCAGCATGAATCGCGTCCCGACGTCGATCTCTTGGACGGCGCCTTCTACGCCGGCGACTCGCGATCGCGCTACAAGTGGATGCGAGACCACGAGCCTGTCTTTCGCGACCGCAATGGCTTGGCCGGCCTGGCGTCCTACCCGGCGGTGATCGAGGCCGAGCGCAAACCGGAGCTGTTCTCCAATGCCGGCGGCATCCGGCCGGACCAGGACGCTCCGCCGATGATGATCGCGATGGACGACCCCGCGCATCTGCTGCGGCGCAAACTCGTCAACGCGGGCTTCACCCGTAAACGCGTTAAGGACAAGGAACAGTCGATCGGCGCGCTGTGTGACGCGCTGATCGATGCGGTATGCGAACGGGGCGAATGTGACTTCGTGTGGGACCTCGCGGCGCCGCTGCCGATGGCCGTCATCGGGGACATGCTGGGCGTGTTGCCGGAAGAGCGGGAGATGTTTCTGCGCTGGTCCGACGACATGGTGACTTTTCTCAGCAGCACCGCCGCGGAAGGGGACTTCCAGGTCTCCATCGACGCGTTTGCCGCCTACACCGAATACATGATGAACATGATCGCGGCGCGCAAGGCCGAACCGACCGACGATCTGGTCAGCGTGCTGGTCCACGCGGAGGTGGATGGCGAGGGACTGGCCGACCACGAGATCGTCACCGAGGTCTTGCTGCTGTTGATCGGCGGTGACGAGACCACCCGACACACCCTGTCCGGCGGCACCGCGCAACTGCTGCGCCACCCCGAGCAGCACCAGCGCCTGGTGAACGATCTGGAGTTACTGCCGAACGCGATCGAGGAGATGCTGCGCTGGACGTCCCCGGTGAAGAACATGGCCCGGACGATCACTACCGACATCGATTTCCACGGCGAACAGCTCAAACAGGGCGAGAAGGTGATCCTGCTGTTCGAGTCGGCCAACTTCGACGAGTCGGTGTTCGGTGATCCGGAGCGCTTCAGGATCGACCGCTACCCGAACAATCACATGGCGTTCGGCTTCGGCACCCACTTCTGCCTCGGCAACCAACTGGCCCGGCTGGAGCTGTCCATGATGCAGGAGCGGCTGCTGCAGCGGCTGCCGGACATGCGGCTGAAGTCGGACGCGCCGCTGCCGCTGCGGCCGGCCAACTTCGTCAGCGGCCTGGAAAAGATGCCTGTCGAATTCACGCCGTCGGCGCCGCTGGGGGATAAGCCGACTTCGTCCAGAAAATAGGTGTTCAGCAGATAAGCCTGTCTAACTGCGCAATCGGCGTTACGCTGCTAAATGGCCTGGGTAGAGGCATGACATATCGGCCGCCACCGCGATTTCGTTGGTGGTGGCAGGAGCAAATCGACCGGAATTCCACGATGACCGCGATCTTTAGCAGATGGCAGCGGGGCGACCAGTTCGACTGGCTCTCCGGTTATCTGGCTGCGCGGGGGATAAGCGGTATGACGCGGGCGCTGATGGCGTTCATTTCGGCGTCCTTGGTGATCTGCCTGGTCGCGCTGTTGGTCGGTCCTGACGGCCCCCGCGGAACCGCCGGGGTACTGATGACCTGGGTCGCGATGGCGAACGGCATCGCAGGGGCATTGTTGTGGATATGGCGCTGGCCGACCCGCGCCCAGTCGGTGTCTTATGCGGTGGCTTGCAATACTGCCGTCGCGTTAGCTTGTGTGGCCTACCCGGAGCCGCTACCCGCAATCATCGGGTGCATCGCCTTCGCCAGTTTCGGCGCCTACATTGCGTTCTTTCACACGATGGCGTTCGTGCTGTACAACTTCGGTGTCGCGGCCGCCGTCGCGACCTACGAGGCATTACGGCTGGCGCACTCCGGCCATCCCTCCCTGGCCGGAGTGGATTTATGGCTGGTGTTAGAAGTCAATATTGCCCTCCCGGTAGCCATAGCCATCCTGGTACGCGCCTTGGCGGGCGACTTGCTGCGGGCTGACCGCGACCCGCTGACTGGCCTGCTCAACAGACGGGCGTTTAGACATATCGCGCTAGGGATGATGCTGGCCCGCCGCGGCATCGACGCTCATCTGGTGGTGCTGGTGATTGATTTGGATAACTTCAAAGGCCTCAACGACAACCGTGGTCACGCCGCTGGCGATCACGCTTTGGTCCAGGTCGCCCAGGCGTTGCTCGCAGCCGCAGACGAACAGGCCGTGGTGGCGCGTAGCGGCGGCGAGGAGTTCTTGATCGCCGGCACGGCGACGACCTGCAACGCTGAAGCTCTGGCCGCCCAGACGTGCAAGGCCATCGAAGCCTCGAGGGCAGGAGTCACCGCCAGCATCGGCACCGCTTGCGCTCGTCTGGATGATGCCCCGTCGGGCGATCATCAGGCGTTGCTCGAGGTGCTGGTGACAGCCTCCGACACCGCGATGTACCAGGCCAAACGTCTTGGCGGGAACCGATTTCACCACCACGAACTATGTCTACCCGGCCGCTAGCCCACGCGCGGTTATGGGACCATCGACGTCGTGAATGATCAGCTCGTCGAAATGATGAATGCGGGAATGGCTACGACCATCCCGATCGCCGAGCGGATGGGCGTGAAAGTTCTCGACGCCCGGCGTGGCTTTGCTGCCGCCAGTGTTCCGGCGGAGGGCAACGGCAACCACTTCGGGGTCATTTATGCCGGTGTCCAATTCACGGTCGCCGAGATCCTCGGCGGAATCATCGCGTTGTCATCGTTCGATGCCGGCAAATACTTCCCGTTGGTGAAGAACGTCGACATCTCGTTTGTCGGGATGGCCACCACAGACCTGCGCGCGGAAGCGTCGATGGATGACGAGACCATCGCCCGCGTCGAAGCCGAGGCCGCTGCCAAGGGCAAGTCTGATTACACGCTGGAAGCGGTGGTCACCGACGCGGCCGGCACGGTGGTGGCCACCACCCGGGGGCTCTACCAACTGCGCGCGCATCGTAAGTGACAACGGTCCTCTAAGCCGATTTTTCGTTGTGGTCAAATCGATGCGCCGACTTGGGTATTGCCGAGGCTCCACTTGGGTATGCACTGGATATGAATGCATCTCCGTCTCCCGCAGCAAGCCCGGAGCGGTTGGTTTGTGCAGGTGAGGCGAATGCCACCACCGCTGCGCAACTGCGCCGTTCTCTGGATCGATGGTTGCAACAGAGCGTGCAGGGGCCGACTGAACTACGGGGTGACGTCGTGATGAGCGTCAACGAAGCGTTGGCCAACTGCGTTGAACACGCCTACCGCGATTGTCGGACGGTAGGCACCGTCCGCCTCCAGGCAAACTACGACTGTGCAACGCAGTCACTCAGCATCGCCGTCAGTGACCGCGGAAAGTGGCATCGACCGCCGTCGCGCCGGCCCGATGACCCACGGGCCTCCCGCGGCATCAAATTGATGCATGCTCTGGCCGACCACTGCATCATCAACACTCGGTCCAGCGGCACCACCGTCTGCCTGAATTACTCGACCAACGCAGAGCGGGCCGACGCCGAGCAAACGGCTAAGCTATAGCTCGTCGGAGAAATCCGCGCTGATCCAGCGGTCTGGGCGGATTGAATAGAGCACAGAGTCCTGGCCTTCCATGCTTTTAATGAACGCCTTTCCACCCTCCTCGCCGAGATAGCGGATCGCGATGGATTCCTGCAAGTCCGCCGGCGCCGGATTGGACGTCTCAACCACGGTGCCCTCGACGATCACATATTGGTAGGGCGGCTCCTCTCGTTGCACGACCAGCGTCACCGCTCCGGCCTTCTCGATCAGCTTGGCCTTGCGCGAACCGGGGCCGGTACTGAGCCGGATGTGCCCGCCGGGCGTGTAGTCATACCAAATCGGGACGCTGGCCGGTGGACGCTCGCCACCGGAGTCGACGGACAGCACTGCCACGTGCAGTGCTGCGAGGAATTCCTGGCGCTCGGACTCGGAGAAAGCTTTCATGTGGGGCGCAACACAGTGGCCCGGGGCCGCTATTCCCCCGCCGGCTAATCGAAAATATTGCGGCGAACCTTTCCCGGCGCGGCCTCGGGATCGACGAACCATTCCTGTCCGAAGAGCAGGCCGAAAAGCTGCGGCGGCACCTTGAGCAACACTGCGTAGACGCGCCCGGTCAGGCCATCGCCGAGTTGTGAGCGGTGAGCGGCGACAGCATCGCGCTTCTGCCGGGCGAACTCCCGCACATTGATGCGATGGGTGATCGTGGACTGCGGCGCGTAGGCGGTGCGCACCACATCGCGTTCGTAGGGCGCGGGCAACCGGAACCAACGGGCGATATTGCCGACGCGGGTGAGCAATTCGCGCGGCATGGTCACTTCGAGTACTCGCGGGGTCTGGGCCAATTCGGCGGCCCGCTTGCCTACGTGGTGAACCTGCACGTGGTCACGGTGACCGTAGCCGCCGTTGCGTTGGTAGTTCAGTAGTAGTTGTGCGTTCTCGTCGCGAAGTATCGCGGCCAGTTTCGAGGCCGCCTCCTCGACGTCACTGCGCCCGAACCGAATCCGCCCGGGCGGATCTGGATAGAAATCAGGCCCGTAGCCACTGTCGGCGTAGTCGAGACACTCGACCCGATGCACCCCGAGGATGCTTGCACTGTTGCGCAATTCGCCGATCCGGGTGTCGTCGGGTTCGCTGCCCATCCGGCCGTCGGTCGCAGTCACCACGACCACCCGATGCCCAGCGGCCGCCGCTTGCGCGAGCGTGCCGCCGGTCAGGATCACTTCGTCGTCCGGGTGGGCGTGGAAAGCGACGATCGTGGGCATGCCGTCGAGTATCCCGGTGTTCGGTGGCTCCTCAGAGCCGGGCGAGCAACTCCGCCTTCTTCGCGGCGAACTCCTCGTCGGACAGGATGCCCCGCTCACGTAATCCGGCCAGCGACTCGATGGCCGTGATGATGGCCGCGGAATCCCCAGGCGGGTCCGCCGATGCGGATGCCGTCGGTTGAGCCGCGGGTGGCGGTACCGGGTCCTGATGCTGCGGGACCGGTGCGGCCGCAGGGGTTCGCGCCACCTGTGCAGCCCCTAGCTCCCGCAGGCTGGACACATCGAAGGTGCCGAACTGGCTGGTGAAGTTCACCGTGCCGGATCCGCCGCCCTGCTGCTGTTGCACGCCGTTGATCTGGTGCTCGCCGGTGTCGAAGACCCTCGTGGCACCGTGAACCTGAATCGCGAGCCGCTTGGTGATCGGGAAGACCGCGTAGCGCGCGTCGTTCTGCCCGCCGGAAGAACTCGGCACACCGAGGTCGGCCGGCCACCAGTTGCTGGAGGTGAACCCCCCCGCCTGAGATTGCGTGGCCGAAGTCCGGAAGACCGTGGTTGCGGCCAGCAGCTGGGCGAGCTCGCTGCACAGGGCATCGACCCGCGCCTTCAGCGCGTTGTCGAACATGTTGCCGACCATGGTCATCCCGCCACGCATCCACTGGCCGGAGCCGCCCAGCTCGGGGATGGAGAACTGGGCCATGTTGCCGCCTCCGCTGTGGAGTGCAAAGAGCATGGCCAGGACGGCTTCGCGGGAGATTCCGTGCCGATCGGCAATGTCGCTGACGGCGGTTTCGGCCTCGGGGGTGACCGTTGCCTGCATAGTTGTGAATCTTTCGTCGTTGGTTCCGGTCTGACACTACGCAAGTCGGCCGGAGACCGGCGTCGTTGAGAATTGCAGCGCGGATCGGTCCGCGCGAGACCGGAGTTGTTTGCGGTTACCCCGCGGCGCATGCGTTCACTCCAAGATTCGACGGGAATGCATGGGCTGCATCGTGGTGTTGGGCACGGGTATGGCCGATGACATTGAGCGCAGTCCCCGGGACTGGGTGCGTAATCAGACCGAGCAAATCTTGCAGCAGGGCACGACGGACGGCGTCGAGATCCTCGACAGGCCGGTTGTCCTGCTGACCGTGACGGGGGCGAAGTCCGGCAAACAGCGGTACGTGCCGTTGATGCGGGTCGAAGAGGACGGGCGCTACGCGGTGGTGGCTTCGCAGGGCGGTGCTCCCACGCACCCGTCCTGGTATTTCAACCTCAAGGCGAATCCCGCGGTCACGCTGCAGGACGGCGAGAAAGTCGTCGCCCTGACCGCGCGCGAACTCCGCGATGACGAACGCGACAAGTGGTGGCGACTGTCGGTTGAGGCCTATCCGCCCTACACCGAGTACCAGACGAAGACGACGAGGCAGATTCCGGTCTTCGTGCTGGAGTAATTCAGCGCGGGTTCTTTTCGCCCGCTTCCACAGCGATCGGCAGCTTGTTCTGCGCCGGTGCCACCGGGCAAGTGGCGTAGTCGGTGAACGAGCACGGCAAGTTCGACGCACGGTTGAAGTCAAGGATCACTCTCGAGTCGGCGCCCGGTTCGGCGACTGACAGTGACCTGGCGCCAGGATATGTCGTCACGCCACTGGTGGCGTCGGTGAACAACACCTGCAGCGGACCCTCCGCGCCACCGAAAGCGATCACTTGCATTGCTACACCGGACAATTCGAAGTCGATGACGCCAACGGCGTTGAGCTGGTGCCGAAGTCCTTCGACGACGGCGCCCGTGGTGACCGTGTGTGGCTGCTCGTACCGGGTGAAGGTGCCCACAACGGCCCATTGCTCACTCGGCGGATAGGTGGGTATGCCCTGGTACGCACTCAGGTGCGGAGACTTCGGGTCGTGCACCCGCAATGCTGCCGACCCGGTTCGGCGGATGACCTCGATGCGGCGCTCGCCGGCATCGACGAGCAAGCCCGGCGCGCCCTCGACGGGTTCGAGCCGGTCGGTCCCCTCGATGCCTTGGACGAACACGGCGTCGGAGTCCGCCCGCCATTGCCCCGGTAGGTCGGCGACACTCTCGAATTCCTCACTCAGCCAATACAATCCGGTCAGGCTTACCCAGCCCAGTGGTTCGCCGTAGTAGCGTTCGCGCTCGAGGTGCCAACGTTCCCAGGCGGCATCGAACGTTTCTACCGTGGCATCTGCGGTCGTGCTGGTCATCGTTGCGATGCTCCTTCGTGTACGAGTGGTCGACTTGGAAACTGTTGACGCAGGAGGGGAGCAACGTCGGACTGGAACAATTCCAAGCTACGGCGTTGCTGGCTGACCGTCACGCCATCGTTGTCAGCGCTGAGGTGCATCACTTCGTGGCCCAGTCGCTCGTGATAGCGACCTACTTTGTCGATCACCTGAGCCGGACTACCGATTAGCGCCGAGCTGCGCTCGACGAAGTCTTCTATCGATGTGAACGTCACCGGCAGGCCGGCTCGGCGCTGGGCCTGCAGCCGGGCTTCGAACGCCGGACGGTAGGCAGCCACCGCGTCCTGCGACTTCCCGGTCACGTAGAACCCGGCGGTGCCGGCGCCGACCAAGGCGTCTTCGGCGTTGTGCCCGTAGAACTCCCAGCGCTCCCGGTAGTGGCGAACCAGCTCGGCGTAGGGCTCTATCGGGTTGCTGACGTTGGCCGAGAAGATCGGATCGCCGTGGCGCGCCGCGAGGTCGACCGAGTCGGTGCTTGTCGCACTGCCGTGCCATATTCGGATCTGTTCCTGCAGCGGCCGGGGCAACGCCTTTGCGTCGACCAGCGGTGGACGGAAACTGCCCGACCAGGTCACCTGCTCGTTGTTCCAGAGCAGTCGGAAAAGCTCATAGCCTTCGCGGTTGCGGTCCCATTGATCGTCGGCGGTCACCTGGAACAACTCGGCCTGCGCTGCGCCGTTCCCCTTGCCGATGATGAGTTCGAGGCGCCCGCCGGACAGGTTGTCCAGCGTCGAGTAGTCCTCGAATGCACGGACCGGATCGAGCAGGCTCAGCGTCGTCACCGCGGTGAACAATCCGATCTTCGAGGTGCGCGCGGCGATACTGCTCAACACCACCGGGGGCGAGGACGAGATGAACGGATCCTCGTGACGCTCCCCGACGGCGAACCCGTCGAACCCCAGATCCTCGGCCAGCACTGCCTTGTCGAGCACGTCACGCAACCGGTCTGCGGGGCTCTTCTTCGTACCGGACACCGGGTCCGGAAGGTGAGTGATGAGCGTGATCAGCAGGAACTTCATGTTGATCTAACGAACCCGGCACCTTCGAACTTCATTCCCGGACGCGGCTCAAGAAATCCGCGGCGGCGAAAACCTTGAGCCGGCCGGTACGTCTGCGTACCGTCGGGGCTCGAGCAAACTAGGCTGGGAGGTGCCCGTGGTTGACGCGACCACCGACCCGGTTCTGTTGCCACACCGTCCTGCTATCCCGAAACTTGCGCTCGGCATCGGCTTCGTGACCGCCCGGCATCGGGGGCTGACGGCGCTACAGAGGCGATGGGGCAGCGCGTTCACACTGGATCTGCCGGTGCTGGGCCGGTCGGTGGTGATCAGCGACCCAGCGCTGATCAAGGATCTCTTCACCAGCGGCAACGACCTTCTCGGTCGGCCTTCCAACCTGGGGAACGTGCTGGGGCCCGGATCGACCTTCAGCCTCAACGGCCCCGAACATCTGCGCCGGCGCAAACTCCTGGTCCCGCCTTTTCATGGTCGCAGGATGGCCGGCTACGAGGCGATCGTGGCGGAAGAGGTGCTGCGCGAGTCGGCCGACTGGCCGCGTGGCCGGGAGTTCGCGACGGCGCCGTCGATGATGCGCATCACGCTGAACACAATTCTGCGCACGGTGTTCGGTGCGCAGGGTCCGGAGCTGAGTCAGCTGCGTGAACTGCTGCCGCGGTGGGTGCGATTGACCTCCCGCATGGCAGCGGTTCCTCCGGCGGTGCGGCGCGATCTGGGACAGTTGAGCCCCTGGGGACGGGCGGTCCAGTATCGCCGAGATTACGACGCCATCATCGCCGCGCTGATCCACCAGGCACGCACCGGCGCCGCGGCCGAGCAACGCAACGACGTGCTGGCGCTGCTGCTCGCGGCGCGTTATGACGACGGCTCGCCCATCTCCGACGATCACATCGCCGACGAATTGTTGACGCTGCTGGCTGCCGGCCACGAGACGACGGCCACCACATTGGCCTGGACGGTGGAACGGATCCGGCGCCACCCGCCGTTGCTGGCCCGACTGGCCGAGGAGGCGAACAGTGGCGGGTCGCAACTCCGGCAGGCCACCATCTGGGAAGTCCAGCGCACCCGGCCGGTGATCGAGGCGACCACCCGGCGGACGAACACCCGAATCCGATTGGGCCCGTGGGTGATTCCCGAGAATTTTGCGATCGTTGTCAGCGCCTCGCTAGTCCACGAGGCGGAGGAGAATTTTGCCGATGCCACAAGCTTCGATCCGGACCGTTTCCTACAACGTCCACCGGACAGCCATACCTGGATTCCGTTCGGCGGTGGAGTCCGGCGCTGCATCGGTGCCGCCTTCGCGAATATGGAGATGAACGTGACGCTGCGAACGTTGCTGCGCGAGTTCGACTTCGCTCCCACTGCTGCCCGCGCGGAACGGCGCTACCAGCGAGGCGTTGCCACCGCGCCGGCCCGCGGCGGCCGGGCGGTGGTGTACCGGCGCACGGGGGTCGGCTGACTGCCGGGTGCCAGCCGGTGCGCGCCCGAAAACGCGGATACGCCAGAGTGGTCACCGTGTCGAAAGGCTTCGACGTTCGTGGGCGGGCCCTGCAAGCCGGTGAGCTCGCCGCCTGGCTGTCGGAGCACAGTCTGGGGAACCGTTTCGGCCTGGCAGTTGTAGGTACCGGGCCGTCCTACGATTCCCGTGCCGTCGCCCTGGCGATCGTTGCAGCAGATGGCGACGGCCGTCATATCGATCCCACCACGTTGACGACAGATGACGAGGCGGCGCTGGCGTCCTGGCTTGCTGACCCGGGACCGCCAAAGGCGGTGCATGACGCCCGGCTGGCGATGCATGCACTGGCAGGCCGCGGCTGGCCGCTGCGCGGTGTCACGTCGGATACCGTGCTGGCCGCGCATCTGCTGCGGCCCGATCGGCGAGGCTCGGGGCTGAATGATCTGCTGGTGCGACACATGCGCTGCGCGTTGCCCGCGGAAGCTGTTGACCAGGCGGCCGTCCCAGGTCTGATCCTGCAGGCCTGCGCGGTCCTCGACCTGGCCGATGTGCTGGATGAAGAGTTGGCGCGAATCGACTCGTCGTCATTGCTGGGCCGAGTGGAACTGCCGGTCCAGCGGGTACTGGCCGGCATGGAGGCGGTCGGTGTCGCCGCTGATCGCGCGCTGCTGACCAGCATTGCCGAGCGCGAACCGCGGGCAGCTGACCTGCTGAATTCGATTGCTTCCGATGGACGTATCCATGCCACCTTGCAGCAGGCGGTTGCCGCAACCGGCCGACTGACGTCTGATCCGAACCTGGACGAACTGGCCACCCTGCGCGACGCATTCATCGTCGGTGACGGTTATGCGGAATTGATGAGCGCAAGTTATGAACGACTCGAGTTGCGAGTCATCGCCCACCGCACCGGCGATGCCGCGTTGCTCGAAGTCGACAGCGACGACAGCGATTTCCGGGGCCTCGTTGAGGAGGCTCGCCGGGTTGGGTATGCCACCTCCCTGGTGGGCCGGCGACGCTACTTGGCGGGTTTAGACAGCAAAGATCGTAAGGCGCGCGAGGATGCCGAGCGAGCGGCCCTGTCCTTGTCCATCGAGGGCAGCGCGGCCGACATCGTCAAGACGGCGATGATCGGCATCAACGAGGTGATCACAGCGATCGGCCTGAAGTCGCGCATGGTGCTGGCTGCAGACGATGGGCTGCTCTTCGAGGTGGCAGAAGGAGAACGGGAGATATTGGCCTCGCACGTCCGGGAACAGATGTGCGGCGCGTATCCGCTCGATGTAGCGCTTGATGTTTCGACCGGCTTCGGGCCCAACTGGGGCAGCGCCAAGCGCTAGTCGAACAGAACTCTTCCCCTCGCCTTCAACCTATACCCGACCCGGGGGCTTGCGGCAAGACCCGGGTGATGACGCAAAATCGCTGTCCGAAAGCAGAACTCATTGAATCGGGGGCGAAAACTGTTGGCAGCGGTACCAAGCAGCGACGTGAAACAGATGTCCGATCATGCGGTGATGATCGTCGGCGCAGGACCGACCGGGTTGATGCTGGCCGGCGAGTTGGCGCTGGCCGGAGTCGATGTCGCGATCGTCGAACGGCGTACTAACCAGGACCTCACCGGAGTGCGTGCGCTCGGCTTGCATGCCGGCACCATCGAACTTCTCGATCAGCGGGGGATAGCCGATCGCTTCCTTTCGCAGGGTTATACCGCCCAGGTCGCGGGATTCGCTGGGATTCGTTTCGACATCAGTGGCTTTCCCACCCGGCACCCCTACGGTCTCGCATTGGTGCAGAAGCACATTGAGCGTTTGCTGGCCGAATGGGTCGAGGAATTGGCAGTCACGGTGTACCGCGGACGTGAGGTGACGGGAATAATACAGGGGGACAACGGAGTTGAGGTCGCGCTGGCCGGCGGTGAGTTGTTGCGCGGAGATTATCTCGTCGGCTGCGACGGCGGACGCAGCCTCGTTCGCAAAGCCGCCGGCATCGAATTCCCCGGTTCGGATCCCACAACCAGCAACCTGATCGCCGAGGTTGAGATCAACGAGGAACCGGAATGGGGCATCCGCCAAGATGCAATAGGCGTCCATTCGTTCAGCCGTCCTGAGGACGGCGGGCCGGTGCGGGTCATGGTGACCGAACGCGGCGTCGGTGCGACCGGCGAACCCACACTGGCCGACCTCGCGAGTGCGCTCATCGCAGTGTATGGAACCGATTACGGGATCCACAGTCCCACTTGGATTTCCAGGTTCACCGACATGGCCCGGCAGGCAGCGTCCTACCGGAACCGACGGATATTGCTGGCCGGAGACGCCGCACACGTGCATTACCCGGTGGGTGGACAAGGGCTCAACACCGGCGCACAGGATGCCGTGAACCTGGGCTGGAAGCTCGCGCAGGTGGTCAAGCGCATATCGCCGGAGAGCCTTTTGGATACCTACCATGCCGAGCGCCAACCGGTCGGTGCCCGGGTGCTGCGCAACACCCTTGCTCAGGTTGCGCTCCGCCGTCCGGACGACCGCACCGAAGCAGTGCGCGAGATCATTTCCGAACTTCTCAGCATGGATGAGCCACGCAACCGGTTCGCCGCGATGATGTCCGATCTGGACATTCGTTACGACCTCGGCGCGGGCCATCCCCTGCTCGGGCGCCGCATGCCGGACCTCGACCTGGTTACCGCCGACGGCCCGTCACGGGTAGCGACCCTGCTGCACAAGGCCCGTCCGCTGCTACTCAACTTCGGCGTGACCCTCGACATCGGTCCGTGGGGCGACCGCGTTCTGGTGGTCGAAGCGGAAGCCGCTGATCGTTGGGAGCTTCCGGCTCTGGGTGCTGTTACTGCGCCCGGTGCGGTGTTGATACGGCCCGATGGATATGTCGCCTGGTTGGGCGATCCACCGCATATCGGTCTGCTTGAGGCACTCACTACTTGGTTCGGTCCACCCGCGACAGAGAAGGTCTAAAAGGACGGTGCCGTACTCACGCCTCTCGGCAAGTGATCGCTCGAAGCGATGGTTCTGATGTGGTACCCGGGGGATGTCCGACACCGTCGAGCAATGGAACGTCGGTTGGCTGTCCGATATTCCGCGGTCGTGGTGCCACCGTTTCCGAAGCGCTGAGCAGGGTAGTACGTCGCGGTGACGGGAACGACGTGTGGCACGTCTCGCTGACTCAAGGAGTGGTCCCTGTCGCGGTGCAGGTGATCACCGCGGCGGCACTGGTATATGCGATTGGGTGGCGCGCGCGGCGGTGGCGGGTGATGTGGATACCACTGTCGGTCGGTGCGGGCGTCGTCACCGGCACGGTGACCCACTGGTACTACGGAACGCTCGGCCTCGCCAGCGAGCCGCCGCCCTGGCAGCTGTGGTTGTGGGTGTCTCTTGTCGGGCTCGCCGCCGCCGTCGCTGTGGTCGGGTGGTCGAGCGCCGGATGGTGGCGGCGCAACGCGGCGGTTTTCGCGGCGTCCTTTTGCTTGCTCAGCACAGGTTTGACCATCAACGGTTGGCTCGGGTATTTCCCGACCGTTAATGCCGCGTGGAGCCAGTTGGCCAACAGGCCACTACCAAATGAAACGGACTTCGAAACGGTACGGGCAATGCAATCGAAAGGCGTTGCACCGCAACAGGGAGCGGTCGTCGCCGTGCGTACCAGCACGCGGGTTTCAGGCTTTTCGCATCGCGACGAATGGGTCTACCTGCCTCCCGCCTGGTTCACCAGTACGCCCCCGCCGCGGCTGCCCGCGATATTGATGCTCGGTGGGGAGTTCAACACCCCGGCCGACTGGGCACGCGTCGGCGGTGCCGTCAACACCCTCGATGCTTTCGCCGCGGCGCACGACGGCAATGCGCCGGTGGCTGTCTTCGCCGACGCGACCGGTGGATTTACCGTCGACACCGAATGCGTCAACGGGTCGCTTGGTAACGCGGCTGATCATTTGACCGGGGAGGTCATCCCAGAAATCGGGGCGATGTTCGGACTCGATGCGCTCACTGATTGGGGAGTCGTCGGCTTTTCCTCGGGCGGTACCTGTGCTGTGGACCTGGCCGTCATGAATCCCGGAACATTCAGCGCCTTCGTCGATATCGGCGGCGATATCGGACCGAACGCCGGAACGAGGCAGCAGACGATCGAGCGCCTCTACGGCGGGGACGTCAACGCCTGGTCCTGGTTCGACCCCGGCACGGCCATCGTCCGCCACGGTCGGTACTCCGACCTGTCCGGCCTCTTCGTGGTGCCAGGGGCAGTCCAGTCCGATATTGGAAGTGCTTCCGATCATCGCAAGGCTGTTGGGCAGGACGCAGCCGAGAAACTATGCGAACTTGGCGCCGTCAACAAAATCTCCTGCAGTGTCGTAGCAGTGCCGGGCAAACATGACTGGCCTTCGGCGGCATCTGCCTTCGCCTCAGCATTGCCATGGCTTGCCGAGCGCCTGGAAATTCCCGGCCTTACGACCGCGACTGCCCGATAAACCTACGAACGCAGGGAAGTAGTTCGAATTCCGATCCGATCGCCGGGGCGTTTACTGGCGCTATCTGGCGGGTACCACTTGCCGACGACCTGTTCGGGCACGCGTCGGCAACTATTGGCGCGCCACCGGCAAGAAGCGAGACGAGCATGAGCGCTAGGCACCGGCTCACGGAATTGCCGCTGGAACCACGGCTGGTTGAACAGTGGGCGGGCCGCTCGATGCCTGTTCTCGCCCGAATTTCCTTTTACGTCTTTGGTTCGGCAATTGTCGCCGCGGTATTGGCCGCGCTGATGGTGAATGCATTTGGCGCCGGTGAAAAAGTGGATGGTACGGCCGCCAGGGCTGAGCAGCCGCCGCAGGCATCGCAGCCAGTGCGCCAAGAGGGCACGGTGATCGCCGTGTCAATCGGCTCGGTAACCGCACGCAGCGCTGATGGGTACACCCAAACCTACGTACTGACTCCGGACACCACGGTGATTACCAGGGCCGGCGGTCAATCCCACAGCGCTAGTGTGCATTTCATCGTCAATGACCAGTTCGCGGTCAATGACGAAGTGACGATCCTCGGAACCGTCCAGAACGGGCAGGTGCTGGCTACGGCTGTGGCGCACCGAGTGGCTGCCCATGGCGGCGCGCCGCCCATGGATTACGTAGAGACTGGTCGCTGACCAGCGCTTCCGATTGGTCGGGTGCGACTTTTGCCCGCGCAGTTGCCGGGGTATTCGCTGATCGTCAGAGCTGCGCAAGGGGGCGACCATGTCGATCGACACCAGTTGTCCGAAACGAATGGAATTCGGGCCGTGTGGTGGGGTGCGGCCCGACGGTCAGTGCGAAATGCGTTCCGGTGCTTGCTCATTCGATGACGTGGTGCCCTGGAGAGGGCTGGTGCCCGGCGCTCGGTCAGCCCGTGCGCCCCTGGTGCTCACCGATTTCAGCTGCACGCCGTTCGATCGGGGTGACGTTGCGGCAACCGCGGCGGTCCTGGCGCCATCGTGTGACGCCGTTCTCGTCGGTGAGCATCAGAACAAGCCGGACTTTCCGCCCACGCTGATGGGGTCGCTGCTGCTTGACGCGGGGGTGACGCCATGGATCACGTTGTCCTGCCGTGACCGGAACCGCATCGTCCTTGAGCAGGAACTCCGCGGGCTGCGCAGCATCGGCGTCGACACGGTGCTGTGCGTGACGGGTGATGGACGTGGCTACGACGTGCGACCGGACGTTACTCAGACCTTCGATCTCGACGGGCCACGCCTGGTATCGCTGGCCGCCTCGGTGGGAGTGATCCCGGCGGTGCCGGAAACACCCACCGCCCCGCCGGTACATGCCAGACCCGCTCGACTGGTGGAAAAGCAGCGGGCCGGAGCAAGCATTGCGGTGCTCAATCATGTGCCGTACCCCGACATGATCGCCGATTTCATGAAAACTGCTCGTTCGCAGGGTCTTTCGCTTCCCGTCATCGCGGCGGTCGCGGTCTTCACCGACAACGTGTCGGCGGCGGTGTTGCAAGGTCTGCCCGGCCTCGAACTCGATCCGGCTGTGACCGAACAGGTACTAGGCGCGGTGGATCCCGTTGCGGCCGGCATCTCGGCCGCGATCACCGAGGCGCGCGCACTGCTGTCGATCGAAGGAATCGACGGAGTGAATGTCTCTGGACTTGCATCGGCGGCAGGCGCCCACATCGGCGCGGAGATCAAGGCCGAGGTAGGCCGGCGCATCCGCGAAGAACTGTCATGACCGAGGCAATGGAGGCGGAGTTCGGCACGGTCGCCGAGTGGACGGCTCGAGTAGCGGCCGACCTCGGCCCCGACTACCACGTGCCTGCGGGGTGCCGGGGCAGCGGCAGTCCGCCTGCGCTCGACTGGCTGATCGAAACTATGGAACTGGCGGCGGGCACGCAGTTGCTGGACTGCGGGGCCGGCGTCGGAGGACCCGCCGCCTACGCTGCGCGGTCGCGTGCGGTGCTTCCGGTGCTCGTTGAGCCGGAGGTGGGCGCATGCCGCGCGGCGAAGAAATTGTTCGGCCATCCGGTGGTGTGCGCCGACGGCTCGAAGCTGCCGATGGCGGACGCGAGTTACGACGCCGCCTGGTGCCTCGGCGTGTTGTGCACCACTTCCGAACAAGTCGCCTTGCTCGAGGAACTGCGGCGAACGGTGCGTGACGGCGGGTCCATCGGACTGCTTGTGTTCTTGGCGCAGCGTGACATTCCGGACGATCAGTGCGAAGGCAACCACTTTCCGACGCCTGACGCTCTTCTCGACTTGGTGAGCAAATCTTCGCTACGCGTCGAGCGCTCACTGTCGACTGCCGAACTGCCCGCGATCCCCGACACCTGGAATGAGCGCGTCGAGACCGTGACAAAGGCGCTGGAGGAGCGGTACGGACATACGCAGGCGTGGCAATCGGCAGAAAAGCAGAGCTCGGAGATAGGTCGGCTGCTCGATGACGGGACGCTGACTGGGGAACTGCTAGTGCTGCGTCACGCGTGAGCCGACGTCTCCGCCAATGCAGCCACCTCAACTGGAACACCGGTCAGCCATGACATTCCGCCCAGCGCCTCGACATCGTTCGGGTCGCTCGACATGAGTTGGTTGACGTTCGCGCCGCAGGCACGATTGGCCAGTTGCCACTTGCCGGTGCCTTTGTGGCCCCAGCCGTGCGGCACGGCGAGGGTTCCCGGCATTATGTCGTCGGTCAGCGCGATCTGAATGGTGATCCGGCCGTGCGGCGAAAGCACTGTCACAGTGTCACCGTCTGCGATCCCACGATATTCGGCGTCGGCGAAGTGCATGAGCGCTCGGTGAGTTCGATTGCCGCGCATCAGGAGTGGAGAATTGTGCATCCACGAGTTCTCTGATCGTGGCTCGCGCATGCCGATCAATCGCATTGGATAGTCCACCGGGTCCCTGCGCCCTGACATCGCGGTGATCTCGTCGGCAATGTCACTGTGGCGCAACCGGACTCGCCCATTACGGTATGCCACCACCTCATTCAACAGACCCGTTCGTAAGTTCGGCGCGACGACGACACCGTGTGGTTGCTGTTCCACCAGGCGGCGAAATGTCAGTCCGTTGCGACGTATTCCGAATCGGTTTCCGCCATCGGCCATTCGAATCATCATGTCGATCAACGGTCGAGGATGTATCCGGATACCTAGGGCTCCGAGGGCCCGCTGCACCACGAAGGCCGGCGTGCGAACCGCGGTACGCCGCACCAGGTCGGCGATGATGTCCCACTCCGTGCGTGCCTGACCTACCGGTTCGACGACCGCCGCAGTCGCTTGCCGGAACGGCGTGGCCTGAAACGTCTGGAAGGTGACCGCGAAGTCGTCTCGTTCGTACATCGTGGTGACTGGCAGAACGTAATCGCAATGTGCCGTCGTCTCATTCACGTACATGTCGAGGCCGACCATCAGGTCCAGTTCTTCGACGGCCTTTTCGAGTTCGTCGCCGTTGGGCACCGAGAGAACGGGATTTCCCGCTCCGACGAACAGCGCCTTGATCTGCCGGTCGCCGCCGGTGGTGATCTCCTTGGCCATCAGGGCGGCGGGTTCTGCCCCGATCACCGACGGGAAACCACCGACGCGGGTTCGCTTGCGGCGGTAGGCGCGCCGCATCGACCATCCCATGAGCTTGAGTCCCCACTTCTGACCCGGAATCCCGAGAGTGCTGAAAACGCTGCCACCCGGGCAATCGAGGTTTCCGGCGATCAGATTGACCGCGTCGATCAAGTAGTTGGTGAGCGTGCCGTGTCTGCCAACGCAGGTTCCGAGGCGTCCGTAGAGGGCGGCACGTGGTGTGGTTGCCAGGGTCTCGGCGAGCGCCCGTACCGTCGCCGGCGCGATTCCGGTGTGCGCCTCGGTGCGTTCGGGCGTGAACGGTGCGCATTGATCTCGAAGCCACTGTGTGCCGTCCGCCTGCTCGGCCACCGCGGCGAGGTCGACCAAACCGTCGGCGAACATCACCTGCAGCAACGACAGCAGCAGGGACGAATCGGTGTCCGGCACGATGCCCAGCCATTCGAACTGTGCCGCCGTCTCCGAGCGCCGTGGATCGATCACTATCACCCGACCGCCCCGCCTGACAATGTCGTGCATACGGTCCTTGATCCGCGGGGCAGTCAGAAAACTGCCATGCGACACAACGGGATTTGCGCCCAGCATGACCAGGAGATCGGTCCGCATCAGGTCCGGAATGGGCACCGAGATCGGCGACCCGTAGAGGAGTTGGCTGGCGATCAGGCGGCTGCTTGTGTCCTGCGTCGATGACGAGAAGAAGTGGCTGTCCCGCCCGATTCCTTTGATGAAACCCATCGCGCCGAACAGATGTGAATAGCTGAACGCCGCCGGGTTGCCCAGATACCAGCCGAACGCACCCGACCCATGCTCGCGGTGGATCGCGTCGAGGCGCGCCGCGATGTCGTCGAGTGCCTCGTCCCAGGAGACTGGCTCAAATCCGGCTGTGCCTCGCCGCAGCGGTGTCTGCACCCGGTCCGGATCGTTGACGACCTCGGCGAACGCAATGCCCTTCTGGCAGGCGAAACCCGCTGACAGCGGGTGGTCTTTGTCGGGCCGCAGTGCCACGAGCTGCCCGTCTTTGACGGTGGCCACCATGCCGCACAACGGCTCGCAGATGCGACAGAAGGTGGGTTTGTGGACGACGCTGCCGGTCATCCAATGGATCGTACTGTACGACTTACAGTATTTGTCCGGCTCGGCGGGGATCAGGCGAGCGCGCCGGCCGCCAGCGCGGCCCGGTTGATCTTGGTCAGCACTTCGCGCAGATGCTCGAGTTCGGCGAGTTCGACGCCGAGGCGGTCTACCACCGCGGGCGGAACCTTCAGCGCCTGCCTGCGTAGCTGGCGGCCCTGCGCGGTCAACTCCACCAGCATCGTTCGCTCATCGGCAGCGCTGCGTGTTCGGGTGATGAGTCCCTGCGTCTGCAGGCGTTTGAGCATCGGCGACAGCGTGGCCGAATCCATCTGAAGCAATGCGGCAACGTCCTTGACCGACAACGGATTTGCGTCCGGCTTCTGGATGGCTTTCGCGTGGTCCCACAGAGCCAGCATCACCAGGTATTGGGGATGGGTCAGGCCGAGGGGCTCCAGTAGCGGCCGGTACACGGCGAGCACCGCGCGGTTGGTGACGGCCAACGCGAAGCAGACCTGCCGTTCTAGGGACAGCGGGTCGATATTCGTAGCGATTCCTGTGGCCATGTACGACCATCCCCTCGCAGAATCAATGTGTAAAAGATTGTCGCGGAATATGTCCCGTCAGAACGGGCTGCTGTTGTCCTGCCATTTAGCGGATTCGGGACGCGGCCCGAAGCGTCGGGCGTAGTCGTCGTGGATGTGAGCGTCTTTCTGGCGCTTGATCACGTCGACGAGGTTGGGGTCCAGGCCGTGCTGGGCCAGTCGATGCCGACGCCACACCTTGTTCAGCGCCAGCCCCATCAGCAGGGCCCAGGCGTAGATGGGCACCGTCATCTCCGTGTGCACATACAACGAGGCCGGCAACAGCCAGAACGGCGCGAGCACCAGCAGCGGTGGTATCGCGATCCGGATCATGTGTCGACGAATCGCCCCCTCGCCGGCAAGGTCGTAGGCCACCCATTCCCGCATCGAGGCGGGCAGTCGCTTGCCGTAGGAATAAGCGATGTAATGAAAGATGTTCGGGCGAGCGCCGGCCATGATCGCTCCTTCGGAATGGTCGTGAATCGGTGCCCAAGTCGGCGCCGACACTGACCTCATCGTACGCTATTAGTTAGCGCCCTAACTATATGGCGGTGGTCACTTTCCTGACCTGGTGAGCACTAGGCCGGGATGAGTTTGATCGGCAGGTGGCTGTGCCGGCGGATGATGTTGTTGACCGCCCACGAAGGCCGATCGGTCACTTCGATGCGGTCGACACGTTCGAGCATGGCGCGCAGCATCGCGGCGGTCTCCATCCGGGCGAGTCCTTGACCCGCACAGGCATGGGTTCCGTTGCCGAAGCCGATCTGGCGACCGGCGTCGCGTCGGATGTCGAAGACGTCGGGGCGGTCCCATTCGTTCTCGTCGCGGTTGGCCGAGGCGTAGACGACCAGGACCCGGGCCCCCTTCGGAATCGGCGTGCCGTCGATCTCGGTGTCGTCGCGAACCTGGCGGGCGAAGGCCCGAAGGGGTGCCTCGAAACGGATGACCTCGTTGATGGCATTTGAGATCAGACCCGGGTCATTCTTGAGCAGTTGCCATTGCTCGGGATGGGTGGCGAGCAGATAGATGGCGTTCGAGATGGCGCTGATCGTCGTGTCCAGGGATGGGGCGATGTAGTCGATCATCAGTGCCGGGCACTCGGCGTGGGTGAGCTTGTTCTCGTCGGCCGCACACAACAGTTCGTGCGCCATGCTCCCCTCGAGCACCGAGCGCTGCTGTACGACGCGGCGGGCGAACCGCAGCATCTGCAGCGTACGTGGAATCGCTTTGACAGCTTGCCAATTGAGTGGCCCGAGGACGTCAAAGGTGGCGCCGCCCCATTCGATGAGGTGCTGGCGTTGGTCCCGTGGCCAGCCGACCAGGTCGGGGACGATCGCCAACGGCAGGGCGGTGGCCAGATCGGCGACCGCGTCGACGACGCCCTGTTGGACGGCAGCGTCGACCACGGCGTCGGCCTGTTGGTCGATGGCTTCGCCGACTGAACGCAGTGCTCTAGGCAACAGGCGGTGGGCAAGCAGCTTGCGACGCTGGTCGTGCTCGGCGCCATCGCTGTTCAGCGTGGTGCCGCGGGCCAGTCGGTTGCTCAGCGGATTGAGCGCGACACCGTTGCCAGAGATGAATACCTTGTCGTTGCGCAGCGTGGCCTTGCATTCGGCATAGCGGGGCAGTGCATAGACCCGGTGACGCTGCAACCACACCACGGAGCCGAGTTGCCGTAGTCGCTGGTAGTGCGGGTAGGGCTGCAGTAAAGCCGGGGTGGAGTAGATGCTTTCGGAATAGGTCGCCACTCCGTTGGGGCCGTCACGCATCGGGCGTTCTCCTGACTTGCAGCGGCAAGCAATCAGGGCTGAACGCTCGCGACGCATCTTCTGACGAAATCGTCACATGCGGAGTTCGTGTCAGTCAAGAGTTTCTGACGAATTCGTCACCAATGGTGACGACGCTGATGCTCAGTAGACGTCGCGCAGGTAGCGGTGCTCCTTGATCAACCGGTTGATGTACGCGTGCGCGGCGTCAGGTGCCAAGTTGCCGCAGCGGGCCACAATGCCGTGCAATGCGGCGTCGACGTCCCTGGCCATCCGATCGGCGTCGCCACACACGTACACATGCGCGCCGTCCTGGATCCAGTCGAAGAGCTCGGCAGCGTTCTCCCACATGCGATGTTGCACATAAGTTTTCGCGTCAGCGGTCGATCCGTCGCGGGAGAATGCCAGGTCGAGTCGCTACTTCAGGTTGTCAGCAACCTGCTCCAGAGCGGCCAGGTGGTCGTCGACGTTCGCCAGGCGTGCCCCCATCGTGTTGACCGACAGGTGAGTGGCGCCGGCCTCCCGCCACGCTGCGATTTCAGCCGCGGCCTTGTCGCGGTCGCCCGTCCAGCTGATCCGGCCTTCCATCCCGAGGTTTCCGACGTCCCGGCCGGAGGCAGTCGCGGCGCGTTCCACCTGATCACGGGCGTAGTCAAGGCCGGGCCCGGGATCCATCATGGGAAACCAGCCGTCAGCCAGCCGCCCGGCGCGCTCGTAGGCACGCTCGGAGGCTGCGCCGAACCACACCGGGATCGGTTGTTGGATCGGCATTGGCGCCAGGCCGGCCCCGGTCACCGTGTGATGCTTGCCGGTGAAGGTGACGGATCGCTCGGTCCAGAGTTTGCGCATCAGCTCCACCTGCTCCTCGGAGCGCCTGCCGCGGTTGGTGAAGCGCTCGCCGAGTGCTTCGTACTCGACGGCGTTCCAGCCCAGTCCGATGCCGAGGCGGAACCGCCCGCCGGTGAGCAGATCGACCTCGGCCGCCTGCTTGGCCACCAATACCGTCTGTCGTTGCGGCAGGATGATCACGCCGGTGACGAGCTCCAGCGTGGTGACGGCAGCCAGGAATCCGAACACCACGAACGGCTCGTGGAACGTCGTGTCGATGTTGTAAGGACCCTGAAAGTCTTGGTGCACAGCAGGATCGGCGCCGACGACGTGGTCGTAAGCCAGGATGTGGGTGAACCCGAGTTCTTCGACGCGTTCGCCATACGCGCGCACCACAGCGGGATCGCCGCCCAATTCGGTCTGCGGGAACACGACTCCGATGCGCATTCAGTAGTCAACCACGCGGCATCGTGATTGCTTCCCGACCCGGGTGCACGCCGACGCGGACGCGCGGGTCCGGCCTATGGTCGAGCTGTGACCATCACGTACGACGAGACGCTGCGGGACCAGATCCGGGCGCGGTTGGCGAGCCATCACCGCCGCACGGTGACCGACCCCACGAAGCGGCACGCGGCGGTCGCGGTGGTGCTCGTCGACTCCGAAGCCGGCGAAGACCGAGTGGATCCGGCGAACGTGGACGACTGGATCGGTGGCCGGCCGATGCCGGAAGAGGGTCTCGACGGCCACATGGTCGACGTGGCAGGCGGTGCCGCTTTCCTGTTGTGCCGCCGAGCTTCTCGTCTCAATGCACACGCCGCCCAGTGGGCGCTGCCCGGTGGTCGCCTCGACCCGGGCGAAACGGTCGTCGAAGCCGCGCTGCGGGAACTGGACGAGGAGGTGGCGGTCAGCCTGCCGGCCTCGACAGTGCTCGGCCTGCTCGACGACTACCCGACCCGATCGGGATATGTCATTACGCCGGTGGTGATCTGGGGCGGCGGCCGGCTTGACCCGCGCCCGGCGCCGGACGAAGTAGAGGCGGTCTACCGGGTGGGGTTGCACCAACTGCAGCGCGACGATTCACCGCGTTACATCAGCATTCCCGAGAGCCCACGACCCGTGGTTCAGATCCCGCTGGGAAATGACCTGATCCACGCGCCGACGGGTGCGGTGCTGCTGCAGCTGCGCTGGCTTTGTCTGGAGGGCCGGCATGACCCGGTCGACGAACTCGAACAACCGCCCTTCGCCTGGAAGTAGGGGCGTTCATGTGACGCTAGCCGGCGCCTCCACAGCCACCACCGCCGCAACCACTGCTGCCCCCACAGCCGTGATGACCGCCACCGCAGCCATGATGGCCGCCGTCCGACGAATCCGAGCCGCTCCACCAAATGTCGCTGTCCCGTCGTCGGCGCCCGGTGCGGCTACGTGGGTTGTGCACCGTGCGTCTGCCGCGCTGCGCAAGCTTGCCGAAGCCCACCAGCGTCACCCACGACAGCAAAGGCCACCACAACGTCGTGGAAGAGCCGCTCATGCGGGCAAGGGTACGTCAGGATCTTCTTTTTTGTTTACAGTAAAAACATGCGACGGCCGGCACGCGATCGATACGCCCGCGCCCGTCGTGCGATAGCCGAACTCGACCTTCCGCCGGCGGTCTACAAGACGTGTCCGTGGCAGCCACAGGATCTCATCGAGACCGGCCTGCGGCAGTGGTTGCGCTGCTGTGCGCCGGCGCTTCGCGACAAACGGGTGATCGGCATGCCGTCCCGGGCGGTCGACGAAGCATGGCACGGCTTCATCCTGTGTACCGCCCGCTACCAGGCGTTCTGCGACAAGGCGTACGGCCGATTTCTTCATCACCATCCCGAGGGCGGGGCGCCCGAGCATGCCGTAGCGACCGTCGACTCGGCCGGCGAACAGCTGCGAAGGACGGTCATCGCCTGGCAGCTGGTCGCGCAACCCGGCGAGCAATGTGTGCTGTGGGATCTTGACGCACGCGTTGGAGTCGAACAGCCCTGGGGTATCGATGCCGTCCGGGTGCACGAGATCCGGCGCGCGTTGGCTAGTCAGGTGTAACGACGCGTCAATGCTGACCCGCCGCAGCGGTGGTCGCGTTGTGCGGTAGAAACAGGTGTGCAAGGCAATCCCGATGAGGCTGACTTCGCGGCGACGCAGCCGTACTTTCGAACCGACGAAAGTCGTTATGTGCCAACCTCAATCGCCCAAGGTGGCTGGGGGCCTTCGCTGAGTGGGCATGTCGTCGGCGGCCTGCTCGGCTGGGCGGTCGAACGTGCGGTCGACGATCCGCAATTCCAGCCCGCCCGGCTCACCGTCGACCTGCCTCGTCCAACCGCGTTCAAACCGGTCGAGGTGCGCACTCGAGTGACCCAGGACCGACGCCGACTGCGCCTGGTCGAAGCGGTCCTGGTTCAGGACCAGAATCCTGTCGCGCACGCGAGTGCGCTGTTTCTGCGCCGCGAAACCCAGCCCGACGGCACGATCTGGTCGCAACCGGTACACATGCCGCCGCTGCCCGACGACCGGGACGGCGTCCAGTCGCTGTTCATCCGGACCTTCGGATGGGGCAGCGGGCTGCAGAATCCCGATCCCGAGTGGGCCCAAACGTTCGGGCCGAAGTACACCTGGCTGCAGGAGACACGCCCACTCGTCGACGATCAACCGATGACTGCCTTCACCCGGGCCGCCATGGCCGGTGACATCACGGCTTCGATCGCCAACTGGGGGACGAAGGGTTTGCAGTTCATCAACGTCGACTACACGCTGACACTGACCCGACTTCCCGAAGGACCGCATCTCGGACTGGCCTCGCTCACCCACTACAGCGACGACGGGGTAGCCAGCGGTTCAGCTGTTCTCGTCGACCACAAAGGCCCGATCGGCAACGGTGTTTCCGTTGCGATCGCGCAGTCCGGATTTCGGCCGAATCAAGGGAAGCCGTCGGACGACTAACTGACGGAATCAGTTCCCGCGGTGGCTGTTTCGTCGTAGTCGAATTGCCCGCGTGAGGGCCGCTGCCACCGCGACTGCTGCCAGCGAGGTGAGAATCATCGCCGACCCGCGGGCGGATCCGACGAGGGTCAACACCAATGGCAGGGCAAAGCCCAGGTAGGTCGTTGCGTAGAACACACCAGTCAGGGTGCCGCGAACACGTTGCGGTGCAGCGGCTTCCAGGTCGATCAGGCCCTCGCGCAGACAAAGCCCGGAAGCGCAGCCGAGCAACACCACCAGTAGGAGGGCCAGCCAGAGCGGCATTGTCGTCGGAGCTACCGCGACGCCTACGTAGCCGAGCGCGGCAAGCAGCGCTCCGATGGTTCCGGCCTGTGGACCCCACTTACGCCTTCGAGCGGCCACCTGGCTGAGGCCACTGGCTCCATTGGCGATCAGCGCGGCCGTTCCGGCAGCCAGTGGTGCGGCGAGCCCGGTGTGCACCCGGCCAGGCAGAGTGACGAAAGCGATTGTCGCCGAGACGAATACCCATGGAGCCAGAGGTATGGCCCAGCTCAACGCTTGTACGGCGCCCTGCTCGGTGGACGATTCAGCCGCACGCACCGCCTCCACCGGCGTCGCCTCAGCACGTCGCAACGCGACAACAACGCCGGCAACCGCAGCAACGACCAGGACGGCGGCGATGCCGAATGATGCCCCGATGCCGGACGGCCCTGCCAAGGCGATCGCGCCTGAGGCGAACGGACCGACCGCGAAACCGGCCATCAACACCGCACCGGCCATGCCGGCACCCGCGGGCCCCTTCAGGTCGGAGGTCCATGCCGTACAAGAACTAACGGCGAGCCCAACCCCGACGCCGACGATCAGTCGGCCCACCATCAACACATCGGGCTGCTGCGACAGCATCATCGCGATGGTCCCCAGCACGGTTGTGGTCGCCCCGGTCAACGCGACCGCCTTGCGTCCGAACGCGTCCGAGGCGCGGCCACCGCCGAGCAGGCCGGGCAGCAGCCCCACCGCGTAGATTCCGAAGATCGCGTCCAGGTCGGCGACGTCGAGGTGCCGGCCATCCCGGATAGCGGGTATCAAAGCGGCGAAGTGATTGGCGGCCCAGCCCGACGCGAACAAGACGGCCAGGACGGCGGTGAACACGGCGGGGCCGGGCCGGGTGTGGCCCGACCTGGTTGGCGGCACCGGTTGCGCGGTCGCCGCGGTAGCCCCGTTCGACGACGCCACTGACTTCCCCTCCGCGCGCTCCATGAATTTGGGCGCCGATAGCGCCCCCTAGAAGGACACCCTCGGCAGCGGCGCTATTCCCAAGCAGAGGACTCGCGTCGCTTGGCGGCGCCGAGTCTGCGTCCAGTGCTTGATCCTGAGGATTTTGCGCGCTGACCGCAGTCTCGACTCGCTGAGCGCAGGTTCGCGCACTTCTCCGGAAGCGGTTTTCGTGCTAGACAGCAGTACGTGGCAGAAGCGGCAGTGCTGTTGGAACGTGACCAGCACATCCTGACAATCACCATCAATCGCCCGGACAAGCGCAATGCCTTCAATCCAGAAGTGCTGTGCCGCCTCGCCGACGCCTGGGACCTGTTGGACGACGATCCTGATCTGCGGGTCGCAATCCTGACCGGCGCGGACCGAAACTTCTCGGCAGGTGCCGATTTGGATCGATTGGTAGGCGCCCTGATCGCCGGGGAGCCGCCGCAGAACGAGTTCGAGGAGCGCGTCAGGACCGATTTCTCGTTGATCTACAAGGGTTTTCTCAAGGACCACTACGTCAAGAAGCCGATCATCGCGGCGGTCGAGGGCTACTGCTACGCGGGCGGGATGGAGATCCTGCAGGCGTTCGACATCCGGGTGGCAGCCGAGGATGCGCGGTTGGCCATCAGCGAAGTGCAGCGCGGCCTGTTCCCGATGAGCGCGTCGACCATCCGGTTGCCCCGGCAGATCCCGTACACCGTGGCGATGGAGATGCTGATCGCGGGAACCCCCATCTCCGGTCGGCGTGCCTACGAAATCGGCCTGGTCGGCCACGTCACTCCCGCCGGGGGTGCGCTCGGCCGGGCGCGCGAGGTGGCCGAGCAAGTGGCGGCGAACGGGCCGCTGGCGGTCCGCAATATCAAGGCGTCGGTGATCGAGAACCTGGAGAAGACCGAGGCGGAGGCCTTCCCTCGCGAACTCGAACTCGGTATGGCGGTGATGGGTTCGGCCGACGCCAAGGAGGGGCCGCGCGCATTCCTGGAGAAGCGGCCACCGAACTTCACTGGCAAGTGACTCGTTTGGCACGCAGGAGACAGGCCGCGGTCAGCAATTGCCATACGAAGATCGAGTAGACGCTGCCGCGCTCCCACACGCCGATCGGCAGTAGCGGTGGCGCTGCTGAGGTCCAGCCGAGCAGCAGCCCGAGAAGGCATAAAAATCCAAGGGCCGCAATTACTCTGGATGTGCCGAGGTACCAACGACGCAGCGGCCCGACCACTGCCGAACCGGCAAGAATCGCGGCGTTGCCGCCTACGATCGCCAGGCCGGCCCCCAAGGTGTGTACCTTCCCGCTGTGCAGGATGCCGACCAGAATGTTGCCGACGGCATTCGCGGTGGACAGTGCCAGGAACAGGTACACCAATCTGCGGCGCGCAGTGCCCGCGATGAACAGCGCTCCGAGTAGGAACATGCTGCCCTGCAAGAAGAACGCCGCGTGCATTAGATGCGTCCGAGACCCGGTCACGCCCAGATCGCTGATGTAGTTACGCGCGTAGCTGTAGGCAGGCCGATAACCGGCGGCGGTGAAGGCTTCGAGAAACAGGTAGCCAACCACTCCCACTACCCAGAGGACGGCACCGCGATCACGCACCCGGCGCCACGTGAATGTTTCTGGCGCCCGTGACGTTTCGGAGCCCCGAGCAGTTCACACATCCGACGCAACCGACGCAGTCGGTACAGCGAACACACGCGATGCAGGCCACGCACCGGGTGCACGCGATACATCCGATGCACGCCACACACTCCCGGACGGCGACGCACATCACCGTCATGAGGCTGGCGATCACCCCGACGCTGCCGGCGGTGATCGCTGACCCCGCCACCGCGACGCTGCCTGCCGTCGCAACCGATCCTGCGACCGCGACGCTTCCTGCGGCCGACGCCGACCCTGCGACCGCGACGCTGCCCGCGACCGCCGCCGCTCCGGCTACCGCGACGCTGTCGATGACGGCGACCGAACCTACGACGGTTTCACTTTCGTCTGGAGCCGCCCGATCAAACGCCGAAATCAATGCAACCGACATGGGCCCCATCATGTCAGTCATCCGGCCGAAGTGTCGCGAGGCGCCGCAACTTGGCCGGTCATAGAATTCACTATGGATCTTGAGCGCATTACCCACCCGTTGAGGCTTGCGCGGGGATCACACCAGGCGGGATCCGCAACAGGGTGCGCCATGAACGTGATCTCGTACATCAACGGCGACGAGCAGATCACCGATTTTCCCGCGACGTCGGCCCGACCGCTGGCCGCTTTCGTGCAGTTGTGCAACGACCAACTGGCCGGTCCCGACGGATACCTCTCGCCGGATGACGCCGTGCTGGCGCTTGATCTGGGTTGGTTGACCGTGGGAACCGCCTGTGAGGGGGAGGCGCCCGCAACCGTCATCCATCCGTGGGTGTCCAAGCTGCTGATCAGTCCGCCCTGGGGTGTCGTCCGCTACGCCGATGGCGCTGCGGCCGAAGCGATCTTCGATATCGCCGAACTGCATCGCACCCTCGGCCCGGGCGAGATGCCAGACATCGCCAGCTGGGACCGGGCCGCCCGCGCCGCGCGTGAGATCAGTGCCGGGATGTCGCCGTGTGCCGAGAAGTACGCGGTCCGAGCCGCCTATCAATCGACCTCGCTGTCTGATGCCGAAGCCTGGGACACGCTGGACGCGGTGACCGGCAACGCCCTGCGCGCCCACCGATTGGCGAACCTGGTGGGCGGCGCGCCCCGGATTGTGGAGATGACGCGTCACGCCATCCGGTCCTGGCGTCGACTGGCCGGCCTGAGCGTTGTCGGCAACAGTCCTATCGGTGCCAGCGCCGGTGCGGTCCGCTCCACGAGTGCGCCGCGCCGGGAGTGGAAGATGCTGGCCTGATCGGGTCGCTCAGCGAATGGCCAAACCGGTCAGTGCCCGCGAAATCACCAGTCGCTGAATCTCGCTGGTGCCCTCGAAGATGGTGAAGATCTTCGCGTCACGATGCATCCGCTCGACGGGGTAGTCGCGGGTGTATCCGTTGCCGCCCAGGATCTGGATGGCCTCGTCGGTGACGTAGACCGCGGTCTCGCTGGCCACCAGCTTGGCCATCGACCCTTCAGCGCTGTCGAAGTTTTTATTGTTGCGCGCCATCCAACCGGCCCGCCAGACCAGTAGCCGGGCCGCATCGATCCGGCTCTTCATGTCGGCCAGCTTGAACGCCACCGCTTGGAACTCACCGATCTTGCGCCCGAACTGCTCCCGCTGACTGGCGTAGTCGAGTGCGTACTCGTACGCGGCCCGGGCCACGCCGACAGCCATCGCCCCGACGGTTGGTCGGGTGCGCTCGAAGGTCTTCATCGCGGCCTGCCCACCGGTGGACGCACCGGACTTGACCCGGGCGATCCGCGCCTCGAATTTTTCCCGGCCACCGAGGATCCCGTCCTCAGGCAGGCGGACGTTGTCGAGCACTACTTCAGCGGTGTGCGATGCGCGAATCCCGTGTTTCTTGAACTTCTGCCCCTGAGCGAGGCCCTTGGTGTCCGGCCCGATGACGAAGCTGGCCTGGCCGCGGGTGCCAAGCTCGGGGTAAACGGATGCCACCACGATGTGCACATTGGCGATACCGCCGTTCGTGGCCCAGGTCTTGGTGCCGTTGAGCACCCACTCGCTGGTTGCCTCGTCGTAGCGGGCGCGAGTGCGGATACCTCCGACGTCGGAACCCGCGTCGGGCTCCGACGAGCAGAACGCGCCGAGCTGGGGTTCTCCCGGAGTGCCGAACATGTCAGGCAGCCAGCGGCCGATTTGTTCGGGAGTTCCGTTGCCCGCCAGTGCCGCGGCGGCGAGGCCGGTACCCATGATGGACAGTGCGATGCCGGCGTCGCCCCAGAACATCTCTTCGAAGGCGGTCAGCATGCCCAGCCCGGTCGGCTCGCCGGCCTGTTGGGCGAAGAAGTCGGGCGAGTACAACCCGACCTTTGCCGCTTCCTGGATTACCGGCCACGGTGTTTCCTCCCGCTCGTCCCATTCGGCGGCGGCGGGGCGGATGACGTCGGTGGCGAATTTGTGCACCCAGTCGCGCACTTCGATCACGTCGTCGCTGAGGTCCAATGAAAAAGTCACGTTGGTTGCTCCTGATTGAGGTTTCTGGGAGTTCGGTATTGCGCGAGGACGCTGAGCGTTTGCTTCACCCAGGCCTCGAAGTAGCGGTCTTCGGCGATATTGCCCGGCAACCGGCCGGTCAACGCCTCTAGCGTTGCGGCGTAGGACAGCGAGCCGATCGCGGTGGCCGCGGTGGCCTCAGGATCGGGGATCTGCGTGCGGCCGGACCGGTTGGATGCGATCAGTTCGTCGGCGAAACGTTGATAGGCGTTGTCGGTGATGACCTGCCAGGTCTTCTCGTCCAGATCGCCGAGTTCATCGGGTTCGCGCAGCATCACCTTGAGCAGGTCCTCGCTCTGCTTGAAGTTGCTCCAGATCAGCTGCCCGGCGGTGCGGACCGCGTCTTCGAGGCTCTTCGGATCTCTCGCGTCGTACATCTCCCTCGCGGCGACGATGCTGTCGATCCGGTGCGCGACCGCTGCTTCCAGCAGCTCGCGCTTGGACCCGAAGTGCTTATAGAGGGCGCCCGAGCCCGGTGCCAGCCCCGATGCCCGCTGGATGTCGGCCACCGACGTCGCCGCATACCCCTTGGCGGCGAAAAGCTGCAGAGCCTCGGCCAACAGGCGGTCACGTCCGGAAGGGACCATGGTGAGAGAGTACTCACTCACCAGCCTCGAGGGAAATCGGCGACGGGTACTGCCGCCGAGGCAGGGGTGCCGTTGACACTGCGGCTACGGCGGGAAAGTCCGTGAAAACACAACCGTGGACGCAGACTCAACGCCGGCCGCGCACGAGTTCGACGACGAACAGTTCAGAAGAAGAATCCGGCGAACGGGGCATCCGGTACCGCAAACAACCGGTCGGCTGCGTCGAGCGCGGCGGGATCATCGGCGCGGGCCAGTCCGGCGGCCGCGAGACTGCGCCACGTGGTGCCGCCGAGCATTGCGGCACCGAGCCCTTCGATGTCGACGTGTAGCTCTGCGCGCTGGTCCGTCGGTTCGGCGCCGTCGCCGGTGATGGCGAAGTTGGCTGAATTGCCAGGCACGAGAGCGTCATTGACCGCGATGGTGACTGCGCCATCGCCGAGATATCGGCGTGCGGCCAGAGCCTTTTCGACATCGACGACGCGCAGCCACGTTTCGTCATACACCGCGGCGACCTTTGCAGCCCGTCGATCGACCAGGAGCCCGGGCAACGGGTCGTCGATCGGCAGCATCCGGAACACCACGCGATCAACGAGATCCAGCCCGAGTAAGAAGCGCAGCAGACCCAGATAGGCGTCCATGGTGGGCGCGAAGAAGTCCTCCACCGCAATGGTCCGCTGATCGCTGATGAACCAACGTTCGGTATCGAGGGGCCGGTAGCGGGCGAAACCCGATTCGGATCCCGGCTCGCCGTGCACCGCGATATACGAAGGTCCAGGCGAGGATTCGGTTCGGGCCCGCAGGCTCTGCCACCAAACCGGGGATCTGCCAATGGTTCCGGGCCGGGACGGGCGATGCTCGCTGCAGACGCGGGGCAGCACGTCCCATGCGTCGGCCGTCTCGATCAGCCGTACCGGACCGCCGGCCCCGACGCCGGGACGCAGCGCCGCGCGCGCGGTCGTAACCTCGACGGTTTGCATCGAACTCGCCATGCCGTAGCCGTACCGTCCGTAGATGGTCGCCTCCGATGCCCGTAACGTCGCGACCACCTCGCCGCGTTCGGCGAAGTCGCGCAATTGATGGCGGACCAGGTCGGTGGCGATGCCTTGCCGGGTGAACGACGGCAGCACGCCGATGTGCGTCACGGCAGCATGGCCGACGAGCGCTCCACCGGGCAGTGTGAGTTCGCCGCTAGCCGCGTCAGCGGTACCCACCAGTTGCTGTCCGACAAAGACACCGATGGTCCGGCCGGGTTCGAGCAGCGTGGCGATCTTGCCTGGTGAGAGGTCCGGTAGCGGCGGCAGGCCCACCATGGCGGCACGGAAAAGCTTTGCCGCAGCGAACAGGTCTTCCTCGGTGTCGAGAATCCGGATCTCGCGGGTCACCTAGCCATCATGCACTCAGGCTGATGTCAGCTTGAGCTGACGGGATCTAGTTTGGATCTTCGCCTGCCAGGCGACCAGCGCCGGCATGCCGACAAGCTCAAGCCCGATCGCGCCGACGAATACCGGATGCGGGCGGCCGGTGGCCCGCCAGGACAGCAATCTGGCTAGGCCCCCGAGGAACACGGTGCCGCACACGGCGCGGAATCGCGCGCCGTTCTGCTCGATGCCAGGCAGAGTGGACCACATCGCCGGCCCGGCAGCGAACCAGAAGGTCGAGGCAAAGCGGTATTCGCTGTCGGCGCTGGATTCGAAGCGGCTGGTGTCGCCGGGCAATGTCGAGGGGCCGGCGACCATCCCGGCCAGACCTGTCAGGAACGGGATGGCCGCCAGGATTCCTACGACGAACTGCAGCCACCGGCGCCCACCATCGGAGTTCATGCCCAACAGCTTCTCATCGGTGGGTGAGCTGTCCAAGCGAATCGGCCAGTTCTGGTTGTACAGCGTTTTGACCTCATCGAGCAGCTTCTTGGACAGCACCGCTCGATGAGGTAGCAAAGTTGTTCAGCACGAACACGATTGGCCGCAGGTTCTTTAACGCGCTGCAGGAATGGCTGGCAATCAGGGTACTGAAAGTACACCCAGCCGTCGGCCGCGGCGCGGGTTAAAAACGCGCAGAATGCAATTCGTTCGGCAAACGCGCTGGTCCTCCCCCGATTGTCGACGTCGGTGAAATCGATCACGAAATGCGTGGTCAGGATGCGGATGATTTTGGCGGAGCCTGGCGTTGTGCCAACGGCAAGCCCACAAGCGGTGAATTGGCAACCGGCGGCGTCCGGTGGCCGTAACTACGCTGTGGTCGAGGGCAGGTGAGCGGTAAGGCAGGAGGCGACATGCTGACACAAGCGTGTGGTTGCCGCTGCCTAGGTCTGCCGCCGCTCGGCGTGCTGCCGCCCAACCTGTTGTGTTCGTAGCCGCCGACGCATTGATCATGTTCGGCGGCTCAGCCCGGCACCAATCTCCCTGATTGCTGGATCGCACCAACACGAAAGCGGGGCACCCGCAAATGCCTGATTCCTCAGTTCCCCTTCACCTCGCCGTGGCTTTGGACGGCGCCGGATGGCACCCGGGCGCTTGGCGCGAACCCGACGCCCGACCGGACAAACTGCTCGACGCCGACTACTGGGTGGATCTGGTGGCGCTGGCCGAGGCTGCGACATTGGATTTCGTCACGATCGAGGATTCGCTTGCGCTGCAATCGGATCACCCCTTCCTGGCCGACGAACGGACCGATCGTGTTCGCGGGCGCCTGGACGCGGCGCTGATCGCCGCGCGAGTTGCGCCGCGCACCAAGCGAATAGGTCTCATCCCCACAGCGGTCGTCACCCATACCGAGCCGTTTCACGTGTCGAAGTCCATTGCCACGCTCGACTACGTCAGTACCGGGCGGGCCGGCGTCCGGGTGCAGATCGCCGGCCGCCCGGATGTGGCAGCGCACTTCGGCCGTCGCGAACCGCTTGGCCAGAACCAGATTGGTGACTACTTTGCCGAGGCCGCCGACTACGTCGCGGTGCTGCGCCTGTTGTGGGACAGCTGGGAGGACGACGCCGAGATCCGGGACACCGCGACAGGACGGTTCGTCGACCGGGACAAGTTGCACTACATCGACTTCGAAGGACGTTGGTTCTCGGTCAAAGGACCTTCCATCACGCCCCGCCCACCGCAGGGGCAGCCCGTCGTCGCCGCCCTGGGTCACGTCGCCGTCGCCTACCAACTGATTGCCGGCAGCGCGGACGTCGGATTCGTTACCCCGCATAGTGCTTCGCATGCCTCGGAAATCGTGGCCGAGATCCGGGCACTGCAGAGTGCCGCCGGCCGAGGCCAGGACACCGTGCACGTTTTCGGTGACCTGACGGTGTTCCTCGATCACACCGAGCAGGCAGCGCAATCGCGACGACAGCGACTCGACGATCAGGCCGGTGTCGAATACGTCGGCGACGCTGGAGTTTTCGTAGGCACGCCAGCGCAGTTGGCGGATCTGCTGCAGGAGTGGCATGCGGCCGGTCTCTCCGGCTTCCGGCTGCGTCCCGCGGCCCTTCCCCATGATCTGGCCCAGATCACCGAGGTTCTGGTACCCGAGTTGCGCCGCCGAGGGGTGTTCCGGACTGCCTACGAAGCCGACACGCTGCGGGGTCTGCTCGGGTTGTCCCGGCCTATCAACAGATACGCGATTGCGTGATCTGATCAGCAACCAAGGAATTCGCAATGACCAAGCCAACCAAGCAGATTCACCTGGCCGCTCACTTCCCCGGCGTCAACAACACCACCGTGTGGAGCGACCCGGCGGCCGGCAGCCACATCGAGTTCAGTTCGTTCGCGCAGTTCGCGCAGACCGCCGAACGGGGCAAGTTCGACTTCCTGTTCCTCGCCGAGGGTTTGCGGCTGCGCGAGCAGAACGGCCAGATCTATGACCTGGACGTGGTCGGCCGTCCCGACACTTTCGCGGTGCTGGCCGCACTCGCGGCAGTCACGGACCGATTGGGTCTGACCGGCACCATCAACTCCACCTTCAACGAGCCCTATGAGGTGGCGAGGCAATTCGCCTCGCTGGATCACCTGTCGGGCGGTCGGGCCGCCTGGAATGTGGTGACCTCCTGGGATGCGTTCACCGGCGAGAACTTTCGGCGCGGGGGCTTCCTCGCGGAAGATCAGCGCTACCAGCGCGCGCAGACTTTTCTGCAGACAGCCAATGAGCTGTTCGACTCTTGGCGCGGAGACGAAGTCGTTGCGGATAAAGACAGCGGCGTCTTCCTGTCCGATCCGAACGCCGGCGAATTCGCGCATAGCGACGCCCATTTCAACATCCACGGGCGATTCAATGTGCCACGAAGCCCGCAGGGACGGCCGGTCATCTTTCAGGCCGGTGATTCCGAGGCCGGCCGAGACTTCGCCGCCGCAGCCGCGGACGCGATCTTCTCCCGGCACAGCACATTGACGGAGGGCCAGGCGTTCTACTCCGACGTCAAAGGGCGGTTGGCCCGCTACGGGCGCCGTCGTGACGAGTTGCTCATCCTGCCGGCCGCGACCTTCGTGCTCGGCGACACCGACGCGGAGGCCGCCGACATCGCGCACGAGGTACGACTTGCGCAGGTGTCGCCGCAGACGGCGATCAAGTTTCTCGAACAGCTCTGGAACCGCGACCTTTCCGACCACGACCCGGACGGTCCGCTGCCGACCGTCGACCCGATCGTGGGAGAGAACACGATCTCCCGCGGCCGGGCCAGTGTTCGGATGTTCCGGGATTCGGTAGCAATCGCGAACGAGTGGCGGGCCAAAGCCGAAGCGGAGAGGCTGACCACGCGCGAACTGATCGTCGAGGTCACCGGCCGCCAATCTTTCATCGGCTCAGCGCAAACGGTCGCCGCGAAACTCAACGAACTCGTACAGGCTGATGCCAGTGACGGATTCATCCTGGTCCCCCACATCACGCCCGGCGGGCTGGACCCATTCGTCGATCAGGTGGTACCGCTGCTGCAGGAGCGTGGGGTTTTCCGCGCCGACTATGAGGGCACCACGTTGCGCGAGCACCTGGGGCTGGCGCAACTGCCTGTTCCCCGGCGGTCCGTCGACCACGATGCCGCCAGATCGGCTTCTTGACGATCATGGCCACTCCGCTGGCGGTCCTCGATCTGGTGCCGATCTCCTCGGGATCGACTGCGGCACAAGCGTTACGCAACAGTATCGACCTGGCTCAGCATGCCGAGAAGCTGGGCTACACGCGGTACTGGTTCGCCGAACATCACCTCAATCCCGGGGTGGCCGGCACTTCTCCCGCGGTATTGCTGGCCTTGACCGCGTCACACACCTCGACGATCCGGCTCGGTTCCGGCGCCGTGCAGATGGGGCACCGGACCGCCTTGTCCACGGTGGAAGAGTTCGGATTGCTCGATGCGCTGCACCCGGGCCGATTCGATCTCGGGTTGGGTCGCTCGGGCGGCCGACCGGCGCCATCGGCAATTCCCGTCGGCGCCGGCTCGCGGGCGGCGGGCAACGGGAAATCACCGAATGGACTGTTGATTCCGGCGAAGTTCGATATGGCGCCGGTGTTGCAATCGCCGCGCTTTGCGTTGCACAAAACATTGCTGCAGCTGCCTGGCGCGGAATCGCAGCAGTACACCGAGCAGATCGACGATGTTCTCGCTTTCATTGCCGACACCTATCGTTCCCCGGAAGGCGAGGAAGCCCACGTGGTGCCCGGCGCCGGAGCAGATCTGCAAATCTGGATCCTGGGCAGCAGCGGCGGGGAGAGTGCCAGCGTCGCAGGGGAAAGAGGACTGCGTTTCGCTGCCAACTACCACGTCGCCCCGGCTTCGGTACTCGAGGCAAGTGACGCATACCGGGCGGCATTCCAGCCCTCGGCGGTGCTGGACCGGCCATATGTCGCGGTCTCGGCGGACGTCGTCGTCGCCGAGGATGAGGCGACCGCCCGGGAGTTGGCCACCGGCTACGGGCTGTGGGTGCGCAGTATCCGTACGGCCGAGGGCGCGATTCCCTATCCAACTCCGACGCAGGCCCGTGCCCACACCTGGACCGACTGCGACCGCAAACTCGTTGCCGATCGGGTCGACACACAATTCGTCGGATCTGCCACCCAGGTAGCGGATCAGCTCGAGCGGCTGCGCGATGCGACCCAGGCTGACGAGCTGCTCGTCACCACCATTACCCATGACCATCGGGATCGGGTGCGGTCCTACCGGCTGCTTGCGCAGGAGTGGGCGCGCCGGTAGACGCCTGGCACGTCGTCCATTTCGGGGGATGCCTTCACACGCTACCTGGCTAGTAGTAGTAGTTTGCAACTAGCTGATAGCTTCTCCAAGGAAAGGACCGAGATGACTTCCGCGACTCCCAGGACGGTGCTCGACCGATTTCGGCTCGATGGGCAGGTGGCGATCGTCACCGGGGCTTCGTCGGGGCTGGGCGTCGCGTTCGCCGAGGCGCTTGCCGAGGCGGGTGCCGATCTGGTACTCGCTGCGCGCCGCGCCGATCGCCTCGAGCAGACCCGCGCCCTGGTCGAGGATCGGGGCCGGCGTGCGCTGACGGTGACCGCGGACGTGTCGCGTCCCGAAGACGCGCAGAAGGTCGTCGAGTTGGCGATGGCCGACTTCGGCCACGTCGACGTGCTGGTGAACAACGCCGGCAAGGGCACCGCCGTACCGGCGACCCGCGAAACGCCCGAGCAGTTCCGTGAAGTGATCGATATCAATCTCAACGGCTCTTACTGGATGGCCCAAGCTTGTGGCCGGGTGATGAAACCCGGTAGCTCGATCATCAACGTCGCCAGCGTGATCGCGCTGATGAGCGGCGGGCTGCCGCAGGCCGCCTATTCGGCCAGCAAGGCCGGAGTGGCGGGCCTGACCCGGGATCTGGCCGGCCAGTGGACGGGGCGCAAGGGCATCCGCGTCAATGCGCTGGCTCCGGGCTTCTTTCCATCCGAGATGACCGATGAGTTCCCGGAGGGCTACATCGACAGCCAACTGTCACGACTACCTGCCGGACGGCCTGGCGACCCGGCCGAGCTCGCCGCGGCGCTGGTGTTCCTCGCCAGCCCGGCCGCGTCCTACGTCACCGGTGCCACGCTGGTGGTCGACGGCGGCCTGACGATCGCATGATTCTAGTTTTGAAAAGCAACTACCCTGCGTTATCCTCGTCGATGTGAAGCACGCCGATCTGCTTGACGAGAATTGCGCGGTCGCCCGGTCCGCGGCGATCGTCGGCGAGCGGTGGGTCTGGTTGATCCTGCGCCAGGCGTTCAACGGCGCCCGGCGGTTCGAGGACTACCAGCGGGGCATCGGCCTGGCTCGCAATGTGCTCACCGACCGCCTCAACTTGCTGGTCGCCCAAGGAGTTCTGGAACGTCGGCCCTACGCCGAGCATGCCGCGCGCGAGCTCAACGAGTATCGGCTGACCGACAAGGGCCGCGCGTTGTTTCCGGTCTACGTCGCCCTGATGCAATGGGGCAACGAATGGACTGGTCTACCGGCGCCGCCAGTTGAACTGTTGCACAAGCCCTGTGGGCACCGAGTGGGCGTGCAGGTGGTCTGTTCGGAATGTGGCGAGGACATCAATGCGCGCGATACCGAGCCGGTTGTCGGCCGCGGTCTGATCATGCATCGCGGCAACCGGTGAACTGAATGGAGGTAGCCCGCAATGGAGTGGACGGGTGCGCGCTATGCGGACAAACCCACCGTGGAGGTGCAGACGTGGATCGATGCGTCGCCAAAGCGGTTGTGGGAGTTGGTGTCTGATGTCGGCCTGATGCCGACGATGAGCCAGGAGCTCGACTCGATCGAATGGCTGGACGGCGTCACCCATGCCGCCGTGGGCGCGCGGTTCGTCGGGTACAACAAGCACGACTCGCTGGGTGAGTGGTCGACCACGTCGCACGTGGTCGAGTGCGAGCCCGAGACAGTGTTCGCCTGGGCAGTCCAGGACCCGACGAACCCGACGGCCATCTGGCGCTTCCGCCTCGAACCCAGGGACGGCGGGACCGAGCTCCATCAGTGGATGCAGATGGGTCCGGCGCCATCCGGGTTGTCATTTGCGATCGAGCGCATGCCGGACAAGGAGCAGAAGATCGTGTTCGTCCGCATGCGCGAGTTCGAACAGAACATGGGATTCACCCTGCAGCAGATCAAGAAACTGGCGGAGAGCTGATGCGCACCGCCACGACGATCGAAGCAGCAAGCTTTCCGCAGTGGCGCGACGGCAGGGACTTCGTCGTCGAAGCCGAAAAGCTCGGACTCGATATCTGCTGGGTTGCCGAGGCTTGGGGCTCCGATGCGCCGTCGGCGCTGGGTTACTACGCGGCCTGTACCGATCGAATGCTGTTGGGATCCGGGATCCTTCAGGTGGGCACGCGCACGCCGGTCGCGGTGGCGCAAACCGCGATCACGCTCTCGAATTTGTCGGAGGGACGGTTTCTGCTCGGGCTGGGGGCGTCCGGTCCGCAGGTCATGGAGGGCCTGCATGGCGTGTCGTTCGCGCGACCGCTCGCGCGGGTGCGA
Organism: Mycobacterium sp. IDUB_37; assembly: GCF_055419245.1. Classification (NCBI taxonomy): domain Bacteria; kingdom Bacillati; phylum Actinomycetota; class Actinomycetes; order Mycobacteriales; family Mycobacteriaceae; genus Mycobacterium; species Mycobacterium sp. IDUB_37. Next base: position 672,857 of record NZ_JBVAXG010000003.1, on the reverse strand, counting down.
GAGACCGTCGAGATCGTTCGCCAGGTGCTCGGTGGAGGCAAGATTTCCTACTCCGGCAAAGAGTTCCACATTCCCGTGCCGGGCGGGGAAGCGGTGCCCATGCGCCTGTCGGCGCGCGCCGAACACCCGATCCCGATCTACCTGGCCACACTGTCCCCGGCCATGCTGCGCCTCACCGGTGAGATTGCCGACGGCTGGCTCGGCACCAGTTTCGTGCCCGAGGGTGCCGGCGACGCCTACTTCGGTTACCTCGACGAGGGTTTGGCGCGAAGTGGACGCAGTCGCGCCGATCTCGATGTCTGCCAGGGCGCCGAAGTGGCATTTGCCGCCGACGAGGATGTGCTGCGGGAAATGGTCGCGGGCCGCAAGAAGGAACTCGCCTTCAGTCTGGGCGGCATGGGCTCGGCGTCCACGAACTTCTACAACCAGGCCTATAGCCGGCAGGGCTGGGCCGACATCGCCGCCGAGATCCGCGAGCGCTGGCAGACTGGCGACCGCGACGGCGCCGCCGGCCTGGTGACCGACGAGATGGTGTTGGCGACCACGCTGATCGGCACGGAAACCATGGTGCGGCAACGGTTGCAGGTGTGGCGCGACGCCGGCGTCAACACCGTGCGGCTCTACCCGGCAGGAGACAGTCTCGACGCGCGACTTTCCACCTTGGCTCGCGCGATCGAGCTGGTGCGCGAGATCGGCCACCCCGCGACATCGTGACGTCTGAGCTGGCAATGTCTATCAGAGAGGCTGTCAGGAAGGCAACGTAACCTCGCGCACGTCGGAGATTCGTGGATCGACGGGAGGGGTGCGGCTTTGGATCAAGACGACCGCCGATACGTGATCGTCGGCGCCGGTGCGATCGGCGGCACCGTGGGCGCCGTACTGACACGAGCGGGCATTCGTACGGTGTTGGTCGCCCGAGGTCGACATGCCGAGGCGTTGGCGACGGCAGGGATGACGCTGCGAACGCCGGACGGCACCTTTCACACGCCGGTCAGCGCGGCGTCGCGGCCCCAGGACGTGCGGCTGACCGAGCGCGACGTGCTGGTCTTCGCGACCAAGACCCAGCAACTCGACGCCGCACTGCAGGAATGGGTGGATCAGCCGGTTTGGGGCACCGATGGCCCGGAGGATCTGGTCGGAACCGCAGGTAACGTGCTGCCGGCGCTGACGGCACTCAATGGTGTTGCAGCCGAGGAGAAAGCGCTGCGCTATTTCCGGCGAGTTTTCGGCGTCTGCGTCTGGTTGCCCGCCGTACACCTCGAACCTGGTGAGGTGATTGTACGGTCGTGGCCGGTAGTCGGTCAGTTCCACATCGCACGATGGCCCGCGACGGTCAGCAGCCAAGCCGATGCCGAGCTGTTGACCGGGCTTGCCGAAACGTGGAGCACCGCCGGCGTCCGGGTGCGCCTTCCTGATGATGTCGCCCCGTGGAAGTACAACAAGCTACTGAGCAACCTCGGCAACGCCATCGGCGCCCTGTCCGCCGACGCGGCCGCAGCAACCGAGGTGTTGGCTGCCGTGCGCCGCGAAGGCGAAAGCGTACTGAATTGTGCGGGAATCGAATTCGTTCCGTTCGAGATGTCCAAAGAGGTGCGCAAGGACGGACCGACGATCCGCCCGATACCCGGATGGTCTGGCGGACAGAGCAACTCGACCTGGCAATCGATGAGCCGCGAGACCGGCAATGTGGAGACGGACTTCCTCAACGGAGAGATCGTCCGGCTCGCTCACCGATGCGGTATCGCGGCGCCGCTCAATGCCGCCTTGGCGTCCGCGACACGTGCAGCGATCCGGAACGGCCTCGGGCCGAACCGCTACTCGCTGGACCAACTGACAGAGCTGCTCGGGTTGAACCCGAAATCATGAGGTGCGCTGTTGGAGAAGCGAAAACGCCGCAGGCGGAACCAGCTCCCGGGGCAGAAAGAGGGTGGTTCCGTGTCGAACGCGAACAAGAACAGTGAGCCCAGCGTCGCGCGGCGGGGCCAGCGCAGCGTAGTCGGCGATCAGCGTGTTGACCGGCGTGATGACCAGGAGTTCGTTGGCGCCGAAGCCCGTCGCCCACACTGAACCCGGCTGCATGTACATGTCGGCGATATTGCTGCGACGAATTACCAGTACGGCCAATAGCACAGCGAAGACGACCAGGCCGATCAGCCCAGGCATGCCCGCGGCCGGCTCGAGGATCGCGAGAACGCTGATCAAGGCCAGCATCGCCAGGTAGATTCCCAGTCGCCAGACGCCGAAAGTGCGGCGGAACGCATTCCAGTACAAACGTTTTCCATCGCCGGCAGAAGCAACCCAGGTGTGGTGCACCGGAGGTATAGGACGCTGCGGCAAGTGTGGTGGTGGCCATTGGGGTGGTCCGCCACCGACACCTGGCATCGGTATGTTCACCCCGGTAATCTTCCCACTACCTGATGTGCGCCCAGGCCCACACGCCGATTCCCAACCACCGCGTCAGCGCGGCAGTCCAACCGGACCGGTCAGCTGAATTGCCCGCCCAGGCGATGTAGCCGTCGGGACGAACCAGCACTGCCGGACCGCCGTCGGACCTTTCGGCTTGGTGTAGATCGATCGCATCGACCTGCTCAGCGCCATGCTCGCGAATCAGCACGAACCCCGGCAGTACCCGTTGTAACTCGGTGAGCCGTCCTTGCGTCAATGGAATCTGCGTGGCGCGGGTCCCCACCAGTGGACTCTCGTCATCGCCGTGGGCGTACCGCAATTCGGTGCCCGCCAAGCTGCCTGCGATGGTGTCGCGCACTCGAGGAACACGAAGCACTTTGGGCACCAAGAAGTTTCGTATTGCGCGCGCAATCCTCGGATGCAGGGTGATGCCTCGAGCCAGCAGCCCGGATTGCATCAGCACCCGCTTGCCGATCGGGTGGCGTTCGTCCTGGTAGGTGTTGAGCACCGAATCATCCGCACCTTCGAGCACGGCGCCGATCTTCCAGGCGAGGTTGGCCGCGTCCTGGATACCGGTGTTCATGCCTTGTCCGCCCATCGGGGAGTGAACGTGTGCGGCGTCGCCGGCGAGAAAAACCCGGCCGTGCCGATACTGCGCGACTTGTCTTTCCTCGCAGTGGAATCGGGACTTCCATTGCACGTCGACGACGCCGAGGTCGGTGCCCATCGACTGGGCAAGGATGTTGAGAATTTCGTCATCATCGACTGGTTCGCTGTCGGGCACCTGGTGATTGCGGTCCCAGACCATCGTTCGGTACCACGAGCCCTCCGCGTCATGCCGGTCGTAAGGGGCCAGCAGCGCGAACATGTTGCGAGTGCTACCGACGCGGAGGCCGCCGTCAGCCGGCCCGTGAGCGAGTTTCACGTCGGCAAGGACGATGGACGACAAGATCGTCTTGCCGTGGAATTCCGCACCGACCAAATCACGCACCGTGCTGTGCGCCCCATCGGCGCCGATCACGAATGCTGCACGCCAACGGATTTCGGTGCCGCCGCCGTGCGGACGTGCGGTCACGGTCACACCGTCGGCGTCCTGGTCGATACCGATGACCTCAACGCCGCGGCGGACATCGGCGCCCTGCTCGACGGCGTAGCCGGCCAGCGCCCGGTCGACATTGGTTTGCGGGGTGACCATCACGAACTGGTAGGGCGAGTCGAGGTGCGTCAGATCGATGTGTCCGCCCGCGAAGACTGTCACTCCCGTTGCCTTATGGGAGTGCGCCAACAGATCGTCGGCCAGTCCCCGGGCGTCGAGAACTTCGAGTGTGCGGGCCATGGTGGCAAATGCGCGACTGGACGGATTGACCGAGGGCCAGCGCTCGAGCACGGTCACCGACCGACCGGCGCGGGCCAGGTCGCCGGCCGCAGTGAGTCCTGCCGGACCGGCACCCACTACCAGTACGTCCACGTGATTGATGTTCATCGCGCCACCGCCTCGGGTTGCGGGTACCAACGACGGATGTCGTCGGGAGTTGATTTGGCTGCGTAGTTGAAGACGAATCGGCAGCCGGGTTGTGTGACGTGTGCGGTGTTGATGATCGACTCGAACAGCAGTGTGTTGCTCGCGACCAGTCGGACCCCGGCGCCGATGAGCACCGCGTCGTACTGCTTGGCTTCCAGCCACCGCCGCGCCTTGTCGGCACCTGCGTCGCCGAAGTCGATGAGGCAGTTGTCGACGTGGTAGCCGGCGGCGCGCAGCGCAGCGACGTTGCCGTCGTTGGCGGCCCGGAGCTTCTCGGTGGTCAGGCCGGGAAATTGCGCGAAGTCGGGCGCGGAGCAATCGATCACATCAGGATCGAGTCCGATCTGGATGGCTGTGACTGGCATTTTCGCGACCCCCCCGCCTCGAGTTCAACAACTGTTGAAATCAACGTTAGCGCTCCGCACTGGTTATGTCAACAGTTGTTGAATACACTGCTGATATGCCCGCGAAAGCGCGTGAAGCGCGCGATGGACAAGCAACTCGAGCCTCGATCCTGGCGACCGCGCGATCGCAGTTCGGCAACCACGGTTTCGAGCGCACGACCATCAGATCGGTCGCGTCAGCGGCTGGCGTCGACCCGGCGCTCGTCATGCACTACTTTGGCAGCAAGGCCGAATTATTCTCCGCTGCTTCACAATTCGATATCAAGTTTCCCGATCTCGCCGGAATTCCGTTCGACCGCGTTGCCGACGTCCTGGTCCCGTTGTTCATCAACATCTGGGGGCCGCAGGGGCCGTTGCTTCCGTTGCTTCGTGCGGCGGCGACCAATCGGGCCGCAGCGGACGCCCTGCTCAGTGTGTTTGTCGACCGGGTGGCTCCGGCGCTGGCCACGCTGGTGTCCGATCGCGCTGCGGAGCGCGCCGCGCTGGTCGGATCGCAGGTGCTGGGGCTCGCGACGGCACGCTACATCCTGGGCATCCCGGCGATCGCCGACATGGACGACGCCACTTTGACCGAATGGTTACGGCCGGTGCTCGTGCACTACCTGACCGGTCCCGTCAACTCTGCTGATGATCACTGATGTGTTCGTGAACGCACTGCATGAAGGAGTGGGTGGCGGCAGAGCGAAGTTGGGCTCTGGGCGCCACGAGGTGAACCTCCCGTCGCAGTACGGCGCCCTGCACGGGTAGCAGCACCAGCGCCGCATTCACTTTGGCGCGGGTGCGCGCCACCGATTCGGGCAGCAATGCCACGCCCAGGCCTTCGCACACGAAGTGAATGACCTCGTCGACGCGGGTGACCTCGAACGCGACGCGTCGCTCGACTCCGGCGAATCCGCGGTCGGTCTCGCGCCGCAGCCCGTACCCGGGCGGGAAGTCGATGAAAGGGAGTTCGGCCAGTTGGCCCAGTGAGACCGTGGGATTGGCGGCGAGCGGATGTCGGACCGGTAGGACGGCGACCAGGGACTCGGTGAATAGGTGCTCGAATGACAAACCGTCGGCTGACTGTGCAACGTCCGAGCCGACGATGGCCACGTCGAGCTTGCGGTCCCGGGTCGCTTGGACGAGGAGGTCGCTGCCGCCGCTGCGCAGCGTCACCGTGACGTCGGGGTAGCGCGCGTGAAAGGTTCCCATCAGCGCTGCGACATCCAGGCTTTCGGACGGGATCTCCATCATCCCGACGGTGAGCCTGCCGATCACGCTGCCGCGCAGCGCCTGCGCGTCCACGGCGATTTGATCGACACCGGCGATCACCTGGCGCAACAGCGGCATCAGGGCCTCACCGGCGGGTGTCAGTGAGACCGAGCGGGTGGTGCGATTGAAGATCTGGACGCCAAGCTCGCCCTCGAGCTTGCGGACTTGCTGGCTTAGCGCCGATTGCACCACAAACAAGCCGTCTGCGGCGCGGGTGAAACTGCACGTCTCGGCCACCGCGAGCACATAGCGGAGCTGCTGCAGGTTCATGATTGATCACTTTCGATGATTGATCGGATCATATCTATGCGCTGGACGTCTAAGTGAATCAACCCGAGAATTGGTAGATGTCTGCAGGCGCACTTCGCGATGAGCGGCCGGTCCCGGTCGTCGTGCGCCCGACCGGTGGGTTGCGCACCAATGACTGCTCGTCGGTCGAGGTCCGTGATCGGATCAACGCCGAGTTCGAGGGGTTGCCGTTCCTGGGCACTCTGACTTGCCGGACTCAGCAGGTCGTCGCCGGAGAGACGGCGGAACTCGTCTTCACCTACACCGTCGGCCTTTCCGGCATCGCCGACAGCGGATGGCTCAAGCTCTGCTTCCGCTACTACTCCGACTGGGATCTGCAGACCACCGACCCGTCCGGTCGTGACTACGCGACCGCCTCGCTGGTCAGTCGTTCCTTGATCGGCGGCGCATCCGATGACGGGGCGGCCACGGTTCGACGGCTGACCACCCGATATGACGTCAAAGGCGGCGAGCGGCCCTTTCAGAAGTCTCTGCTGGTACACGTGGTCGACGGCTACCTGCGCCCGGGCGACGTCATCGAGATCCGGCTCGGCGATCGACAGTTCGGAGGCCCCGGCACCCGTGTGCAGACCTTCGTCGAGGATGACTTCGAAATCCATCTCTACGTCGATCCACTCGGCACTTCGCGGATGGCCCATGCCGGATTGACGAAGCTCGCCGTCGTCGCCGGGCCGCCCGCGGAACTGGTGGTACACGGCCCACGGGTGGTGAGTCCGCGGACGTCGACCGTGCGCTTGCACGCGCACCTGCAGGATCGCTGGGGAAACGCATGCCGTGACGTCCCTGCGGTCATACACGCGCACGCAAGCAGTGAAATCCTGACCACCGCAACGACTCCGACGGCCGGATGGGCACGGGCGGTGCTCGACGTGCCCGCCCGAACGGCTTCCATCGCGGTGAGTGCGCAGGTCGGCGACGCGGCGTTCGGGCCCACCGTCGCCGAGATCGACATCGTCACCGAATTGCCCGCGCCCCGCGCCTATTTCTGCGATCTGCACGTGCACTCCAACGACACAGTCGGAACGCAGGACACCGACTGGAACCTGCGCTACGGCCGCGATATCGGCGGCCTGGACATACTCGGGTACACCGCCAACGACTTTCAGATCACCGACGGTGCCTGGTCGGACGTGGTCGCGGCCTGCCGCGAAGCGTCTAAAGACGGGCACTTCGTCTGCTTCCCCGGCGTGGAATGGTGCGGAACCGCCGGCGTGGGCGGCGATCACAATGTCGTGTTCCTCGGCGAGGACACCACCGTCGCAAGGTCTTTGGAGTGGCGTCAGGGCATGTCCGCCACCGCGCCGACGCCCCAAACCTGGCCGATCACCGAACTGTATGCGGCGTACGAGAAAGAACCCGATTCATACCTGCTGATACCGCACGTCGGGGGTCGGCGCGCGGTGCTGGATTGGCATCACCCCGAACTGGAGCGCCTGATCGAGGTGCATTCGACCTGGGGCAGTAGCCCGTGGTTCCTCGAGGATGCCCTCGCACGCGGGATCAAGGTCGGCGCCAGCGCTGCCAGCGACGAGCATCGAGGCCGACCCGGCGGCGGCGCGCCCGGCGCCAATATCTTTGGCGGCCATGGCGGTTTGACCGGCGTACTCGCCGGAGATCTCACCGCCGCTCACGTTGGACAGGCGCTGCGATCCCGGCGCACCTGGGCCACCACGGGTAGTCGGTCAGTTGCCCTGCTGCACAGCGGCAACGACTGGATGGGCGACGAAATCCTCACCGCTGCTGCGGAACTCGACATCGATTACGCCGTATACGGCAGCACCGGCTGGGAAGAGTTGGTGCTGTACGACACTCGGGGCCCACTCTGGCGGCGTGACCTGAACGCGGAAACGGGATTGTCGGATTCGCTGGTACGGATTCGGTGGGGCGGTGCCCGGCACCGCGACCGTTACCGCTGGGCAAGCTGGGCGGGCCGGCTCAGTGTCGCGGGAACGTCGCTGAATTCGGTAACGCCCTGGGCGGCAAGTCATCCCGAACAGACGATCGAGCAGGCCGACCAGGTCGTCAGTTGGCGCACCGCGACCTACGGTTCGGACATCGGAGTCATTGTGCGCGTTTCCGACCTCGCGCAAGCCCGGCTTCACATCGAGACCACAGTGCTCGAGGACGACCAATCTGTGAGCATGACGGTGACCGGTGCGGAACTGCTCGCCGAATCCTGGCGGGAGGAAAGTGCCGGCGGCTTGAACTTGCGAATCCGCGCCGAGCGCATCGCCGAACCCGCCACGCTGCCTACTACCGTCAGTGGTGCCGTGGCGGCGCATCTGCCGCGCGAGCACAGCGCGATCTATCTGCGGGCCACCCAGCGCGACGGGCACCAGGTGTGGACCAGTCCGCTGTTCATCGCACGGCCCCGAACGGAACCGAGCTGATGGGGAATCGCGCACTGATCCGGCGCAGACACGTCGACTTCGGTCGCATCACTCGCGCGGCGTGTCCGGGTTCACGCATCGCCGGCTGACCTGCCGCCGGCCCGGACCCTGTCACCAATTCACATTCTTTTTCTGGAGTACCCGTGTCGCTTTCCAAATCTTTCTATCTGGCAATGATTTCCACGGTATTGGCAGCGGCGACTCTGGTCGGGTGCTCCGGCAATGCCGCTACGTCGAAGTCGTCTGGTGTGACCCTGCGCCTTGGCTATCTGACCCGGGTCACCCACGCGTCGGCCCTGGTCGGCATCGACAACGGTGCCTTCGCAAGGAATCTCGGACCCAACGTGAAGTTCGAGCCGCAACCGTTCGGCCAGGGCACCGCGGAAACCACGGCGCTGTTGGCCGGCCAGCTCGATGCTGCCTACGTCGGCCCGAATCCGGCATTCAACGCCTGGCAGCGGTCGAATGGCACTGCCATCAAGATCATTTCGGGCTCCGCGACCGGCGGCACCTCGATGGTCGTCAAGCCGGGCATCAAGACGGCGGCGGATCTGCGCGGCAAAACGGTCGCCGATCCCGCGCTCGGCGGCGCGCAGGAACGTCAGCCTGCGCGATTGGCTGTTGAAGAACGGATTGAAGACCAACCCGCAGGGGGGCGGCGATGTCGCGATCAAGCCGACCACGCCGGAATCGGCGATCGTGCAACAGTTCGTCAGCAATCAGATCGATGGCGCCATCGAGTCTGCGCCCTACGATGTGCAACTGGTCAACGCCGGTGGCGTCCGGCTCTGGGATGATCCCAACACCATCACCATTCTGGTTGTTCGCCAGGAGTTCCTGTCCGCCCACCCCGACGTGGTGGCGAGCCTGGTGCGCGGGCAGATCGAGGCCAATGAAGCAATTCACAACAACCCCGATGCGGCTGCGAGATCGGCCAACGCCACGCTGACCAAGGCGCTGGGGCAGGGCCTGTCGCCCGAGGTGTTGACGGCATCGTTCCAAGAGACAACGTTCACCAATGATCCTGGCGTGCAATCGCTCAACGACCAGGTCCGCAAGGCCGTTGCGGTCGGCCTGTTGCAGCCGCTCAACCTCGACGGGATCTTCGATCTGGGACCACTCAACCACGAGCTGGCGGCGGGCGGTAAGCCGGCGGTGGCCGCGTGACAATGACCGTATTACCGGGTGTCAAGGTGCCGAAAACCATTGCCGATAAGCCAGATCCGCCGGCACTGCGCCTGGACCAGGTAGCGAAGAACTACGGCAGAGGGCACACGTCGGTAGCGGCGTTGGGCCCGCTGTCGCTGACCGTCGGCGCAGGCGAATTCGTCTGCGTCGTCGGGGTTTCCGGATGCGGTAAGAGCACACTGCTGTCGTTGATCGCCAAGCTCGACAAGCCGAGTTCCGGATCGGTCGACACCGGCACGCACCGCGTCGCCATGATGTTCCAGGAGCCGGCGCTGTTCCCGTGGCTGACCGCGGCGGCGAACGTCGAACTTGCGCTGCGGGCGCGGGCGATTCCCCGCCGCCAGCGGCGAACGACCGCTCGCGAACTGCTGCAGACTGTTGGTTTGTCGGATTTCGCGGACAAGCGCCCACACCAGTTGTCCGGTGGTATGCAGCAGCGGGTGGCGCTGGCTCGCGCGCTTGCTCAGGACGCCGATGTGCTGCTGATGGATGAGCCGTTCGCCGCCCTTGATGCGTTGACGCGTGACCGCCTGCAGGCCGAGCTGGAACGGATCGTTGCGGCCCGCAACCTCACTGTCGTCTTCGTGACGCACAACGTCCGCGAGGCGGTGCGCCTCGGCGACCGCGTGGTGTTGCTGAGCAAGAGACCCGCGACCGTCGTCGAACAGTTTCCCGTGGAACTGGCGCGGCCCCGCGACATCAACACCGCCGAAGTCGCGGAACTGGCCGCGCACATCACGGAGAAGCTAAATCGGAGCGACCAACCTGATCGAAACAGAAGTGACAGCAATGGCAACTGATCTCACCGACGCCGTCCGTCGGGCCCGGCCGGCGAACTCCGGGCTGGGGGGCCGCGGTGTCGCACACCGACTGGTCGGCGTGTTGTGGCCCAAATTGATCGGCATCGCCGTGGTGCTCGGCGCCTGGCAACTGGTCGTGCTGAGCGGATGGAAATCCCGTTACGTGCTGCCCGGGCCCGCCACCGTCGGCGAGAACCTCTGGCAGCAACTGCATCAGGAGTTGCTGTGGCAGGCGGTGACCACCACGATGGGCCGCGCGGTAACCGGATTCGTCCTCGCGGCGGCAATCGGCTCCGTGGCCGGCGCACTCATTGCCCGCAATCGACTGTTGCGCAGCGCCTTCGGGCCGCTGATCACAGGCCTACAGACCATGCCCGCGATTGCCTGGTTCCCGTTCGCCATCATCTTCTTTGGTCTACATACTTCGGCGATCCTCTTTGTGATCGTGATCGGTGCCGCACCGTCGGTGGCAATCGGGGTGATCGCCGGTGTCGACCACATATCGCCGTTGCTGTTGCGGGCAGCGACAACGTTGCAGCTGAATTCCGTTGCGCTGTGCCGGTATGTAATCTTGCCGGCCGCCCTGCCGATGTTCGTCACGGGACTCAAGCAGGGCTGGGCCTTCGCCTGGCGCAGTCTGATGGCCGGTGAACTCGTCGTGCTGGTCGCCAACGAGTCTTCGATTGGCGTGCTTCTCGATAACGCCCAGAACCTCACCGACATGCCGTCGGCGATCGCCGTGATGATCGTGATTCTCGCGATCGGGATCGTCGTCGACGCGCTGTTCAGCGCGGCAGACCGGGCCGTCCGGCGTCGCTGGGGTCTGCTGGATCACCATGACGCCTGACGGCAACGGCCCCGCCGGAGGAGAACCGTTTCGGCTGTGGGCATTCGGTGACGCGCATGTGGGCACGGACAAGCTCCATGGCCGAGACAGTCTGGCGGAGGCCATCGTTCACTCCGAGAGTGGCGGCGACGATGGGGGGCCGCCTTTCGACTGGGATCTGGCGCTCGACGTCGGAGACATGTCGGGGGCGCATCACCACCTACCCGACGACGCCGAAGGACTCGAGATCCGTGATCAGTTCGCGGCATTGCGCAAGCACCGCCGCGAGGACATCTACAGCGTGTGCGGCAATCATGATCGCAGCGGCCTGGACGAGTCGGAAGCGTGGTGGTGGCGCAAATGGATCGACCCACTGGGCGAGCACACCGAATCCTCCGGAGTAGACCCGCAAGCCCGCCGCTACCCGACCACCGGGTCCTGGGAGCGGTACTCATTTCAAGTGGGGAACCTGCTCTTTCTGATGATGAGCGACCGCAATGAGCCGACTCAGAAGGTCGGGCGTGGCACGTTGGGCGGAAATCCCGGCGGCGTGGTCAGCGGTGAGACTTTTCAGTGGTGGCAGGACATGGTCTTGAGCCACCCCGAGCTCAATGTCATTTCGGTGCACCACTACGTGCTCAAGGACACCACCGTCGCCTCGGGGGAGTGGGAAGGCGTACGTAGGGGATCTGACGGCCAATGGCATGAGCATTACCACCGGCCTTTTACCCAGGGAACGCCCAACGGAGCGTCCTATCTCTATTGGGTTGACAGCCAACCAGATTCGGCACGGTTCGAATCTTTCCTGGCAGATCATCCGGATCGGGTCGCGCTGTGGCTGGCCGGGCACACCCACACCCATCCCGACGACAACCACGGCGGCAAGACGCACATCGAACAACGTTGGGGAACCTGGTTTCTCAACGTCGCATCGCTGAGTCGACACCACATGCCGATCACCACGCTGCCGGTCAGCAGGCTGCTCACCTTCACACCCGGCAGCCAAGAGATTCGTGTGCAGTGCTACCTGCACACCGACCAGCACGCGCCGCAGGGCTGGTATCAGCCTGCGGAACGCACAATCACCTTGCACCGGCCCTTCGAGTGGAGCTGACCCGGGGTCCGTAGTGCTGACATGGTGCGGGGGCGCCCTCTGCAGGGTATTCTGTGCCGACCAATATCCTTGAGGCGCCCATGCTTTCAGATCAGCTGGCTCAGCTGCCGCACTACCACGTCGTGACGCTGACCGACGGTCAGTATTTGGATTACAGCGACGGCTTCACCGAGCCCGGCGCGTTGGGGTATGCGGCCGATCTGATCTCACCCACGTCCGGGGGTCGCGATGAGACGCTGGAAGGCGTGTGGTTGGCAAGAGTTGACCCGAAATCGTGTCCGCTGACGCACGGCGACGAGCCGAGAACGGACAGCGAGGACGCGTTGCAGTTCATGCAGCGGGTAATTCAATACGAGCCGTACTGGTCGGCGTTCTGACTCAGGCCTGCACAGGTAGCCGGCGCCCCATGACCGCCAAGGCGCGCTCGGCCCACCGAACATTTTCCTGCTCGAAGGCTATGCCCCGCAGCAACGTCAGATAGGGACCTACCCGTTCGGCCTGGGTGAGGAACTCGTCTTCGGTGCGACCCGCGAGCAGTCGTGCCTGAAGGCGCTCATAGCGCTCGACTTTGGCCAACGCCCATTGCAGTCGTTCGGCCACGGAGTCGCGCACGGCGCGCGTATCGCCGGCATCGGCGGCCGCGACCTTGACCATCAGCTCATCGCGGATCACCGATGGTCTGGGCGCTTTGGCGGTGAACTGTTGGATCGCCTCGTGCCCCGCGTCGGTCAAGGAGTACACGCGCTTGTTGGGTCGGCGTTCTTGGTGAACGACGCGCGCCTGAATCAGGCCCTGCTCGGACAACCGATCCAGCTCGCGATACAGCTGCTGAGGAGTGGCCATCCAGAAGTTGGCCACCGAGGCATCGAACTCTTTGGCCAGGTCATATCCGGACGACTCGCCCTCAAGGAGAGCGGCCAGCACGGCGTCACGAAGCGACATCGACCGATCATACAACGATGCACCTATTCAATAAAGTGATTATTTGCCTATAGACATATGACCGAACAGCCTCTAGCGTCAGCTACACCTACTCAACAAAGTGACTATTGCGAGGTATCCAGTGAGTTCCGTGCATCCCTTCCGGAGAGCTGTCGAAGAGCAGGACGAGGCGGCCATCCAGGCATTGCTGGCCGATGATGTCGTGTTCACCAGTCCGGTGGCGTTCAAGCCCTACGTCGGCAAGCCGATCACAGCGGCCATCCTGCGCGGCGTGCTGCGCGTCTTTGAGGACTTCCGCTACATCCGCGAAATCCACGACAGCAATGGCCGCGACCACGCGTTCGTGTTCGAGACCGTCGTCGCGGGCAAGAAGATCAACGGCTGCGACTTCCTGCACCTCAATGAAGACGGTCTGATCGACGAGTTCACCGTGATGGTGCGGCCGCTGTCGGGCGCGACGGCGCTGTCGGAGGCGATGGGTGCCCAGTTCCCCCGGATCCAGCAAGAGGCACTCGAGCTGGCCAATACCCTCGCCACCGCGTAGGGACACCTCATGCGCATTGGATTAGGCATCAATTACGCGGGTGGTTTCAAAGAGGTGGCCGCCGAAGTGGCCGACCTCGAACGCGCCGGCTTGGACATTGTCTTTGTCCCCGAAGCGTATTCGTTCGACGCGGTGAGCGGGCTGGGGTATCTGGCGGCCAGTACCGAACGTGTCGAGCTGGCCTCGGGCATTCTGCAGCTGTACACACGCACGCCCACCCTGACCGCGATGACGGCGGCCGGGCTCGACTATGTCTCCGACGGCCGCTTCACCCTCGGACTGGGCGCTTCCGGACCGCAGGTCATCGAAGGGTTCCACGGGGTGAGTTACGACGCGCCGATCGCCCGCACCCGGGAAGTCATCGAAATCTGCCGCCAGGTGTGGCGCCGAGAGAGGGTGCAGTACCAAGGAGAGCACTACACGATCCCGCTGCCCCCGGAACGGGGCACCGGGCTTGGCAAACCCCTGAAGCTGATCAATCATCCTGTCCGGGAACGTATTCCGATCCTGGTCGCCGCTCTGGGGCCAAAGAACGTCGAGCTAGCCGCCGAACTCGCCGAGGGCTGGCAACCGATCTTCTATCTCCCCGAGAAGGCGCAGGACGTCTGGGGCAAGGCGCTTGCGGCGGGCCAGGCACGGCGCGACCCCGCCTTGGGCAAGCTCGAGGTGTTCGCCGGCCCGACGCTGGCCATCGGTGAAAACGTCGAGTCGCTAAGGGAATTCGTCAAGCCGCATCTGGCTCTGTACATCGGCGGGATGGGAGCCAAGGGCAAGAACTTCTACCACACCCTGGCGACCAAATACGGCTACGGGCCGCAAGCCGACCGGATCCAGGAGCTGTACCTGGCCGGCGACAAAGAGGGCGCCGCCAAAGTCGTTCCGGACGAACTGGTTCGGGACGTCAACCTGATCGGCTCCAGGGAGTTCGTCAAAGAACGTGTGGCCGCATATCGCGAAGCCGGGGTGACCACGCTGAATGTGGCGCCGATCGCGGCGACGCCCGGCGAGCGGGTGAAGCTGATCGAGACGCTGCGCGAGCTTGTCTAGCTGAGCGCTGCGGTGATGGTGCCCATGTCGAAGTAGTCGCGCCACGCGGCGATCTTGCCGTCGCGGACTTCGAAGACGCCCATCACGGGTAGCGGCACCTCACCGCCGTCCTGCTTGCGCAGTACGTCGGTGCGCTCGTTCATCACGAGATCACCGTGGCTGACCTGGCGGTGGATCCTGAAATCGACGCCGTCGAACGCGGCCAGGAAACCGTTGAGGAAATTACGGATCTCCTCGCGGCCGGTCAGGATGGGCATCGGGATGTTGTGGTACGTGGCGTCCTCGGTGAAGGCTTCGACGATGGCGTCGATGTCGGAGGTCAGCCACAGTTTGCAGAATTCCCGTACCACGGAGTCAGGGCCGGTTTCGGTCGCGCAGTCTGTCATGGCCCTATCTTTTACAGGTCTGAGCGGTCCGACAAGGGGGTCGACGCTCGGGAGCTACGCTGCACCCATGGCGCTCCGAGCCCGGTCAATGGCAGTGCCGGGCCAGGGTGCGCGCGGTCGTCTCGCCACGCCCAGCCTGCAGCGCGCCGAAAGTATTGCCCGCCAAGAGCGGGTGCTCACCCTGACCACCCGAATCGGTGCGATGGTGGGCGGGTTCTTCGGCTTGGTGTCGATATTCATCGGACACGGCGGGATCGTCCTCGGCGCCCTCAGCGTCATCAGCACCTCGGTCTTTCTCACGATCCCGTCGCTCTACCGCTTCGGTGAACTGGTCGCGCCGGTGACGTTTGCCCTCGCGGCATACGCACTGGTCACCGCCATCACGATGCATGTCGGCTCGGGATCCGGGCTGCAGTTCTACTACCTGGTGGGTGCATCGACCATCGTGTTGGTGCTGGGTATCGACCACATCGTGTTGGCGTCAGTGTTGGCGGCGATAGGCGCGGGGCTGACCATCGCCATGGAATTGCTGGTCCCAGAGAAGACCGGGGTCCAACCCGACTGGGCCTACTCGGTGGGATTTGTGGTGTCGATAGCCTCCGCGTGGCTGATGGTGGTCGCGACCGTCTGGTTTGCGCTACGCCAAATCACCACCGCAGAACGAGCGATCGAGGCCGAGTACAACAGATCCGAGGCGCTGTTGGCCAACATTCTGCCGACGTCGATCGCCGAGCGGTTGAAGAATCGATCCGACGCCGTGATCGCCGACAAGTACGACGACGCATCGGTCCTGTTCGCTGATATCGCCGGTTTCACCCGGCGGGCCAGCGACACCTCACCCACCGAATTGGTCCGATTTCTCGATCAGCTCTACACCCGACTCGATGTACTCGTTGACCGGCACGGCCTGGAGAAGATCAAGACCAGCGGCGATTCGTACATGGTCGTCAGTGGTGTGCCGGAGCCCCGCCCCGACCATCTCGAAGCTTTGGCTCACCTGGCCCTCGACATCGCGGATGCAGTTGCCGGGCTGCAGGATTCACGCGGCCGACTGGTGCCATTACGTATCGGCGTGGCGGCGGGCCCTGTGGTGGCCGGCGTCGTCGGAGCCCGGAAATTCTTCTACGACGTGTGGGGCGACGCGGTGAATGTCGCGGCTCGGATGGAAGCCACCGACGTCGAGGGCCGAATTCAGGTGCCGCACGACGTCTATAACCGACTCAATCACGCATTCGAGTTCGAGGAGCGCGGCGAGATCGAGGTCAAAGGCAAGGGTGTGATGCGCACCTATTACCTGCTCGGCAGGCGGTCCGAAGGTCCTCGACCGGCGAGCTAAATCCCTGCGGCAGCGGCAATTTCGCTGGCTCGTCGCACCCTCGCATCGATCCATGAGGTGTCGGGTGTGCCTGCCGAAGCCTTGTTCTCCGGCCGGTTCAGGGCACGGACCATGACGCCCTCGGCGATGATCGCCAGCTTCCAGAGCCCGAGCGCATGCCAGTACTGCAGGGCGGTCGGATCGCGACCGGTCTTGTCCAGGTACAGCTTGGTCATTTCGGCGCGACTGGGACAACCCGCCAAGGTCGAGGGCGCGTAGTCGCCAGGCGGTGCCTCGCCGGGTTCCGCCCAGTAGGTGAGCAGACTTCCCATGTCCGCCAGCGGATCGCCGAGTGTGGACAGCTCCCAATCCAGGGTGGCCACTACGCGACCGCCTCCGGGGCCAGGATCAGGGTCAGTAATCAGATTGCGCAGATGAAAGTCGCCGTGCACCAGACTGATTTCGCGTTGCTCGGGTGCCGCCGCGGCGAGCCTGCGAGTGAGGTCGTCGAGTTCGGGCAACTCGCGGGTCTTGGACAGCTCCCACTGCCCGGCCCAGCGTTTGATCTGGCGCTGGGCATACGGCTTGTGACTGGCGAGGTCGGTCAGGCCTACCTCAGCCAGGTCGACGGCGTGAATCTTGGCCAGTGTTGCCGGCAGGTCGACGGCGATCTGATGACGGTGCTGTGGTGTCAGCGCCTCGGCGACTCCCATGGTGTCGACCACCAAACCGTCGACGAACTCCATCAACACCAGCGGCACATCGGAGAACTCCGGATCCGACGTGGTGCCCAGTATCTGCGGTACCGGCACATCGGTGTCCCACAACGCGGCGATGATTCGGGCCTCGCGCAGCACGTCGTGGGCCGAGGCCAGCAGGTGACCCAACGGTGGGCGGCGCAGCACCCACGCATGGCCGTCGGAGTCGCTGACGCGATAGGTCAGGTTCGACTGGCCCAGACCAATCCGTTGGAACTGCAGGGGCGCGGAGAACTCAATGCCCAGCTGAGTGAGCCATTGTGAGATCGCCCCCGCGTCGACGCCGACAACTTGCTGGGTCACTTCGCTGCGCCTTCGCGGTACTTGCGTAGCTCCTGGCTGGCGATGGCCCGCTTGTGCACCTCGTCGGGTCCGTCGGCCAGGCGCAGCGTGCGCAGGTGTGCCCAGGCCATGGCCAGCGGAAAGTCGTCGGTAACGCCGCCACCGCCGTGCACCTGAATGGCCCTGTCGACGATCTTCAGCGCGATGTTCGGCGCGGCGACCTTGATCGCGGCGATCTCGGTGCGGGCCTCCTTGTTGCCGACCGTGTCCATCAGATAGGCAGCCTTGAGGGTGAGCAACCGGATCATCTCGATGTCGATGCGGGACTCAGCGATCCAGTCGCGCACATTGGCGTTGTCGCTGATCGGCTTTCCGAAGGTGACCCGTGACTGGGCTCGCCTGCACATCAACTCCAACGCGCGCTCCGACATGCCGATTGCGCGCATGCAGTGATGGATACGCCCGGGGCCGAGTCGGGCCTGGCTGATCGCGAATCCCTCGCCTTCACCCTTGAGCACGTCCTTGGTCGGCACCCGCACGTCGACGAAGTCGATCTCGGCGTGCCCCTCGCGGTCCTGGTAGCCGAAGACCGGCAGGTTGCGCCGGACGTCGACGCCGGGTGCGTCGATCGGCACCACCATCATCGACTGTTGGCGATGCACCGCCGCGGTCGGATCGGTCTTGCCCATCACGATCAGGACTTTGCAGTTGCGGTGCATTCCATTGGACGCGAACCACTTTCGTCCATTCAGAACGTAGTCGTCGCCGTCGCGGACCATCGACAGCTCGACGTTGGTCGCATCCGAGCTTGCGACCCGCGGTTCGGTCATGGCGAATGCCGAGCGGATCTTGCCGTCGAGCAACGGCTTGAGGTAGCGCTCCTTGTGCTCGTCGGTGCCGAACAGCGTGAACACCTCCATGTTCCCGGTGTCCGGGGCGCTGCAATTGCAGGCCTCGGAGGCGAGGTGGCTGCGGCCCATGATCTCGGCCAGCGGCGCGTATTCGAGGTTGGTCAGCCCCGGACCCCATTCGGGGTGGGGGTGAAAAAGGTTCCACAGCCCACGCTTTCGCGCCTCCGCCTTGAGATCTTCCAGGATCGGCGGGTGGAAGTGCGGATCGCCCGCCTCCCGCATCTGCTCGTCGTAGACCGTCTCGGCCGGATAGACACTGGCATCCATGAACTCGAGCAGATCCGACTGATACTGCTTTGCGCGATCCGACACATCGAACAGGGACATGAGCACCTCTGATCTCTCGACGACCGGCCTTCGGCAAACCGGTGTGCCCTCTTTCCTACACCGACTCGATGATCTCGTTGCGAGGTGTGCCGAGGTCGGCGTATGAACACAAGTGCGCCCCACTTCGGAGCAGGTAGGAGTTCGCCGTGAAGACAACCGCCGCAGTACTGCTCGAAGCGGGCCGCCCTTTTGAGTTGATGGAACTGGACCTCGACGGGCCGCGCGCGGGTGAGGTCCTGATCAACTACACGGCAGCCGGATTGTGCCACTCCGATCTGCATCTCACCGACGGCGACCTGCCACCTCGATTCCCGATCGTCGGTGGCCACGAGGGTGCCGGTGTTATTGAGGACGTCGGTCCCGGCGTGACTAAGGTCAAGCCGGGTGACCACGTTGTCTGCAGCTTCATCCCGAGCTGTGGGCACTGCCGGTACTGCTCGACCGGCAGACAGAGCCTCTGCGATATGGGCGCGACGATCCTGGAAGGCTGTATGCCGGACGGGTCATTCCGATTCCGCAGTGGTGGAACCGATTACGGTGCCATGTGCATGCTCGGCACTTTTGCGAAGAAGGCCACGATCTCCCAGCATTCGGTCGTCAAGATCGATGACTGGCTGCCGCTGGACGTCGCCGTCCTGGTCGGCTGCGGAGTGCCGACGGGTTGGGGCAGTGCCACCTACGCGGGAAACGTCCGCGCCGGCGACATCACCGTCATCTACGGCATCGGCGGAATCGGTATCAACGCCGTGCAGGGAGCGGTGCACGCCGGCGCCAAGTACGTCGTTGTCGTCGATCCCGTCGCCCTCAAGCGCGACACCGCGGTCAAGTTCGGCGCGACCCACGCGTTCGAAAGTGCCTTCGAAGCAGCCGCGAAGGTACATGAATTGTCCTGGGGCCAAGGCGCGGACCAGGCGATCGTCACCGTGGGCACAGTGCACGAAGAGGTGATCTCGGCAGCGTTCGACATCGTCGGAAAAGGCGGCACGATCGTCGTGGTGGGTCTCGCCGACCCCGCCAAGGCGACCATCCACGTCTCTGGTGCAATGCTCACCCTCACCGAAAAGACGATCAGAGGAACGCTATTCGGTTCGGCTAACCCGCAGTACGACATTGTGCGGCTGTTGCGCCTCTACGACGCGGGTCAACTGAAGCTCGACGAGCTTGTCACGACCAGATACCGCCTCGAAGACGTGAACCAGGGGTACCAGGATCTGCGGGACGGCAAAAACATTCGCGGCGTCATCATCCACTGAGGTCATCGCTGTCCCACCGCTACCTGGGTCAGGTCCAGGGCGATGTCCACGAGCATGTCTTCCTGCCCGCCGATCATGCCGCGGCGGCCGGCTTCTTCGAGCAGGGTCCGGGCGTCGATACCGTAACGGGTGGAGGTGTTTTCGGCATGTCGCAGGAAGCTGGAGTAGACGCCCGCGTACCCGAGAGTGAGGGTTTCGCGGTCGACGCGAACCGGGCGATCCTGCAGAGGGCGCACCAGATCCTCCGCGGCGTCCTGCAGCCCATGCAGGTCACACCCGTGCTGCCAGCCCATCTTGTCGGCAGCGGCGACGAACACTTCCAGCGGTGCATTGCCGGCGCCGGCGCCCATGCCGGTCAACGAAGCGTCCACCCGGCGGGCCCCGTGCTCGACGGCAACGATCGAGTTGGCCACGCCCAATGACAGGTTGTGGTGGGCATGGATACCGATATCGGTTGTGGGCAAGAGGCTTTGGCGCAGCGCGTCCACGCGTTCTGCGACGTCGCGCATGGTCATCGCTCCGCCGGAGTCGACGACATAGACGCAGGTGGCTCCGTAACCCTCCATCAGCCTGGCCTGCTCGGCCAGCGCGGCCGGCGTGGTCTTGTGGCTCATCATCAGGAAGCCGGCTGTGTCCATGCCGAGGTCGCGGGCCGCCGCGATGTGCGGAGCCGCGATGTCGGCCTCGGTACAGTGCGTGGCCACCCGGACCACGCCGGCGCCGGCGCGGTGGGCATCTTTGAGGTTACGCACGCTGCCGATGCCGGGCAGCAGCAGCGTTGCGACTTTGGCGCGCTGCGTAACCCCCGCGACAGCCTCGATCCATTCCAGGTCGGTGTGCGCACCGAAACCGTAGATGCAGCTGGATCCCGCCAGTCCGTCGCCGTGGGCCACCTCGATGGAATCGACTCCGGCCGCATCGAGTGCGGCGGCGATCGTCACTGCCTGCTCGAGGGTGTACTGATGGCGTACGGCGTGCATGCCGTCGCGCAGGGTGACATCGCTGACATATAGCTGAATCACGATGCTGCTCCGGCTTTTTGGCTGGCGTGCGCGGCGATGCGCTCCGCGGTGGCCTGCGCTGCCGAGGTCATGATGTCCAGGTTGCCGGCGTAGGCGGGCAGATAGTGACCGGCCCCGGTGACTTGTAGCAGGACGGTCACGCGAGTGCCGACGAACTTTCCGGTCTCGGGAATGTACAGCGGACTGTCAGCGGTGAAAGTTTCGAACTGCACGCCCTGAGTAAGCCGGTATCCGGGTACGTAGGCGTTGACCCGCGCCACCATGTCCACCACCGACCGTGCGATCGCACCATCATCGACATCCCCGTCGACCAGGCAATAGACGGTGTTGCGCATCAGCACGGGCGGGTCAGCGGGATTCAGGACCATCACTGCCTTCCCGCGTTGTGCACCACCGACGGATTGCAATGCTGCTGAGGTGGTTTCGATGAATTCGTCGATGCTGGCGCGGGTCCCCGGACCGGCGGACTTCGACGAGATGGAGGAGACGATCTCGGCGTAGGACACAATCCCGTGCTGCGCGACGGCCGCCACGATAGGCACGGTCGATTGCCCGCCGCAGGTGACCATGTTCAGGTTGGGGGCGTCGAGATGCGCATCGAGATTGACCACCGGAACGCAGTACGGTCCGACAGCGGCCGGCGTCAGGTCGAGCATGCGCACACCTGTCGGCGCCAACCTCGCCCAATTGGCGCGGTGCGCGACGGCCGAGGTGGCGTCGAAAACGATTCGGATGTCGTCGAATTCGCGCATCGACAGCAGCCCTTCGATGCCGTCTGAAGTGGTCGGCACACCCAGGCGTCGGGCCCGGGCCAAGCCGTCGGAAACTGCGTCGATGCCCACCATCGCGGCGACCCGAAGCGGGCCGTCACTGCGCATGATCTTGATCATCAGATCGGTGCCGATGTTGCCCGAGCCGATGATGGCTATCGGCCAATCACGCTGTGCCATGGATCGTTTCCCTCTCGGACTGGCTGAACTCGAGCGAGACGGTGCCGAGGCCGCTGATCGTGGTCTCGACGATGTCACCGGGAAACACAAACGCCGCGGTGGTGAACGACCCGGACATGACGAACTGACCCGCGGACAGTTCGGTGCCGTACGCGGACAGCGCATTGGCCAACCACGCGACGGCCGCGGCGGGATCACCCATCACCGCGGTTCCGGTGCCGGAGTCGACTTCGGAGCCGTTGCGGCGCAGTGACGCCAGGGCCTGCGGGAGTACGAGGTCGTCGGTGTAGGGCACCCAATCGCCGAGGGCGACCGCGCCCGAACTGGCGTTGTCGGCAACGGTGTCGGCCAGGGTGAGCCGCCAGTCGGCGATACGGCTGTCGACGATCTCGAGCGCGACCGCAACGGACTGTGTCGCGGCGCGGACGTCGTCGGCTGTGATTCCAGGGCCGCGCAACGAATCCCGCAGCAGGAAGGCGATCTCGGGCTCTACCCGGGGACTACAAAATCGGGCGGTGTCGACGCGGTCTCCGTCGATCATCATGTCGTCGAGGATGTATCCGTAGTCGGGTTCGTCGACGCCCAACAGTGTCTGCATCGCATTCGATGTCAGCCCGATCTTGCGGCCCACCAACGTTGCGCCGTCGCCGATACGACGATGCAGGTTGACCTGCTGAATCGCGTACGCGTCCGCGAGGGTGAGTCCGGGTGCGGTCTCGGTCACCGGCGCTATGGGAGAACGGTCTCGCGCGGCTGCCCATAGCAGCGCGGCGGCGTCGGTCACCACGTCGGACCGTCGCTCGAGTTGATCCTGATCCGGCATGGCGCTCCTTTGGGTATTGACTCTGTATCGATCGCTACATTACCGTAGTGATCATTACAGAACAAGTGTTGGTGACGACACACGAGGGATGAGAGTCAACAGTGAGCGATAAGGGATCACCGGCGGCTGACGCGACTTGCGACGTGGCTATCGTCGGCTACGGGCCGGTCGGCGCCACCGCCGCCAACCTGTTGGGCCAACTCGGCCTCAAAGTCGTTGTGATCGAACGTGATCCCGACATCTACAATCGGGCCCGGGCCATCTCGACCGACGAGGAAGTGATGCGGGTATGGCAGTCGGTGGGTCTGGCCGATCGGCTGCAAGAGGAGATGCTGGCCGACCGGCCGGTGGCGTTCGTCGACGCTGACGGCAAGGCGTTCTACGAGACACTGATCGCCGGACGCGGCTGTGGGCACCCTCCGCAGCAGTTCATCTACCAGCCGGCAGTCGATCAGGTCTTGCGTGCGGGCGTGGAGCGTTTCGACGCCGTTGAGGTGTTGCTCGAGCACGAATGCCTGCGGGTGCGCAACGACGGCGATCACGTGGAACTGCTGTTGGCCGACCTCCGCAAGGACGGCTTGAAGCGGATACGTGCCTCATACGTGATCGCCGCGGACGGCGGTTCCTCGCCGACCCGTGGGCAGTTGGGCGTCGGCTATACGGGTAAGACCTACGCGGAGCGGTGGGTGGTCATCGACACCAAGGTGGTCAAGAAGTGGGATTACCACGACCGCATGCGTTTTCACTGCAACCCCGAACGGCCCACTGTGGACTGCCCCACACCATTGGGGCACCACCGGTGGGAATACCCGGCCCGGGCCGGCGAAGACGAGAAGCACCTGGTCAGTGACGCGGCGGTGTGGGCAGTGCTCAACGAAACGGGCATCACCGATGAGCATGTGGAGATCCTGCGGGCAGTGATCTACAGCCACCATGTCCGGGTGGCGGATCGTTGGCGGGTGGGCCGGGTGTTTCTTGCCGGGGACGCCGCGCACGCGATGCCGCCCTGGATCGGTCAGGGGATGGCCGCGGGCGTTCGCGATGTGGCCAACCTGTGCTGGAAACTCGCCGCGGTGCTCCGGGGCCAGGCTGCCGAGTCGCTGCTGGACTCCTATCAGACCGAACGCAAACCGCACGTCACCGAGGTGACCAGGCGGGCGGTGTTCCTCGGCCGCGTCATCACCGAACGCAACCGTGTGCTGGCTGTGGTCCGCAACCACGCCCTGCGGGTCATCACCAAGTCGCAGCTGCTAGCGCGGCAGGGGCAGAAGCTCTACTGGATACCCGAGTCCTATTACCCCGACGGATATTTTGACGACACCGCGTCCAAAGCGATTGGCCGGCAGATCATTCAGCCCTGGGTGATCGACGACAGCGGCACCAGGATGCGACTCGACGACGTCATGGCGGGCCGGTGGACGCTACTGCACAAAGGGGCATTGCCCACCGGTTCGCAAGCTTGGACGCAGCGGGGCATCACAACGATCCCGGTGCGCGACACCACGTTGACCGCCTGGCTCCGAGACAGGAAGGTCAGCGCTGTGATCGTCCGGCCGGACGGATTCATCTACACCGCAACCGATTCCGCCGGCGTACTGGCGCCGCCGCCGGATGGACTGGACTGTAGCCCGATGGCGGCGACCCGCTGCGCCCGGCCTTCAGCCGCGCTTGCGATCGCCGCGGCCGACCTCCCCGTCACATCGAGCTCGAACGGAGTTCCCGCATGACCACCGCCCAACTCACTGAAACAACCGTCGCCGTCGACGGAAAGCCGATCTTCTTCGCCGAAGCAGGCACCGGCCCGGCCGTCGTGTTGCTCCATGGCGGCGGACCGGGTGCCTCCGGTGTGTCGAACTACTCGCGCAACATCGACGCACTGTCCGGTCGGTTCCGGGTGATCGTGCCTGACATGCCTGGATATGGCCGATCCACCAAATCCGTGGAGCAGGCCGATCCGTTCGGCCACCTGGCCGACTCGATGCGTGGTCTGCTCGACGAACTCGGCATCGACACCGCGCATCTGATCGGCAATTCCTACGGCGGCGCGGCCGCGCTGCGGTTGGCCCTGGACACGCCCGATCGGGTCGGCAAGCTGGTGCTGATGGGTCCCGGCGGCATCGGCACCACGCGAGGTCTGCCCACCGCCGGCCTCAACAGCCTGCTGTCCTACTACGGCGGCGACGGTCCCAGCCGCGACAAGCTCGCCACCTTCATCCGCAGCTACCTCGTTCACGACGGTGATGCGGTGCCCGAGGAACTGATCGACCTGCGGTACCAGGCGTCGATAGATCCCGACGTGGTCGCCAACCCGCCGTTGCGCCGGCCGTCCGGACCGCTCGCCCTGCGCACTCTGTGGCGGATGGACCTGACTCGCGATTCGCGGTTGAAGAACCTGAGGACGCCCACGCTGGTGCTCTGGGGGCGCGACGATAAGGTGAACAAGCCTTCGGGCGGGCCGATGCTACTCAACGCGATGCCCAACGCCGAACTGGTGATGACGTCCCACACCGGCCACTGGATGCAATGGGAACGCGCGGACTTATTCAACGACCTCGTTTCCGAGTTCCTGCAGGCGGATTCGAGGCTGGCCCATGCCTAGCGTTTTCGGCCGGGCCCACCTCGGCTACCTCGTCATCGAAACGAACAAGTTCGCCGATTGGCAGCGCTTCGGTCGTGACGCCATCGGCATGCACCTCGACGAGGCGCTGCCCGGCGTGACGCGCTTCCGGCTCGACGACTACCAGTGTCGCTTCCTGCTGCAACGCGGCCCCGCCGAAGATGTCACCGCAATCGGCTGGGAACTGGACGACCACAACACCTTTGACGAAATTCTGTCCCGGGTTACCAGGCACGGCGTGCCCGTCGTCGAGGGCACTCCGGAGGAAGCCGCGCTCCGCGGCGTGGAGCGGTTGGTGCGCTTTCCCGGGCCCAACGGTTTGGCCCAGGAGATCTTCACCCGGGCCAAAACCGCTGACACCGCACTCGACATGATCGCCCGCGAGTTCGTCACCGGCGCATCCGGTTTGGGTCATGTCGCGCTCACCAGCAAGAAACCGCACCAAGTACGCAGCTACTACAACACCGTTTTCGACGCTCGACTGACCGACTTCATCGACGAAACAATCAGCGGCGTCAAGTTCAAGATCCGGTTTCTGCGGGTCAACGAGCGTCACCATTCGATCGCTGTCGCAGCGGCTAACCGGTTGCCGCTCAACCCGATTCGTACCCGTGTGCAGCACTGCAACATTCAGGTCGCCGACCTCGACGACATGACGGCCGCCTACCAGCGGGTCAAGGCATTGGGCTTCGACATGGCACTAGGAGTCGGCCAGCACACCAATGACAAGGAGCTGTCCTTCTACGCCATGACCCCATCGGGATTCGAGTGGGAGGTCGGCTGGAACCCGATTGTCGTCGACGAAACCACCTGGGAGCCAACCACATACCAAGGCATCAGCCTCTGGGGTCACACGCCCGAAGGCCAGACCATCCTGGACAAGTTCCACCAGTTCAAGATCGGTGCGGCTTCATTGCTGCACCGTGAAGACACCGTGCCCGCCTTGGCGGGTGCCGGCATCCCGGACTAGTCCCTTCGAGTGCCGTTCAGGCCCGCGGGTCCGCCGCGCTCTTGTCGCCGGTGATGGCTTCGTTGAGCGTCTTGCTCGGCCGCATGACCGCGGTGGTCTTGTCCGGGTCAGGGTAGTAGTAGCCGCCGATGTCGGCCTCATCTCCCTGCGCCTCGTTCAGTTCGCTGACGATCTTGTCTTCGTTCTTGCCCAAGGTGTCGGCGAGCTTGGCGAAGTGCTTCTTCAGTTCTTCGTCGTCGTCCTGAGCGGCGAGCTCCTGCGCCCAGTACAGGGCGAGGTAGAACTGGCTGCCCCGGTTGTCCAGCTCGCCGGTCTTACGGGACGGGCTCTTGTTGTTGTCCAGCAGCTTGCCGATCGCGGAATCCAGCGTGGTTCCCAACAACTTCGCCCGCTGGTTGTCGGTCTTGATGCCGACATCCTCGAAACAGGCGCCCAGCGCGAGAAATTCGCCGAGGGAATCCCAGCGCAGGTGATTCTCCTGTACCAACTGATGGACGTGCTTGGGCGCCGAACCACCGGCGCCGGTCTCGTACATGCCGCCGCCGGCCATCAGCGGCACGATCGACAGCATCTTGGCACTGGTGCCCAGTTCCAGGATCGGGAACAGGTCAGTCAGATAGTCGCGCAGGATGTTGCCGGTGGCGGCGATGGTGTCCAACCCGCGAATCAGCCGCTCCAGCGTGTACCGCATCGCGCGGACCTGCGAAAACAGCGAAATGTCGAGGCCCTCGGTGTCGTGATCCTTGAGGTAGGTCTTGACCTTCTTGATCAGTTCGTTCTCGTGCGGCCGGTACGGATCCAGCCAGAAGACCACCGGCATACCGGAGTTCCGCGCGCGTGTGACGGCGAGCTTGACCCAGTCCCGGATCGGTTCGTCCTTGACGATGGGCATGCGCCAGATATCGCCGGCTTCGACGTTCTGCGTCAGCAGAACTTCGCCGGAGTCGATGTCGACGATGTTGGCGACGCCATCCTCAGAGATCTCGAAGGTCTTGTCGTGCGAGCCGTACTCTTCGGCCTTCTGCGCCATCAGGCCCACGTTCGGCACGGTGCCCATCGTCGTCGGGTCGAACGCGCCGTTGGTCTTACAGAAGTTGATCAGTTCCTGGTAGATGCGGGAGAAGGTGGACTCCGGCATCACGGCCTTGGTGTCCTTCTGCCGTCCATCGGCGCCGTACATCTTGCCGCCGGCGCGAATCATCGCGGGCATCGAGGCGTCCACGATCACGTCGCTGGGTGAGTGGAAGTTGGTGATACCCCTTGCCGAATCGACCATTGCCAACTCGGGGCGATGCTCGTGGCAGGCATGCAGATCCCGGATGATCTCGTCGTGTTGCGAGGCGGGCAGCGACTCGATCTTGTCGTAGAGATCGGCGATCCCGTTGTTGACGTTGACACCCAGCTCGTCGAACACTTCTTGGTGCTTGGCGAAGGCGTCCCGGTAGAAGACCTTCACCGCATGGCCGAAGACGATCGGGTGCGAAACCTTCATCATCGTCGCCTTGACGTGCAGGGAGAACATCACGCCGGTCTTGTACGCGTCCTGGATCTGCTCTTCATAGAAGTCGCACAAGGCTTTCTTGCTCATGAACATGCTGTCGATGATGTCGCCGTCCTGCAGCGCTACCTCCGGCTTGAGCACGAGCGTCTCGCCGCTCTTGGTCTCGAGCACCATCTTCACTTTGCGGTCTCGGTCCAGCGTCAAGGACTTCTCACCGTGATAGAAGTCGCCGCCCTTCATGGTCGCCGCGTGGGTGCGCGATGCCATCGACCACTCACCCATGCTGTGCGGGTGCTTGCGCGCGTACTCCTTGACCGCCTTGGGTGCACGACGATCCGAGTTACCTTCTCGCAGTACCGGATTCACGGCGCTGCCAAGGCATCTCGCGTAGCGGTCGCGAACCTTCTTGTCTTCGTCGGTCTTCGGGTTCTGCGGGTAATCGGGAATCTTGAAGCCCTTGCCCTGCAGTTCCTTGATGGCTTGCACCAATTGCGGCACCGATGCGCTGATGTTCGGCAGCTTGATGATATTGGTGTCGGGGTCCTGCGTCAGCTTGCCCAGCTCGCGAAGGTTGTCGGGCACGCGCT
The DNA here is from genome assembly GCF_055419245.1 of Mycobacterium sp. IDUB_37. NCBI lineage: Bacteria > Bacillati > Actinomycetota > Actinomycetes > Mycobacteriales > Mycobacteriaceae > Mycobacterium > Mycobacterium sp. IDUB_37. The sequence goes on along the minus strand of NZ_JBVAXG010000003.1, from coordinate 644,412 downwards.
GCTCTTCGGTGAGCTCTTCGGGGAACTCCGCGAGGATGCGGGCGGCCACCGAAATATCACTGGTCTTGATGTTGAGGCCCGCCGGTTCGGCGAAGGCGCGCACTATCGGTAGGAAGGCGTAGGTCGCCAGCAAGGGCGCCTCGTCGGTCAGCGTGTAGATGATGGTCGGCTGGTCGGCGCTCATGCGTTTTCTCCCCGGCGTCACTGTCGGTCAGTCTGGAAAGTGCTCTGCTTTGTAACCGCGGTCACCAGTATCCCGGCTTCGTCGCCTGGGCGGATGTCCGGGGTCACAGATCGCCGGCAAGGCGCTGCAGAATCTCGGCGGTGGGCTCCGCGGTTGCGTGTCGGTAGCCAGTCCCGGCCCAGAGGTGCACGAAGTCAGGCTGACCCGCTGCGGCGGCGGCCTTGCGCAACGGGCTGGTCAGGTAGTGAATCGCCGGATAACCCAACGGCGCGCCGGCCTCGTGAGCGTCGATGAACGCGTTGCGTAGTCCGCGTGCGGGCCGGCCGGTGAATGCGCGGGTGATCACCGTTTCGGTCCGGGCCGGGTCGACCAGCGCGGCCTGGTGAGTGGCCGATGCGCCGCTTTCTGTTGCGCGCAGCAACACTGTGCCGACCATCGCGGCTACCGCGCCCGCGCGGATCACCTCGGCCACCGCCTGCGGGGTGGCCAGGCCGCCGGCGGCGATGACGGGAAGGTCGACGGCCGCAGTGATTTCTCTGACCAGGTCGGGGAGCGGCGTCGGCGTCAGGGGCGTGGCGGGGTGCAGGGTGCCGGAATGACCGCCCGCGGTGTACGCCTGCACCGCCAGAACATCGGCGCCGGCGTCACGCGCGGTGAGCGCCTCTGCCGCGGTGGTGACCGTCTGAACGACGACGGTCCCCGCTTTCCGCAGGGCGGTGATGACCTGCTGGGGTGGGATGCCGAAGGTGAAACTCACCAGTGGGACCGGGTCGTCGATCAGCAGTCGGATCTTGTCGTCGAACGCGTCGGTATCTTCGATCGGCTCGGCAGGAAGTGTCAGGCCGAATCGCTCGGCGTCGCGCTGGATGATGGCCGCGTAGCGGTGATAGTCCTCAGGGGCCACCGGTAATGGGTTGGGGGCAAAGACGTTGACGCCGAAAGGAATTGACTCGGCACGCAACTGTCGGATCTGCTCCTCGACGGCTTGGGTGGTTTTGTAGCCTGCTGCCAGCATGCCGAGGCTGCCGGCCCGGGTGGCGGCTATCGCCATCGCCGGTGAGGTGGGGCCGCCGGCCATCGGTGCGGCCAGCACGGGCAGCGTGATCCCGAGTTGTGTCAACATGCGCGCACTCACTTGCTCCGAATTCCGTCGAGGGCCAACCCTGTCACCCGGTCAGCCAGTTCCGCGTTGTAACCCTGCATCGCTTGACACCCGACCAGCAAGGTCTTCACTTCGGGGACAGTGACGTCGTGCCGAGCGGTCCCCGCCTGCTGGGCGGCGCGCAACAACTCGCCGAGCAGGCTCAAAAACTCCGATTCGGCTTCCGGCGCCGCGCTGTTGACGTCGATACCGGCACCGGACAGGGCCTCGACCAGTCCCCGATCGGCGGCACCCCACTGCAACACCATGGTCCGCATGAACGTGTAGAACGCTTCGCCGGGTAGTTCGGATTCCAGCAGCGCCCGTCCGTCATCGATGATGTGCCGCATTCGGTCAGCGATCACCGCCTGGAACAGGGACTCCTTGGTCGGGAAGTGCCGGTAGACGGTTCCGGCACCGACCCCGGCGCGGCGGGCGATCTCGTCGATCGGCACTGACAGGCCGTCGGCCGCGAACGTCTGATAGGCGACCTCGAGCACGCGAGCCCGGTTGCGGGCCGCGTCGGCACGCACCGGCCGATCTGTAGCAGTCACGTCGCACCTCCTGAGCAGCAGAAACGGCTGATCCGCGATCCACGGTTGACAAAACGGGGCGCGCGTTCCGTATAGTGCTAAGCAAGCGGAGCGCTCGCCCCGTTTAGTAAATCATAGCGAGGAGCCCCTCATGACGAAATGGACCGCAGCCAACATCCCCGACCAGTCCGGCCGGGTCGTGGTCATCACCGGTGCGAACACCGGCCTCGGGTACGAGACCGCCGCCGCACTCGCCGACCACGGCGCACATGTGGTGCTCGCCGTGCGCAACCTGGAGAAGGGCAAGGAGGCCGCGGCGCGTATCGGCTCAGTTACACCCGGCGCCGACGTGACGCTGCAAGAACTCGACCTGACGTCGCTGGAGTCGGTTCGGGCCGCCGCGGCCCAGCTGCGCTCCGACCACGACCGGATCGATCTGCTGATCAACAACGCCGGCGTCATGTACACGCCCAAGTCGAAGACCCAGGACGGCTTCGAAATGCAGTTCGGCACCAACCATTTGGGCCACTTCGCGTTGACCGGACTGTTGCTGGATCGACTATTGCCGGTCGAGGGCTCGCGGGTAGTCACGGTCAGTAGCCTCGGCCACCGGATTCGTGCCGCAATTCATTTCGACGATCTGCAATGGGAACGCAGCTATGGCCGGGTCGGCGCGTACGGGCAATCGAAGCTCGCCAATCTGCTGTTCACGTACGAACTTCAGCGGCGCCTCGCCTCGCACGGGACTACCGTCGCTGTCGCGGCACACCCCGGCGGCTCGAAAACCGAGTTGACCCGCAACATGCCCCGACTGCTCGTCGCGGCGACGCCATTGATCGAGCCGCTCTTCCAAGAGGCCGACCTGGGTGCACTGCCGACGCTGCGCGCCGCCACCGACCCCGGCGTCCTTGGTGGGCAGTACTTCGGGCCCGACGGATTCCAGGAAACCCGGGGCTATCCGAAAGTTGTTGCCTCCAGCGACCAGTCACACGACGCGGCGCTGCAGCAGAAGCTGTGGACGGTGTCCGAGGAACTGACCGGAGTGGTCTTTCCCGTCGGCTGACGTCGGCATAGAAATGCGTGTCGCGCGGTTGCACCATGGTGTGATGAGTGACGCGCTTGGAGCAAAGGAATGGATTGGCCAGTGCGAGACCCTGACCAGCCGTCGGGGTCACCGCATTGCCTTTCGTCGTCGCGGTAGCGGACCAACGGTGCTGATGCTGCACGGATTTCCCACCTGGTCATACGACTACGCTGAAGTCGCCGACGACCTCGCTGCCGATCACCAGGTAATCACCGTGGACTTCCTCGGCTACGGTGCCTCCGACAAGCCGAATCCGTACTCCTACTCGGTCGCCGAATCAGCGGACATGATCGAGGATTTGGCGGCGCACCTGTCCCTGGACTCGGTGCGGTTGGTCATCCATGACTATGGCGGCATCGTCGGTCAGGAACTCATCGACCGCTCGCTGGCCGGGAGGCTCGGGTTCAGCATCTCCAGCCTGGTCGTGTTGAACAGCGGGATCGTCTACAGCGCCTACCGTCCGACTCGTCTGCAAAAGCTGCTGATCCTTCCTGGCATCGGCAAGGTCATCGCCGGTCTGGTCGGTGCGAAGCGATTCCGCACCGCACTGGACGCGGTGCGCGGATCACCGATCCCCGACGACGAATTCGACAATCTTTGGTTCGGGGTCTCCCGACACGACGGCCACAAGCTGGCGCATCTGCATATTCGCTACAACGCCGAACGCGCCGAGCACCATCGGCGGTGGGAAAAGGCCCTGTCCGACTGGAACGGTCCGCTGCACCTCGTATGGGGACTGGATGACCCGGTGTCGGGGCGTCACGTACTGCAGGAAGCGATCTCCATGCTGCCGACGGCGGAAGTGACCGAACTCCCTGGCGTCGGCCACTTTCCGCAATCCGAGGCCCCGGTCGCGGTCGCGGCCGCGGTGCGGATGGCCCCGCGTCGTGGTGGCGGGTGACGTCGGCCGGTACGTCTAACGACACAATGGCCCGATGCGGCCGCGGCAGAAGTTCCCTCGTTTTCGGCTGGTCCTGTTGGCAGGGGCACTGGTCTTGGGGTTGGCGGGCTGCGGCACCGAACCGCCGGGCAGCCATCTCGCGTCGGCCGCGGGTTCGGGCGGCGACTTCTCCGGTCCGGTCGAGATCGGCAACGGACGTCACCTCTACCTCGAATGTCGCGGTCGCGGATCCCCCACGGTCATTTTGGAGTCGGGCTATCACAATGCGGCCGACGCGTGGAGTAAAGCGGTCGCGGTCGCTCCGGCGGTAGGGCCAGCCCTGCTGAGCGCTCTGGCCGATGAGCATCGCGTCTGCGCCTATGACAGGCCCGGGACGCTGCGCTACTCCGACCCGCCGTCCATCTCCGACCGCAGTTCACCGGTGGCGATGCCGCGTAGCGCCGGTGACGTCGTCAGCGACCTGCACGCGCTGCTCGACGCCGCGCACCTGCCCGGTCCGTTCGTTCTGGCGGGACATTCGTTGGGCGGGTTGTTCATCCGCCTTTTCGCCCAGACCCATCCCGAGCAGGTGCGGGGGTTGGTTTTCGTCGACGCCTTCGGAGCCGAAATACCCGCCCTGCTGGGATCGGACTGGCCGGCCTACCGGCAGGCGCTGGACGGACCACCGCCGCGGTTCGCCAATTCGCCGTCGTTCGAACTGGTCGACATCGACCGCAGTGTCGAGCAGGTCGCCGAGGCGCCGGCTTTCCCGCCGGTGCCCACCGTGGTGTTGACCAGGACGGAACCGTTCACGGTTCCCGCGGACCTCCCTGCCGAGAAGAGCGCCAAATTGGAACAGGTGTGGCGCGACGCGGCGTCCGCACTGATTGCGCTGCGGCCGGAGACACCGCACCTCCTGGCGACCGGCAGCGACCATTTCATTCAAATGCAACAACCAGACCTGGTAGCCGCCGCTGTCGAGCTGGTGATTCGGCGGTCGTCCCAAACACGTTGAGCCCGAAGCTCAACCGAGCTGGTACGCCTCGCGGGACACCCGGAAAAAGTGACCGTTGCTGCTGTCGGTACAGGTGATGTCCGCGGGCTCGCTGACACACGAAATCGCTCCGGCGGAAAGTGTCTGGCCGTAGTCAAGTGTCGGCCAGCTGCCCGAATAGCCGGAGTCGAGATTGGCGTAATCACAGGCGAATTGGGCCGGTTGTCCTTGATTGAGCCGGAACGTGCTTCCCGGCTCCGATCCACGTGGGCACGCCGCGACCGACGCCGGCGGCCTCTGATAGGTGTAGCCACGGATCTGGCACATCGCGATCGGTTCGGGTCGCGTGCTGTCGATGTGACAGTGGATGTTGCCCGACGGCGATTGGAACATCTGGTAGTCGGTTTCGGCCTGCGCGGTCGTCGCAAAGGCGATCGGTGCCGCAGTGAGCGACGCTGCGAGCAGCGTCATGCTGGCGATCTTCATAGGTGTCCTGTCGGGTGAGTGGAGCTACCCGCAAGTACAGGACGTGTGCCGCGCTACCAATCCCAAAAATGCCTCAGACGGACTGATTCGCCGCGGACCTGCCGGCACGGCGACCGGCATACACACAGTCGGCCAGCGAGAGTCCGCTGACGTAGGAATTGGAACAGATTCCGGTGGCGGTGCGTCCCGCGCTGAACAAGCCAGGTATCGGCATGCCGGATTCGTCGAGCACGGCGCCGGTGCCTTCGTCGACGCGAATACCGCCCAGCGTGAGCATGGGCGTGGGATTAAACAGGTTCGGCCGGATCGAAATATTCAGCAGCGTGTACGGCGGCTGGCCAATCTTGCGCACAAAATCCGTCGGCTTTCCCGCGGGGTCTTCGATGCCGGCATCGATGGCATTGTTGTGCGCCTCGACGGTGGCTTGCAGTCCGTCCGGGTCAATGCCGGCCCGATGAGCGACGTCGCGCACCGACACGCCCTTGACCGACTCGAGGAACATCAGCGCCGCGGACTGGGCGCGCTGAAACCACAACGGCTGCCTGATCATTTGCCGCCGAGCTTCTTTCATCAATGCCGCGTCGGCGAGAATCCAGCCCTTGCCGTCGTGTTCCCGCACCATGGCATGTCCGACTGCGGCGCCGTAGCGGCTTTCGTCGATAATGCGCAGCCCGTGCTCGTCGACGATGATCGCGCTGATGAATGCGCTCGGTGGCGTGATGAAGCGCCAGGCGGAGACGTTGTCCATCCGTTCGGTGACCGCGCCGACGCTCTGCGCCAGCGCGATGCCGCTGCCGTCGTCGCCGCTGGTACCGAGCTGTAAACCGCCGGTGTACTGCGGCGCAAACCGCTGGATCCATTCCTTATTGGCCATATAGCCTCCGGCGCAGACGATTACGCCTCGTCGTGCCTCAATGCGCACTGGGCGCGCGTGGCGTCGCTCGAGCCTTCGCAGCCGCCGTTCCATCAAGCTGCGCAGCGGCGGGTAGTAGATGCCGGGCTTGGTAGACAGCGCCGCCAGCTTCGAATACAAATCACGCACTTTGGCCGGTGCGTAGTGCATCGTCGTCGCTTCCACACCGGTCACGCGGCCGGCGGAATCTTGCACGAGCTTGGTCACCGTGGTGTGTGGATGCAGCGTAACCCCAAGTTGCAGAGCAGATTCGGCCAATGGCGCGTATAACTGCTTGCCGGACACGCCTTTCCCCTTCACCCGGTGCCCGCGCTGCACGGGTGGCGTGTGGCGACGGAAGGCGCCGGCGTTTTCGCTACCCGAGTGATACAGGTAGTACTGATTGTTCGGATACGACGTCTTGTAGGGACACAGGGTGGAGTCGAACGGAACTCCGTAATCGCTTAGCCAACTGATCATTTCGGGACTGCCGGTCACGAACGATTCCAGCGTCTGCTCGCTGACGGCGTCGCCGACTTCAAGGCGAAGATAGGTCAGCATCTGCTCGTAGCTGTCCTGCACGCCGGCCTGCCGCTGAACCGACGTACCGCCACCGGCGTAGATGATCCCGCCGGAGACTGCGGTCGAACCACCGCCGTTGGCGCGATCCAATGCGACCACTTCAGCGCCCAGTTCGCGGGCGGTAATGGCGGCGCAGGCACCCGCCGCGCCGAAGCCGACTACTACGACGTCAGCGGATTCAGTGAAGCTCGTCGAATCGTCTTCGACGGACCTGGTCATGCCCTACCCCGATCTCTTGCTCGTGGGAACTGTAGTGAATGGCCCGAAATGGGTTGCAGCGGCGCATTATTACGTGTCTATGGCGATGTTGATGACTATCGCGGTGACGTTGTCGGGACCACCCGCTTGCAGGGCGGCTTCGATCAACGCCGCGCAGGCGTCGTCGGGGTCGGGATGCGAATCCAGGATTTGGGCCAGGGTGGCATCTTCGACGACGCCGTGCAATCCATCGCTGGACAGCAGAATCCGGTCACCTGGCAACAGCGCGACCGCGGCGCTATCGGGCAGCGCGCGTGGATACATCGCGACGTGCCGGGTCAGCGTGGCCCGGGCCGGGTGCCGGCCGGCATCTTCGATAGCGACCTCACCCGCGTCGATCAGTTCCTGGATCAGGCTGTGATCGCGGGTCACTTGGTCCAGTTGCTGTTCGCGGAACAGGTAGGCGCGGCTGTCGCCCAGGTGGGTGATCAAGGCACGCGACTCCGCGACGACGACCGCGACCACGGTGGTGTTGGAACCGGCGGCACGAGGATCGGTGTTGGCGTAGAGGCGGAAGTCGCCGCAATATTCGATGAGCGCGCGTCCCAGCGCCTCGGCGGCGTCGTCAGCGTCGAGAGCCGTCACGTGCCGGGTCACATAGGCCGGCAACAACTCGACCACCAGGGCGGCGGCCAGTGCGCCGTCGTTGCTACAGGCCACCCCGTCGGCGACGATGAACAGGGACTGGTCGGGATCGGCACCCCAGCGGTCCTGGTTAGTGCCGCGCAGTCGGCCGATATCGCTGAGACCCGCGAATGAAAGCGAACCGACCTCCGTCATTGGGGGTGTGACTTGAGCACGCGCCGCTCCTCGTTGGACAGCACCGGATGGTTAGAACGGCACGATACCGGGTGCGGCCCTCGTGTCAGGGTGTGACGTCGAAATGGATAGGCAGCGTGACGGGTCCGCCCAACGCGTTTACCGGCCGCCACGGGGCCGGCCCGGTGCGGCGGGCGTTGGGCAGACGCCGGGTGATGACCGCCAGCGCTTCGGCCAACTCGAGGCGGGCGAGGTTTGCTCCGAGGCAGTAGTGCGTACCGCCCCCGAACGTCTGAATCGGCGGGGCGCCTACTCGACTGATGTCCAGACGATCGGGATCCTCGCAAACTGCGGGATCGCGGTTGGCCGCGCCGGTGTTGACGACGACGATGGTGCCGGCGGGGATCCTGACGCCCGCGAGTTCGACATCTTGGACGGCGATGCGCAAGGTAATGAACGTCATCGGCGAATGGCGGATCAGCTCGTTGACAGCGCTGGCCGCCAGTTCGGGACGCCGGCCCAGCAGCGCCCACTGATCGGGGTGATCGCACAGGACGTGCGCCGATGCGGCCAACTGCAGGCGGGTGGTATCGGTGCCGCCCAGGAGTAACGCGGCAACAAGCATGCGGAGGTCGTCGGCGCTGAGTCGATCGCCGTCGTCATGGGCGCGGATCAGGTCGGAGATCAGGTCGTCGGTCAGGGCGCGGCGCCGGCGCGCGATCATGTCGTCGAGGTAGGTGTCCAAAGCTTCCCAGGCGGTCAGGATGGCCGGGGTCTGGTTCGCGGCGTTCCAGCCGAAGGCTTCCAAGATGTCATCAGTCCAGTTGGAGAACAGTTCCCAATCCTCGGCCGGCGCGCCGAGCAGCGCGCAGATCACCGGGATCGGGTACTCGCGGGCTATCTCGGTGGCAATGTCGCAGTGACCGCGCTTGCTGACGCTGTCAACCAAGCCGTTGATGATGTCGACGATCGTGCTGCGCAGCCTCATGGTCGCCTTGGGGGTGAATGCCTTGTTCACCAGCCGGCGCAACCGGTTGTGCCGTTCGCCGTCGAGGCTGAGGATGTTGGTCGCGATGCGCTCCCACAGCGGGCCGGACGTAATGCCTTGAGCCGCAAGGAACATGCCCTGTGGCACCCGGAATCGCGGGTCGCGCAGGGCGGTGTGCACCAGATCATAGGTCAGCAGTTCGGGCCCATACGGACCGATGGCGATCGGCGATTGGGCGCGGGTACGGGCGATGATTGCGTGGGCTTCGTCGGGGTGCTGAGCGTCTGCGTAGTTGATCGCGGGCAGCCCGGCTTCGAAGATGCTGGGACAGTGAATCGTCACACTCATGGTGTCCTCCTCGGTCGGTTCGAAATCGACTATCGGGTTTCGGCCGCGCCAGACCATCGGGGATAGCTCGCAAATTGTGGAAGCGTTTGATTCTGCGGCTAGGGCGACAAAGTGCGAGAAGGCCCCGCCCTGGGCGCAGAGTCAACGAGCCCGCCCGTGCCAGAGCCACGCCGTCTACGGGATTTCCCCGATGTTTGCAGCTCGCCGCCACCGGATGCTGGCTAGCATGACCGAAACTGATCCACGTGCGGATATGCCGCCGTTGACCTGGAGTGAGTTGGGCGTGGGCGAGCTACCAACCGGGACCGTGACGCTGTTGCTCGCCGATGTCGAGGGCTCTACTGGGTTGTGGGAGACCCAGCCGGAGGAGATGACTGCCGCCGTCGCGCGTTTGGATCGCACGCTGGCCGACCTGCTTGCTGTCCCCGGTGGGGTGCGGCCGGTCGAACAGGGTGAAGGCGACAGCTTCGTCGTCGCGTTCGCACGCGCGTCGACGGCAGCCGAGTTCGCCCTGGCGTTGCAGCGGGCGCCGCTCGCGCCCATCCGGTTGCGCATTGGCCTGCACACGGGCGAGGTGCAGTTGCGCGACGAGGGTAATTACGTCGGCCCGACCATCAACCGGACGGCGCGGCTGCGCGATCTCGCCCACGGTGGCCAGACGGTGTTGTCGGGCACCACCGAGGACATTGTCGTCGACGCGCTTCCCGCCGATGCGTGGCTGACCGACCACGGTAGACACGAACTGCGCGGCATCGCACGTCCCGAGCGGGTGGTGCAGCTCTGTCATCCGGACATCAAGAACGATTTTCCGCCGTTACGAACGTCGAAATATGTTGTTGCTGAACACTTGCCGGTGCAGCTCACCAGCTTTGTCGGCCGCGGTGCCGAGATTGACGGCGTGCGGGGGATCCTCGCGAACGACCGGCCGGTCACCTTGACCGGCGCCGGCGGAGTGGGCAAGACCCGGCTGGCGATCCAGGTCGCCGGGCAGTTGGCAGCCGATTTCGCCGACGGTGCGTGGTACGTCGACCTGGCGCCGATCGCCGATCTCGATCTGGTGCCGATAGCGATGGCCGGTGCCCTCGGCCTGGCGGATCAGCCGAGCCGCTCTACAACCGACACGCTGATCCGATCCGTGGGAGACCGCCAGATGCTGGTGGTGCTGGACAACTGCGAACACCTCCTCGACGCTGTTGCTTCGCTGACCGCCAGGTTGCTGACGGCCTGCCCCGGATTAACGTTGCTGGCGACCAGTCGGGAGCCGATCGATGTTCCCGGCGAAGTGACCTGGCGGGTGCCGTCTCTATCGCTGGATGGGGACGCGGTCTCGCTGTTCGTAGACCGGGCGCGGCGGGCGCGATCTGATCTCCATTTCGCCGACGATGACGTCGACGCGATCAGAGAGATATGCCGCCGCCTCGACGGCATGCCGCTGGCCATCGAGTTGGCGGCGGCCCGGGTCCGTGCGTTGACGTTGGACGAGATCGTCGGCAGTCTGCACGACCGCTTTCGGTTGTTGACCGGCGGAGGTCGCATCGCGGTGCGCCGCCAGCAGACGCTTCGCGCGTCGGTGGACTGGTCGCATGCGCTGTTGACGGATGCCGAACGGGTGCTGTTTAGACGGCTCGCGGTTTTCATGGGCGGGTTCGATCTGGCCGCTGCGCGGGCCGTCGCGGGAATTACCGAGGTGGAGCGCTTCCAGGTGTTGGACCAGCTCACGCTGCTCGTGGACAAATCGCTGGTGGTGGCCGACAACACCGGCGGCCGAACGCGATACCGGCTATTGGAGACCGTGCGTCAGTACGCGTCGGAAAAGCTCGGTGAGTCTGGTGAGGCGGACGCAATGCGGTCCCGCGACCGCGACCACTACGCCGGGATCGCGGGATTGCTCGAAGTGCCCGCGGCAACCGGACACCAGCAGTTGGTCGAGCAGACCGAGATCGAGATCGACAATCTGCGTGCCGCTTTTTCGTGGAGCCGAGAGAACCTTGACGTTGAGCTTTCCCTGCAGATCGCGTCGTCGCTACAGCCGCTATGGCTCACTCGGGGCCGTTTGCGCGAAGGGTTGAGTTGGATCGATACGGCGCTGGCCGATCTTGACCTCGAGATTGATCTCGATGCAGACGGCATCGACCGTGAGGTGGCGCCGGCGGTGTTGGCGCGCGCGCTGGCCGACGCTGCACTTCTCGACGGTTGGGTGGGGGTACCGGAGCGCGGAGAACAGGCCAACGAATCTTTGGTGCTCGCCCGTCAACTCAAAGAGCCTGCACTGGTGGTGCGTGCGCTGACCGCATGCTGCGGTACGGCGGCCTTCGCGCCCGAGCAAGCCGCGACGTACTTTGCCGAGGCTATCGAGTTGGCTCGCGATTTGGGTGACAAGTGGCGACTGAGCCAGTTGTTGGCCTTTCAGGCTTACACCGCGACCATGGCCGGCGACGCAGTGGCGGCGCATGCGGCCGGCCGAGAAGGCCGCGAGCTCGCCGAGGCGATTGGTGACCGATTCGCCGCAGGTCTATGCCGCGTGTGGGGAATCGGTGCGTCACTGGCGATGTTCGGCGACCTGAAGGGCGCCGAGGCTGAGCTGTCTGAATTGATCGCCGGCGCCCACGCCGCCGGCGATCCGTTGGCCCGGTTCAACGCTCTGCTCACACAGAGCTTCGTCCTGGGTTGGCAGGGCCGGACCGTGGATGCGGTGGCTTCGTCCGAATCGGCCGTCGAAACCGGGGCCGAACTCGGTGGGCTCCTCGAAGATCTGGGCTATCTTTCGCTTGCTACCGCAAGGTTTTTCGCAGGTGATGTCACCGCTGCGAACGACGCCCATGCGCAGGTCTACAGTCGCCTACCAGATGTCGGGTTCACTTCGAACAACTTGCGGTTCAGAGCCGAAATCGATCTTGCAACAGGCGATCTCGTGGCCGCGAGGGGCTGGGCCGACCAAGCCGTGTCGGCGACCGCGGGCTACCACCGGATGTGGGCACTGACCACCCATGCCCGCGTGGCGCTCGTCGCAGGTGACCTGGAATCGGCCGGTCGTGATGCGCACGCCGCGCTGGAATTGGCGGCCGTTACGCAGGTGCAGGTCGGGGTTCCCGACATCCTCGACTGCCTCGCTCGCACTGGCGTCGTAAGTGAGAGCTATCCGGAATCGGCCCGGCTATTCGGCGCCGCCAACGCCATCCGGCAGCGCACCGGGGAGGTGCCCTACGCGATGCACCGCGCGGACCGGGAAACTTTATCCACGAATCTTCGAGAATTCATGGGGCAGCATGATTTCGATGTCGCATGCGCCGCGGGCGCCGCGCTGTCCACCGACGAGGCGATCGCCTACGCGCGACGCGGCCGCGGCGAACGCAAGCGCCCGTCCACCGGCTGGGCCTCGCTCACTCCGGCCGAACTCGATGTGGTCCGGCTTGTCAGTGATGGCTTGGGCAATAAAAACATTGCTGCAAGGCTTTTCATCTCACCGCGTACCGTCGAGACCCATCTCACCCACGTCTACGCAAAACTGGGTCTGGCGTCGCGCGTCCAACTCGCCCAAGAGGCGGCACGGCGCGGCTGAGGCGCCGGGAACTCAGCCGCCGGTCATCCGTTCGGTTTCCGGCAGGTCGAGGTAGCGCTCAAGGTTGCGGTGCATGTTGATGACACGCCGTTCCTCGTTGGACAGCGTCAGGTGGGTGAGGCCAGGCTGATGCAGGCCGCGTTGCAGGCCGGGGAGCAACCGAATGTCCTGGGTGAGAACGATTCCGGGTTCGGCATCACCGGCCGCCATCCGCATGTCAGTCGGCTTGTTGCGTGCTGAGCCCGGCGACATCCGCGTCATCAGGAACATGGTCAATTCACCGTGATCCGGATCCGGCCCGGGCCGCGACGTCATGATCGTCAGATGGTCGGCGTTGGCCAGGAACGTCATATTCGGAAACACGTTGTACTGATGCAGTCGGGTAACCCGGTCGTTGTCGGCCCAACTCAGGTCGACCCCGCGGCTAGCCGCGAAGGCACGGGTACGGTCCGCAATCAGGTCGGCAACCGTCTGTCCCGGCTGCCGCTCATCGCTGGGAAATGGTGTGCCTTCGGCCGCGCCCATGAGTGCACCCTGGGTGTAAACGTAAGATTCCCAGACCTCTTCGTCACTCAGCGCGCCCTCGAAGCGAGGGCTCTGTACGCCATATGGCTGATCGGATTTGCCGGTGTGAGCCCAGATCTGTTGTGGCGCATGGATGTCGTCTACGCAGCGCAGCAATTCCGGGTGCAGCGTCTGAATGTGATAAGTCTCGCTGTAGCCGTCGGCGATTGTCTTCCAGTTGGCTTCGACGTCGACGGTAAGCGTTGCGTAGCAGCGGAAGTCGTCGATTTTGCACCAGGCGATATCTTCGGGGATCGCGTCCAGGTACTCGATCAACGGCATCGCGCCGATGTTGAGATTGACGAACACCATCCCGCCCCAGGTATCGACTTTCGCTGGCAACAAGGGGAATTCGGACATGCGCAGCGTACCGAAGCCTTTGCGGTTGGGCACCCGCTTGAGTGCACCGGCAAGATCCCAGGTCCAGCCGTGGTAGCCGCACTTGAGTTCGCGCAGTCCCGAGCCCGATCCCGCACACAGCGAGTTGCCGCGATGGCGGCACGCATTCTGAAATGCGTGCAAGATCCCGTCGTCATCACGGACGATCAGGATTCCGTATGGGCCGCAACGGTATTCGAAGTAGTCGCCCGGCTCGGCGACATGGTCGACCATGCATGCGACCTGCCACACCTTCGGCCACATCCGCTCGACTTCCAGTGCAGCGAACGCAGGGGAGTAGTAGCGCTCGGCCGGTACCAGCGTCGGCGATGCGGGCGGGGTGCCGATCGCGTCCTCGTCACGCGTGCGGGTGGGGTTGCCCGCGATCACGTTCACGCGCGAAACCCTAACGGGCTCCGCGCACCAGACGGCCTGGACGCGCTCCGGTGTCGACGTCGTTTCGACGGGTCACGGCTCCGCTGACCACCGTCGCCGCATAGCCGCTGGCGCTCTGCAAGATCCGGTTTCCGCCGGCCGGCAGATCCCACGCCATCGCCGCGGGGTGCAGCGTCAGAGCGTTCATGTCGATGACGTTGATGTCGGCCTTCTTGCCCCGCTCGATGGTGCCGCGGTCGGTGAGGCCGAACAGGTGCGCGGTGTCGCGGGACTGCTTACGGATCACGTATTCCAACGACAGCTTGTCACCGCGCTGACGGTCGCGGGCCCAGTGTGTCAGGAGGAAGGTGGGATAGGAAGCGTCACAGATCATTCCGCAGTGTGCGCCGCCGTCAGACAGACCCAGCACGCCGGCCGGGTGCAACAGCATCTCCCGGATGGCGTCGTGGTTGCCCTCGGCGTAGTTGAACAGCGGCAGCATCAGCATGGAGGTTGCATCCCGCTCGAGCATCAGGTCATAGAGCGTCGACAGGGGGCTCTCGCCGCGGGCTTGCGCGATCGCTTTGACGGTGCGGTCCGGTGCGGGTTCGTAGTCCGGCGGATTACCCAGCGCGTAGAGACGATGCAGTGAGTGCTGGACTAACGCGAACATTCCGTCGAACAACAGGCTCTTATCGACGGGCAAGTCGTCCTCGGCAAGAATCGCGGCCTTCACTGCGGGATCGGCCAGGCGTTGCGCCAGCTCCCCGCGGCCGAATTCGGCTTTCAGTCGCCGGTAGGTGGGTCGGTGACTGAAGCCATGGTGGCCTTGGAAGCCGATCATCATGCCGAATGGACGGGCCGCGATCTGCGGGTACAAACGCGCGCCTTCGGAGTGCGCGTCCGCGGACAGGTCCAGCATCTCGCGCCACAGCTTCGGGTCGGCGTCCACCTGGATGAGCGCGAAGGACACCGGCCGGTCGATCTCGGCGCTCAGTCGCCGCATCCAGTCCAGTTCCTTCTTCGGCGCGATGATGTCCTCACCCGCCGAGCCTTGCGGAGCCAGTTCGAAGACGGCCTGACCGCCGGCTGCCATCGCACGTCCGAGACCGAAGAGCTCGTCCTCGGCGGCGAAGGTGCCGGGCACGGGCTCGCCGTCCATCGCCCGGTGGCCCATGGTGCGTGACGTCGAAAACCCCAGCGCGCCGGCTTCGACAGCCTCGGTCACCAACCTGCCCATCGCCTTGATGTCGTCCGCGGTGGCCGGCTCATTGCGGGCGCCGCGGTCACCCATCGCGTAGGCGCGGATGGCGCCGTGGGCGACCTGACTGCCGACATCGATGGAGTACTGCTGCTTGCCGATGGCGTCGAGGTACTCGGGATATGTTTCCCAGCCCCAGGTGATGCCCTCGGTGAGTGCGGTACCGGGGATGTCTTCGACGCCCTCCATCAAGCTGATCAGCCAGTCTTCGGTGCCGGGACGCACCGGGGCGAAGCCGACGCCGCAGTTGCCGGTGACCACGGTCGTCACCCCGTGACCGCTCGATGGTTCCAGTGAGCTGTCCCAGCTCACCTGCCCGTCGTAGTGGGTGTGGATGTCGACGAAGCCGGGCGCCACCACGTGCCCGGTCGCGTCGATGGTCTCGGCGGCTTCGGCACTGTCGAGGCCGGGCGAGTTATCGCCGCGGCGGACTATGTCGGTGATCTTGCCGTCCCTGATGCCGAGGTCGGCGCGGTAGCGTTCGGCCCCCGTGCCGTCGACAACAGTGCCACCGATGATTTTCAGGTCGAACATGGTGCCTCCAAGGGCAACTAACCAAGGCTGAGTGGTTATTACGCTACGACGCGTAGCGTATGTATCGACCGTATGCGCCCCAGTGGCGCGAGTCAATGAATAAAGGCCACCGGGTGTGAGTCCGGGGCGGTGGGTTGAGTTCCCGGGCGCGACTCAGCCGGCCGCGGTCAGCCGATTCCAGGTCAATGTGACCTGCGTGCCGTGCGGTGTGCCCTCGATGTTCGCTTCGTCGGCGAGCGCGTGCATCAGCGGGATGCCGCGCCCTCGGCTCAAGTCGAGAGCTGACGGATGCTGCCGCCACTGGCCGCGGTCATTGACCGTCACGGCGAGGGTGTCGGAGTCGGCGTCGTACGCGGCGCTGACATCCATGGTCCCGTGGTCAGGGATGTCGGTGCGCTCAGGAACATCGGTATAGGCGAACTCGGCGACGTTGGCCAGAGCTTCGCTGACGGCCAGCACCAGGTCACTGAACCGTTCGGCACCTAGCGTGAAATGCCGGTCAAGCCAGTTTCGGAATTCCACGCGGATACGGGTGGCGTTGGACGCATCTGCCGCGACATGCCGTCGGATGAAACGGGACCGATCGTCAGAAGGTGTCATGGCAGGCCGTTGGTCAGCGGGTCCAACCCGCGCCGGCATGCTCCGGCTCAGGCACCGTTGACCCAGTTGAGCGCGCTGTCCAGGGTGCGGTGCAGCGAGAGCAGGCTGTCGATCCCCATCAGCTTGATCGGGCGGCTGGTGGCCGGCCCGTCTGCGACCACCGCGAACTTGGTGGGCGGCTCGACCTCGGCCTGCCCGTTGACCAGAACGCTCAGCCCGGCCGAGGCCAGGAACTCCACCTTGGTGAGATCAACGATGAGCGCCGCGGGCTTGGCGGTAACGGCCGTGCGTATCGCCTCAGCGAGCTGCGGGGCGCTGAGCATGTCCACCTCGCCAGCGACAGCGAGCACGACGGCACCATCCGTCTCGTTCTGCTCGACCTCGAAAGTCGCTCGATTGATTGGATCGCCGGGCTGATCGACCATGCTCTATCTCAAATCCGTCCTCGCGGGACAATGCTAGTTCTCAGACAACCACGCCAAGTCAGGGCTGTGGATTCAACCCGCCGAACATCGCCATTTTCCTGCGCCACCTACGGAGCGCAGCGGCAGATAACAGATGCCGATTCTAGGCCACCCGCGCATAAGCCCTGACAGGTGCCGGTCGAACAGTCGACGAATCAGTCCCATGAGGCGTCGGCTGGGACCTTCCGATTGCCGCGGCCAACTCGCGGACGTCCAACGCCTGGACAAAATCCGCTCTGGGGCTTGTGCGCGTTGGTAGGTTCTGGGAATGCTCTTTGCTGCTCTGCGCGATATGCAATGGCGAAAACGGCGCCTCGTTATCGCCATCGTGAGCACCGGAATCATTTTCGGGATGACCCTTGTCCTCACTGGGCTGGCGAACGGCTTCCGCGTCGAGGCCAGCCAGACCGTCGATTCGCTCGGGGTCGACGCATTCGTGGTCAAGGACGGCGCGGCCGGACCGTTCATGGGCTCGACGCCGTTTCCCGATGTCGACCTGGCCCGGGTGCGAGCCGAGGCCGGGGTCACGGCGGCGGCGCCGCTGGCCTGCGTCGGCACCATCATGAGGGACGGCTCGTCGACGAGGAACGTCACCGCGTTCGGGGCCCCCGAGCACGGACCCGGCATGCCGCCGGTCTCGGAGGGCCGGGCTCCGGCGACGCCGGATGAGGTCGCAGCGTCTAGCGTCCTGGGCCGCCACCTCGGCGACACCATCCAGATCGGTTCGCACGTCTTGAAGATCGTCGGCATCGTGCCGAACTCCACCGCCCTGGCGAAGATCCCGAATATCTTCCTGACAACCCAGGGCGTGCAGCAGATGGCCTACAACGGTCAGCCGATGGTCACCTCGATCGGCATCACCGGCAGCGCCCGGAATTTGCCAGACGGCTACCGAACCTACGACCGCAACGGCGCCGTCAACGACCTGATTCGGCCGTTGAAGGTCGCGGTGAACTCGATCACGATCATCGCGATCCTGCTGTGGGTCGTGGCGGTATTGATCGTCGGATCAGTGGTGTATCTGTCGGCCCTCGAGCGGGTGCGTGACTTCGCCGTATTCAAGGCAATCGGCACGCGGACCAGTTCGATCCTGGCGGGACTGGCGCTGCAGGCGCTGATCGTCTCGCTGCTCGCGGCAGTTGTGGGCGTGATTCTCTCCAAGCTGTTGGCGCCGTTATTCCCAATGGTCGTCTCGGTGCCGACGCTTGCCTATGTATTACTACCGGTGGTCGCGATCGCGATAGGTCTGCTGGCCAGTCTCGCCGGCCTGCGGCGTGTGGTTGCCATCGATCCAGCTCTGGCGTTTGGAGGACCCTAAGCAGTGGGTGATCTCAGCATTCAGAATCTCGTCGTCGAGTACTACAGCGGTGGCTATGCGCTGCGGCCGATCAACGGGCTGAACCTCGATGTGTCCGCAGGGTCGTTGGTGATCCTGCTCGGACCCAGTGGCTGCGGGAAGACGACGTTGCTGTCGTGTCTCGGCGGCATCCTGCGACCGAAGTCCGGGGCAATCAAGTTCGACGACCTCGACATCACATCGCTCGAGGGATCGGCCCTGGCCAAGTACCGGCGCGACAAGGTCGGGATCGTCTTCCAGGCGTTCAACCTGGTGCCAAGCCTCACTGCTCTCGAGAACGTGATGTTGCCGCTGCGCGCCGCCGGAAAGTCTGTCTCCGCGTCGCGCAAGCGCGCCACCGAATTGCTCGAGCGCGTCAACCTCGGTGAGCGGATCAAGCATCGTCCGGGTGACCTCAGCGGTGGCCAGCAGCAGCGCGTCGCCGTCGCACGGGCCATCGCACTGGACCCGCCGCTGATCCTCGCCGACGAACCGACCGCCCACCTCGACTTCATTCAGGTCGAGGAAGTGCTGCGGCTGATCCGTGAACTCGCCGACGGGGACCGGGTGGTTGTCGTCGCGACCCACGACGCCCGAATGTTGCCGATGGCCGACCGGGTGGTGGAGCTGACACCCGATTTCGCCGACACGAACCGGGCACCGGAAACGTTCGAGCTGAAAAAGGGCGAGGTGCTGTTCGAGCAGAGCACGATGGGCGAGCTGATCTACGTCGTGCACGAAGGCGAATTCGAGTTGGTGCACGAATTGGCCGACGGCGGCGAGGAACTGATCAAGGTAGCCGGACCTGGCGACTACTTCGGCGAAATGGGCGTGCTGTTCCACATGCCGCGGTCGGCGACGGCACGAGCCCGCACCAACGCAAAGGTCGTCGGCTATACGGCCCAGGCGTTCCGGGAGCGTCTCGGCGTGGGTGGCATGCGTGACCTGATCGAACACCGCGAGCTCAACAGCGATTAATTCGGCGCTGTGGCGCTGACAGTGTTGGTAAAGGCCCTGTTCACCGGGGTTTCGCGGCGGTAGCGTCAGTGCATGCTGTTCGCGGCATTGCGTGACATGCAATGGCGGAGGCGTCGCCTGGTCATCGCCATCGCCAGCACGGGTCTGGTGTTCGCGATGACACTCGTGCTGACCGGACTCGCGAACGGGTTCCGGGTCGAGGCGCAGCGAACTGTCGATTCCATGGACGTTGACGCGTTCGTGGTCAAGGCGGGCGCTGCCGGGCCGTTTCTGGGTTCCACCCCCTTCGCGCCAACCGACCTGGCCCGCATAGCCGCCGAGCAGGGTGTCAAGGCCGCTGCCCCGCTGGCGACCGCCGCGGCCGCAATCAGGGAAGGTTCGGCGACGCGAAACTCGACGGCCTTCGGCGCCCCCGAACACGGACCCGGCATGCCTCGCGTCTCGGAGGGCAGGGCGCCGTCGACACCGGACGAGGTCGCGGTGTCGAGCACCCTGCATCGCCTGGTCGGCGACACCGTGCAGGTCGGTTCGCGGAGCCTGCGTGTGGTGGGCATCGTGCCCGACTCCACCGCACTGGCCAAGATGCCCAACATCTTTCTGACTACCGAAGGGCTGCAGCAGCTGTCGTACAACGGGCAGCCGATGGTGACATCGATCGCCATCACGGGTAGCCCGAAGGAGGTTCCCGCCGGCTATCAGCTCGTCGACCGGGCAGTCGGTGTCACCGATCTGATGCGTCCGTTGAAAGTCGCGGTCGATGCGATCACGATCGTGGCCTTTTTGCTGTGGATCGTGGCGGTGCTGATCGTCGGGTCAGTGGTGTACCTGTCGGCGCTCGAACGACTGCGCGACTTCGCGGTGTTCAAAGCGATTGGGATCCCTACGAAATCGATCCTGATGGGCCTCGCGCTCCAGGCGCTGGTCGTCGCGTTGCTTGCGGCAGTGTTGGGTGTGATCCTGGCCCAGCTATTGGCGCCGGCCTTTCCGATGCTTGTCGTGATTCCCGCCGGTGCCTATCTGGCGCTGCCGGGAATCGCAGTCGCGATCGGCCTGTTGGCCAGCGTCGCAGGGCTGCGACGGGCGGTCTCGGTCGATCCCGCACTCGCCTTTGGGGGTCCCTGACCGATGGGTGATCTGAGCATTCAGGACCTTGTGGTCGAGTACTCGAGCGGTGGCTACGCGCTGCGGCCGATCAACGGGTTGAGCCTCGACGTAGCCGCCGGATCACTGCTGATCCTGTTGGGCCCCAGTGGTTGCGGGAAGACCACATTGCTGTCGTGCCTCGGCGGCATCCTGCGGCCGAAGTCCGGGGCCATCAAGTTCGACGGCCTCGACATCACCACGCTGCAGGGCGCGGACATGGGGCGATATCGGCTGGAGAAGGTCGGGATAGTCTTCCAGGCCTTCAATCTGGTGCCGAGCCTTACGGCACTGGAGAACGTCATGGTTCCGTTGCGCGGCGCCGGAATGTCTCGCGGAGCATCGCGCAAGCGTGCGATCGAATTGCTCGAGCGCGTCAATCTTGGGGATCGGATGAAGCACCGCCCGGGCGACCTCAGCGGTGGCCAACAGCAGCGGGTGGCGGTCGCACGTGCGATCGCGCTGGACCCGCCGCTGATTCTGGCCGATGAGCCGACTGCGCACCTCGACTTCATACAGGTGGAAGAGGTGCTGCGGCTGATTCGGGACCTCGCCGACGGAGATCGGGTGGTGGTGGTGGCGACGCACGACAGCCGCATCCTGCCGATGGCCGATCGGGTGATCGAGATGGTGCCCCCTGCGGTTGCGTCGACGAACCGTCCCCCGGAGACGGTGCGGTGCAAGGCCGGCGAGGTGCTGTTCGAGCAGTGCACCATGGGCGACCTGATTTACCTGGTGTCCGAGGGCGAATTCGAGATCGTGCGCGAATTAGCCGACGGTGGTGAGGAATTGGTCAAGATCGCCGGTCCCGGCGACTACTTCGGTGAGATGGGCGTGCTGTTCCACATGCCGCGCTCGGCGACCGTACGAGCCCGCACCGACGCGGTTGCCGTCGGCTATACGGCGCAATCCTTCCGGGAGCGGTTGGGGTTGGGCGGCATTTCCGACATGTTCGAACACCGCCAGGTCGCCGACTGACGCAGCGGGCCGACACCAACTCCGATCGTCCGTTGAACGGAGTTCGTCACTACCTCGTAGTGCGGATGGTGCCCAGGACACCGACACTGTGACTGCACGAATTAGCCGACCAGGAGGGGACGAAGCGAGATGGTGGGCACGGATACCGGCGATCACGGCAACGATGAGAATGACGACTCCGCCGAAATGCAATCTGCACAGAATCCGCTTCGTTCCGCATTGACGCGCAGGGGCGCGCTGCTGGGACTGGGCGCGGTGGCCGGTTTCGCCGCGGTGGACGTGACCGGGTTTGCTTACGCCGGCGGTTGGCTGCGACCCGATGCGCTGACCCCGGGACGGTTCACCGATCGGTTCGAGAACGTGTACGGCCACCACGATGGGTTCCGTCGCAATCACGCCAAAGGACTCAGTGCGACAGGGACCTTCGCAAGCAGCGGGTCGGGGTCGAAGATCTGCCGGGCCTCGGTATTCCGACGTGGCACCGTGCCGATTGTCGGTCGGTTCTCGCTCGGGGGTGGTCTGCCCGACCAAGCCGACAAACCGGACACGGTCCGCGGCCTGGGGCTGATATTCCAGACGTCCGACGGCCAACAGTGGCGCACCGCGATGATCAATGTTCCTGTCTTCACCGACAGCACACCGGAGGGCTTCTACGAGCGTCTGCTCGCGTCCAAGCCGCAACCCGACACCGGAAAACCCGACCCGCAGCGGATGGCCGCGTTTCTCGAACGCCATCCTGAGACCGCCGCGGCGATGAAGATCATCAAGCAGTCACCGCCGAGTGCGGGGTTCGCGAACAGTATCTTCAACGGTCTGAACGCTTTTCGATTCACCAACGAAGCCGGCGTCACCGTTCCGGTGCGCTGGTCGGTGGTTCCCCTGGGCGCACCGGACACCTCGCCACCCGCACCGGGCAGGGACTACCTGTTCGACGACCTCGCCCACGCGGTGGCGCAGCGTCCGCTGCAGTGGCGCCTGGTCCTCACCGTCGGTGAGAACGGTGATCCGACCAACGACGCCACAAAACCCTGGCCACCGGCGCGGCGCACCATCGACGCGGGCACCGTCACCATCACCGCGGTGCAGACCGAGGAGCCCGGCAATGCGCGTGATATCAACTTCGACCCGACGGTGCTGCCGGACGGAATAGCCCTGTCGGACGATCCCATTCCCCGTGCCCGGTCCGCAGTTTACGCACGCTCGTTCACCCGCCGCGCCGGAGAACCCAAGTCGCCGAGCGAGGTTCGCGTCTGATGGCCGAAACAATCACCACCACAGCACGTTTCGCTGTCCCCTCGCGAATCCTGCACTGGTTGATGGCTCCGATGGTCATTGCGCAGCTACTGATCGGCGTGACCATGGTGGCTTCGCTGAGCTGGTACTCATTGCTGCTGGCCATTCATCGTCCGCTGGGGGTGCTGATCCTGATCTTCGCCGTGATACGCCTGGCGAATCGCCTCACTCACCACCTGCCGCCGTTCTTGGCCACCATGGGGCCCGCCGAGCGCCGTATCGCTTCGTGGTCGGAATATCTGTTGTACGGATTGCTGCTGATCCAACCCCTGGTCGGTTGGGCAATGCTCTCTGCGGTGCGGACCCCGATTGTCTCGCTGGGCCCGTTTCAGCTGCCGGCGATTGCACCGCGCAGTATCGATCTCTATGCGGTGCTGCGGCAATGTCACGAAATCCTTGCGCTACTGCTGTTTCTGGCCTTCACCGCGCACGTCTGCGCGGTGCTGTTTCACACATTCGTGCTGCGCGACCGGCTCATCGACCGGATGGCGGTGTGGCCCACCAAACAACCCGAGCAGGCTGACTCCTAGTACGACCGTTACGACCTAGGCGCCGCTCATCTTTGGTGTTGGCTGAAGAACTGCCAGATGGTGTCCGTGGCGTCGAGCGCCGTCGACGGCTCGGGGAGGCCGAGTCGTTCCAACATCGGCCCGCGGACACCACCGGGCCACTGGTGGCCGGCGTCCGCCACCGAGATTAGTTCCACCGTGCGGCCAGCGGGGCACCCGGCCGTTTCGGTGGTCACCTGCCCAGCAGTGGTCGAGGTTGGCGCCGGGCAATCGTCGATGGCCCGCCACGCGGCCGTCACCATCGGTACCGGCGGCCCATCGACACGTGGAGTTCCGTTGGCTTTCAACGATTTACCCGGCCCACCGTTATACGGGACGCTGGCGTCGGCGGTGCCGTGGATCTGCAGTACCGAGGTAGGACGCGCCCGCGAGCAGTCGGTCATCGTGGTGCCCGCCACGGGGGCGATTGCGGCGAACATGTCGGTCTCGCAGGCCAGTCGGAGCGACATCATCGCTCCATTCGACATGCCGGTGACATACACCCGAGCCGGATCAATCGGCGTCTGTTGCTCTATCGCGCCGACCATCGCGGTGATGAACCCGACGTCATCGAGGTTGGTTGCCGATGGATTGCCGCAGCACGATCCGGCGTTCCACGCCCGGCCGAGACCGTCGGGGAAGGCGACCAGGAAGTGGCCCTTATCGGCCTCGGTGTCCCAATAGTAGGCGCGTTCCGCCTGGGCTCCGTCGCCATATCCGCCGTGCAGCATCACCACCAGCGGCGCCGCACCGCTGAGTCCCTGCGGCCGATAAAGATTGAATGTTCTGCTGGCACCGGCCCACTCGATGTTTTGTGAGGACTGGCCGACCGGGATTGTTGGGCTATCTGGTGACCCCACCGCGTGACCGCCGCCGAAACATCCGCTCATCAAGAGCGACACCGCCACAAGGGCGAGGACGGCGACGATCCGGGCGCAACGTGATGCCATCAACCCATGGTGGCAGCCGATCTGAAAATTGACAAGTAACTTGTCAAAAGCACAGAACGTGGCAAGCTCTTCAGCCATGCGACGACTCGCAGATGGCCAGTGGGAATCGACCGTGCCCGCACTGGTGCGACTATTGGCGGCTAGCGGAGGCCCGCGATTGAGGTCAGCGTTCGCGGCCGCTGGATTCGATGGCATCCGCCCCGCCCAGGCGGTAGCTCTGGTTCCGTTGGCCACCGGAGGATTGCATGCTTCCGATCTGGCAGATCGGCTCGGGGTCAGCCGTCAGGCGGTGGCCCAGGCGATCACGGCGCTGGAGCGGCACGGTTATGTGACTCGCGCATCCAACCCAGATGACGCTCGCACTCGAATCATCGAACTCAGCGAACGCGGGCGCCAGGTGCTACGGGTAATGCGTACCAACGCAGTCGATTTGGAGAGGAAGTGGGAGGAGGTGCTGGGAGAGCAACGCCTCAGCGAATTGCGTCGGACGCTTCAGATGCTGCTGGCCGCGCCAGACTCCGAAGAGCCCGGCGCGGCGGCATCGCAGCTCTAGACCGTCAGCGCACCGCGCGAATCGCCGGCGTCCGCCCGGGTTACCGCGCGTTCGTGCGGTAGCCGCTTCGAAGCCGGCGAGCGAGCGGCCGACGAGCGAGAAGCCAGCAAGCGAGCGGCCAGCAATGCGGTGAGCATGACCGCGACGCAGACCAGCCCGTCGTCCTTGAGTCCCCACTTCACTGCCGCCAGGATCGCCGCCCCGGCCACGCACAACAGCACGCCGACACCGGTGCCACGCCACGCCGACGTGATCGTCGGGACACCGTCCCAACCCGGCAGGGGATTGTTTTCCAAGGGGCGCAGCGCAACGAACAGCACGACGACCACGCCGATCATGATGAAGAGCTGCTCGAAGGTGACCGCGAGGAAATCCGCCTGACCCGGGAATCGCGGGTGGCCGAAGCTGTCGAACAGCACGTGCACGCCGAGCAGCGCCGGCATGTGCCACAGGTACAGAGTCATCGCCCCCGAGTTGCCGATCGCGGTGAACCACCACACCCGCGGCCGCTGCGCCCACCGGTTGATCGCGGGCGCCACCGCGATGGCCAATGCGCTCAGCACGATCGCGTGGCCGGCGAGCAGCAGTGACGGCGGGCTCATGTTGGCCAGGTGCTGACCTTCGATGCCGACCAGGCTCAACTCGTATGGCCCCCATTGCAGAAGAGCAACGTTGACGGCCAGTAGGCCGACTGCCGTGACCAGCGCGGCACGCCCGGTGATCAGTTGTCGTCGGTAGGCGACACCGAACATGCCGGGGATGAGCCAGGCCGCCATGTTCAGATACCCGATCGGTGTCAGCGCCGGCCAGTGCAGCCGGATGGCGTCGATGGCCGCAACCATTGCGTAGACCACGACAACCCCGGCGGCAAGGCGGGCGGTGGTGGTGATTCGGTACAGGACCGGCATCGCGGCCAACACGAACACGTACACGCCCAGGAACCACAGCAGCTGGATGCTGATCCCGGCTACCGGTTCGTAGACATGTTGGGGGAGTACCGGATACAGCACGGCCAGGGTGACTGCCCAGAACGCGAAGTAGTAGAACACCGGTCGGAACAGTCGTGTGCAGCGCTTCAGTAGCCAATTTCCCCAGTTAGTGCCGGGCTGCCATGAGGTCAGGCATGCCGCGGCACCGGCGAAGAAGAACAACGGCATGATCTGAAAAATCCAGGTCAGAGCCTGGAACACCGTCGAGGTGGTGAGCAGGTTGTCCCAGATCAGCACACCACCGCGGATGATGCTGATGGCCATCACGGTGTGGCCGATCACCACTCCGATCAGGGCGGTGATGCGAATGACGTCGATGGCGCGGTCCCGGTCAGCGGGAGTTTGCGCGGCCAAGTCAGCAGGGCTGGGAAAGCCCATCACAGTGGTCATCCCAGCAGCATTGCCGACAGGTGACGGTAGATGCCTGCGTAGTTCTACTTGACTTGCCGCAATGGCCGGTGCCGGACCGGGCCGTCCGGGTGATCCGGGAGAGCCCTTCCCGCCGGGAAGACCCCCGGGACCGCCGTTGCCGCCGATCGCAGCGGCGAAAGAGAGAAGATTGGGCGGCTGCCCCGGGTGATTCATGAAAGGCGCACAAGTGGGAGCCCCACACGACGGGGGAGCATTCACTCGCGAACCGGCACTAGCCGATTTTGTGGAGTGTGAACCTGTCGTTGTGGTCAGAGACGTTGCATGGCGCAGAGTGTTCGATGTAGTCCACCTCCCCGGTGAGCGTTTGCGGGTCCCACCACTGAAAGACGGTGATCGGATGCACGCTCGGAGGGATCCAACGGCCATAGTCCCCGGCGGTATAACCAGGACAGGTCACACCCTCCGGGATTTCTCGCGTGTTGGTGTAACGGCCGTCTACGAGCTGGGCATCGAATCCCCGGCCTGATGACGTCGTCACGTGGGCGACGCAGTCCGGCGTGCAGGTAGTCCTGATGGTCCACTTTCCCGTGTCACCGTCTTCGTCGTGGTACAGGTAGACGCCGTTGGTCGTTAAGTCCTCGGCCCAGGCAGGGCCTGCTGCGAAAGGCACCAGGGCGGTAGCGATTGCAATTGCCGCGGTAAATACATTGATCTTCATGCTTCCGCCTTAATAGGGGTGATTTGCCGCGGTCGGAGCGGGTTAAGGCCTCGGACGCTCAATGTTCAAGATTGTAAGAGGCGTAAATCGATGTCCTCAATAGTTTTTCGTATGACTTCGATTTGAACTGGCCGCCGAGGCCCCGGTGCGCTCGGCGGCCAGTGAAAGCTGTTGTGCACCAGTGCTGGTGAGGCGCGCTGTCGCGCGATGCCATCGGCGCGGAAGGGGCCGAATATTCAAAGTAGGGGATTGTTGCCATGCCGAAGGGCGGCTGCGCGAATTGCGCCGGCCGTTTAACCGACGGTGTACAAAAGATTAAAATATGGTGCGCTGCGGAAAATGAATTCCCGATCTAAACCACAGGTTCCGCCCGTCGCGGCGGCATACTCGCCCGTCAAGAGTTGAGCTGCCGCGGAGGTGACCGCTGCCCAGCCTTCGGCTCCGCCGTCGCGGGGGAATCGACCCAGGCCACCTTCGGCGCGGTCCGCCGCCGGCGTGCGGCCGATCAGCCGACGGCGCACGGTCGCTTCGATGGGTGTGTTGGTGGCAGCGGGTGAGGCGCGCCGATCGCTCCGCGGCATGGTCGTGGCGTCGATGGCTCCGGCGGGTGGTTCCGGCGGCAGCTGATTCCTCGCGGCCGGACTGGCCTTTATAGAGTCGCGCTCAAGTTTGCGGCATTTCTTGCCGCCATCGCAATCGGCAATGCCACGGCTTAGCACATGCGACTGCCGCACCGCACGCATTCGATGACATTTCTCAGCAAACAATCACCTATCGGCAATTCCGTCAACAATCCGAGTGCAGGTCGGGACGGGCACTGGGCTGCGACGCTGGCGTCACGACCCAGAACCGCCTACACAACCCCAAAAGCGCAGTTCAGCAGCTGTGCAATAGCGCAGGCAGTGGCTGAGTCGACCTCACATCCCGGAGGCGTGTTGGGTCAGGCTAAAGAAAAGATAGGCAACGCAGAAGAGGAAATTCAGCGCCACCAGCATTAATCCAGTGCAGATAATTGCATGATTGAACCGGCGCTTTAAGCGCGCGCCTTTCGCGATTTTTTTCTCGCGATTGTATTGCATGGCAATTAGGGCGAAATTGACATCGACCAATTCCTTGTCCGCTACCGGTGAGCCGATGATCAGCTGCTGAAGGCGCGTCGGCTGGATGTCTACGCCGACGACCGCGAAGCGCTGGCTCAGCCGCCGCGCCTGCCTGCGGTGGAGGACATGGCCTCGCATCTGCAGCTGATGCGAGAGAAGCCGTCGTTCGTTGCGATAAGGATTGGACGGAGTCGTCACAAATTGGAATCCTATGTCTTTCGTCACACATGTGGGAGATGTAACGAATTCATTTCTAGATGATTTGTTCCGTCAGCGCAATTGTTCGGTCGGTACCGCATAGCGCTCCTGGTAGCGGCGCACCCGTTCCCGTACCTCATCGGCGTTGAGTCCGGTGTCCGACCAGGTGTAGCGTCCGCGCCCGCCGTCGCCAGGATGGGCGGCCAGGAAATCCCGCATCCGCTGCTCGGTATCGGGCCGAAGTTGGCGCCCCAGCTTCTGATAGACGCCGGCGATTGTGGCCCACGGGTCGTTGACGAAGTCGGAGTACAGCACGTCGATCACGCGGTCGGTCGGAACCTTGCCGCTGTCGCGCTGCGCCATCTCACGCTCCAAGCCGACCACGATCTCTTCATATGACTGAGTCGCGCACTCGGCGATGTCCGACTCGTCGCTGCCCATTCGTCGTAGATGGTGGGTGAGGGCAGCGATCGAGGAGATGACGTTGAGCGGGTCGCGATGCGTCTGCACGATCAAAGCGTCCGGGTACTCGGTCAGGAGTGCATCGAGCTGCCACAGGTGTGCCGGCGATTTCAACAGCCACTGGCCTGGCACGCCAGACTGCAAGTGCTGTAGGAAAATTCGATGGAATCGGTAGGCGCCGGCGTGATCGGCGTCATGCAGCAGCCAGCGGTAGTAGCTCGGCAGCCGGTACTGCACCGAGAAGATCATGCTGGTGAATTCACTGGCGGTGATCCGGACGCATTCTTGTCCGACCAGCGCGCCCATCGGGTGGAACTTGAGAAAGCCGGGAATGATCTGCTCGGACATCTCGAGGCTGGCCTGCGTGAGCGCGATGCGCGGGTCGTCGTGATAGGTCTCGGGCTGCGGTACCGGACAGGGCGCGTCGACTTCCCATGTCAACGGCGCCCGCAGATCGGGGTCCTGGGCCAGTAGGTCGTAGAGGATCGTTGTTCCGGTGCGGGGCTGCCCGACGATCACGATCGGTGCATTGATTCCCTTGGTGGCGATGTCGGGATTTTGCTTGCGCCAAGCGATGATGTCGAGCCGGTTCTTGAGCGCACGGATCAGATCGAGATGGGCGATCTCGACTCCGATGACCGACAGCCTCGCCTCGTTGACCAGCCCGTCGGCAACCAATTCCAGCCCGTGTTGCCACCCGTCCGCGCCGAAGTCGTCGTTTCCGGACTGCTCGCATGCGGTAGCGATAAGTTGCTCCGGGGCGAACCTGTCGGACAGCGTGGTCATGCGTGGACCTCCCGCCGGCGCACCGACACCTTGACGTCGGGTGCTTTCGGGTTGTCCAGCCAGCGCAGCACGATGAAGCCGCGATGGCGACCACCAGTGTCGAGCCAGTGGCCGAATCCGAAGTCCTCAGCCGAGATCGCGATGCGCACCCGCCCGTCCGAATCCGGCTGCACTCCGTGGTTGGTCACCGAACTGTGCCGACGGCGGGGCTCCAGGCACTCGTGCCAGATGCTCTCGAGCGTGACGTTCCAGTACCTGGTGTCGGGCGGTTCGATGTCCAGCACGAGAGCTTGATCCGGCTCGAGGCGGTACGTCCCGATCATGTAAAGGTTGTCCGGCGTGGTGTCGGCTGCGCCCAGGTCGGCGGCCTCGGCGGTGAGCAGCGTGTTGGGACTGGTGAGTAGTTCGGGCTTGATCGTGCGATGCAGGGTGGCGAGCTTCATCAGCGACCAGGCCATCGCGGTGAACTGGTCTGCCAGGGCGGCATCTGTCACGGGAGCTAACGGGTCGGGGTCCAGGGCCTCGATCTGCAGGGTGGCCAGTTCCTCGGAGGCGCGGTCGCCGATGTATTCGCGGACGACGATCGACGACGCGTCCGCTGGAATCTGCAGCCACTGTCCGCCGGCGCCGTCCGGGGGCTCATCGGTAGACAGCACGACGGCAAAATCGCCCGAATTCACTTGCAGATCTTTATCGCTGAGGTACCCGGACATCCGCCGCGGGGTCAGCCCGGTGCCGGCCAGAATCTGCAGGCCGAGGTAGGCGCTGGTGCCGCGGGTGCCGGTGATCCGGTAGCGGCGATCACCGCGGATCATCCCCAGGTAGTAGTTGCCGTCAGGATTGGGGCCACCGATCATCCGGTTCGGCGAGCACATGTCGAAGAAAACGGGTTGCGCAAGGTCGGCCTCGACGGCCATCTGTGAACACAGCGACGACACCCGAGCGATCACCCGCAGTCCCTCGAGGAGTTCGCGTTCGGACTCGGCGTCCTCGGTCACGATCTTCGTGACGTCGTTGAGCATCTGCTGAAAGAACTGCCACGCGGGCAGGGCCTTGTTTGCCTCTGCTTGAGTCATAGTCTCATAATTAGACTATGTCTCACCAAATATCCAGCGATTCGCGAGAATCTCTTTCGGAGCGGAAGCGCGCGGCGACGCGGCAGCGTATCGCCGCGGCCGCTGCGCGGCTGGTGGCCGATGTGGGATTGGCGAGCGCGACGATCGACCGCATCGCTGATGCTGCGGCGATCGGCCGGGCGACATTCTTTCGCTACTTCAACTCGAAGGAAGATGCCGTCGCCGAGGGTGTGAACGTAGTTTGGCTGGAGCGGATCACCGCGGCGGTCGCAGCGCAGCCGCCGGAGTTGACCGCCACCGAAGCGGTGATCGCCGCCTTCCACGCGCTCGGCGACGGATTCGCCGAAATCGAAGACCAGATAAGGGAATTGGCAACCCTGACGCGGTCGTCGGAAACACTGGATGCCTGGACGCTACGCATCTACGTGCGGTACGAAGCTGCGATTGCCGAGCTGATCGCAGTGCGCTTGCCTGGGCTGACCGAGCAGGATCCCCGCCCCCGCCTGATCGGTGCGCTGGCCATGGCGTCGGTGCGGATCGCCCTGGACGACTGGCTAGCCAACGGAGGTTCGTTACCCGACCGGGTGCGCCAGGGTCTGGCCCTGATCGCTATTGGCTAGCGAGTCAGTGCGGCAACGATGAGCCGGGTGGTCAGTTCGGCTCGCCGACGCGAATATGCCTGTCCGGCAGACAAAATCGGGTAGACCACCCCACCCACGATGGCATCGGCCGCGGACTGCGCGGTGGTCTCGTCGACTCCGTCGGCCACCAGTCGGGCGCGGACGCTGTCGTGCAGCGGCATTCCGAAGCCGTCGCGCAATCTGTTCGCCGTGTCGTCGTGCTCCATGCTCGCGACCGTCAGGGTGCGAAGCATCGCTGATCCGCGTGCCGTCGTCAGACTCGCGGCGAGTTTGCCCACCCATTCCACTAGGTCGGCGGCCAGATCGTGGGTGTAATTCATCGTCGCAAGGATCTTGTCGGCATCTTCGAGTAGGACATCGGCGACAAGCGCCGGGCGGCTGCGCCACCAGCGATAAATGGTCTGCTTTCCCACGCCGGCCCGGGCGGCGACAGCCTCAATGGTCAAGCCGTCGA
Source organism: Mycobacterium sp. IDUB_37 (assembly GCF_055419245.1). Taxonomy (NCBI): domain Bacteria; kingdom Bacillati; phylum Actinomycetota; class Actinomycetes; order Mycobacteriales; family Mycobacteriaceae; genus Mycobacterium; species Mycobacterium sp. IDUB_37. The sequence goes on along the minus strand of NZ_JBVAXG010000003.1, from coordinate 612,976 downwards.
ATCCGCGCTCGATAAGCAACTCACGCGTGGCGGTCATGATCGCCGTGCGCGATTTCTCGCTGCGGCGCCGTGGCGTGAGTTCGGTGGCCATTCCATGGTCCTTGTTCGTGCTGCTCGAATCTCTAGGTGCTGCGGCCGGCCTTTGGGGCCCGGCTTTACAGATTTTGGATCGCGCCGGTAGTCTTCCACAAGACGAGACGGTTCGTCTCGTGAAGGGAAGGTTATCACTCGATGACGGTTGGTCTGACCGCCGAGCAGCAAGAGCTCAGTGACGCCGTCGTGCAGTTCGCCGCCCGACATGCGCCCATCGCCGGGACGCGGGAGAACATCGGCGCGCTTACCGCCGGGGAGTTGCCCGGATGGTGGGACGCGTTGGTAACCAATGGCTTTCACGCGGTGCACCTCCCGGAGTCGCTCGGGGGCCAGGGGGGCCGCCTGATTGACGCCGCGTGTGTGCTGGAAGCCGCGGCGAAGGCGCTGTTGCCCGGTCCGTTGCTGCCGACGGTGACCACGGGTGCGGTCGCGCAATTGGCCGACAACACACCTGCCGCTGAGGCATTGCTGCGCGAGCTTGCGTCCGGAACGCCTGCGGCGGTGATCCTTCCGGGTAACGGGGAATTCCGCGCGCGGCGCGACGGTGATCGGTGGTTACTGTCCGGTGCCTCGGACGTGACCGCGGGTGTCTGTTCGGCACGGACGATCCTGGTGGCCGCCGCCACGGAGGACGACGACATCGTGTGGGCGCTGACGGACGCTGAACAATCAGGTCTTGCGGCCGAATCCGCCGACGGCACCGACATCGTCACCGACGTCGGGCGGCTTCGCCTCACCGACCACAGCGTCACCGAGGTGCTCACCGGTATCGACCCGGACCGGGCCGAGTGTGTTGTGGTCGGTTTGGTTGCCAGTTCTACGGCAGGCATCGCGCAGTGGTGTGTCCAGGCGGTCACCGCGCACCTGCGCATCCGGGAGCAGTTCGGCAAGGTGATCGGCACCTTCCAGGCGCTGCAGCACAGCGCGGCGATGCTGTTGATCAACAGTGAACTGGCGACCGCGGCGGCCTGGGATGCGATACGCGCCGTCGACGAGTCGCTCGATCAGCACCGAATCGCCGCGGCGGGTGCGGCGGTGATCGCGGTGTCCCCGGCGCCGGACCTGGTGCTGGATGCGCTGACGATGTTCGGTGCGATCGGGTACACCTGGGAACACGACGTGCACCTGTACTGGCGCAGAGCCATCAGCCTGGCGGCGTCGATCGGCCCGGCCAACCGCTGGGCCCGACGGCTGGGCAGGTTGACCTGCACCCTGCAACGGGACATGTCGGTGAACTTGGGTGACGCGGAAGCGGAGTTCCGGTCTGGTGTCGCCGAAACCCTGGACACCGCAATGGGATTGCGTAATGAGCACCCGGGACGTCAGAGCGACTACGAAGAATTCAAGACCGGACCGCAACGCACGTTGATCGCCGATGCCCGATTGCTCGCGCCACATTGGCCGTCGCCGTGGGGCCTTGACGCGGGGGCACTGCGGCAGCTCATCATCGACGACGAGTTCGCCAAGCGGCCAGACTTGGTCCGTCCCTCGCTGGGCATCTCCGAATGGATCCTGCCGTCCATCGTGCGGGCCGGGTCAAAGGAACTGCAGGAGAAGCTGATACCGCCGACACAGCGTGGCGAGATCGCCTGGTGCCAGCTGTTCAGCGAACCGGGCGCCGGCTCGGATCTCGCCGCTCTGAGCACCCGCGCGACAAAGGTCGACGGTGGCTGGAACATCAACGGGCACAAGATCTGGACGTCCGCGGCACACCGGGCGGATTTCGGGGCGCTGCTGGCGCGCACCGACCCGGCGGCCAGCAAGCACCGCGGTATCGGCTACTTCATCCTCGACATGCGTTCGGACGGGATCGAGATCCAGCCGATCAAGACCGCAACCGGCGAAGCCCACTTCAACGAGGTGTTCCTCACCGATGTGTTCATTCCCGACGACATGTTGCTCGGGGACGCAGTCGGCGGCTGGGGTCTGGCCATCGCCACCATGGCCGAAGAGCGTTCGGCGATCAGCGGTTACGTCAAGTTCGACCGCGCGGCCACATTGCGTCAGATCGCGTCGGAACCGGGGCCGGACCGCGAGGATGTGCTGCGCGCGCTCGGCGAACTCGACGCATACACCAATGCCATCAAGGCCCTCGGGGTGCGCGAAACTCTTCGCTTACTCGACGGTCAGCCGTCGGGGCCGGCGTCCAGTATCGCCAAGGTCGCAATGAACGTGTTGCTGCGACGTACATTTGAGGCCACACTGCAGTTGACGGGACGGCTGGCAATGGTCGCCGACTCCGAACCGGCTGTGGTGGAACGGTATCTGCATCTTCCCGCCGAACTGCTCGGCGGCGGAACCCGGGAGATCCAGCTGAACATCATCGCCCAGATGATTCTCGGCCTGCCGCGCAAGTAGTGAACAGGAGTACGGCCCATGGGATTACGCGGAGAAGCCGCAATCGTCGGTTATGTGGAGCTGCCACCCGAGCGGCTGAACAAGGCCTCGCCCGCGCCCTTCGTTCTCGAACAATGGGCTGAGCTCGGCGCCGCCGCGCTCGACGACGCCGGACTGTCGGGCGAAGTCGTCAACGGCATTGTCACGTCTCATCTGGCCGAGTCGCAGATCTTCGTGCCATCGACGATCGCCGAATACTTGGGAGTGCCAGCCCGATTCGCGGAGCTGGTCGATCTCGGCGGAGCCAGCGCCGCAGCGATGGTCTGGCGCGCGGCTGCCGCAATCGAACTCGGCATCTGCGACGCCGTCCTGTGCGTACTGCCGTCCCGCTACATCACGCCGACGTCGAAGAAGAAGCCTCGACCGTTGGTGGACGCGATGTTCTTCGGTTCATCGAGCAACCAATACGGTTCTCCGCAAGCCGAATTCGAGATTCCCTATGGGAACCTCGGCCAGAACGGACCCTATGGTCAAGTGGCCCAGCGCTATGCGGCGGTCTACGGCTACGACGAGCGGGCGATGGCCAAGATCGTCGTCGACCAACGCGTCAATGCCAACCACACTGAGGGCGCGATCTGGAAGGACAAACCGCTCACCGTCGACGATGTGCTGGCAAGTCCGGTCATCGCCGATCCGTTGCACATGCTGGAGATCGTCATGCCGTGCGTAGGTGGTGCCGGCGTGGTAGTCGCGAATGCCGATCTCGCCAAAAAGGGCCGCAATCGCCCGGTTTGGATCAAAGGCTTCGGTGAACACGTGCCGTTCAAGACGCCGACCTATGCCGACGATCTGTTGCAGACGCCCATGACGGCCGCTGCCGACACTGCGTTCGGTATGACCGGCCTGAGCCGGGATCAGATGGATATGGTCTCGATCTACGACTGCTACACCATCACGGTCATGCTGTCGCTCGAGGACGCGGGCTTCTGCGAGAAGGGCAAGGGCCTGGAGTTCGTCGCCAACCACGACCTCACCTTCCGCGGTGACTTTCCGCTCAACACCGCCGGCGGCCAACTCGGATTCGGCCAGGCCGGGTTAGCCGGTGGTATGCACCATGTCTGCGACGCCACCCGCCAGATCATGGGGCGCGCGGGAGAGGCGCAGGTCGCCGACTGTAACCGTGCCTTCGTGTCGGGCAACGGCGGAATCCTTTCCGAACAAACGGCGCTCGTCCTGCAAGGCGATTGAGAACGGAAGGGTCACCAAGATGGCTATCAGCTTTGATCGTCCGATGCCTGTCAAGACGCCGACGACCGCGCCGTTCTGGGATGCGCTGGCCCAGCACCGCATCGTTATCCAGTACTCGCCGTCATCGCAGAGCTTTGTGTTCTATCCGCGGGTGCGCGCCCCGCGCACCCTGGCCGACGACCTGGAATGGCGCGAGATCTCTGGCATGGGAACGTTGTATTCCTACACCGTGGCCCACCGTCCGGTCAGCCCGCACTTCGCCGACGCCGTTCCACAATTGCTGGGCATCGTCGAATGGGACGAGGGCCCAAGGTTTTCCACCGAGATGGTCAACGTCGAGCCCGGCGACCTGCGCGTCGGCATGCGGGTGCGCCCGGTGTTCTTCGACTATCCCGAACATGATGTGACCATGCTGCGGTACGAGCCCGCCGACTGACGGGCGCCTGTGCCGAGTGTGCGTCTGGCCGCGCACTCGAGAGGGTGACTACATCTGCGCCCAGACGATCTTCGTCTGCAGGTAGGTGTCCAAGCCGGCCTTGCCGGACTCGTAACCCCACCCGGACTGCTTGTAACCACCGAAGGGCATGGAGTGGTCGAACTGCATCTGGCAGTTCAGCCCCACCGTTCCGGCCTTGAGCCGCTTGGCAACTCGGTGCGCGCGGCCGAGGTCCTTGGTCCAGCAGGTAGCGGCTAGCCCGTAGGTGCTGTCGTTGGCCAGCGCGACAGCCTCGTCCTCGGTGTCGAAGGGGATGACCGCGACCACCGGGCCGAAGATCTCCTCCTGGAACAGCCGACTCGTGGAAGCGACGTTGGTGAGCACGGTGGGGCGGATGAAGTAACCCTTCCGGTCCACGCGCTGTCCGCCGGTGACGACCTCGACGCCGTCAGACCGGCCCTGATCGAGGTAGCCCAGCACGCGGGTGAGCTGCTTCTGGCTGATCAGTGGGCCGATCAAACTGCCCTCGTCCTTGGGTCCGCCCTGGGGCAACTGGTCCGCGACTTTGGCCAGCGACTCCACGAATTGGTCGTAAACGCCGCGCTGCACGAAGATCCGGGATCCGCACACACACGCCTGCCCGGAGTGGATGAAGGTTCCGAATGCCGCCATCGGGACGGCCTTGGACAGATCGGCGTCGTCGAAGACCACCACCGGCGACTTGCCGCCGAGTTCCAGCGTGACCTTCTTCAGGTTGCTCTCGCCGGCGGCGTGCACGATGGCACGGCCGACCTCGGTCGACCCGGTGAATGCCACCTTTTCCACATCGGGGTGCGCAGTGATCGCCGCCCCCGCGGTGTGCCCGTTGCCCAGCACCAGGTTCGCCACGCCTTCGGGTACGCCGGCCTCGTGCAGGATGTTGTCCAGCACCAGAGCCGAAAGCGGCGTCTCCTCAGCGGGTTTGACGACGCTGCTACAACCCGCCGCTAGCGACGGCGCGAGCTTTGCGCAGAAATTGAAGACCGGGCCGTTCCAGGGGAAGATCAGGCCGACCACGCCGTAGGGCTCTTTGAGTGTGTAGGCGTGCTGGTGTGAGTCGATCCCGGTGAGGCCGCCGGTGTGGATGTCGGCCGCGATGCCTTCGATCTTGGTGCACCAGCCGGCGTAGTACCGGAAGAACTCGGAGCCGACGGTCACCGTGCCCTGGGCCTGCAGCGGGGTCATTCCGGCGTTGAGCGATTCGAGTTCGGCGAGCAGTCCGGCGTTCTTGTCGATCAGCTCGCCGACTTTCCACAGGATCTTCGCCCGGTCGCTGGGCGACTTGTCTCGCCACACTCCCGACTCGAAGGATGCCCTCGCCCGCGCGACCGCTTCGTCGACGGCCTCCGGACCGCAATCCTTGAACTCGGTTACCTGTTCTTCGGTGGCGGGATCGACAACGGTGATCGCCTCACCGGTGCCTGGGCGCTGCCGAAGATCGTCCAAGACAGTCTGGACCGTCATGGGTACTCCTCCTTGAGTAGCTGGCTCGTCACGTGGCGATCGCAAGGGCGGCGCAGCCGTTCGCAACGGGTCGCGCCACTATCACCAACCGCGAGGTTATGCGCTTAACCAAAACTTGTCCAGCGACCCCGAGGTTCACAAACCAAGGTGTCAGGTGGAGGACCGCACCACGACGCGGGCGATGTCGGTGATGTCGGGAGACGGCGCGGCCGGATATCCCAACTGTTCGTAAACGGCGGCAATGGCAGCGTCGGCCAGCGCGCGCGGGTTGAATTCGACCGAGGTCAGCGGCGGTGTACTGACCGCGCCCATCGGGCTGGCGTCTACGCCGATCACGGCGAGATCCTCGGGACAACGCAGGTGCGCGGCGTGGATGCCGTACAGAACCAGGCAGGCTATGTCGTCGCTCTGCGCGCACACCGCAGTCACCCCGTCCCGGACCCATCCGCGCACCACGTCTGCCGCGTTATCCACCGCGATCTCGGCGACGCCCACGGACGGCAGGTCGCGCGACTTGGCCGCGCGGGATACGCCGTCGAACCAGTAGTCGCCCAGGGCGCGCCATTTGGCGCTCCCGCCATAGGCAAAGGCGATCTGCCGGTGCCCGCGCGAGACGAGGTGCGCGACCCGCATCTCGCCAACCGCGAGGTGTGGATCTCCGAGAGCGGGCAGCGTACCGATCTCGACATAGGGGATGCCCGCAGCCGTCACCGCCCTTGACGCCGCTTCACTCAGCGGGAAGAGACTCGTGACAGCAACCGGGTCGAGGTTCTCGATCGCATCGACGACGTGATGGTTGTCCTCGGTCTCGAAGATCTGTACTTGCAGCAAACCGATTCGTGCGAATTCCGTGGTCATCCTGGAGCCGGCCTGGATCGGCATGTCACCGACGGCTATGTGTGGAACGACGAAGAGGACGACGCCACTCTTACCGCGGGCAAGATTGCGCGCCGCCATGTTCGGTCGGTAACCCAGCAATTCTGCTGCGTGGTTGACCGCGTCCCGGGTTTGCGCCGAGATCCGGCGCCCCTCGGCATTGTTGAGGACGTAACTGACCGTCGCGGTCGAGACTTCTGCCAATCGGGCCACGTCTGCGGTGGTGGGTCGGACATTCTTGTCCGTGCTCAACTCATCACCTCCCACGATGTACTGGTGGCGACCCGCCGCGCCCGGCGCTGCCGCGCTTGCGATCGCCACGCTCGCGCGCACGCCTCATGGTGGCACGTGCCCGCAATCGGCACCGCACGGAACTGGATTCGGTGCTGACGTTACTGTGACTAATAGTTGATAGTGACACGCGGGTGGTTGCGCTGTGAAGACGCTAAATACCGTTGACCGGTGATCCAAATCATTATCTACTAGTCACTGATTGCAATCGCAGGGAGTCACCATGAACACCGACGATCTGATCCTGATCAGCGTTGACGACCACATCGCCGAACCCGCGGACATGTTCGACGCCCACGTTCCGGCAAAGTACAAAAACCTCGCGCCCCGAGTGGTTATCGAACCCGACGGCATCCAGCAGTGGTACTACGGCGACATTCGCGGACGGAACATGGGCCTGAATGCCGTAGCGGGCAAACCACGGGAGATGTACAACGTCGACGCCTCCCGCTACGACGAGATGCGTCCGGGGTGCTTCAACGTCGACGAGCGGGTTCGCGACATGAATGCCGGCGGCCAGTTGGCCGGCCTGAACTTCCCCAACTTCACCGGTTTCTCCGGTCAGGTGCTCAATCAGGGACCCGACCGCGACGTCAATCTGGTGATGATCAAGGCCTACAACGACTGGCACGTGGACGAGTGGTGTGCCGCGTATCCGGGGCGGTTCATCCCGTGCGGCATCCTGCCGCTTTATGACGTGGTCGAAGCGGCCAAGGAGGTGAAACGACTCGCGGACAAGGGCTGTCACGCGGTGACGTTCTCGGAGAATCCGGAAGCCTTGCAGATGCCCAGCATTCACACCAAGTACTGGTACCCGCTGTTCGAGGCGGTGTGCGACAGCAACACCGTGTTGTGCACACACGTCGGGTCGGCATCGCGGTCTCCGATGGTGTCGATGGATGCCCCGGCCAGCGTGATGATGACCGCGTCGTCGATGATGAGCATGTTCACCTTCACTGAGTTGATCTGGGCCGAATTCTGGTCGGATTTCCCGAATCTGAAGTTCTCGCTGACCGAAGGCGACGTGGGCTGGATGCCCTACTTCCTCTGGCGTGCTGAGCACGTCTACAACCGCCATTCGGGCTGGACGCTGGCCAAATTTCCGCCGGGATACGCCGGTCCGGCGGACGTATTCAAGCGACACTTCTACACCTGCTTCATCAGCGACAAAGTTGGTGTGCACAACTTGAATTGGTTCAACGAGAACATGTTGTGCTGGGAATCCGACTTCCCGCATTCCGACAGCAACTGGCCGTTCGCACCCGAGGACGTCATCGATACGATGGGCCATCTCGAGGATTCGGTCATCAACAAGATCACTCACGAAAATGCCATGGCCGCATACTCTTTCGAGCCTTTTCAGCACATTCCCAAGGAGCACGCCCGGGCTGGCTACCTGCGCAGCCAAGCCACCGATGTTGACGTGGTGACACACGTGGGCCATCAGGCCAGTCAGCGGGACCGCGATGCGTGGACACGGATGACCCAGTTCGCACTGCAGGCACAAGGCGCCCGACCGACGACGGTCGAAGTCAGCGGAATTGCCGGTCGCGCCGCCACTTTGGGCAACTGACAGTGCCAGACCTGACCCGCGCGCCGTTCGCCGGATGGCGCGTACTGGAGCTGTCCAACGGGATCGCGCCGGCCTATGCCGCCAAGATGTTCGCCGATGCCGGTGCTGAAGTCGTCAAAATCGAGACTGCGCAAGGGGATTCGCTACGAAGGTGGTCTGCTGCCGGCGGGCCGCCCGGTGCGTTGTTCGGGTACCTGGCTGCCGGCAAGAAGTCGGTGACCGATCGCGACACTGCGGATCTGCTGGCCGGCGCTGACGTCGTGTTCACGGACCTGACCGACGGATGGACCCTGGACGGCCTCGCAGCAATGACCGGCGGAGCGGCGGTCATTGTCGCGGTGACGCCGTTCGGAACGACCGGGCCTTACGTCGATGACCAGTTGCGCGCGAATGAGTTCATCCTGCAGGCGATGTGCGGCTCGATCGCCAGCCGCGGGTGGCCCGGTGACGAGCCCGTGCAGGCAGGTGGGCGACTGGGCGAATGGTTGGCCGGGACCTTTGCGGCGGCTGTCGCCGCTGCTACCACCCGGAGCGCCGTCCGCTGCGGACGCGGCGAAATCATCGACGTTTCAACGTATGAGGCAATGGCCATCGCCATGGGCGGGCTGCCCGCAATGTCGGCCAGCGTGATGGGTCTAGACTCCCTGATGAACTCCCGCAGTTTGGAACTGCCGTCGATCGTCCCGACTGCCGACGGCATGATCGGCTTCTGCACCATCACCGCGCAGCAGTTCCAAGACTTTCTGGTGCTGATCGAACGCGCAGACCTGATCGACGATCCGGGGCTGGCCTCGATCGACGGCCGTATCGCGCGTCGCGCCGAGTTCCTGGAGATGGTCTGTGAGTGGACCACAACCCGCACCACGCAGGAGATCGTCGATCTCGCGGTGGCATTCCGAATTCCGGTAGCTCCCATAGCCACTCCGACGACGCTGCCTAACGTCGATCACTTCGTGCAACGAGGCGTGTTCGTTGAATCCGAACTCGGCGTGCTGCAACCACGGGTGCCCTATCGCGGGGAAGCGATCGTGACCAGGCCACCCGGTCCGGCCCCCGAGCTTGGTGCGGACACCGGCGGCGTGGACTGGCCACCGCGCCCCGCCCCAGCGGACCGTGTGGATGACGGCGCGCTTCCCCTATCCGATGTCCGGGTAGCCGACCTGACCGCGTTCTGGGCCGGTCCGGTGGCCACCCAGTTCCTCGGCGCGCTCGGCGCCGATGTCATCAAGGTCGAGGGCGTTCGCCGACCTGACGGCATGAGGTTCTCCGCCGGCCGTCCGCCCGATTGGGACCAGTGGTGGGAATGGGGCCCAGTCTTTCTGTGCAGCAACAACAACAAGCGTGATGTCAGCGTCGAACTCGGCACCGAGGCCGGGCGGTCGGTTGCCCTCGATCTCATCGCCGCAAGCGACCTGGTGATCGAGAACTTCTCGCCACGGGTGATGGACAACTTCGGCCTCGACTGGGACACCGTGCAGGTGGCCAACCCACGCGTGGTCGTGGTTCGGATGCCGGCGTTCGGGCTTGACGGCCCCTGGCGCGATCGCGTGGGTTTCGCACAAACGATGGAGCAGGCGACCGGAATGGCCTGGATGACCGGACATGCCGACGGCCCACCGCTGATTCCGCGCGGTGTGTGCGATCCGATCGCGGGACTGCATGCGGCCTTTGCGGCCGTAGCGGCGCTGGTCATCCGGGACCGGGACGGGGTGGGCGTGCACGTCGAGTCGACGATGGCGGAGTCGGCGTTGAATGTGGCAGCCGAGATGCTCGTTGAATACTCGCGCAACGGAATTGAGCTGCGCCGCCAGGGAAACCGCGGCCCAGGGGCGAGTCCGCAGGGGGTATACGCCTGTCAGGGCGACCCGGAATCCAGCGATGCTTGGGTCGCGCTCGCCGCGCTCGACGACACCGCGCGGATGGCCGTGGCCGGTCTCATCGGCCAACCGGACTTGAATCTCGACGAAGCCGGTTGGCGTGAGAGAGCCGAGGAACTCGACAAGTTGATCGCTGCCTGGGCGGAACCCCGCACTGTGGCCGAAGCGGTTGCCGCACTGCGTTCCCGAGGTGTGGCCGCTGCGCCGCTCACCGCTCCGGCGGGCCTCCTCAGCGATCCACACCTACTGGCCCGTGGGTTCTGGGAGCGGGTCGACCACCCTGTCGCGGGCTCGTTCCTGTGCACGGGCATGCCGTTCACCTTCGTCGGGAAGCCGAGGCGCTGGATCCGGCGAGTGGCTCCGCTGTACGGCCAGCACAGCCGGGAGGTGCTGACCGAGGTATTGGGTTGCAGTCCAGATGATCTGGCTGTGCTACGCGAGTCGGGGATCACCGCGACCCGGCCGGCGGGCCTGTAGATGGCGGTCACACTGTGCGTACCGCCGCGCGCGGGTGAGTTGTGCGCACCGGTTCGATTCCTGCTGCGCCAGGATTCCGTCGTGATGGAACTGACTGCGCGGCACCGCATCACCAGCGTCGAGTGGGACGAAGCGGAGTCCGCGTTGGCGATGGTCGTCGAGATCACCGATCCGCAGACCGCACGCCCGGTGGATGTACGGATCGACATTTTGGAAGGTGTTCATAATCAAGGCATTACGAGCGCTGAAGCCCGAGCCAGATGGATTGGCAAGATCATTCGGGATGGCAGGGAATACGACGTGGTGGGCACCTATCTCGGCGTAGTCGCCGACGAAAACTGAAGGAGACAGGGTGAGTGCAGTCAAGCGCACAGCGGCCATCGTGGGGGTGTGTAACACCGCACAGGGACGTCGCCTGGAAGGCGAGACCTCGCGAAGCCTGTCGATTCAGGCCATCCAGGGTGCGCTCGCAGACGCCGGGTTGAGTCTCGCTGACGTGGACGGGATCAGTGCGGGGGCGATGTCCACCGCACTGATCTATGACCTGCGCATCGGACCTGCCTGGCAGGGTGTGGGTTTCGGCGTCGGAATGATCACTGAAGCGGCCACCGCAATCGAACACGGTATGGCCGACGTGGTGGTGCTCGTCGCCGCCCAGGCGGGTGAATATCGTGATCACGAAGCCACGGCGCCGTGGACCAGGCCGGAGAACGAATTCGTCGCTCCGTGGGGCATGTTCACCACCGCGGAGTTCGCGCTCATCGCTCGGCGGCACATGCACGTCTACGGTACGACGCGCGAACAACTTTCAATGGTCGCCGCAACCATCCGCAACAACGGATCGAACAATCCGGAAGCCGTCTACTACCAGCGTGGCCCGTTCGCGCCGGCCGACATCACCGCCTCCCGGCTCATCGCCGATCCGTTTCATCTCCTCGACTGCGCCACCACGTCCGAAGGTGGCTGCGCGCTGGTGGTCGCAAACCTCGACACGGTGAAAGGCAAGTCGGACAACGATATTCGACCAATCTTCGTCCTGGGCAGCGGCGCCGACTTTCACGGACCGTCGTATCAGCATCCACCCGCTTGGGATCTAGCCGGGCGCCGAGGCGATCACGTGAACGGCGTGGTCGGCCGGCGTGCGGCGGATCGCGCCTTCACCCATGCCGGACTGGGGCGCGACGATGTCGATGTGCTCGAACTCTACGATCCGTTCTCGTTCGAGATCATCCGACAGTTGGAGGCCTTCGGGTTCTGCGGCGAAGGCGAAGGCGGCCCCTTCGTCGCCGACGGGCATATCGCCATCGATGGAAGTCATCCGATCACCACGGACGGGGGAACGATGTCATTCAGCCATGCCGGCGCAAACCCGCAGATGATGCAGCGCGCGGTGCGAGCTGTCCATCAGCTACGTGGCGAAGCCGGGATCCTGCAGGTGCCCAACGCCCATGTTGCCTTGTGCAGCAACGGGGGAGCTGGGGCCCTGTTCACCACGGTGATGCTGCTGGGGGTCGAGCCGCGATGATTCTGCGACCGCAATCCGGCTCCGTGCCGCATGCTGAAAGCTCTGTTAGCGCGCCGTTTTGGGACGGCTGCCGATCGCGGAAGCTGAGCTTCCAACGCTGCGCCGACTGCGGGCTGGCCAACTTTCCCCCGACTGAGCACTGCCGCCAATGTCTTTCGGCCGAAGTGCCCTGGGAACAGAGTCGCGGCGTCGGCGAGATTTACAGCTGGACAGTCGTTCACCGGCCGGTCACCGCGGAGTTTCAACCGCCCTACGCGCCGGCGATCGTCACGCTGGACGAGGGCTATCAGATGTTGACCAACATCGTGGGGATAGCGCCCGACGAGCTGACCGTCGGACTGCGAGTGCAGGTCCAATTCCATTCCCTTGAACAGGATTTGACCCTTCCGTACTTCACCGGGTCGCCGTGAGTCCCGCCCGCACCACCAACGGTCTGCCGGTAACCGCTTACCTCGTACTGGGGGTGCTGGCGGCCACCGACGAACAACTCACCGCCGGCGAAGTCAAGATGCGCGCCGAACTGTCGGTAGGCCACTTCTACTGGTCGCCATCGGTCAGCCATGTTCGCCGGGAACTGAACAGACTGCTGGCGGGGGGGATGGTCAACGAGATCGAAGCCCAGTCCGGCAAGCGGGCCATCACGTTGTACGAGACCACCGGGTCCGGACTCGATGCGCTGCGCCGCTGGGTGCAGCACTTTCCCGGTCAGGATCAGGTGGTCATCAAACACCCGGTCATCCTGCGGACCTGGCTGGCCAGGGGCGAGGACCCGGAACGTGTCGTCGAAACGTTGGATCGGCACCTCGAGGCGACCCGGGCGCGTCTGGACGAGGCGCTGTGGTCTCGCCAGCGTTCTCGCGAAGTCGGCATCATCGACGATCCAGATCAGCGTTACTCTTTCGCGGTTCTGGACTATGCGATCCGCGGCCTGTACGCCGAGATCTCCAACATCCAGCAACTTCGTGACGAAATTGCCACCGGCACAACAAGAGATCCGGTTGCACGGGTTCGGCGACCCAAAGGGCAGATCCGACGCCGGGCGTCCAGTCGCGGGTCGCGACCAACGGATCAGCGCTGACCGTCGCCTGCGTCAACCGCCGAGCATCACCAATCCGCCGTCGACCGCCAGCAGTTGCCCGGTGATGAATCCAGAGCCCGGCCCCGCCAGGAAGACCAACATCGGTCCGAGGTCGCGTGCCGGATCTCCGAGCGCGCCGCCGATCGGAATCCTCGTCTTGAGCTGCTGGTCGATGAGGGCCCCGGCTTCGGGTCCGAGGAACTCCCGCAAGCGATCCGCGCCCGGTGTCTGTACCGCGGGCGCCAGTGCATTCACCGTGATCCTGTCGAAGGCCCACGCCTGAGCCGCCGATCGCGTCCACGCCTGCACCGCACCCTTGGTCGCCGCATACACAGCCGAAATCGGACTGCCCATAACGGCTTCGGATGAGCCGAAGTTGATGATCCTGCCGCCCTTGGGATCTTGGTCCTTCATGACGGCATGGGCGGCCTGGTTGGTGAGAATGGTCGCTTTGACGTTGGTGTCGAGCAGGAACGAGATGTCCTCGGCGTTGATGTATCCCGGGATTCCCGCCTGCCACAGACCCGCCGCGTTCACCAGGACGTCGAGGCCACCGGAGCGTCCGGCCGCCTCTTGCACCGTGGCTGTGACGGCATCCGCTTCGCGTACATCGCACTGCAGCCAGTTAGCGCTCAGGCCCTCCGGCGGAGGGGTCCGGTGATAGGTGGCGGTCACTTCGGCCCCCGCCGCGGTGAGAACCGCGACCGCCGCGGCGCCGATACCGGTGGCCCCTCCGGTAACCAGGATTCGCCGACCTTGCAACGTCGCATCTGACATTCTGGCAACGCTAACCGGCGCGACGGGCCGACTCCAGACCAGGCTGAGGCAGTATCGGTATCCATGACGGCACTGCTGTGGGACCAGCACACCTGCCTGCCACTGCAGGGTGACGCCGAAGCCGCACCGCTGGCCCGCTACCGACGCCGCGGCGGCGCGTTCCTCTCGGTCAACGCGGGCTATTCACCACACAGTTTCAACGACACCATGGCGCTGCTGCGGCATTTCCGTTCGGCGGTGGATGCCCACCCGGACCTGGAGCTGGCGGCCACTGTCGACGATGTGAAAGCCATTGCGGGTCAGGACCGTATCGCAGTTGTCTTCGACCTCGAAGATTCACATCCGATAGGCGACGACCTGGACAACCTGGCCGTGCTGGCCGAATTCGGGGTAAGGACCCTACTTCCCACGTACAACCACGCCAACCGCGCCGGCAGCGGCTGCCTGGACACCACCGACCGCGGTCTCACGCCCTGGGGCCGCTCGATCGTTGCCGAGATGAACAGGGTCGGAATCGTTCCGGACGGATCGCACTGCAGCGCTCGCACCGGGCTCGGCCTGTGCGAGGTCTCTACCGGCCCGGTGATCTACAGCCACTCGTGCATGCGGGCGGTGTGGGATCACCCGCGCAATATCAGCGATGAGCAGGCTCGGGCGTGCGCGGCGAGTGGCGGCGTCATCGGCATCACCGGCGTCGGGATCTTTTTGGGGCCCAACACCCCAACCCTGGAAGCCATGACTCGACACCTGGAGTACGCGGTTGAGCTGGTCGGCATCGAACACGTCGGCATCAGCAGCGATTTCTCCTTCGACTACGACGATTTCATCGACGAGCTGACGCGCAACCCACACTTGTTCGACGACAGCTACACGCGATGGGGGCCGATCCAGTGGATGCCGCCAGAGACATTGCTCACTCTCGGCGCGCACCTCGTCAGCCGAGGATGGGGTACCGTCGACGTTGCCGCCGTGCTGGGCGGTAACTTCTGCCGGGTCGCTGAATATGCATGGCGTCCCTGAGGATTCGCGCGAGTAGCTAGGCCCGCACGGCGACCGCACTCAGCAGATCGGCAAGCCGCTCCGGTTGATCCAGCATCGAATACGTCCGCGCTCCCTCGATGATCTCGAGACGAGCGTTGGGCAGGGTCGCCGCCAGTCTCCGGCCGTCTTCAAGTGGGAAGAAGAGATCGTCGGAAGACCACGCGATGAGTGCCGGTTTGTCGAACTCGGGCAGTCGCGCCGCCACTTCCGTGGTGACTTCTGTGCGCAGCGAGAGTGAAAGCTGGCGCAGGTCTTCGGCGATGGCCGGATTGGCCAGGCCGGGTTGAACCCACATCTTGGTGAGCTCATCGATGTCGCTGTGGGCCAGGCCCTCGTACGCCCGCCTGCGTACGGCCGGCAACCGCATGGGCTGGGACGCCGCCCGGAATGTCATCTTGGACTTCGCCGCGAGAATAATCGGCTTGAGAATCGGTGGCGGAAAGTGTTCGAAGGCATCGCAACTGGTGAGTACCAGCGCACCGAGACGTGCGGGATGGTGAACCGCTACCAATTGGGTGACCACACCGCCGGTGTCGTTGCCGACCAGCACCACGTCTTGAAGGGCAAGGGCGTCAAGCACATCGGAGACAATCTGAGCCACGCCAAAGATGGTCTGGTCGGCGCCGGGGCGCAGGGGTTCGGGATGGGCGCCGAGTGGCCAGGTGGGGGCGATGCAGCGGAGCCCCCGCGCGGCGAGTCGCGTGCTGACTTGACGCCACAGCTCGCGACCCATCATGTACCCGTGTACGAACACGACCGGCCTACCGTTATCGGGTCCAGTTACTTCGTAATGGATGGTTCCGGCATTAATGTCGATCGACGGCATCGGATCTCCTGAAGGGGTTACACTTACAAACAGTCTGTCTGTTCGTAAATTACCAACAGGTTGTATGGAAATCAAGAGGCGCACTCAGGTCGAGCGCTCCGCGGCAACCCGCGAGGCGCTGATCGCGGCTGCCCGCACGCTCTGGGGTCAGCGCGGGTATGCCGAGGTGGGCACGCCGGAGATCGCCACCGAGGCCGGCGTCACTCGCGGTGCGATGTATCACCAATTCACCGACAAGGCAGCGCTATTCCGCGAGGTGGTCGAGGTGGTCGAGCAAGACGTGATGATGCGACTGGCCACCCTGGTGGCCACTTCCGCGGCCGATACGGGCGCGGCGACCCCCGCGGACATGATCCGCGCGGCGGTCGACGCCTGGCTCGAGGTGTCCGGCGATCCGGAAGTGCGTCAACTGATCCTGCTGGACGCGCCGTCGGTACTCGGCTGGGCCGGGTTCCGCGACGTCGCACAGAAGTACAGCCTGGGCATGACCGAACAATTGATCACCGAGGCCATCAAAGCCGGCCAACTCGCGGACCTGCCGGTGCGGGCGACCGCCACCGTGCTGATCGGTGCACTGGACGAGGCCGCCATGGCCATCGCCACCGCCGACGACCAAGAACTCGCCCGTGAAGAGGTCCGTCGGGTGCTGCGTCGGCTGATTGACGGGATGCTCGAGAGCTGAAAATCGAGTAGCCGGATACCCTTACCCGCCCCGTGCACCTGTTTGATACTGGACGCTCGGCACCGCCGCGTGAAAGGGCAGTTCATGACTGGTTTTCGGGTGGGAGTGGGGGACGGGCTCGCCGTTGCACGTCGGGGAGCGGAGATCTTGACGCGAGCCAATTACCTGGGCGCAGTTGCCAACCGCGTTGACTCGTTCTGGGTCCCTGACCACCTGAATCAGTTATTCCCACGCTCGGTTTGGCAGCCAAAGTACTGCGGTGCCGCCAAGCTCATACCCAAGATCGATGCGGTCATGGAACCGTGGACGATGCTGGGCCACGTTGCCGGTCGAAACCGCATGGGTCGACTGCGCCTCGGCGTGGCGGTGACCGATGCCGGCCGCCGCAATCCGGCCGTCACCGCGCAAGCCGCCGCCACGCTGCACCTGCTCACCCGCGGAAAGGCGATCCTGGGCATCGGTCCCGGCGAGCGGGAAGGGAACGAGCCCTACGGCGTTGACTGGTCGAAACCGGTCGCGCGCTTTGAGGAAGCGATGGCGACTATCCGAGCGCTGTGGAATTCCGGCGGCGAACTCGTCAACCGGGATTCCCCTTACTTTCCGCTGCGTAACGCGGTCTTCGACTTGCCCCCCTACCGCGGAAAGTGGCCGGAGATCTGGATCGGCGCGCACGGTCCGCGGATGCTGCGAGCCGCGGGACGGTACGGCGATGCCTACTTCCCCGCCCTTCCGCACCCGCCAACCGATTACGCACAACGTCTCGATGTTGTCCGGTTGGCCGCTTCCGATGCGGGCCGCGATCCGGCCGCGATCCTTCCGGCGCTGCAATTGTTCATCGTCACCGGCGGTAACCGGGACGACGTGGACGAAGCGCTCGACTCCGAACTGCTCCGGTTGTTCGGGCTCAACGCCGGTGATGAGGTCTTCGCGCGGCACGGTGCCCGGCATCCGCTGGGTGAAGGCTTCTCGGGCGCCCAGGATCTAGTGCCGCACGACATCGACGAGCAGACGGCATTGTCGTACGCCGCTGACATGCCTCCCGAAGTAGTTCGGGACTTGGTGGTCCACGGAACCCCGGCCGAGATCGTCGAGCAGCTCGCGCACTGGCGTGACTGCGGAGTCCGCTACTTGGTGCTGATCAACCTGAGCTTTCTACAACGGAGTATGCGCAAGGGGCTCGTGGCAACGGCCTCGTTCAACAAGATCATCAAGGGCGTCAAGAAGTTTTAGCCGCCGGATCGAGTTGTGGATAGCGCCGTGCGAGATCGTGCAGGTAGTCCGGGGACGCCGTGGTTGCGACGTCGAGAAAACAACGCACGCCCGGTGATTGGTTGGCGGTGCGCCACGCCAGCGCCAGGGGCCGGTGCGGCAGGAGTCCGCTCAACGGGATGAACCGCACACCGTTTCGATTGAGATTGATGAATGATGTTGGCAGCAGGGCAATTCCGGCACCGGAGGCGACCAGCGCGAGAATCGTCTGAACGCGCGGTACCTCGTCGGCAATAGGTGGCTCGATGTCGTGCAGGCGGAACAGTTCGATGACGTCGGAATAGGTTGTGGTTGCACCGGATCGTGCCCACAGAACTATCGGTTCATGAGCCAGCACTGCCGGATCGATCCGCTGCCGTTCGGCGAGCTCGTGGTCCTCGTAGACGACCGCGACAAGTGGGTCGTCGATCAGCGGTCGGACCGTCAGCGACTGTTCATCGACCGGACCGCGCAGGAACCCGACGTCGATGCGATGTTCGAGCAGCTGCTCCACCTGCTCGACGCTGCCTAGTTCGGTGAGTTCGAGTTTGACGTCTGGGTAGGCCCTACGGTGTGCGCGCATGACGAAGGACAGGACGCCGTCCACGGCCGCCAGCATCGCTCCGATATGGAGATGGCCGAGCTGGCCGGTGCCGGCGCGGCGGGCCGCAGCAAAGGCTCGCCCGGCATGGGTGAGCGCTAGCCGCGCCTCTTCGAGCAGCGCGTTGCCGGCATCGGTCAACTCGATGGGACGCCGGGAACGATCGATGAGTTCGGTGCCCAGTTGGCGCTCGAGCTTTTGAATTTGCTGGCTCAGCGGCGGCTGAGCGATGTGCAGCCGCTCGGCGGCGCGGCCGAAGTGCCGTTCCTCGGCGAGGGTCACGAAGTACCGAAGCAACCGCAGTTCGGGATCGACCATATCTACAGAATATAAAAGATGTCCGAGTATGTCTTGGACATGGATGATGTCGCGGACCTACCGTTGCCCTGACTAGCAAACCTAGGAGGCAACCCATGACGGCTGTTACCGCCGACGAGCGTGATCTCGTCGAGTACTACTTCGATCAACCATGGAGCGACGGTCTGCCCGTGGTCCCGCCCACACCAGAACGTGTCGCAGCCGTGCTGGATGTGCTCGGCGGGCAGCCCAGCGAACTAGTTGCCCGCATTCCGCCGCGGTGGGGAAGTCTGACCCGCGAACTGCTCGCAGTGAACATGGTGATGGCCGGGTGCAAGCCCGAGTACGCGCCGGTGGTGTGCGCCGCCGTGCTGGCTTTGGCCGACGCGCGGTTCAATCTCAACGGCATCCAGGCCACCACCCACGTGGTCTCGCCCCTGATCGTGGTCAACGGTCCGATCGCGCGTCAGATCGGAATGAATTCGGGCGGAAATGTATTCGGCTCTGGCAACCGCGCAAACGCGACCATCGGCCGGGCGGTGCGACTGATTTTGCTCAGCGTTGGCGGGGGCATACCGGGTGAGCTGGACAAGAGCACGCTCGGACACCCTGGCAAGTACACCTTTTGCATTGCCGAAAACGAGGAGGCCAGCCCGTGGGCGCCGTACCACGTGGAACACGGGTACTCACCCGAGGACAGCACGGTGCTCGTGATCGGGGCGGAAGCCCCGCACAGCGTGACCAACCACATTTCCGATGACCCGCAAGGCGTTCTGGACTCCATCGCCTCGGCGATGAGCACCATTGGGCACAACAATGCGGTTCTGGGTGGCTCCTGCACGGTCGTCATCGGTGTCGAGCACGCCCGCACCATCGCATCCTTCGGCTGGACCCGTGACGACGTCCGGCGCTATCTGTGGTTCAACGGCACCAACGACTGGGCCGACGTGAGCTACGGCGATCGGTACGCCCCGCCCGGTGCGCGCACTTACAACCGGAACCTGCCGAAGTGGTATCCGCGCGAATCGGGCCAGCGGGTGCCAATTGTCTTTACCCCGGACGACATTCACCTGTTCGTGGCCGGCGGGTCGGCCGGCCGTTTCTCGGCGTTCTTGCCTGGGTGGAGCACCGCAACGACGCCGGTGTTGCGGGCTGTCGCCCACCAGAGGGCAACCGACATCACCCACAACGCCGACGCACACGTCCGCGAGTTGGAGTGCTCCGACGGCTCCTGCCGGCTCTGATTTCCCGAAGACCCATCACGAAGGAGTATTTGAGATGACTGGTTATGTTTACGACCCGCGCGGCGCCGTTGAGGTGCAGGCAATTCCCATGGCGCCCCGTCCCAGGGGCGCAGTCGAGCTTCGCCTCGGTGTGTTGAGTAATACGAAGTGGAACGCGGCCAAGCTATTGCGTGCGACGGTGCGCCAATTGATCGACCACGGAATGGCTTTCACCAGTGTTACCTACTACGACAAGCACCACTTCTCCTCTGATGCCAGCCCCGAACTGATTGATCAGATCGCGGCCGAGAACGACATCGCCATCACCGCTATCGGAGACTGCGGCTCCTGCTGCTCGGCCTGCGTCAACGACGCGGTGCGCCTGGAGGAAGCCGGAGTGCCGACGGTCGCCGTGGTGACCACGGAGTTCGAGCTTGAGGCCCGCCTACAGCGCGAGTCGAGGGGCATGGTCGGACTGGAACCGGCAATCGCGACCCATCCGATCAGCAGCCTGACCCTCGAAAAACTCGACAGTCGTGCCGCCGAGATTGCGCCGCAGGCCAGGCGCATCTGGTTCGGTGCCGATGTCTCGCTAGAGGAGCTCATGTTCGGAGCGGCGCGCCGATGAAAATCTCTGCGGCACAACCACTGTCATCCGTCCTGGTGGCCGACTTCTCGCGGGTGCTCGCCGGGCCGTTCTGCACGATGACACTGGGCGACTTGGGGGCTGAGATCATCAAGGTGGAGCGTCCCAGCGGGGATGACACCCGGGCGTGGGGGCCGCCGTTCGTCGACGGCGAGAGCACGTATTACCTGGGCGTGAACCGAAATAAGCGCAGCGTCGTTATGGACCTGCGCGAGGCCAAAGACCTGCGGATGGCGCAGTTGCTCGCCGAGCGTGCCGACGTGCTGGTGGAGAACTTTCGTCCTGGCACCATGGCCCGGTTCGGGCTGGACGAGCCCAGCCTGCGTAGCGTCAATCCAGGCTTGGTGTACTGCAGCATTTCGGCTTTCGGGACCGAAGGGGGTCACCAACTTGCCGGCTACGACCTACTGGTCCAGGCCCTCGGCGGGCTGATGAGCATTACCGGTTCTGACTCCGATCATCCGACCAAGGTCGGCGTGGCAATGGTGGATGTCCTTGCGGGATTGTTCGCGACGGTCGGCATTCTGGCCGCATTGCGGGAGCGCGATAAGACCGGACATGGGCAGTACGTCGAGGTCAACCTGATGTCGGTGCTGTTGTCCGCTTTGGCCAACCAATCTGCCAGTTATGTTCTAGCAGGAAAGGTTCCGTGCGCAATGGGCAACGGACATGCCAGCATCGCCCCATACGACACATACGCGA
The DNA here is from genome assembly GCF_055419245.1 of Mycobacterium sp. IDUB_37. Classification (NCBI taxonomy): domain Bacteria; kingdom Bacillati; phylum Actinomycetota; class Actinomycetes; order Mycobacteriales; family Mycobacteriaceae; genus Mycobacterium; species Mycobacterium sp. IDUB_37. Next base: position 591,619 of record NZ_JBVAXG010000003.1, on the reverse strand, counting down.
CCGGAGCTGGGACGCTCGTGCTGGCCGTCGGCAACGACAAACAATTCGGTGCACTCTGTGACGCCTTGGGCATCGCCGAGGTGGCGCACGATCTACGGTTCCTCACCAACGAACAACGCGTGGGCAACCGAACATCGTTGCGAGAGATACTCGAAAGGGCGTTGGCGCCCAATTCGGCAGCCTACTGGTCGAAGATCCTGCCCGAGTGGGGGGTTCCCGCCGGAGCGGTCAACAACGTCGCCGAGGCATTTGCGCTCGCTGAACAGCTGGGGCTGAACCCAATTCGCGAGACCGAGGACGGCGACAGTCTCGGCCGTGAGGTGGCCAGCCCTATCGGATTGTCCAACACGCCGATGACCTACCGCACCAGGGCGCCACGACTGGGTGAGCATAGCGGGGAGATCCGCAGGTGGCTCGGCAAACTCGCCCAGCGGCGCGGGAACGGTAAGCTTGCCTCTCACTGAAGTGAGAGGGGAGTAGTGACATCTCGGATTGCTAAAAGCATCGCGGCGTTCGGGCTGTCCCTCGCCGCGATAGCAACCACCGGCCTCGGTGGACCTGCAGCCGAAGCCGACCCCAATGTCGCGCTGCCCCCGATCACTTCGACCGGGGGCGGGCCCATCATTGGTGGGGGCGATGAGGCGGCCGAGGCCCGAATCTCGTTGCAACTGACCAGCCTCGACAACCCCGATGTGCAGCAGGGCGACGGCGCGGACGCGGCGACGTTCATCTTGGATTCCGCGGGCTTGTCCAACCCGCGCTTTAGCTCCACGTTCACGCCACTGCGACGAGCACTCGGTTGCCAGAAGGACAACACTTCATTTGGGGCCCGGGCCTACCGGCGAGCCGACGGCCTGTGGGGCGGTGCGGTACTGGTCATCGCCAAGAGTACAACTTCGAACATCGAAGCGCTGACCAATTGTGTCAAAGCGATCTGGACGGGATCCACTGTCGGTGGCATGTGCGCCAACGGATGGACTTATCCCACCTCGGGCGAAAACCACCGCCCGGAAACCTATTACATCCTGCTGGCCGGTACGTCGGGTGACTTCTGCGGTTCGTTCAACAGCAGCTACACCAATTTCGCTACCCCTTGGCCCTGATCCGCCGCGAGCCGCCGAGTCATTTGAGCGCGGAAATCGTCTGGCGAGTCAACTCTTTGGCGATGTCACACGGATTCGGGAACGGTTTCCTGACGAACTGGATCGACCATTCGAAGAAGTCGTCGTCGTACTGGATAGAGACGTCGCACAGGCGGGTGCCGTTGCGGTCGGTGGCCATCGCGATGTAGCCGCTGTGCCCGTCGATGGTGATGTCGTCGACGGTGGAGCGGGTGAGGTCTTCATTCTTGCGTTCCCGGCCGATCGGGCTGCCGCGAAACCAGCTGAACGAGAACCACGGGCCGTCGATGCTGCCATGCGCCAGCCATTGGCAGCCCAATGGGTTTCGGGCGGTGACGACAAGTCCGGCGATGCCGGTCAATTGGGAGATGGTCTGATCGCTTACGCCGCCGCACTCGGGAATCGACGGGCCGTGCTTTGCCTGTCGCGTGCTGGACGGTGCCGAAGTGCCTGTTGGACCGGCCGGGTCGTGCGATCCGCCGCCGCACGCGGTCAACAGAAGGAGTGAGAACGCCAGGAGGGCAGGCGCTGTCGACCGACGACGTCGGTGCATGCGCGGCTCACTTATCGAAGGCACTGTTCATCCGCTTCTTGAAGGCGTCGTCGAAACGGCGGTAGTCGCTTCGCAGAGTGTGCCCCGGCCAGCGGTCCTCAATCAGTTCGGTAGGTAGCAACGGGTCCAGCTGAAGGTGGCGCACCACCGCGATGGACAGCGCGAACTCGTAGCTGAAACTTTCGGTCGATCCGTCGTTCTCGCCGTCGAGGACGGTATTCATCGCGTTGACGAGTGCCCTGGCGTCATCGGCCCAGCCGTCGAGGGCAAAAAGCGCACGCATCTTGTCAGCGCCGATCTCGGTGGCTGCGCCATGAAAGTGAGTGCATTGCTGATCCAGTACCGCACGGGATGCCGAAAGACGTTGCGGATCGAGATTGTCCGGACGGATCCAGACCCCCTCGCGAAGCTCGGCGAGATGCAGGGCTGTCGCAGCCTTCCTCAGTTCAAGACGGTCGGCGGCGGAACGACGGTCCAACGAAACGATGGCGAGCTCCCATGTTCCGTCCCATCGGGCGGTGTCGCCGAACCTAGAGGCCTCATCGACGCGCTGGCGGCGATCCAACAATCGGCCCGCGAGCGCGTAGCTCCCGTCTTCGCTGCTGAGTTCGCCGGTGGAGACCATCCGCCACAGGCAGGTGCGGGCAGCGCCGTCGCTGATGCCGAACAGCGAGGCCAGAGCGACCAGTTCCCCAACCGTGAGGCGGGCGTCGTCGGACCCCAACAATGCCGACGCGAGTACCGAGCGCGCGCTGAGCGGTCGGTTGCCGATCAACTCGCGGACGCGAGGCGGGGATACGGCCGGCATTCCCTCATCTTTGCTGATCAACGCGCGTATTACTGAATCATTGACACGTGACATCAGAAGTGTGATGCTAGCGCTCATGGGAGCTCCGACCAAGCCGTTGGTTGCCGATGACTCTGAGGTCGTTCGTCGGGTGCTTGCGCATGTAGACGCCGGCACCACCGATGAGGGTGCCGCCTGGCGTGAGCCGGTCGAAAACTATTTGAAACCAGAGCGATTCGCGGATGAGTTGCGGTTACTGCGCGCGATGCCGAGTGTCTTCGTGCCGGCGGCAGCGATTCCGAAGCCAGGTGACCACGTTGAACGCACAGCGTTCGGAGTGCCCCTGTTCGCTGTTCGGGGCCACGATCAGCGAGCGCGGGTCTTCCGCAACGCCTGCCGGCATCGGGGTTTCGCCCTGGTCGAGGACGCCGGGTGTGCAAATGCGCTGGTATGCCGTTACCACGGCTGGACATATCGACTGGATGGTGCGCTGGCGCATGTGCCGCACCGGGAGGCGTTTCCCGATCTGGACTTGCCGGCGCGCGGTCTGGTCGAGGTGCCGAGCCGTGAGGTGGACGGTCTCATCGTCATCGACGCGCTCGATGCAACCCGGTGGGTCGGCTCGGACCACCAGGCGCAGGCACTGACCTGGCTGACCGACGGAACGCCCTGGCGCGACAAGCTGCTGCCGGCAGAACGGCTGGTGTATGTCGATTCCACTGCACGAGCGATGAATTGGAAGGTGCTGGTCGAACAGTTCCTCGAGGGCTACCACATCCGATGGACGCATAGAGAAACTTTCTTCCCCGTGCAGTACGACGATCTGAACGTGGTTGAGACATTCGGGCCGAATAGCCGTATCACGTTCCCGTACCGCAATATTGAACGCCTGCGGGACCGTCCGCAGGCTACCTGGACGACCGATGCGCGGGTGACGTATCTGTACCAGTTGTTCCCCAATGTCATGCTGGCGACGTTCCCGGACCTGATGCTGGTGATTGTGGTCGACCCGGTCGACGTCGGTCACAGTACGGTGGTCATCTACTCGATGGTCAAACCTGATGTCGCCGAGCGGATGTCGCGCGAAGACGGCAATCCGGCGGCCGCGGGAACTTTCATCGCTCGCGGCGCCGTCGAGGACAACGAGATGTCGGAAGGTGTGCAGCGGGGTTTACATTCGGGCGCAAACGAATTCGTTGAGTTCGGACGTCATGAGAGTGCGATCGGGCATTTTCACGCGATGCTTGATGAGCGAATGGCTCAGTATTCAGCAGTCGAAGGGTGCCAGCCGCATCACTAGCGGAAATCCGCAGTGCGTCAACAGGCTGAATCGCCCGCCCGAGTTCGGCGAATTCTGCCGTCAGACGCAAGCCCTGGCCGACTGGCTAATGGCATCGGCGGCAGTTTCGGCGCCGTCGTGCTCGCGGATCTGTTCTCCGAGACGGTCGGCCGCCGCACGGTAGCTACCGTCCTGAAGGGCCGTGCTGATCGCTCGGCGGATGCGCCGAACACCGGTGCGCTTGCGGAGCAAGACACCAGCGCCGGCATTGTTCACTGCGGCACCGACCCGCTTCTGGTCGATCAGCGCACTTGCCGGCATGATCACCAGCGGCACACCGAAAGACAGTGCGCGCATTGCCGTGCTGTGCCCGCCATGGCTCACTACTAGTGACGTCGTCGCTAGTACTTCGTCGTGATCCAGCCAGGCGTGAATCGACGCATTCGCCGGAACGCGAAGTTGGGAGGCATCGATCGCTGGTCCCACCGTCACCGTCGCCCGCACCGGCATTGTCGCGACGGCGTCGAGAATGTTCTGCATCATCCGCCGCTGACCGGAAAACGCACAGGTGCTCAGGCTGACCAGAATGTGCGGGACCGGTTGCGGCTGTGCTGCTCTGGGGACGCCTTGCCATACCGCACCGACATGGTGCACCGCCGGGCTTCCTCGCATCGGATCGAGATCCGCACGGGCAGTGACGAGTTGCAGTACGCCGCTGCGCTCCGCACCCAGCGGTGGGATGCCCCGTAGCCGCAACAACCAACCGGGCGGTCCGGCGGCCGCGTCTTGGACGGCCCGGTAGAAGCAGTGCACGAACACCACGGTCGGAACGTTGGTCGCAGCCACTGCGGGTATGGCTGCCGTCAACAACATGTCAACGACAATCACATCCGCGCCGTGCCGCTGCGCCGCGTCGATGATGTCGTGGCCGAAGCTGCGATCCGCGAGCACCTTGACCATGCCACCCATCACGCCCGTCCATCGGTGGCGCTGGATCGGGTCGAAATGTATTCCAGTGGTGAAGGATTCGAATTCAAATCCCGCAGCCCGCACCTTGCTGCCGACGCCTTGGTGGCCGAGGAAACGAATCTGTGCGCCGCGGTTGCGCAAGACCCGGGCAACTGCCAACTGCGGGGGTATGTTGCCGCCGCCGTCCACTGTGACAAACAGAACTCTCATCGCCGGGTCCCTATCCGGTCAGCAATTCGCCTCTATCGCGGCCGATTCGCGTTGCAGCAATAACGGCGTCGGCCATGAACTGCATCCTGTCGCGCACTTCCTCGACGCTCAAACCACGGTCGATCCGCAGCAGCTTCCAGCAGTACACGTCTGTCGCGACCACGAGCGCATCGATGAGTCGATCGTGCGCGCTCGACTCGGCGGGCATTCCGGCGGCGAAGACTTCGGCGACCCATTGGCGGTGCAAAGTACGGCCGTCGCTGCACATCGCATATACCCGAGGTTCGCTGTCCTCCTCGGCGAGCAGGCCGAGGACCATCTCCCCGCGGTGCTCGTAGTGCTCGATCAGTACGGCCAAAGCCTGCGCCGGGTCACCTGGTGGAGCGGTGCGCTCGGCCAGCGCCTGCTCCCTGACTCGGGACCAGGTGGTATCGATGAGCGCGTCTCGACTGCCGAAATGGCGCAACACGGTCTTGACGGTGACGCCGGCGCGCTCGGCCACGGCACCCAGCGTGATTCCCAGTGTCCGTTCCGCCTCCACGGCCGCCACGGCGGCCGCCGTGATGGCGTCGCGCGTTGCCTCCGTCGCGTCCCTGCGGGACCGCATCTCATAGCGCCGAGATTTCGTGTCCATGGTGATGAACATCAAATCATGATTTGACGTCACCCACAATGGACGTCAAATTTTCAGGCCGGCCGAATGATTATTTGCCGGTAAACCGGGGCCGGCGCTTGGCCGCGAAGGCCGCCAGACCTTCCTTCGCGTCCTCAGAGCGAACGACTTCAATCACGAACCGCTGCTCAATCTTTCGCGCATCTTCTTCGTCGATCCAGCCGCTTTTCAGCACCGAGGCCTTCGCGTTGCGGACGGCCAGTGGTCCGTTCGCAACCACCCGGTCCGCAATCTGACGCGCTTTGTCCAGCGATTGCCCAGTGGGCACCACATGCCCGACCAGGCCGAAGTGATAGGCCTCGGCAGCGGTCAGTGGGTCGCCGGTCAGGATCATCTCCATGGCCTTGGTGTAGGGAATCTGGCGCTTGAGTCGCACGGTCGACCCGGCGCCGGCGATCAGGCCGAACTTGGCCTCGGGTAGGCCGAACGTCGCATGCTCCTCAGCGATGCGGATGTCGGTCTGCTGCAACATCTCACACCCGCCACCCAGACAGGGCCCATTCACCGCCGCGATCAACGGCTTGGTCAGCGAACGACTCAACAGCAGTCCCTCGCTGATGACCGACCCGCCCGATTTGGTCGGCGGCGGTGTCGTTGATCCGGTGGCAGCCTTGGGTCCTCGCACCATCCACCCGTCGGCCAGATCCCCTCCTACGCAGTAGGAATCGCCCGCACCGGTGAGGATGGCAGCCCGGATGCTGTCGTCACCGTCGATTTCGTCCCAAGCGTGAGCCATCAACGCGAGCATCGTCGGCGTCAGCGCGTTCTTACGGCGTGGGTTGTTCATCGTGAGCACGACGACGGCACCGTCGCGTTCCATTTTCAACTGAGGTTCTTCAGCCATGGCCGCCGCAGCCGAAATCCCTAGGGCGTCTTGAGGAAAACGTCGTTGAAGGTGACGGTACGCAGTTTGCGGTCACGAATGATGTCGACCATCTGTCCGTAGACGTGCGTGACCGGCAGGTGGTTGAGATGTCCGATCACGATGGCCTGTGGGGTGAAGTACTGATCGGCCATCTTGACGATGTATTCCTCGGTGATCAACGTCGAATCCGACAGCGAACCTGACCAGAGGACCGGGACGCTGTAGCCGAGGTCGGCGGCCACGGCGTCAACCGTGGAATTGTGCTTTGCATACGGTGGTCGCCAATACGGTTTTGCGCCAACGCCGTACGTCTTCTTGAGGAATTCGTCGTTGCGGGTGAGCTGTTTGGCGATCTCGCCCTTGGAGATCGTAGTGCAGTCCGGATGCGACCAGGTGTGGTTGCCGAGTTCGATCTGCCCGGATTCGACCAGCGGACGGAGCAGCGCCAGATTGTCTGTCCAGGAGTCGTAGCAACCGTTGACAAAGAACGTCAGCCGGATGCCGGTGTCCTTGGCGAGTTGGGTGTAGGCGCGCACGACCTCGGTGTTGGTGCCGTCGTCGACGGTCAACGCCAGCAGGTCACCCTGACCGGGGAGTTGCATGAGGGCGCCACCGCCGGGTAAGCGGATGCGCGCGCTCGGGGGCGGTGGGGGCAGCAGACCCGCAACGGTCGGACCTGCCGGCGGCGCTGTCGCACCTGGCGCGGTTACCGGCGTTTGGGCGAACGTGCGCGGCTGGGGGTCGACCATGCACCGGGCCAACCCCACACTTGCAACGCTGGCGAAGGCGAGGCCTCCGAGGAAGCGTCGCCGGTTCAACTCGGACATTTCGCGGTTGCGAGCGACCGCACGGTGCGTGCTCATCTGGCTGCGCCCGCATCAACGGGGTTGCCTAGCCTGACTACCGACCACACCACAGCAGCGAACCGTACCATGACCAGGACGGATACTCCGGGCGAAGCGCGGGCGGGTCGCTCGATTGTTGCGGCAATCACAGTGCCGTATCGGTGGGCAGAACGGACCGCAGCTGCAGGCTGTTACCGACGACGAACACGCTGGAGAACGCCATCGCGGCCCCGGCCAGCATCGGGTTGAGCAGTCCGAGCGCGGCCAGCGGCAGTGCGGCCACGTTGTAACCGAAGGCCCAGAACAAGTTGGTCTTGATCGTGGCCAACGTGCGGCGGGAGAGTCGGATTGCGTCGGCCGCCGCGCGCAGGTCGCCACGCATCAAGGTGATGTCGGCTGCCTCGATCGCAACGTCGCTACCGGTGCCCATCGCCAGTCCCAGGTCGGCGGTTGCCAGCGCAGCCGCGTCGTTGACGCCGTCGCCCACCATGGCCACCACCTTGCCCTCGGATTGCAGCCGCCGGACCACGGCGACCTTGTCTGCGGGCAGCACCTCGGCGATGACCTGGTCGATACCGACCTCGGCCGCAATGCGCCGGGCAACCGTCCGGTTGTCGCCGGTGAGCAGCACCGGCGTCAGGCCCAGTCGCCGGAACTCACGGACGGCTTCTGCGCTGGTGGGCTTGACGGTGTCGGCGACCACCAGGATTCCACGGGCCCGGCCGTCCCACCCGACGGCGACGGCGGTATTACCGTCGGCTTCGGCGCGGGCTTTGGCCGCCAAGAGTTCCGAATCGAGGTGCTGGGCCCAATCAGCCAGCAGGCCGACCCGCCCCACCACGACCGCGTGACCGTCGACGATGCCTTGCACGCCCTTACCTGCCACGTTGGTGAAGTCCTGCGGCGTCGGCAACGTGCCGAAGTCGGCCTTGGCTCGCTTAGCTATGGCTTGTGCGATCGGGTGCTCGGAGGCGTCCTCGAGGGCGCCGGCATAGCGCAGCACTGTGTCGCGGTCGGCGTGGGCCGCTGTGACCACCTCGACCAGGGCCATTTTGCCGGTGGTCACCGTGCCCGTCTTGTCGAGCACGATGGTGTCGACGGTGCGGGTGGATTCCAGGACCTCAGGCCCCTTGATCAGCACGCCGAGCTGTGCGGCACGTCCGGTGCCGACCAGCAGTGCGGTCGGAGTCGCGAGTCCGAGAGCGCATGGGCAGGCGATGATGAGTACCGCGACGGCGGCCGTCAGCGCCGCCGCGACGGGAAAACCGGCGCCGATCCACACCACGAGAGTGGCCAAGGCGATGCCGATGACGATCGGCACGAACACGCCCGACACGCGGTCTGCGAGACGCTGCACCTGGGCCTTGCCTGATTGGGCCGCCTCGACGAGCTTGGCCATCTGCGCGAGTTGGGTTTCGTCACCCACCCTGCGGGCCCGCACCACCAGCCGCCCGCCGGCATTCACGGTAGCTCCGGTGACGCTGTCGCCCGGGCCGACCTCGACTGGGACCGACTCGCCGGTGAGCATGGACGCGTCGACCGCAGATGAGCCCGAAATGACGACGCCGTCGGTGGCGATCTTTTCTCCCGGGTGCACTACGAACTCGTCGCCCGCCGCGAGGTTGTCCACGGGGATTCGAATCTCCGCACCGTCACGCAATACCGCCACATCCTTGGCGCCAAGCTCCAACAGCGCGCGTAAGGCGGCCCCGGCGCGGCGCTTGGAGCGTTTCTCGAAGAAACGTCCGGCGAGGACGAACACCGTGACCCCGGCGGCCACTTCGAGGTAGATATTCCCCGTGCCGTCGCCGGGGGCGACGGTCAGCTCGAACGGGTGGCGCATCCCGGGTTCGCCGGCCGTGCCGAAGAACAGGGCGTACAGGGACCAGAGGAAAGCGGACAGGGTCCCGATCGAGATCAGGGTGTCCATGGTCGCCGCGCCGTGTCTGAGATTCGCCCATGCTGCCCGGTGGAACGGCTTGCCGGCCCACACGATGACCGGGGCCGCCAGCACCAACGATGCCCATTGCCAGTAGCGGAACTGCAGGGCGGGGACCATCGCCATCAGGATCACCGGGGTGGCCAGCACCGCCGAGGCGACCAGGCGCTGCCGTAACGACGTCAGCTCGGTGTCCTCGGCGCCGGCCTCAAGAACTTTTTGCGGCAGCGCCGCGAAGTAACCGGCCCTTTCGATCTCGGCGACCAGTAGCTGCGGGTCGTAGCCGAAAGGTATTGCGAGGCTGGCTTTTTCCGTCGCGTAGTTGACAGTGGCGGCGATGCCGTCGAGGTTGTTGAGTTTATTCTCCAGGCGCGCGGCGCACGAGGCGCAGGTCATTCCGGATATCTCGAGTTCGATGGTGCTCGTCGCGATCGCCGTGCTCATGAGATCAACCGCGCCGGGTATCCGGCTTCTTCGACCGCATCCAGAACCGCCAGCGTGTCGACCCGGTTCGAACTGGTGACGACGAGAACCCCGGTGCGGGCGCTCACTTCGGCGACTTCGACTCCCTTCACCCGGGCCACCTCGTCGAGGACGGTCATTTCGCAATTTCCGCAGCACATTCCGTCCACTTGGTACTCCTTCGAAATCATCACAGCGCTCCTCCTGGGTATACCCCTTGGGGGTACTAGAATGTATACCCAGTGGGGGTATTGAGGTCAAGGAAACGGCAGTACGGGAGGGGGCTGTTATTCAACGCGTGAGCCGGCTGTCACTCAGGTTGAGGACCGACAATCACCCACCGGCACTTAGTATTTCGAGTGCGAAGCGACTTCGATGGTGGGAGCGTTCGTCTGAAGCGGCCAACAAGCAGCGTGATGCGACTCACTGCCGGAGATGCGAGCCACCGCCGACATACCAGACCTGCCCGGTAATCCCAGTTCAGGAAAGCAGTCATGCTCAATTTGTATGGCTGGTAGATGTGGAAAGCGATGGATACCCACCGACTGAAGTACTTCCTGCGTATCGCCGAAGAAGGCTCCATCACCCGTGCCGCAACCGCGCTCGGGATCGCGCAACCCGCGTTGAGTCGCCAGGTCCGCCTGCTCGAGGAAGACCTCGGCATCACGCTGTTTCACTGGACGCGGCGGGGTGTTCTCCTGACCGAGGAGGGCGAGCGGTTGCGGGCGTCGACCGCGGCACCGCTGCGGCAACTGGAACTCGCTGTTCAATACGCCGGGTCACCGTTGGCGCGCATCGAGCGTAGCTTGTTGTTGGGGATGGTGCCGGCTGTCGCCGGTGTACTGGCGGGGCCGTTGGTGGCCAGCCTCGGCGCGGCATTCCCGAACGTGCATGTGCACATCGCGGTGGCCGAGACGGACGACCTGGTACAACGAATGCTCAACGGCGCGGTCGATCTCGCCATCATCAACCCGGTGCCCGACGACCGGCTGTTTTTCCGGCATCTACTGGTTGAGGACCTGGTGCTGTTCGGGGGACCCGCCTCCGAGTTGTCGCCGGCGGTTCCTATCCAATTCACGGAGTTGGCCGCCCTGCCGCTGGTGCTGCCCAGTGCACCGACCGGGATCAGGAACACCTTGGAGAACACCGCGCTGCGGCGCAAAGTCGTTATCACGGCGCGCTTTTCGACTAACTCGCCGACTGTCTGCAAGGACCTGGTCGAAGCGGGTCTTGGGTACGCGGTACTTCCGCTGTCGGCTTGCGGTGCCGACGTGAAAGCCGGTCGACTGCGCTACGCGCCGATCTGCGAGCCTGAGATCAGTCATCAACTCGGCGTGGCAGCGACCGCCGCGCTGGAGGTTCCGCGCGAATTTGCCGCCAAGATCGGGGTACTGATTCGAGAAGAGGTCGTGCGACTGGTCCGGGCCGGGCTCTGGCAGGCAAGAAAGGTGCAGTCGCCGGCATGGGATCCGAACTTCGCAGAAAGTCCAGCAGTAAAAGAGAGTAATTGAGAAAGGAATCACGATGACCGTCACCGTTGTCGATGCAGGACCCCGCAGAGTGAGTCGGTCAGTTGATGTCGCCGCTCCGGTGGCCGAGTTGTTCGCAATGGCGGCCGATCCCCGACGTCATAGCGAACTCGACGGATCGGGCACGGTCGGCGACAACATCAAGGTGCCCGCGAACTTGGCTGAGGGATCCAAGTTTTCGACGAAGATGAAGATGTTCGGCCTGCCCTACCGCATCACCAGCACGGTGACCGCGTTCAAGCCGGACGAAGTGATTGAGTGGCGTCACCCGCTGGGCCATCGGTGGCGGTGGGAATTCGAGGCGCTCTCACCGACCAGCACCCGAGTCACCGAGACCTTCGACTACCACAGCGCCGGGACCGTGAAGAATGCGCTGAAGTATTACGAGTCAACGGGTTTCGCGAAGGGAAACGCGACCGGTATCGAGGCGACGTTGGCCAAATTGCGTGACCGCTACGAGACTACTTAGCCGAGACTCGGGTCGGCGGCGTCCCAGGGCACCACGCCGGACACCCAGTGCGACAGTTCTTCAACCTGGTCGTTGCGGTGTAGGTGGCGCGGCGGTGTCGCAAATGTCGAATAGGGCCGGCACCGGATCACCACCCGGTTTTCCCGCTCGCACATGGCTTTCACTGACGGCCGCGCTTCCTCGCCCAGTGCCTTCCCTGACATGCGGCCACCCACCGCCATCATCACGTCGACCGCGAGTGCGGGATCTTCATCGAGCGTCGCGTCGGTGTAAACCTGCAAATAGGTGAAGGGCCAGCGCTCGTCGAGCACGCACAGGCTGATCTTGCCGTCGCGGTCGATGATGCGGGCTTTGCCGCGACCGGCCATGGTGGACACCAGCAACTCGTCGTCGTCGGTGGGGATGTAGTAGACGATCGACATGGCAGGGCCGTCGTTACGGCGTCGGTAGCCGAACACCGCGGTGCGATGGGTGCGGACGAACTCGCGTCGCTCAGAGGGGAGCATGTCCCGGTCGGTTGGTGCGGTGTATGGCTCTGCTGCCAGCGGGAGGAGCATGTCGAAACATCCTTAGTCACAGGGGCGTTGACCCGTCACTTATTTATGGATACAGTGTGTCCATAAATAGTCAGGCTGTCAACCTCTGGAAAGGGTGATCGGTGAGCAGGTCCCGGGGACGTCCGTCGTTACCGCTTGATCGGATTGTTGCTGCGGCCCTCGAACTCGTCGACGAAGAAGGCGCCGATGCGCTGTCGATGCGATCGCTCGCCCAACGCCTCGGGTCGGGCACGGCCACCCTCTACCGTCACTTCGACAACCGCGCCGAACTGGTTGCCGAGGTCGTCGATCGGATATTCGGCGAAGTCACCTTCGACGCCACGGCGACCGATTTGCCTTGGGACCGCGCCTGTGAATCGTTCGCGCAGAACATGTTCGAGGCACTCGGCCGGCACGGCAACGTTGCGTCCCTGTTGATCGGACATGTACCGATGGGACCCAACGCAATGGCGCAGCGAGAACACGTGTTGTCGCTGTTGCTGGGCGCCGGCTTCGCGGCGCAGGACGCGGCGCACAGCTACGCAACCTTGTCCCGCTACATCCTCGGATTTGCGATGCAGGTCTTCGGGTCCGCTGTGGCCGAGCAGCACGACGCCGACGTCTCCGCGTCGTTTAGGGCGCTGGATCCGGACCGCTATCCGGCGACTATCGAGGTCGCCGAACATCTCCCGGTGCCGTTGGCAAACGAGTTCGCCTTCGGGCTACGGCTGATCATCGAAGGACTGGCGCGGCGCCAGTCGCCATAGATCCCTATTCGCCGAAGCCGCTTGGAACCGGGGCGGGTGCTGGGCCGGGGCTGCCCAGCCGGCTCGCCGCAAATGCTGCGCCTTGGTCGATCGACGCCCCGTCGTCCGCGTACGAGTTGTGCGCGGAGAAGTTCATCCCCTCGGAGCACACCGGGTCGTCGGTTGCGCAGATCTTGATGGTCTTGCCCTGGTACAGCGGACCGATCGCGACCTGTGGCTGGCCGAGGAATTCCATCGCCCGTACGTTGGGCGTGCCGAACAAGACAACCGAGGAGACATGCTCGGCCACAGCAGGATCCAACGGCTTGGGCACGGTGGCCGGGTCGACTCCGTCCGGCACGCGCGACGAGGTGACAAAGCCCATCACGGCCGCCCCCTGCGAGAAGCCGGAAAGCACCATCTTTGTCTTCGGGCAGGCGCCGGACATCGAATTCACGTGAGCGCCGGCATCCCTGATCCCGTCGATCCCCGTTGCCCACTCGTCACTGGCGGGGTAGTTGACCGAATACACGCCAAGCGACTGGGCGCCGATGCGTTGTCGCAGGTTGTCCACGAACGCCTGCCCCGTTCCCCCCAAGCCATCCTCGCCCGTGCCCCGGGCGTACACCACCTCGACATCGGGGCACGGCTCGGCGGAGGCTTCCGGGGCTGCGGAGAACAGGAAAGAGGCACCTATGCCTGAGGCCACGATGGCTGCTGAACCAACGAAACGACTGATCATGCCGCCTATTTTGCCCATCTAGACGAATTCCAAACCCATCCGTCAATTGTCACAGAAAAATTTAACAGCGCGCGTTCAACACGACGGCGTGCGCCGATCTCGCGTCCGGCTTACAGGTGCGGAAGTACCTCTTCGACCAGGCGATGCAGGCTCGCCCATCCGTCGTCGATCGGTAGCCCTCCCACGAGTGGGTTCACCACGATTTCTCGTCGGCCGCGCTGAATCTGCGCGAGCAGTTGCTCCGGGGCGAGAATCTCGACCGTGTTGAGTCGACGCAGTTCTTCAACCGATGTTGCGGGTGCCTCGTTGGGACGCGGTACCCCTCGTCTTCGCCAGGCGCTGTACTCGGCAGCTTCATTCATCACATAGCCGCCGTAGCGAGTCCAGGCTTCGTCCGGGTCGGGATGCAACAACGTCACCGTGCTGCCGTTCTCGGGGTAGTAGGCAAACCCCGACTTGCCCTGGCTGCGCAACTCCTGCTCATAAACCGCTACCAATTCGGGCATGGCCATCGGCGGCGAGAAGGGCAGTCCGAAGCGGGCGGCACGCTTGGCCGCCGCGGCGGTCATCCCGCCGACGAACACGATCGGATGGGGTCGGGTGTGCGGTTTGGGCGTGACATTGATGACGGCACCTTCGTAATCGAAAGGTTCCTCACCCCAAGCCTCGAGGAGTACCGACAGGCACCGGTCCATCAGTGCGCCGCGCTGTGACCAGTCCTTGCCGGCGGCGTGGTATTCCTCAGGGCGGTAACCCATTCCGGCCACGAAGCTGAACCGGCCCTGGGCCAGGTTGTCCAGCACGGCGACATCCTCGGCGAGCCGGATAGGGTGATACAGCGGCACGATCAGCGCGTTGATGCTGATGCGGACCGTCCGGGTGCGTCCCGCGATCGCGGCGGCCAGCAGCAACGGCGACGGCAGCCAGCCCGTCGCGGCCAGGTGGTGTTCCTCGCCGCTGATCGCGGTGAAACCGTTCTCATCGGCGTACTGCGCCATCTCCAGCGCGGCCCGGTAGCGGTCTCCGTGCTGTGCCGCGGGATCGGCACTATTTGTCATGTTCAGCCGCAGCGCGGTGAGCAGACTCATGTTCGCCCGATTACTGCCCGGACGGCGTAGCGTCGGCCCGAACGAACAGTGTTCCCCGGATCATGCGCTTGGCCGCGCGCAGAATTGCGTCATAAGCCTCCGGCGACATCCTCGCGGCGGGTTCCGTCAAGCCGCGGGTCAGCGCGCAGATCGCATCCGCCGCGGCCCGGGCACTCGTGTCGGGGGATAGCGCAGCCCGCGCGGAGGCATCCTCGACGATCTCGGTGACAACGTCGCGTAGCGCCCGGGACCCGGGGTATTGCGGACCGCTCTGCCGGGACTGCGCTGTGGTCCCGGACCGGATCGCGCGCAGGAACGCGGCCAGGTACGGGAAGTCGCTCCGCAGCAGCTTCGACTCGTCGAGGACTGCCTCGAGTTGGTCAATCACGTCGTCGGATTGCGCGACGGCGGCGCGCAGGCGGGGCAGCACGATGTCTTCGATCTCATCGCTGGTTGCCTTGAGCAGATCGGATTTGTTGGGAAAGTAGTGGTAGAGGCTCCCGCTCGTCATATCTGCCAAGCGCGCGATCTCGCGGATGGTTGCTTGGGAGTAGCCGACCTCGGCGACGCATCGCATGGCCGCCGCGATGATGCGCTTGCGGGTCTGCTCGCCATTCGCTCCGACCGGACGGCCCAGTTGAGACACCACCTGGGGTTCCGCTTGGGTCCCCGGCTGGCTTTTAGCGGCGGTCACGATTGTCCGCCAAATTGCTGTTGGTCACCCACCGCGCGTCCTCCCCAGACGCTGAAACTAATTGATCAGTCGAATATATTCGATGATGTCGGTACCCCGCCCGTCGCCCGGAGGGTGGGCAGACACGCGAGTGAGGCTCGACTTGGCGCAATTACAGGCCCGAACGCAGCTGGGCCGCCCCATTGGCGCCAGTGGTGGGGAAACCCGCCAGCGCATCATGGCCGCAACCATGAGGTGCGTGGCCGAGGTCGGCTATTCGCACGCAACCATCCGTGAGATCGCGCGGATGGCCAACGTGACCAGCGCCAGTCTGTACAACTACTTTCCCAATAAGTCCGAGCTGATCAAGGCCACGATCGCGGCCAGGTCCGAGGCCGCCATCCCGCGTTTGCGCAGGGCCGCTGACGGTCCCGGCGACATCATCGACCGAATCGAAGCCGTGCTCAGCGAATGCGGCAACCTGATGCGCAAATACCCGGACTTGGCGGCGTTCGAGTGGGCGATAAGGGCAGAACATGTCATCGGCCACGACGATCCAGCTCCCGCAGACCTAGAGCGTGGGGCCAGTTTCGAGACGTTCCGCGAGATCATCGAGCGCTTGGTTGACGAGGCCCACCGCAATGGCGATCTCGGTCCCGACCCCGATCCGCGCGCCACCGTGGAAGCGATTTATGCGCTCATCTATGGCTTGACCGAGCTGGCGGCCACTCTGCCGTCGGAGGATTACCACGCGGCGCTGAACTCGGCCAAGGTGATGATCAGGGGGGAACTGTTCGGGGCGGACAGACCGCCATCGGCGGGGGAGAAGGCTTGACCGAGACTGCCGGCACCCGGACCGCTGCGGCCGCGCTGGATGTCGAGGCACTGCGCGAGAAATATGCCGCGGAGCGGGCTCGCCGGTTGCGCGCCGACGGGATCGCGCAGTACGTGGAGATCGCCGGCGAGTTCGCCAGGTTTGGCGAAGACCCTTGGGCGGAGGGGGACTACACCCGCGAGCCGCTCACCGACGAGGTAGACGTCGCAATTGTCGGAGCCGGCTTCGGTGGGCTTCTCACGGGTGTACGGCTGCGCGAACTCGGGGTCGACAGCATCCGTTTGATCGACAGGGCTGCCGACGTCGGGGGCACCTGGTACTGGAACCGGTATCCGGGCATCGCCTGTGACGTCGAGTCCTACGTTTACATCCCATTGTTGGAAGAGCTCGGCTATGTACCAGAGCTCAAGTACTCCACGGGTGCGGAGATTTTTGCGCACTGCCGGCGCATCGCCGATCGCTACGACCTCTACCGCGATGCCTGCCTGCGCACCGATGTCCAGGAAATTCGTTGGGATGCAACATCTTCGCGCTGGATCATCCGCACAAATCACGGTGACGAGATGCGGGCGAGATTCGTCTCGATGGCCAACGGGTATCAGGCCAAGCCCAAGTTGCCCGGCATTGCCGGCATCAGCGAGTTTCGTGGGCATACCTTCCACACCAGCCGATGGGACTACGGATACACCGGCGAACACCTGGAGAACCTCGGGGGCGTGCGGGTAGGCATCATCGGGACCGGGGCGACCGCGGTGCAGTGCGTGCCGCACCTGGCCGCCGCGGCGCAACAGTTGGTTGTCTTTCAGCGCACTCCGTCTTCGGTCGATGTGCGCGCCAACGGATCGACAGATCCGCAGTGGGCCAACGCATTACAGCCTGGATGGCAGCGCAGGCGCATCCAGAACTTCCAGATTCTCACGTCCGGCGGGCAGGCCGAAGAGGATCTGGTCGCCGACGCTTGGACGAGCATCACCCGCAAGCTCCCGGTGATGCGTCACGACGACGACGCGACGATCAGCCCCGAGCAACGCACGCGCGACATCGAGATCGCGGACTTCGCCAAGATGGAAGAGATCAGGGCACGGGTCGACGGCATCGTCGCTGATCGCGCGACGGCCGAGGCGCTCAAGCCCTGGTACGGCTACTTCTGCAAGCGGCCCTGCTTCCACGACGACTACCTGCAGACATTCAACCGCGAGAACGTGACGCTGGTCGACACCGCGGGCCGGGGCGTCAACCAGATCACCGAGACAGGTGTGGTGGTCGGCGGGGTCACCTACGAACTCGATTGCCTGATCTTCGCAACGGGTTTCGAGGTGGGCACCGATTACTGCCGCCGGAGCGGGTTCGAACTGATCGGCCGCGACGGCCTGACGTTGACCGATCGCTGGAGCGACGGGGTGCGCACCTTTCAGGGCCTGTGCGCCAACGGTTTCCCGAATTGCTTCATCGAGAGCATTGCCCAGGCAGGGCTGACCGTCAACTTCCCCTATCTGCTTGACGTGCAGGCGACGCACGCCGCGTGGGTCATCGCCTGGGCCTTGGAGCACGATGTCAGCGAAGTCGAGGCAACCGCCGCCGCGGAGGCGGCCTGGGTCGAGACGGTGGTGCAACGTTCGATCGCGACCGCCGAACGGGCGAAGACCTGCACGCCCGGTTATTACAACAGAGAAGGCAAGGCGGACGCCAAGACTCGGCAGGGCAGCTTTTTCTTCGGCGGTCCCACCGAGTACGCCGACATCCTGGCGGCGTGGCGGGCCGAAGGGGATCTGCACGGCTACCGGATCCGCCACGCCCAGGACGGGCCGTGACGGGCCGCCGCCGGTACACCGTCGGCCGAATCAGGGCCGCGACCCGGTGGTGTCGTTCGAGACGGCGCTCTCCCAAGGTGGCGATCATCGGCGCGGGTTTCGGCGGACTGGGTGTCGCGGTAGCGTTGCGCCGCAGCGGCATTGACGACTTGGTGATCATTGAGGACGCCGACGGCGTCGGGGGAACGTGGCGGCGCAACACCTATCCGGGTGCCGCCTGCGACATCCAGAGTCACCTGTACTCGTTTTCTTTCGCACCCAACAAATCGTGGAGTCGCACTTACGCACGGCAGCCCGAGATTCTCACCTATCTGGAGTCGGTGGCCGACGATTTCGATCTCAGTCGCCACCTCATGCTGCACACCAGGGTGGAGTCGGCCCACTGGAACGCCGAAACTTGCCAATGGAGCCTGTCTTTGGACCGCGGCGCACGCTCGGAGACGTCCACTGCCGAGACGCTGATCGTCGACGTCGTTGTATCGGCCGTTGGACTATTCGGATCGATCAAGCTGCCGGATATCGCCGGCCTCAGCGAATTCGGTGGCACACTCATGCACACCGCGCAGTGGGATCATGGCGTGGACCTGACCGGGAAAACGGTTGCGGTAGTCGGCACCGGAGCCAGTGGGGTGCAGGTGATTCCCGAACTTGCCAAGATCGCCAAGCGCCTGACGGTCTACCAACGGACACCGCCCTGGATGGTGCCCAAGGACGACCGACCCTACAGTGCAAGTGAATTGGCGAATTTTCGACGCAACCCGCTGGCTGTGCGGCGTACCCGCTGGCAGATCTGGAAGTTCCAGCATGACAACACCGCCACCATGGCCGATGACCCGGTGGTGGCAGCCCGGTCGCAGTTCGCGACTTCGTTCTTGGAGCGCACCGTACCCGAGGAGCGGTTGCGTCGCGCGCTGACGCCGGGCTATCCGTTCCGGTGCAAACGCGTGCTGCTGGGCGAGGATTTCTACCGGGCGTTACAACAGGACAACGTTGAGCATGTCACGGAACCGATTGAGCGAGTGACCAATACATCGATCGTCACCGCCCAGCGTGAATCCGACGTCGATGCGATCGTGCTAGCGACCGGATTTGAGACGTCTCAGTACCTGTCAGGTATCGAGGTCGTCGGCGCCGGGGGCGCGCGATTGCACGAGCGGTGGGGTGCGGACCCCAGCGCCTATCTTGGTGTTGCCGTCGCCGGCTTTCCCAACTTCTTCATGCTCTACGGACCCAATACCAACCAGGGTGGCAACTCGATCGTCTACATCCTGGAGGCCGGAGCCCGCCTGGTGGCCAGCGCGGTATCTCGGATCGCTAGCCGCGGCGGCTACCTCGAGGTGCGCCCCGAGATCGAAAAGCAATACAACATAGAACTTTCCGCGGACCTTGAGCGTTCGATCTGGACGCAGTGCACCAGCTACTTCCGATCTCCCACCGGGCGCATCGTGACCCAGTGGCCGTACACGGAGTTGGAGTACGCGCGTCGCACCTGGCGTCTACGGCCGCGGGAGTGGCTGCACCGTGCATCCGGAAAGCCGGCGGCTGCATCGCAAGAGGCGGTCGCGCGCAATTGAGCAGCCCGCTCAGCGCGACCTCTTTACCCCTGCTCGGCGACGTTGGAGTCGCGGGCTGTCCAGTCGCTGGTGTATCCACCGCCGATGCCGGCGCTTGGCCTGAACCTGGCATCTGTGACATCGGGTTGCGAAACCGCCAACGCGGGCCCGGCGCGATGCATACGATCAAACGATTGATTATTTGAGGAAAACGTCCACGCGACCTGCTTATTGTGCATACGATCAATTGATTGGTTATATAGCCGGCGTGGATGGTCAGTGATGTCTTACTTGGTAGCGGTTCCGGAGTTCTTGTCATCTGCGGCGAGAGATCTGGCGAATATCGGATCGACCCTGAGCATCGCTAATACCGCAGCAGCATTGCCGACAACCGGGATTGTTGCGGCCGCCCAGGACGAGGTCTCCGCTGCCCTGGCCACGCTGTTCACCGGTCACGCCCGCGAGTATCAGGCTCTGAGCGCGCAGGTGGAGGCATTCCACCAGCAATTTGTCCAACTGGTGCAGTCCGGTGCGGGATCGTATGCCGCGGCGGAGGCTGCCAACGTCAACCCGCTGCAGCAGGCGGCGCTCGACCTGGTGAACGCACCCACTCGCACCTTGCTGGGCCGTTCGCTGATCGGCAACGGCGCCGACGGCCTGGCGGGAACCGGTCAGAACGGCGGCGACGGCGGGTTGCTGTACGGCAATGGCGGCAAGGGTGGATCCGGCAGGCAGGGCCAGGCCGGCGGGAACGGCGGTAGCGCCGGAATGATCGGCAACGGCGGCGCGGGCGGAGCGGGCGGCGCCAGTGTTGATGCGGCTAGTGCCGCCCCGATGGGTGGCCGAGGCGGCAACGGCGGCAGGTTGTACGGCAGCGGTGGTGCCGGCGGGGTCGGCGGGGCAGGAGCGTTCGGCGGCGTCGGGGGCGCAGGTGGCAACGCCGGTCTAGTGGGCGACGGCGGCGACGGCGGCACCGGCGGGTCCGGTCAAACCCCTGGTGTGGGTGGCGCAGGTGGATCCGGCGGGCAGATCGCAGGCAATCACGGCGCGAAAGGGGCGACGGGGACGAAGATTGCCACCCCGGTTGATCCCGGCAACCCCACGAACCCGGGCAACCCGACGGATCCCGGCAACCCGACCGACCCCGGTAACCCGACCGACCCGGGAAACCCGACCGATCCGGGTAATCCGACCAATCCGACCGGGCCCAACGCCACTGACGCGGCGCGCGACGGCTACATCAAATCGTCCAACGGCGGGACCCTCACAGATAGCAACCTCGCCGAGGTTTCCGGCATCGACGCAGGCATCAACAATCCGAACGTCTATTGGGTGCACAACGACTCAGGCGACTCGGCACGCATCTTCGCGGTCGATGCGAAGACGGGCCAGACCCTGGCCACCTACAAACTTTCCGGCGCAACGGCCAATGACTGGGAGGACATCGAGGTTGCCAAGGGGGCGGACGGCAAGTCCTACATCTATGTCGGCGACACCGGTGACAACGGATATTCGCGCAGCAATGTCACCATCTATCGCGTCGAGGAACCGATCGTCACCGGAACCGCGAGCAACCCGACCAACGCAACACTGACCGGTGTCCAGCAACAGAAGCTGGTCTATCCGGGTGGCCTGAAACTCAACTCCGAGGCGCTGGCCGTCGACCCGGTCAACCACAACATGCTGGTCATCGAGAAGACCAGCGGCGATGTCTCGCGGGTGTACTCAACGCCGGACAGTGGCTGGAGCGCCGCAGGCAGCAGCAGTGCCGCCAAAACGCTGACCCAGGTTGCCACCCTGGATCTGTCGCACGCCAATGAACAACTCGTGACCAGCGCCGATTTCTCGCCCGACGGTTCGCAACTGGCGGTGCGGACGTATGACGATGTTCTGCTGTGGAACCGCGCACCGGGCAGCAGTTCCTGGTCGCCCTTCAGCCAGCAGCCTGTGGAGGCTCCCGTAGCGAGCGAGCGTCAGGGTGAGGCAATCGCGTTCCATCCCGATGGTCAGGATTATGTCACCGTCAGTGAAGGAACCAGCCAGGTGTTGCACGAGTACAACATTCGCTGATGGGGGCGCGCGCCGTCGGCGAGTTGGATTGCACTGAGTGACCACCATTCGAGCTGACGATCGTCTGGTCGTAACCGGCCTCGGCGAAGACGCGATAGGCGTGCGTCAGTAGCCGGCATTGCAACGGACACCGACCTCAACTGCGCACCGCGGGTCGCGGATTTGCCGAGGCGCGATATTTACTCAGCGTAAGTACTGCACCGATATGGCCTTGAGCTGCGCAAACTTATTTTCAGGCCGATTCTCATCACTCCTGCACGGCCGTCTGATCGTTAACATCGTCAAAACTCTTGAACCACAAACGAAGATGAGACACCGATGGTAGACACCGACCGGTCAGCGCAGCATTGGATCCGAAGGCTGCGCGTGCCCTGGCACGTGTCCTGGCTGAATGTGCTGGGTGTAGTCGCCATCGTTGTTGCCGCAACCGCGATCGTGATCAAGAATCTGCCCAACGACGGACCCAACCAGCTACTCAACGTGTCCTATGACCCGACGCGTGAGCTGTACGCGGCGCTCGACCCCGCGTTCGTCGCGCAGTACCAAAACCAGACCGGCACCCGGCTGGAGATCAAGCAGTCGCATGGGGGCTCAGGTCGACAGGTGCGTAGCGTCATCGACGGGTCGCAGAAGGCCGAGGTGGTATCGCTGGCTTTGAGCAGTGACATCGACACACTGCGCAAGCGCGGTCTGGTCGCGGCGAACTGGCAGACCCGCCTGCCGAACAACTCGATTCCCTACACGTCGACCATCGTCTTTGTGGTGCACAAGGGCAATCCGAAAGGCATTCACGACTGGCCCGACCTGATCAAAGACGACGTAGCCGTGGTGACGCCCAACCCACGCACCTCGGGGAACGGGCAGCTGAGCATCCTCTCCGCATGGGGTTCGGTGACCACCCGCGGCGGCACCCAGGAGCAGGCGGCCGGCTATGTCCGCTCGCTGTTGAGCCATGTCGCGGTCTCTGACGCGGGGGCACGCAGCGCAGCTGTCAGTTTCGCCACTCAGCGGATCGGCGACGTGCAGCTGACGTGGGAGAACGAGGCTTTGCGCGAGGTCGCTGCCAATAAGGACGAATTCGAAGTCGTCTATCCCCCGGTCAGCATTCGCGCCGAGCCCGCGGTGGCCTGGGTCGATGCGAATGTCACTGATCCCAAAGTTCTGGCCCACGCCAAGGCGTACCTCAACTACTTGTTCACCGACGCCGCACAAGAGGTGATGGCGCAGCGCGGCTACCGCCCCTTCAATCCAGAGATCCTGGCGAAATATGCCACCAAGCTTCCAAAGCTTCAGCTCTTCCCGATCACCGCTCTTGCCAACGACTGGAACGATGCGCGGCAGAAGTTCTTCAGCGACAACGGAATCTACGACACCATCTCCGCGCCGCCGGTTACCGCGGCGCCGGCGGCATAGCGGAAAGGCTGCATCGTGAGCCTTGGTTTCAACTACAACTGGCTGAAAGGGCGGGCTGATGTCATCGCCGGCCTCACTGTCGCTGCCATCTCGTTCCCGCAAGCTATCGCCTATGCACTGATTGCCGGGGTCGATCCCCGATTCGGCGTCTACTCGGCAATCGTGGTGACGGTGATCGCGTCGATCTTCGGATCGTCCTCGCATCTGATCAACGGGCCGACCAGCGCGATCTCCCTGCTTGTCTTCACCGCTCTGGCCTTCGTCGATTCGGAGAACACCGGAGCCCTGTTCCAGGCGCTGTTCCTGCTGAGTGTGCTGGTTGGCGCGTTCCAGATCATCATCGCGGTGTTCAAACTGGGCAACCTGACTCGCTATATCTCCGAATCGGTCATTATCGGCTTCATGGCAGCCGCCTCACTGTTGCTTGCTCTGGGACAACTGGGCAACGCGTTCGGCGTAAAGGATAAGGGCAACGGGCACATGCAGGTGCTACGTCGCGTCTACCTCACCCTTTTTCACGGCGACCACATCAACTATCGCGCAGTGATATTGAGCCTTTCGGCGGTAGTGCTGGCAGTCGTGCTGCGCAAACTCGTGCAGCGCTACGGGTTGCCGCAGATCGACATGCTTGCGGTGCTGATCATCACGGCTCTCATCGCTTACCTTGCGGGATGGTCGATTCCGGGTGCCGGCGGCAAGACGGCGGTATCGGTGGCCGCCAAGGTGCCACGGAGCCTGCCCACGCCGCACATCCCGGATGTCGATACCAGTTGGCTGCCTGAACTTTCGACGGGTGCACTCGCCATCGCCTTCGTCGGCATCATCGAGGCGCTGTCCATCGCGAAAGCGATTGCGCACCAGACTCAGCAGAAGATCGACTACAACCGGCAGATTATGGCCGAGGGGCTGGCCAACCTGGGTGGTGGGTTTTTTCAAAGCATTCCGGGCTCCGGGTCGCTGTCGCGTTCAGCCATCAATTTCCAGTCAGGTGCGTTGACGCGATTCTCCGGAATAGTTTCGGCCGCAACGGTTGCCGTGGCGCTATTGCTGTTCGCGCCACTGCTGCGCTACGTGCCTCAGCCGGCGCTGGCCGGTCTGCTGCTCGTCACCGCCGCGCGACTGGTCGACTTCAAGCGGCTGATCTACACGGTGAAGGCGTCGCGCTACGACGCGGGTTTGGTGATTGTGACCGCGATCGTGGGTGTGGCCATCGATCTCGACAAAGCCGTTCTGCTCGGCGTCATTCTTTCGATTGTGCTGTTCGTGCCGCGTGCTGCGAAACTGCACGCCAGAGAGCTGATCGTCACTCCCGAACGCGTGGTGCGCGAACGGGTTCCGGGCGATCCCACCGATCCATCGACCATCATCTACGACCTCGAGGGCGAGTTGTTCTTCGGTGCCGCACCAGAATTGGATCGCCATCTCACAGCAATCGCAGAGCGGATCAAGGCCGACGACATCAAATTCGTGGTTTTGCGGCTTAAACGGGTACGGCATCCAGATGTCGTCTGCATCGAGCGCATCGACCATTTCTTGACGGAACTCTCCGCGCATGAAGTGACCGTCCTGTTGGCCGGCGTGCGCGCGGACACGCTTGGCGTGTTGAAGAACGTCGGCCTGCTGAGTTGGTTCCCCGAGGACCGCATATTCCCCGAAGAGGACGTGGAATACTCGGCGACCCTGAAGGCGGTGCGCTATGCACACGCCGAACGGGCAGCCCTGGAATCGGATGCGCCGCTGCAGAATAACGGGGTGAAGGTCGAAGATCCAGCCCTCTACTACCTGGTCTGACGTCCGCCGGTTACGGAGTGCCGGCCTTCAAGGCCGCGACGACGCCGCCGTCGACCAGCAGGTCGGTTCCGGTGATGAAGGTGGCGTCGGGACCAAGTAGGAAGGCGGTCGCTGCAGCAATATCGTCGGGGGTTCCGATGCGACCGGTGCCGGACATCGCGATCATGGACCGCATGCCATCGCCGACGGGCGAGGCCAGCTCCTGCTGTCCCATCGACGTGGAGATGATGCCAGGGCTGATGGAGTTGACCCGCGCGCCGCGCCGTCCCCACAGTGCGCTGGCGGATCGAACCCGAAGGTGGTTCGCCTGCTTGGCTATTGGATAAGCGAAGTTTGGTTCGGTGATCCGGCTGATGAAGTCCAGCTGAAGCAGTTCTTCCGGCGGGAGGTGGGCCAGCAAGCGTTCCTGCTCGGCGGTCAGCGGAGGGAACAGGTGGCCGGCCATGCTGGCGATCACCACGCCCGCACCGCCCGGCGCGATCACGTCGCCGAACTCCTGCAGCACCAGAGCGACGCCGAGCAGGTCTACCGCAAGGATCGCGTCAGCCGAGGCTTGCGCCGGCGAGAGCCCAGCGGTGTGAGCGAGTTGGGTGACGTTTCCCAGGGAAGCGGCAAATTCGGCGAGCCCATGCACAGAGTCGGCTGACGTCACGTCGACACGTTGGCTCTCGACGTCGTAGCCGTCCGCTGCCAGTGACTCGGATACGGAAGTCAGTGTCTGTTCGTTGTTGTCCGCCAGCAGAAGGGTTTTGGAAGAACCGAGGCGCCGCGCAATGGCCTGCCCCATACCGCCAACCCCGACGATGGTCAGCACTTCCCGAAATACGGTCACTCAATTGCCTCCGTAGTCGTCATACGAACACCACCGATCCAGAATCGCATGATCTTGATTGGGGTGGTCATCTGGCGGGGCTGTGGTGGCGCCGAGCCTGCGGTGGTGGCGCCGAGCGTGCAGCCACAGCTACCGAAGTGGCTCTTGAGCAGCCGTGAGCGCACGCTCGGCGCCGTGCGCGCACGCTCGCCCCAGATTCGGATAGCTTCGATGAAGTGTCGGGCGAAGAACCTTGGAACCTCAACATCCATTACGACGCGCTGCTGGAATCCCAGGTGCCGGTCGGTGCTCAGCGCGTGCTCGACGTCGGCAGTGGCGACGGGTTCCTGGCCGGGCGGCTGGCTGACCGCATACCCGAGGTCACTGCGATAGAGCGCGATGCGCCAGTGTTGAGCCGGGCGAAGAACCGATTCGCCACCGCGCCGATCCAGTGGATACACGGCGACGTCATGACTGCCGAGTTGCCCGCTCGAGGTTTCGACGCTGTGGTCTCGAATGCCGCCCTTCACCACATCGACGACACACGCGCTGCCCTGGGCAGGCTCGCTGAACTCGTAGGGCCGGGCGGGACATTGGCCGTCGTCACATTCGTCAGGTTTTCGATCCGCACCAGTTTGTGGAACGTGGGGTCCGGCGTGGCCTGTTTCGTCACGAATCGCATCAAGGGGAAGTGGGAGCACAGTGCCCCCATCAAATGGCCACCGCCGGACACGTTTTCGCAGCTGCGCGCACACGTGCGGGAAACACTTCCCGGCGCCCGGATCAGCCGTTTGCTTTATGGCCGGGTGATCATCACCTGGCGATCGCCGGCTTAGCCGTCGACGAGACGCTGCGTGAAGTCTGACGAACTGGGCATAGAGACGCTATGAGCGAACCGGAGAGACCGCACCCGGAGGTGGATGAAGCGACGGTGCAGGCGGTCGGTGCGGTATCGGAGGCTTTGGAGTATGTCGAACGCGCTCGTGGTGAGTTGTACACGTTCCATCAGCTGATGGGACATGCGGATCTCTTGCTAGGCCAAGCGTGCGACAAGCTACGCGACGCCGGTCACGATGCAGTCGCCGATCGCCTGCTGACCGACTTGGTCGGCCGCAATGTCCTGCAGGGCCGGTGGACTTATCAGATTGTCGAGGAGTTCGACGACGACTACTGGTCGGTGTTTCGCGATCATGAGCGGCGTGTGCGGCAGGAACTGCAAGGGGGTGCGCGGCACTTGCATGAAGCGAGGATGAAGGAGGAACGCCGCACTGCCGGCCGGCCCGGCCATGAGCTCCGACCGTAGTGCCATTGGCTAGGTGTCAGAGCCCATCGCAGCTTTAGCGACCTGCGCGAACAGCTCGACGGCCTGCTTACGCGGCAGCGATGCCACCATCTGCATTGCGGCGCGCATCATCTCGCCGACCATCAGGGTAGGCCCGTTGGTCAGGTTGTCGAATGCTTCGGCGATGACATCGTCCACGGTGGCGGCTCCCGACGGAACGTCGTCGGGCGAGCTGAGTTGGCCCCGGCTGTACTCGAGCTCGCGCAACGCGGGGGTATCGGTCTTGCCCAGGATGAGGCCCAGCACGTCGACGCCCTTGTCGTGCAGTTCGGACCACAACGCTTCGGCGAACACCATGTCGAAAGCCTTGGATGCGCCGTAGGCGACCATGTTCGGTCCACCGACCAGCCCGGCGCCGGACCCGAAGATGACGATTCCGCCGCTGCCTCGTTCGACCATTGCGGGAGCGAAGTGGTGGCAGAGCTGCATCGGCACCATGCAGTTGCGTTGCACCATCGCTTCGGCATTCTCGATGGAATTGGCAAGGAAGGGTTCGTAATTCGGGTCGGCGCCGGCGCAGTACACCAGGAATCCGATCTCCAAATCTTCAGTGGCCTCGGCGACTGAAACAGCTGCGCCCGGCTGGGCGAGATCTACAGCAAGAATCCGGGTTTGCACCCCTGCCGATGAATTGATATCTGCGGCAACCTGTTCCAGGACCGACTGATGTCGGGCCAGCAGCACCACGTTGACGCCGCGCTCGCCCAGGCCTTTGGCGAAGGCTGCTCCCACGCCGTCGGAAGCGCCGGCCACCAACGCCCACGGTCCGTATTTCGCTGTGAATGTCATACGTCTAACCCACTGCCACTACGCGCACCGAGGTGAACTGCCGTCTGGCTATTCGCCATCCCTCGGGAGTTCGCACGAGCACGTCGTCGTAGAAGCCGACTGCGTTGACGCCACCGTTGTTGTCGGCGGCCATGATCAGTCCGTCGATGTAGGTGCGGGCCTCGGCGTGATCGCCGTCAACTGTGATGGCCATGTTGCTCAGTCGATGCAGCGTGTACCCCGCCATGGCATGCACCAAGTCCATGAACTCGATGACTTCCTCAGCGGTGTGCCATTTTCCGATCTCGCCGTAGTCGACGTCGCACTCGGCGGTGAACACGGTGCCGAGCAGTCGATACTCGCGCCGGTCGATTGCGGTCGCATAACGCACCAGCAGTTCGGAAATGTCCTGTCGGTCTTCACGTTCGGTCATATGACGTCTCCGTTGGGGTGAACCACTATGCGCGGTGGTCCTTCTGATCTGCGGGCCGACTCAAGCGCATCCGGCACTTCGTCGAGCGTGATGATGCTGCCGACGCTGGGCAGCGGATCCAGCTTCCCTGCCGCGATCGCGTCAAGCGTTCCGTACCAATCCTGCGGGTGCGGGCCACCGCCGAATTGGAGCGTGACGCCTTGGCGGGTAGCTGTGGTGATGTCCAGTGTGTCGCCGGTGTACCAGCCACCCGCACAATAGATCCGGGTGCCCATCTCGGCGGACTCGACAATCTTCTGAATCAGTCCCGCCGCACCGACGCACTCGAAAACCACTGCTGGACCAGGTAACCCGCGCGCGGCCCGTACTTCCCGGAACGCATCGAATGCCGATTGCTCGGCAGGGTCGACGAGAACGTGTGCGCCAAAGCCGTCGCGGGCCAGTTCGCGACGCTCGGCTTTGTAATCCGCGACGAGGATCGGTTCGATGCCCCTACTCGCCAACGCGGCAACGGCGGATAGGCCGATCGCGCCCGCGCCGATGACGATAGGGATTTCCCCGGGTTGGAGTTGTGCCGAGCGGACGTAGAACTCGCCGACGGCGAATGCGTCGGTCAGTGCGACGGCGTCACTGGATGCGCTGCCGGAGACCGGCTTGGCCGCGGCCTCCGACACCACCAGCAACTCTGCAAAGCTGCCTTGAGCCTCGGGATGCTGCCCGATGATCCGCAGGCCGCCGGTGCCACCATCGACCAAGCGGATCGGCATCGCGGTGACTCGCGAGCCGACCGTAATCTGCTCCGAACAGCCGGGACCCAGTCCGATCACTTCGCCGACGAACTCGTGACCGAGCACGATGTCCTGATTCTCGTCATAGAGCGAGCGACCTGTCGGATCGTCGATGCCCAATTCGGGATGGTCCATGAAGTGCACGTCGGAGGCACAGATTGCGGTGCTTAACGTCCGTAACAGCAGCTCGCCGGTGCCCGGCTCGGGGTCCGGTGTGTCACCGACGTGCAATTTGCCGTCTCGCAGAATCACTGCACGCACAGCGCGACCTCGCTAGTTTTCTCGAATAATTGAGATATAGTCTCGAATGTTCGTAATCACACTAAGAACAATCGCCCGAGGGAGTCAAGGAATTCGCGGATCGACATCGGCGCCGACCGCCCGGGTACTCGACGTCGTCGAACTGCTCGCGCGGTCGAGTGGCCGACAGCTGCGCTTCTCCGACGTGGTGCGCGAACTAGACCTGACCCAGGCGACTGCGCACGCGATCCTGAAAACGTTGTGCGACCGCGGCTGGGCCAGTCGCGATCCCGCGGCCAAGACGTTCACCCTGGGCCCCGCACTCGCGGTGGTGGCTGCCCGCACCGACTCGGCGCGGCCACTTTCACACGCTGCCCGCGCCGCGGTGCTGCGGGTAGCCAGCGCGGTCGGATATGCGGGTTCGGTGGTCGAGCGGTTCGAGGAATCCCTGGTGATCACCGCGTTCGAGGGTGACGAGGCCACCGAGCCGTCCGGACTGCCCGGTGACCGCATCCCCTACGCGCCGCCCTTCGGTGTCGCATTCGCGGCATGGGATACCGATGAACGACGGCAGGCCTGGATCCGTCGAGGCGCGGGCACCGATCCGGAGCGGGCGCGGCGCCTGGAAGGTGTGCTCACGCGAACGCGGCAACGGGGGTTCGACGTGGACTGCACAACGCCCGCACTGGCGCAGGCCGCACAATTGGTCGGCACGCTGCCAAGCGATGAAGTCCCGGCCCCGGTCCGACAGATCATGGATCAGCTACTCGTCGAGTTCACCACCAGCGGTGCACTTTTCGACGAAGACGCCAGCAGTGCAAAACAACCGGTGGTCACCATCGCCGCACCGGTGTTCGACCATCGACAAGAGATCGCCCTCATCATCGCCGTCCATCCACTGCGTCCGCTCACCGGCAACCAGATCCGCTCGGTCGGTCGACTTCTGGTCGACGAAGCGTCGCTGGTGGCGACCCGCACCTAAGCTCAGCTCATGGAACTTCGGCAGCTGCGCTACTTCGTGGCTGTCGCCGAAGAGTTGCACTTCGGCCGCGCTGCCGATCGGTTACACATCTCCGGGCCGGCGCTGTCGCAACAGATCATCGCGCTGGAGCGGGAACTGGGCGCCGACTTGTTCTTTCGAGACCGGCGCACGGTTCGGCTGAGCGAGGCCGGGCGAACCCTGCTGGCGGACGCTCGGCGCATTCTCGCCCTCTCCGATGACGCCAGGAGTCGTGTGCAGCACGCCGCGGCGGCCGCCACGCCGCTCCGCCTCGGTTACGTCAGTTGGCTGCCCGACGACATCAGCGCTCTGGCGGGATCCGCGGTAGCACTGCGCATTGACGAATGGGTGCTTCCGTCGCACGCACAGGCGGACCGCGTGGCCGAAGGCACGCTCGACATCGCGCTGACGTGGATTACCGCGCAGCAAGTCGAAGAGCGTGGATTGACCGCACATCTGCTGCGCTACGAGCCGCTGCGCGCCGTGCTTCCCGGTGTGTCGTCAGCGGAACCCATTGCTGCAGGACAAGTTAACGTTCTCGTCGACTCTGACGAGTCGGCATGGTCGTCCTGGAACCGTTTTGCCGGCGAGTTCGCGGCAGCTTCCGGTGCTCGCGTGGTGAAGATCAATGACGGCGGGATTGCGGGCGATGCGTTCTTCGCCCACGTTCGCAGAATCGGTGCCGCTGTTTTGGCCTCGCCCAAGCGCCACAACGCCGTAGCACCCCCGACTCTGGGGCAGCGACCCATTTCCGATCCGGTGCCCGTGTGGACGTGGTCGCTGGTGCATCGCGAGGACGACAGTCGGACCAGCGTGCGCAATCTGGTGACTGCGCTACTGGCCGTGGCCGACAGTCGAGAATGGCGCACTCCGCCCAAAGGCCGATGGTGGGCGCCTGCTGAGCTGCCGTAGGAAGCTGGGCCGAACAGAGGTAGGCAAATAGTCCTGGACGCCGCCGCATTGTCGCGCTTCAGTCGTATGTAGCGACACGGAGGATGAAAAGTGATGGCACAGAACTATGTGGTCGACGACCTTGCCGCGTTTGTCGTCGGAGCGCGGCAGGCGGATCTGACTGGACAATCCCGAAACATGCTCAAGCGCAACGTGCTTGACAGTATCGCTTGCGCGATCGGAGCGTTGGACGGAGAACTCATCCCCGCGATCCGCGCCCACGCCGAAGAATTCAGTGGACGACCCACCGCGACCCTCCTTGGTGGTGGTCGGGCATCGGTGGATCAGGCGGCATTCTTCAACGCGGTCCTGGTCCGCTACCCAGACCTGCTCGACACCTACCTGACCGTTGGCGGACTTTGTCATCCCGCCGATAACTTCGGCGCCATTCTCGCCGTCGCCGAGTATCTCGATGCCCCCGGAGCAGACTTTCTGCTCGCCCTCGCGGTTGCCTATGAGGTGCAATGCCGATTCAGCGCTGCAGTCCCGGTCATGGCGCGGGGCCTCAATCACGCTCTGCAACTAGCGATGTCGGTGGCAGCAGGCTCGGCCAAGCTGTTGGGGTTGAACGAGGATCGGACCGCTGATGCCATTTCTGCTTCCACGGCCGACAATGTCTCGCTCGCGACCGTGCATGCCGAACCGGTCTCGAACTGGAAGGGCATCTCGCCGGCGATCACCGGCATGCGCGCCGTCTACACAACGATGTTGGCGGGTCGAGGCGTCACCGGGCCGCGCACTCTGTTCGACGGACCACACGGTCTGACCCAACTTTTCGGCCAGCCAATCGATTTCCGCACCGCCGACCGAGGACTCACTGCCGTCGATCAGACCTACCTCAAGCAGTTCTGCGCACTGATACACGGTCAGGTCGTCATCGACGCAGTACTGGCGATTCGTAGTGCCAACGATCTTCGCGGCAGCGATATCGCCGCGGTGAACCTCGAAGTATTTCAAGGTGCCTACGACTTCGCAGGCGGCGGCGCGTACGGAAACAAGGACCGCCCGTCGACCAAAGAGCAGGCCGACTACAACCTCAAATATCTGAGCGCGGTCGCCCTGATCGATGGCGGAGTGGGCCCCGAACAGCTTGAGAACGAACGAGTTCGGCGCTCCGATGTGCAGGAACTGCTGACTCGGATTGACGTCCGGCCGGCCCCCGACCTGACCGCGGACTATCCACTGCGTACCGCGGCACGGGTGCATGTCACGACGCGCGACGGACGCAAGTTCAGCCACGAGCAGGCCGACTACGAGGGTTCGCCCATTCGTCCGATGTCCTGGGATCGGGTCGTGGCGAAGTTCCGCTGGTTGGCCGAACCTTTCTGCGATGACGGACTTCGCGACCAGATTGTCTCGGCGGTCGAAGGCATCGACGCGAACCCGATCACCGACCTCACCCGCCTACTCGGCGCCGTCAGTCCCCATGCCGCGCGTCGCCGCAGCGCACTGAGGTTTTGACGGCTTCAGGTGTCTTCCGACGCCGATGGTGTGCGCGTCCCCTTGCATGGTTTGCTGCTCGCGTTGAATGATCGGCGAACTCCGGCGTAACCCGGACTCAAACCGCCCTCGAAGGAGCGCACGTGGCCATGAAGAAGAATCGCGCCCTCAACCGGTGGGAGTTGGTCACCTGCGCAGTCTCCGGTCACGCCACCTATGCACCGGATGACGAGGCGCTGGCCGAGCGCCTGCACGCCAAGACCGAGCTCGGCGAGGTGTGGCGCTGTCTGCGTTGTGGCGACTTCGCGCTCGGGGAGCCGCATGGCCGAGGGCGCCCCGAAGATGCACCGCTCATCATGCGCGGCAAGGCATTACGACAGGCAATAATCATTCGATTACTGGCCGTCGAACGACTTGGGCGGGCGCTCATTCTGGGGCTCGCCGCATGGGCGGTGTGGACGTTTCGCGGTTCCCGCGGCGCGATCCAGGCGACCCTCGAGCGGGATCTGCCGATCTTCCGTGCCGCTGGATTCAAGGTGGACCAGATGACGGCCATCCACGAGTTGGAAAAGGCGTTGGCCGCCAAACCATCCACCCTGACGCTGATTACCTGTCTGCTCGGTGCCTACGCGTTGCTGCAGATCGTCGAGGGAGTCGGACTGTGGCTGTTGAAGCGCTGGGGGGAGTATTTCGCGGTTGTCGCCACCTCGGTTTTTCTGCCGTTGGAGATTCACGAGATGCTCAAAGGCGTCACGACGACCCGGGTGGCGACACTGGTCATCAACATTGCTGCGGTGGTGTATCTGGTGATCTCGAAGCGGCTTTTCGGAGCGCGGGGCGGACGCAAGGCGTACGACGAGGAGTTACACGGCGAGCAGTTGCTCGACCTGGAGCGCGCGGCCATGACAGCGACCTGAGCCCCCGACGTGTGACTCAGACGACACTCAGCTGGCTTGACTAAAGTAGAGCCAGCTATCAGGCTGACTGAGAGGCGCGGCGTCTGCCGTGTGCGATGCAACCCGGGAGGTGTGCACGTCGTGAGCCAGACAGTCTGCTCAGCCGATTGGGACACAAGCGAAGCCGACCGAACCCGCACCATCGTGTGGGCCGATCCGCAAAGTGCGGCGGAGGCGGCGCGCAGTCGCAGCGGCCTGGAGTTTCTGCAGGCCATGGTCGACGGGGAGGTGCCTCCACCACCGGTGATGAGCACCATCGGCGGCCAGCTGGAGTCCGTTTCGGCGGGCTCGGCGGTCTTCACCATGACTCCGGCGGAATTTCACTACAACCCGATCGGTTCCGTACACGGCGGCATGTACTGCACGCTGCTGGACTCCGCCGCGGCGTGTGCCGTCCACACCATGCTGCCGCCCGGGGTCGGATACACCAGTCTGGATCTATCGGTCCGCTTCGTCGGCGCCATCAAAGTCGAAACCGGTCCGGTGCGGTGCACTGGCACGGTGACTCACCTTGGCAAGCGCACCGCGATCGCCGAGGCAGTGCTGACCAGCAGCACGGGCAAGTTGCTGGCGACCGCCACCAGCAGCTGCCTGATACTCAATCCTTGATCGCCGGCGCACCGCCGAAGGGATCTGAGCAAAGTGAAGTTGTCCGACAGACTCGCTGATCGAAGTCGGTGGACGGCCGCCGACTGGTGTCCGATGGAACATGCCCTGACGTTGATCGGAACGCATTCGGCGATGGTGTTGCTGCGCGAAGCCTTCTTCGGTGGCAGCCGCTTCGACGACTTGGCCAGTCGCGCCGGGGTGACAGAGCAGATCGCGGCGAAGCGGCTGCGTCAGCTTGTCGACGCCGGATTGCTGGAGAAGCGGCCGTATCAGGAACCCGGGCAGCGCAAGCGCCACGAATACGTGCTCACCGATCGCGGTCGGGACCTCTATCCGGTGCTGATCAGCCTGATCGAATTCGGCCGGACCCTGCAGGGCGAGTCCAGCGCGATGGAACTGATACACGATGGATGCGGTGCTGCGGTCGTGCCCGAAGTAAGATGTTCCGCAGGGCACCAGGTTTCGCTGGCCGACACCATGGTGCGAATTGCGAAGCGCTGAAAGCGGTTTGCTGTGACGCGGTCGGAGAGACCCTCGCACTGTGCCGGACAGCACAAGGCTGCTTAGCACGCTGTTTACCCGCGCGCGGTGCTCCCGTAAAGCGTCCAGGCTGTAATTCGATTAAGCGACGCAGCACGTCGCACTCACTAAAGGACCATAACCGTGACCGCATTACCGAAACGGATCAACCAGAGCCACAGCGCCGGTGACGAAGTCGCCGCGAGCAGGTCCCGCGCCTGCCACGCGCTACATGCCGCGCTGAAAAGCGATTCGCGGCGCCCGACAACTGCACCGCGCGTGATGCCGCGCGGAGCCGAGCGTTGCTGACCTGCCGCTACAATCCAATGTCGTGAAACCGTTGGTGCCGCCGGGTATATCGCGGTGACCATCGGCGTGATCTGCGCGATACCGCAAGAGTTGGCGCATCTACGTAATGTGCTGCACGGCTCGTACCGAGAGCGGATCGCTGAGATCGACTTCGATCGTGGCGAATTGGACGGACACCCGGTGGTGGTGGCCGCCGCAGGTATGGGAAAAGTGAACACGGGCCTGGTCGCAACGTTGCTGGCCGATCGATTCGGCTGCCGCGCAATCATTTTCACCGGGGTCGCGGGTGGACTGGATCCGAAACTGAGTATCGGGGACATCGTCATCGCCGACCGGGTCGTGCAGCACGATTTCGGTCTGCTGCAAGCCGAACGGTTGCGTACCTACCAACCCGGCCACATCCCCTTTATCAACCCCATTGAACGGCTGGGGCATCCGGCCGATCCTGTCCTGATCGACCGGGTCAAGGGCCTTCTTCAGGGCTTCGCTCTGCCGCCACTGTCCATCGCGGCCGGCGGTGACGGCAGGCCGCCACGGATCAACTACGGCACCATCCTGACCGGCGACCAGTACCTGCACTGCGAACGCACTCGTGCCCGGCTGCACAACGACTTCGGCGGTCTCGCGGTGGAAATGGAGGGCGGGGCGCTGGCCCAGATCTGCGAATCCTTCGCCATCCCTTGGCTGGTCATTCGCGCGCTGTCCGATCTGGCCGGCGCCGATTCCGGGTTGAACTTCAATCGGTTCGTCGGCGAGGTGGCGACCAGTTCTGCCCTTATTTTGTTGCGATTGCTTCCGGCGCTGTACTGACCGCCCTATGTGGCCCGCTCGCGGTTTGACGGTGGCGACCCACTGCGCCCGGCTTCGCCGAGCTTGTGATCGCCACGGTTTGACGGTGGCGACCCACTGCGCCCGGCTTCGCCGAGCTTGTGATCGCCACGCTCGCGCTTGCGGGCCCGCGACGCCCGTAGATTCGCCGCATTCCCACAGGTTTTTACGTTGTGCCAGACGCCACTGTTGTTTTTCGATCGGTCATAGAACGTCGACGCGCACTGGTGGTTGCGGCATCGCTTCAGGCGCGGCCAGGTGCCTTCCCACTGACTCTGCAGCACCTCGGCCCAGAGCGCCGAAGCCAACCAACGCCAGCCACTCCCAACGGGCTCAAGCCGCACCTGCCCGGTCGGCGAAATTGTGAACGCTGCCGCGATCGATCTCGTCGACACTTGCACGGCTTCGCCGGCGAGTAGCTTTGCGATGGTGTCGCGCAAGCCGTACAGCTTCGCTACATCGGCGTCAGTGAGCGCAGGAGGCTCCGCGGCGACTCCCCGTGCCGCGGCCCAGGCCTGGGCTGCTTCCGCCGCCCACTCGCGCGCGAGTTCGGGATCGGCCAGTAGGTCCGGGCCGTAATCGCCGATGCCGACGGTGTTGAGGAAATCCTGTACCAGCCCTAAGCCGCCGGGGGCGGGTGCGAGCCGGTAGCGCTGTGACGCAAACCACGGATGCGACATAGCCAAAGATTACTTGTATATGTCGTCATCGGCAACTAGCCTGACAGAGGCAAAGACTTTTTACTTAGTTCAAGGAGTTTTGAACATGGTCAACATCCAGGGATCGACGGTCGTAGTCACCGGCGGGCAACGTGGCCTCGGCAAGGCCATTGTGGACGAGTTGCTGGCGCGTGGTGCGGCCAAGGTGTACGCCACCGCACGGGCGCCGAAACCCAGCGACGACCCGCGGGTGGTGAGCGTCCCGCTCGACGTCACTGACGGCGATTCCATTGCGGCCCTTGCCGATACGGCCTCCGACGCGCAAATCGTGGTCAACAATGCCGGCACCAACGGTGGATACAGCCTGCTGCAGTCGGACATCGACGTGATTCGGGAGGTCTTCGAGACCAACTTCTTCGGTGCGGTTCGGGTCGCGAAGGCCTTTGCGCCGGTCCTGGCCCGTAATGGCGGCGGGGCCCTGATCGACATCCACTCCGTGTTGTCCTGGCTGGGTGGCTTCGGCGCCTACGGTGCCTCGAAGGCAGCGTTCTGGTCGGCCACCAACTCGCTGCGAATGGAACTCAAGGGGCAGGGAACTCTGGTCACTGGGGTCCACCTCGGTTACACCGACACCGACATGGTCGCCGATGTCGACGCACCGAAGAACGACCCACGTCAGGTGGCCCGCGACATCCTCGACGGTGTCGAGCGTGACGACGCTGAGGTCCTCGCAGACGACCTCAGCCGACAGGTGAAGGCGGGACTATCCGGGCCGGTCGAGAACCTTCAGGCCGGCTGACGCCCTGCGGGTACCGGCGGGACGTGTTTGGATCCGGATATGACCCAAGACCGGATCGTCAGCGCCACCCGCGCCATCTCAGCCAGCGCCGATCGGATCTTCGCGTTGATTGCCGACCCGTCCCGCCACTCGGAGTGGGACGGGAACGGCAATGTGGCGTCGTCGGCTCCGGGGCAGCGGGTCCGCCAAGTGGGCGACGTATTCAAGACGACGCTGACCGGTGGCGAGGTGAGGGAGAACCACATCGTGGAGTTCATCGAGGCCAGCCAGATCGCCTGGCTTCCGGCAGAACTCCGCAAGCAGCCGCCCGGGCACCTGTGGCGTTTTCAGCTCAGCCAGGTGAACCCCACACTGACCACGGTCACGCACACGTACGACTGGACGGCACTGACCGATACCAAGCGCTTGGTCCGCGCTCAGGCGACCACGGCCGAGATGTTGCGGGCATCGCTTGATCGGTTGGCCGTCCTCGCACAGGCCGAGTGACCGCCTTAGGGCAACCGCCCGCCCGGTACGGTCACTGCTATGGCTCTCCCACCAGCAGGAAAAGACCGTGCCGCGATCGTCACCGGCGCATCGTCGGGCATCGGCGAGCAGTTCGCCCGGATACTCACCGAGCGCGGCTATCAGGTTGTGTTGGTGGCGCGCAGCGCCGACCGCCTCGAGGAGATCGCCGGCCGATTGGGTGAGAAAGCTCGCCCGTTGCCTGCGGACCTCTCGAACCGAGCCGACCGAGCGAGCCTGCTGGATCGCGTCGAGGCACTTGGTCTGACCCCAGACATCCTGCTGAACAACGCCGGCCTGTCGACCCTGGGAGTTGTTGCGGAATCAGATCCAGAAAAAGAACTCAATCTCGTCGAGGTCGATGTGGCTGCGGTGGTGGACCTGTGCAGCCGGATCCTGCCCGGAATGGTCGAGCGCAAACGGGGCGCCATCCTCAACGTCGCTTCGGTCGCGGCCTTCGGCCCTTTGCCGGGGCAGGCGGCCTACGGCGCCGCCAAGGCGTTCGTGTTGTCCTACACCCACAGCCTGCGCGGCGAACTGCGCGGAACCGGGGTCAATGTCACCGCACTCTGCCCCGGACCGGTGGACACCGGATTCGGCGAGGCGGCGGGCTTCAGCAAGGAAGAAGCCGACGCGGCGTTACCGAAGATCATGTGGGTTCCGGCCGACAAGGTTGCGCAGGCCGGAATCGACGGCCTGGCAGCTGGAAAGGCTGTCGTCGTGCCAGGCATCGCCAACCGGATCTCCTCGGAGCTGTTCCGGGTGGCTCCGCCGGAGTGGATGCTGCCCTTCCTGACGCGCAATCACCCGGCGACCAAGAACAGGTGAGCTAGCCGACCCGGTCGCTTTCGTTGGCCGCGCGCAGCAGATCGTCACGCGCCCGCGCCACCCGGGAGCGGACCGTGCCGATGGGGCATCCGCAGACGTCGGCGGCTTCGGCGTAGGAGAGCCCCAGAACCTGGGTGAGAATCAGCGCTTCGCGGCGCGTGGCCTCCAACCCGTCGATCAACAACCGGATCTCCACCATGTTTTCAATCCGGTTGGGCCGCTTCTCCCATGCCGGCTGCCCGCCGGTGAGAGCCTCATCAAGATCGGCCACATGAACCGTCCGGGGGCGGCAGGTGTTGTGCCGGATGGAATCGACGACCACGCGCCGGGCAATCGACAACAGCCAGGTCCGAGCCGTCGAACGGCCGGCGAAGCGCGGCAGAGAACCGATCGCGCGCACGAACGTCTCCTGGGTCAGGTCGTCTGCGCTGCCGGGATCCGTCAGGTAGGCGACCATCCGCCACACGTCGCGCTGCGTGGCCTGGATGAATGCCGTAAGCGCAGCCCGATCGCCCCGACCCGCGGATTTGGCGAGCTGAGTAATTTGGTCATCAACGTCACCGCCAGTCGCCACGGGTGTTGAGCGTAGTCGGGATCGCAAGCGCGGCGAAGCCGAGTCGGGATCGCAAGCGCGGCGAAGCCGGGCGCCGCGGGTCGCGACCATGAGGTAGTCGGGATCGCAAGCGCGGCGAAGCCGGGCGCCGCGGGTCGCGACCATGAGGTAGTCGGGATCGCAAGCGCGGCGAAATC
>NZ_JBVAXG010000003.1:549494-552031 GCF_055419245.1 Mycobacterium sp. IDUB_37 | reverse complement strand
AAGCCGGGCGCCGCGGGTCGCGACAGTTAGGACCGGCCACGATCGAGGAAAACACGTAGGGAACTAATGGCCCGGTCGCAACGACTTGTTCTTACGGAGCAAGTCCACAGAAGGCGAGGAGCCACGATGTCGGCGACGACCGAGCTGCCTTTCACGGCAGCCGACGCACCCCCAGCGGGTGTGCAGCAGGTACAACTCGACATCACCGGGATGTCCTGCGTCGCCTGCGCTCACCGGGTCAAATCGACATTGAACAAGTTGCCCGGCGTCCGGGCGTCGGTCAATTTCGCGACTCGAGTGGCAACGATCGAGGTCAGCCAGGACACCACCGCCGACGAATTGTGCGAGGCCGTTCGGGGTGCGGGCTACCAGGCTGAGCCGCGACGGGCCGGCAGCGACTACGACGCCGACCCTGACGCCGATCACGCGCGGTATCTGTTCGTCCGGTTGGCCGTCGCCGCCGTGTGCTTCGTGCCGTTGGCGCATCTGTCGGTGCTGTTCGCTGTCATGCCGAGCTCCCGGTTCACCGGCTGGGGCTGGGTGCTGACCCTGTTGGCCGTGCCGGTGGTGGTGTGGGCGGCATGGCCGTTCCATCGCGTCGCCCTGCGCAACGGCATGCATGGCGGCGCCACGATGGAGACATTGATCTCGGTCGGAATCACCGCCGCCACGGTGTGGTCGCTCTACACCGTCTTCGGCGGCCACCAGTCCGCTGAACCCAGCGGTGTCTGGCAGGCGCTACTCGGTAGCGACGCGATCTACTTCGAGGTCGCCGCGGGCGTCACGGTGTTCGTGCTGGCAGGGCGATACTTCGAGGCCCGCGCCAAGTCGAGGGCCGGTGGCGCGCTGCGGGCGCTGGCGGCGCTCAGCGCCAAAGACGTCACCGTGCTGCAACCCGACGGGTCCGAACTCGTCATTCCGGCGGACGAACTCGACGAGCAGCAGCGCTTCGTGGTGCGCCCGGGCGAGACGATCGCCGCCGACGGCCTGGTTGTCGAGGGGTCCGCCGCGGTCGACATGAGCGCCATGACCGGCGAGGCCAAACCGGTCCGGGTGGAGCCCGGTTCGCAAGTCATTGGCGGCACGGCCGTCCTCGACGGCAGGCTGGTCGTGGAGGCCGCCGCGGTAGGCGCCGACACTCAGTTCGCCGGCATGGTCCGACTGGTCGAGCAGGCTCAGGCGCAAAAGGCTGACGCGCAGCGTTTGGCAGACCGCATCGCTTCGGTCTTCGTTCCGTGCGTCTTCGCCATCGCTGCCCTGACCGCTGCTGGGTGGTTCCTCGCCGGGGCGGAACCCGCTCGGACGTTCTCGGCGGCCATCGCGGTCCTCGTCATCGCCTGCCCGTGCGCGCTGGGGCTGGCGACCCCGACCGCAATGATGGTGGCGTCCGGTCGCGGCGCCCAACTCGGCATATTCCTCAAGGGTCTGCAGTCATTGGAGGCGACCCGGGCGGTAGATACGGTCGTGTTCGACAAGACCGGCACGTTGACGACCGGCCAGTCGACGGTCAGTGCCGTTACGGTTGCGCCCGGCTGGGATGCCGAAGAGGTGCTCGGATTGGCGGCGACGGTGGAAGCGGCGTCCGAGCACGCGGTAGGTCTCACCATCGCCGCATCCGCACCCCACGGAGAACGGGTCACCGACTTCCGCGCAGTGGCCGGCCGCGGGGTTAGCGGCATCGTGGCCGGGCGGTCAGTGCGGGTCGGCAAACCGTCCTGGATCGGTACTTCGGCCAAAGAGCCGACACTGGTGACGGCGCGGCATGCGGCTGAATCACTGGGCGCGACAGCGGTTTTCGTGGAGATCGACGGTGTCTCGTGCGCAGTGATCGCGGTGGCTGACGCGGTGAAGGATTCGGCCGCGGGCGCCGTCGCGGCGCTCCACGATCGTGGCCTTCGCACCGTGCTGCTGACCGGTGACAACCCAGCTTCGGCGGCCGCCGTCGCCGCGCTCGTCGGTATCGACGAGGTGATCGCCGACATCCTGCCCGAAGGCAAAGTGGACGTCATCGAGCAACTGCGTGAGCGGGGGCAAGTTGTCGCCATGGTCGGTGACGGCATCAACGATGGACCGGCACTCGCCTGCGCCGATCTGGGAATGGCCATCGGTCGTGGCACCGATGTCGCGATCGGCGCGGCCGACGTCATCCTGGTCCGTGAAAACCTCGAAGTGGTGCCGTTGGCGCTCGATCTGGCCGCGGCCACCATGCGGACGATCAAAATCAACATGGTGTGGGCCTTCGGCTACAACATTGCTGCCATTCCGATCGCGGCTGCGGGCCTGCTCAACCCGCTGATTGCCGGCGCGGCGATGGCGTTCTCATCGTTCTTCGTGGTGTCAAACAGCTTGCGACTGCGCAACTTTGGCGCAACCCGGGACGCCGCCGTGGCGATCGCAAGCGCGGCGTAGCCGGGCGCAGCGGGTCGCCACCATCCGCGATCGTGGCGATCGCAAGCGTGGCGTAGCCGGGCGCAGCGGGTCGCCACCATCCGCGATCGTGGCGATCGCAAGCGTGGCGTAGCCGGGCGCAGCGGGTC
>NZ_JBVAXG010000003.1:547130-549401 GCF_055419245.1 Mycobacterium sp. IDUB_37 | reverse complement strand
CGGGTCGCCACCATCGGGGCTCAGTCTCTGATGCGCGTGAAGACCTGATCGTAGGGGCCGCCCTTGCACGCACTGCCCGAGGCATCTTCGGTCCCGTGGCCGGACAGTGTCAGGATCGGATCCTGGGCCGGCTTCGGCAACGGGAAGACGCCGGTGACCCGGACATGACTGGTACCGCCCGCTTGGCAGGGGACGTCTTCCTCGGAGTTTTCGGTCCAGGCATTGCTGGCGTACATGAACAGTTGATGGTCGGTGAGATCCGTCAGCACGAAACGGCTCAGGCATCGGTCCCCTGAGCGTAGGCAGAACGTATCCACGCTGAAGTCCTGGTCCACTGGCCTGGCTTGGCCGGCGGCCGTCGTGAATTTCGAGCGATAAAAGCCGCGTAACCCCAATGCCGGGGACGCCACCCGGGCCGGCAGACTGGCCGGGTCGGTCAGGCTGGCAACGTCGACGTCCCCGGTTCGAGTGAAAACCACACTTCGTTTGCTGTAACACTCAACGGAATCTTCGATCCATTCCCCGGCCATGCCGCCGTCGGGACGAAGCCGCAGATAAATCCAGTGCCACTCTTCGACGTCGTGGCCATTGCACTTTTCGGTATCCAGGCCGACCGAGATCCAGCGTTCGTTGATGTCGTCGAACACCATGTTGACCGGGTGCGGGTATTTCCCACTGCTTCGCAACGCGGTTGCCACGCACCCCTTCGAGCCGCACACCGACCGCAGCTTCCACGTTTCTTTGCCTGGCGGATCCAACCCCTGCTGCTCTCTGCCCGACAAACCGATGCTGGGACCGAATTCGACGGTATAGGTGCCCGTCAAGGGGCCGGTATTCGCTTGCGGCGCAGGTGTATTGCCACCCGTTGATGATCCGCCGCTGTTGAGTGCAAAAGCGGCAACGAGGCCGATTATCACGACTACGGCAGCGATGCTGCTCGCCAGAATGACGTTCCGGCGTTTCCGGTTCGGTTGGGCCAGCTCCGCGGGTCGC
The DNA here is from genome assembly GCF_055419245.1 of Mycobacterium sp. IDUB_37. Lineage (NCBI taxonomy): Bacteria > Bacillati > Actinomycetota > Actinomycetes > Mycobacteriales > Mycobacteriaceae > Mycobacterium > Mycobacterium sp. IDUB_37. Next base: position 548,408 of record NZ_JBVAXG010000003.1, on the reverse strand, counting down.
GACGGTCCGGCGGGTGGCGGATAGCCGGCACCGGAGGGAGAACCGGGAGGCCCATCAGATCCGTGCGGTGGGCCGTATTGGCCGAACTGGGTCGCTTCGGTGTTCGATGTGCCGCCGGTCGGCGGTGCCGGGTAATAGTTGTGGGGCACGCTCGGCGGAACCGGTATCACTTGGGTTTCGGATTGGACCGGGTCGGCTCCGCGTTGAGGGAAGGAAACCGCCGCGGGTTGGGTGATCGCCGACCGGGCCGCAGCGACCATGTCGGTCACGGTCGAGTAGCGCTGGTCGGGATTCTTCGCCATCCCCATCGCGATGACCTGATCAAGTTGTGCCGGCAGGCCTCGCCGAAGAGATGACGGGCGAGGCGCCGGCAAACCCAGATGGCCGCCGATCTGCTGTTCGATACTTTTGCCGGGATAGGGCTGGCTGCCGGTCAAGCACTCGTGCAGGACGCACGCGAGGGCATAGGTGTCGCTGCGAGGGTCGGTCTGCCCGCTAGTCAGCCGTTCCGGCGCCATGTAGGCCCAGGTGCCAATCACGCTGCCGGTGCCCGTCATCCGTGATTCCCCCGCCGCGGTGGCGATGCCGAAATCGATCAGGTAGGCGAAATCACCTTCGGCGACGAGGATGTTGGACGGCTTGACGTCGCGGTGCACCAGTCCGATCCGATGTGCATCTTTGAGCGCCGAGGCAATCTGTTCGACGATCGCCACCGCGCGTGACGGCTCCAGAGCTCCTTCGGCAATGATGCTGTGTAGATCGCGGCCGTTGATGAGGCGCATGTCGACGTAAAGGCGGCCGTCGATCTCACCGAAATGGTGAATCGGCACGACGTGCGGGTCGTTGAGTCCCGCTGCTGCCAAAGCCTCGCGGCGAAACCGCTGCACGAATGTGGGATCGCTGGCCAACGTGGTGGACAGCACCTTCACGGCGACCACCCGCTGCGTTTCGGTATCGAAGGCCCGCCACACCTCGCCCATGCCCCCGCGGCCGATCAGCTCGATCAATCGGTAGCGCCCGAACGGCGTTCCATCCTGGTCCACGATCCTCCTGCAACCTGAAGCGGGAAGCCCCCCCACGATTCAAGCCGCAAGTCAACCAACTATGCCGAAATCTTGGATAACTCAAAGAAGGGTCATATCTTCCGCCCGGCTGCGCCGGCCTTGCGATCGCGACCGGTCCGATTGTCGCGACCCGCTGCGCCCGGCTGCGCCGGCCTTGCGATCGCGACCGGTCCGATTGTCGCGACCCGCTGCGCCCGGCTGCGCCGGCCTTGCG
>NZ_JBVAXG010000003.1:258590-547032 GCF_055419245.1 Mycobacterium sp. IDUB_37 | reverse complement strand
TGATCGCGACTACGCAGCTGACCCGTCCGTCGGCCACAGATGACCGCGAAGTCGTCCGCGAGATGCGTTCTCGGGCAATACGATCTCGGGCTCCGCAGCGACACTGGACGGTTTCGGCGCCGGCCTGTCACCGCTTTTCGACACCAGGATCGCCAGCACGGCGCCGAGCACCACCGGAACATGCGTCAACATGCGCATGACCGTGACGGTGTCGGACAACGCATCCACCAGCACGTACACGGCCAGCACGCCGACGAAGGAAATCAACACACCCGCCAGGCCGGCGGCGGCACGCGGCCACACGGCGGCGCCGATCATCGCCACACCGACTGCGATCGACCACGACGTCGACTCGTTGAGCAGGTGGTTGCCCGAACTGCCTGCGTGATTGTGGGACAGCCCTACGCTCAGACCCAGCGCTTGTGCGACCGCCAGGAGTATCTGAGCGACGCCCACCCCGAGCAGGGCGCAGCGCTGCCAGGTTAAGCGCTGCCACGTCAGGCGCGTCCGTCGCCGCGGTGGCACCGGGTCGATTCGCAGTGGAGCCAGTGGGGTGATCGCGGGCCGCGACTGGGCAAGCCGACGTAGCAGGCGAGCCTGCTCGGCCACCTGGTCGAACCAGGCTCGGCATTCGGCGCACTCACCGAGGTGCTCGTCGACACGGACTGATGGCACCGGCTCTCGCTCACCGTCGAGACGGGCCGACAGCGCTTCGCGCGCCACCTCGCAGTCCATGCTCCTATAGTCGCGCATCGCTGCCGGATTGTTCCCGGCCGATTCAATCTTTGCTCGCGCACAACCGGTGGGAACTTTCGCCGCGTTCGCGACGACTACACCACGACAGGCCGCACCCGTTTGCGTCCGGACAACCGCATCAACATGACTGAGGAGGTGGCGGCCTGACGGGCCCGATATGGATGGCACTGCCTCCGGAAACGCATTCGGCCCTGTTGAGCGCCGGGCCAGGCCCGGGGTCACTGCTCGCTGCTGCCGCGCAGTGGCAGGAACTGAGCGCTCAATACCAGTACGCCGCGGCCGAATTGGGTCAGCTGCTGGGCGAAGTGCTGGCCAGCAGCTGGAACGGGACCAGTGCCGCCAGCTACGTTGCTGCGCACGGTCCGTACCTGGCGTGGCTGGAGCAGGCATCGATCGATAGTGCGGCCGCCGGCGTGCAGCACGAAACGGCCGCGACCGCCTACAGCGCCGCCCTGGCGACTATGCCCACCGTGGCCGAACTCGCCGCAAACCACGCGATCCATGGCGTGTTGGCAGCCACCAACTTCTTCGGGTTGAACACCATCCCCATCGCAGTCAACGAAGCTGACTATGCCCGCATGTGGGTTCAGGCCGCCGACGTCATGACTGCGTACCAGGCCATCACGGTGGCGGCGATGGCAGCAGTTCCGGCCATGCAGCCGGCGCCACCCATTCTCGCGCCCAGCGCAGAGGCGCAAGGTGCCACCCAGTTCATCCCGAGCTGGCTTACCCAATTCGTCAACGATCTCCTGAATTTCATTGCCGATCCCTACAGCTATTTTCTGCGGTTTTTCCAGCAGTTCGGATTGAGCCCCGGCGCCGTTCTGATCCTCGCACTTGTCGCTTTACAGCTGTACGACTTCCTTTGGTATCCGTACTACGCCTCCTACGGCTTGCTGCTGCTTCCATTTTTCGCCCCCGCCCTGAGTGCTCTGAGTGCGCTGGGACTGCTCGCCCACTTGCTCGACGGGCCAACCACGGACGGATTGCTGCCCGATACGGACGAGCCTGGAACCGGACGGCAAACAGCAACGAACCTGCCTGTCCCGGCGACGCCGGTCCCGGCTCCCGCTCCCACGGCAGGAACATCAGCCGGCAGCGCCGCGCCGCACGCACCCGCCGCGACCGGGGCCGCCGGCGCACCACCGTCGGCCGGCGTCAGTTACGCGGTGCCCGGTCTGGCCCCGCCGGGTGTCAGCTGGGGTCCCAAAGCGGGCGCGAAGGCGGCCGACTACGCCACCGACTCCGCCGACGCCGCCGCCGCGGCCCGGCTTGATGCCCTTGAACAGGCTCGTCGCCGACGACGAAGCAGGAGCACAGCGGGGGTGCGCGGTCATCGAGACGAGTTCATCGACGCGGCCGCGACGATTGACGACAGCCCCGACGAGGTCGACGACGACTGCGACTCGGTTGCCGAAAGTGCTCAAGGCGCCGGGCGCATCGGATTCTCCGGTACCGCGCCGGCCAACGAGATGCAGCCCGCCGGACTGGTCCAGGTCGCATCCGGTGCGGAACGCCGCACAGTCCCGCTGTTGCCCAGCGAATGGACAACCAACTGATGTTCGGGGCCCAGTCGGGGAACTTTTCGCCCCGCTGTCCGACTGATAGATAGCCAGCTAAACGAGGGAGAAAAGGGTCGATGACGCTCAATGTGAAGGGTGAGGGCCTCGGGGCGCAGGTCACCGGGATTGATCCCGAAAATCTCGACAACATATCCACCGAAGAAATTCGCGACATCGTTTACACACATAAGCTGGTGGTGCTGAAAGACGTCCATCCGACTCCGAAACAATTTCTCGAGCTGGGCAGAATTGTCGGGCAGATCGTGCCCTACTACGAACCCATGTATCACCACGAGCAGTACCCCGAGATCTTCGTGTCCTCAACCGAACAAGGTCAAGGAGTCCCGAAGACCGGCGCCTTCTGGCACATCGACTACATGTTCATGCCGGAACCCTTCGCCTTCTCAATGGTCGTTCCCCTCGCTGTTCCCGGACACGACCGAGGGACGTACTTCATCGATCTCAACAAGGTCTGGGAGTTGCTGCCCGCGGCGAAGCAGTTTCCCGCTCGGGGCACATTCAGTACCCACGATCCGCGCCGCCACATCAAGATCCGGCCGAGCGACGTGTACCGGCCCATCGGCGACGTCTGGAAAGAGATCAGTCGCACCACGCCGCCGATCAAATGGCCGACGGTGATCCGGCATCCGATGACGGGTCAGGAGATCCTCTACATCTGCGCATCCGGCACCACCAAGATCGAAGACCAGGACGGGAATGTGCTCGATCCCACGGTGCTGCAGGAACTCATGGCTGCGACCGGTCAGCTCGACCCGGAATTCACCGCACCGTGCATTCACACACAGCACTACGAAGTGGGTGACATCGTGCTGTGGGACAACCGGGTTCTCATGCACCGAGCCAAACACGGCACGGCGGCAGGCACCCTGACAACTCACCGGCTGACCATGCTGGATGGCCTCGAGACACCGGGGTACGCGGTATGAGTACCACCGATTTCCCTATTTCGGCACAGACAACGGCGGACGTCACCGATTTCGCGCAGACGGTGCCGATCGAAGAGGAACTGCTCGTCAGAGTGTTGGAACCGTATGCCTACAAGGGGTGCCGCTACCTGCTTGATGCACAGTACCGAGCCACCGCCGATTCGGTTCTGGCGTATGGGAATTTCCGAATCGACGAGTCGGCCTACATTCGCAGCACCGGACATTTCAACGCGGCCGAACTCATCCTGTGCTTCAACCAGTTGGCCTACAGCGCATTCGCACCGGCCATCCTCAACGAAGAGATCCCGGTGTTGCGAGGCTGGTCGATCTCCGACTACTTCGATTACCAACTCCCCAGCATGCTGATCAAGAACACCGCTACCCGGTTCAGGCGGCCGATCCACGCACAGAAGTTCTCCGCGCGCTTGCTGTGCAAGAACTTCAAGGTCATCGACCGCACCCTGCGGTATCTTTCGGTGCCCTGCGCGATCGAGTTCTGGGACGAATACGGCGGAGCCGCCTCCGGTGAGGTTGAGCTAGCTGCCTTGAACATTCCCTAAACCCCTGTCAGAAAGAAACTTTCAAGCCATGTCGCAGTTACCGCCCACCGTGCTGGACCGAGTTCTCGAGCAGGCGCGGCAGCGACCGGAGGCAATCGCCCTGCGTCGCTGCGACGGCACCAGTGCGTTGCGCTATCGGGAACTGGTCACCGAGCTGGACCGCCTGGCCGCAAGGCTTCGCGCGCAGTCGGTTTCGCCCGGCGCGCGGGTCCTCGTCGTATCTGACAACGGTCCCGAAACCTATCTGTCGGTGCTCGCGTGCGCCAGGCTCGGCGCGATTGCCGTGCTGGCGGACGGCAATCTTCCGCCCGCCACCATTGAACGCTTCTGCGAGATAACCGAGCCAAGTGCAATCGTGATTGCTCCCCGGAGCAAGTTCCGACTCTCCTCGGGGCCCGCGGCGGTGCCGGTGTTCAGTGTCGACCTGACGGAGGGTGCTCTGGCTGGTGCGGACGACGCGAATCATGCTGCCCAACAGTTCGATCAAGGCCCGGATGATCCTTTGGCGATGATCTTCACCAGTGGTACCACGGGCGAGCCGAAGGCGGTGCTGCTGGGCAATCGCACCTTCTATGCAATCCAGGACATCCTGCGACAAGAGGAGTTGGACTGGGTCACCTGGGTCGACGGCGAAACCACGTATTCCCCATTGCCGGCGACGCACATCGGCGGATTATGGTGGATACTAACAAATTTGATGCGCGGCGGACTGTGCATCACCGGTGGTGAGAACACCACGTCGCTACTTGAGATCCTGAACCGGAATGCGGTCGCCACGACGTGCCTGGTGCCGACTCTGCTCGCCAAACTCGTATCCGAACTGAAGGCCGGAAACGCAACGATTCCGTCGCTGCGCCTGCTGGGCTACGGCGGATCCCGGGCCATCGCGGCTGATGTCGGCTTCATCGAAGCCACAGGTGTTCGCACTGCTCAGGTCTACGGCTTGAGCGAAACAGGTTGCACCGCTTTGTGTCTTCCCACCGGCGAAGGATCGATCCCAAGAATCGAGGCGGGCGCGGTGGGGCGCCCATACCCGGGCGTCGAGGTCTTTCTGGCGGCAGCAGATGGCAGTAACCCCACGGTGCCGGGCGCAGTCCCCGCCGAGTCGTTCGGCACGCTTTGGATCAAGTCGCCGGCGAACATGTTGGGGTACTGGAACAATCCGCAACGCACCAAGGAGGTACTGATCGACGGCTGGGTGAACACCGGCGACCTGCTGGAGCGTAACGACGACGGCTTCTTCTACATCAGGGGACGATCGTCGGAGATGATCATCACCGGCGGAGTGAATGTCGCGCCCGACGAGGTGGACCGAATCGCGGAGAGCGTCTCTGGTGTCCGAGAGGCCGCGTGCTACGAAATTCCCGATGCCGAGTTCGGGGCGCTGGTAGGTCTGGCTGTCGTTCCGTCGGTGGAACTCGATGAGGCGGCGGCGCGCAAACTCAAGCAGTCGATCGCGGCGCGCTACCGCCACGAGTCGGAGTCGATGGCGCGCCCAGCGACGATCGTGCTCGTCGCGGACATCCCTCGCACCCAGTCGGGCAAGGTGATGCGGACGTCGTTGGCCGCGACCGCGCGTGGCTGAGATGTTGCGGGACAAAATTCTCGCCGCCGTCTGTGAAGTGTTGTACATCGACGAAGCGGACCTTTTCGACGGCGACGCCACCGACCTCAGAGACCTCGGCCTTGATTCGGTTCGATTCGTGCTCCTGATGAAGCAACTCGGCGTGGATCGGGAATCCGAACTGCCGTCCCGGCTGGCGGAGAATCTCTCCATCGCCGGCTGGGCGCGGGAGCTGGAGATTTCGAGTGACTGCGTCTGAAGTAGTTTGTGTGCAACGACTTCCGTTGAGCAGGTCTCAACAGAATCTGTACAACGGCGTGCTGCAGGACAGCGATCCCGCGCTGTACCTGATCGGTAAGAGCTACCGATTCCGTCGAGTTGAGCTACCCCGATTTCTGACGGCACTGGAATCGACCATGCTGGCGAATCCTGTGCATCTCTGCGTGCTCGACCAGCCTTCGGACACAGCCGACTACCCGGATCTATTGTTACGGCTGCACTTTCGTGATGTCGTACGTGTCCGGTCGCATGACGAACAGCACGCCGGCCGTGGGGACGATGAGCTGAAGCATGGGTGGACGTCCGGCATTCTGGGACAACCCCTCGTTCGCTACACCGTCTGGACGGACGGGACCGGACGGGTGGTGGGACTCGACGCCTTCACACACCACATCCTGATCGACGGCGGCGCGACCGGAATCATCGAGGCTGATTTGGCGCGATATCTCGACAACGGCGTGGCAGCCGAAACACTCAGCGCAGAAGCTAGTTTGAGAAGAATCGCCGAAGCGCATCGGCGCGAGGCGGACAAAGTCGAGGAATCGCAGCGGCGGTTGTCCCGGCTTGTGCACCGTGAGCTCGCCGAGCAGGCTGGGGACGGCGGGTTCGGCCGGAGCCGGAGCGCCCCTCCCGGCTCCGCCGCCAAAGGTGTCCTGTGTGAGTCAGTGCTGCTCTCCGGCAGTACGTTTGATGCCATCGCAGCGTTGTCGGAGGCGAAACAAGTCCCCCTCAACGTGTTGGTGGCTGCGGCCGCGGTCGCGGTGGACGCCGGGCTCCGGCAGAGCACTGAGAGCCTGCTGATCCATGCAGTGGACAACCGGTTCGGAGCGCCCGACCTGCACGTCGCGACATGTCTGGTCAATTCGGTCGCGCAGCAGATCCGATTTTGTGCTTTTGCGTCGGTAGAAGATATCGTGCGTGCCCTGGACCGGGGCTACGTAAAGGCACTGCGACGCCGGTGGTTTCGCGAAGAGCATTACCGACGTATGTATATGGCGATCAACCGGACAGCACACGTCGAGGCCCTGACGCTCAACTTCATCCGTGAATCGTGCGCACCGGCGCTTCGACCCTTCTTGTCGGATACACCCGTTGCGACACACATCGGTCCGGTCGAGGGCAGGACAGTGGCCTCAGTTCTGGACGAAGACAGCCGCACGCTGAACCTGTCGATCTGGGACAGGGCGGATGGCCCAGAAAAGCAGGCTTATCCCAAGGTTGCGGAGCGGATCGCCGCCGCACTGGAGTCGATGACAACGCTGTGGGACCAGCCGATCGCGATGACGACCGGAGACTGGTTGGCGGTCGGCACGGACGGCGTGTGCCATGTTGCTGAAGAAAGCGGACTCCCCGTTCAAGCATCCTCTGCCGCTTGGTTTTTAGGCGATCCAGGAGGCGTACTTGAACGACATCCCGGCGCCTATTCCTGGGTCGCCTGGCTGGTCCAGAACGGTGCGGCGCCCGGTGATGTCCTGGTGTTCACCGACGACGACACCGACAAAACCATCGATCTGCTGATCGCCTGCCACCTGGCCGGCTGCGCTTACAGCGTCTGCGACACCGAAGACCAAATCACACAACGGACCGAAGCAATCGCTGAACACGGCGACTCGCCACGGGTGGTCGACGTGGCTGCCACCACACTTGCGCCGGTCGACGGGCTGAGGGGACCCGTCGACCGGCGCATCGAGCAGGTGTCGCGAGACATCCTGCTCGGTGAGACGACGGCGTACATCATGCCGACCTCGGGATCTACTGGCCGGCCCAAGCTGGTCCGAGTTTCACACCGTTCGCTCGCGATGTTCTGTGCCGCGGTCGAGCGCGCTTATGGATGGGGGCGCAGCGATCGGATCTTGCAGTGCGCGCCGTTGACGTCAGACATCAGCATCGAAGAGGTCTTCGCCGGCGCATACTGCGGCGCTGATCTGGTCCGGTCCAGCGCGATGAAGTCAGGTGACCTGGTCTCGCTGGCAAGCGATCTCACTGCCCGCGATGCGACGATCATCGACCTGCCCACCGCCGTCTGGCATCTGTGGTGCGAGGACGCGGCAGCCATCGATGCGATTCGTGGCTCCGGTGTGCGACAGATCGTCATCGGCGGTGAGCCTGTTCGATCGAGCGCCGTCGACAAGTGGGTCGATTATGCTGTTGCACCGCAGATTTCGGTGGTGTCTAGCTACGGCCCGACGGAAACCACGGTCGTGGCAACCTATTTGCCTATTTTCCACAACGGCATGTCCGCTCCGGCCGCTGCCCGACTCAGACTCGGTCGGCCGATGCTGCCGGACACCGTGTTCGTCGCCTTCGGTGAAGTCGTGATTGTCGGAGAACTGGTGTCGTGCGGTTACCTCGGCACTGACGGCGGTGCTTTCGGTACCGTAACCACCCGCGACGGTGTGCGACGTCGGGCGTTCGCCACCGCGGACCGGGTGACGCTGGATGCCGAGGGTTTCCCGGTGTTGGACGGACGCAAGGACGCCATCGTCAAGCTCTCCGGCAAACGGATAGATACCGCGGAGGTGATCAGACGGATTGCCGAAGATCGGGCGATTGCCGATGTCGCCGTCGAACTGCGCGAAATGGGTTCCGCGACAAGCCTGGGGGTGTGGTTCGAAACCCAGTGGACCCGGAATAGGGTCGACGACGCCGCGGTCGCGGCACGAATCAGACAAACCCTCGCCGGACTTGGGGTGCCGTCGTTTTTCGTTGTGGCCGTTCCGAATATCCCGAGGAAGCCCAACGGGAAAGTCGACAGCGACAGCCTGCGGGCGATCTCGCGGTTCACCGATGTAGTGCGTATCGATGCCGATGAGCGCGCGGACGGTCTCGCGGAGATCTGGAGCCGGCATCTCGGCCGCGTAATACATTCTGAATCATCGCTTTTGGATGAGGGCATCGGTTCGCTTGATCTCATCAGAATCCTCCCGGACACCCGCAGCTATTTGGGATCGCAGCTGTCGCTGCTGGATCTGATCAGTGCTGACACCGCCGCGAACCTCGCCGAATACCGACCGCCACCCGAGGCGACAGTTGCGAGCCAGCCGTTTCGGCCCCTGGTGGCCGGCAACCGGCCCGAAGTCATTCCGTTGTCGTTCGCCCAGACCCGATTGTGGTTCCTGGACCAGCTGAACGGACCCTCTCCGGTCTACAACATGGCGGTCGCTCTGCGCCTGAGCGGGCATCTTGACGCCGGGGCGCTCTCCGCCGCGATCACCGACGTGGTGATTCGGCACGAAAGCCTGCGCACGCTGTTCTCGGCCGAAGCGGGAATGCCGCGGCAGTTGGTGATTCCGGCCGACCGCATCGAACCCGGCCTGCAAATCGTCGATGCAACCGGTTGGCCGGCCGACCGGCTGGAACGGTCGATCGAGGACGCGGCGCGCTACGGTTTTGACCTGGTCACCGAAATGCCGCTGCGGACATGGCTTTTTCGCGCCAGCGAGGACGAAAACGTGCTGGTGGCAGTGGCGCACCATATCGCTGCCGACGGCTGGTCGGTGGCGCCCCTCACCGCGGATCTGAGCACGGCTTACCGCAGTCGACGCGCGGGACGAGCGCCGAATTGGCCGCCATTGCCGGTGCAGTATGTCGACTACGCGCTGTGGCAGCGAGCAAACCTGGGCGAACTCGACGACAGCGGCAGTCCGCTCGCGGCGCAACTGGCGTATTGGGAGAAGGCACTCGCCGGAATGCCGGAGCGGTTGCAGCTACCAACGGATCGGAGCTACCCGCCACTTGCCGATCAGCGCGGCGCCAAAGTGGTGGTGAATTGGCCCGCCTCGTTGCAGCGGCAGGTGCGTCGTTTCGCCCGAGAGAGCAACGCCACCAGCTTCATGGTGGTACAGGCCGGGCTTGCCCTCCTAATCGCCAAACTGAGTGGGAGTGCCGATGTCGCAGTCGGATTCCCGATTGCCGGACGCGCTGATCCCGCCCTGGATGAGCTGGTGGGATTCTTCGTCAATACCTTGGTGCTACGGGTCGACGCGGCCGGTGACCCCACCTTTGCCGACCTGCTGGCGCAGGTGCGGGCACGCAGCCTGGCTGCCTACGAAAATCAGGACGTACCTTTTGAGGTGCTTGTCGACCGGCTCAATCCCACTCGATCGCCCAGCCATCACCCGCTGATCCAGGTGATGTTGGCCTGGCAGAGCGATACTGCTACGCAGCTGACTCTAGGTGACCTGCACGCCAGGCCGATTCCTATCGAAACACGCACGGCACGAATGGATTTAGTGTTTTCGCTGGCGGAGCGCTGGACCAACGACGGCGAACCCGCGGGGATCGGCGGAATAGTGGAGTTCCGCACCGACGTCTTCGATGCGGCATCGGTCGAGGTTCTGGTAGCGCGCCTATTGCGAGTGCTGGCGACGGCAGTTGCTGATCCAGGATTGCCGATGTCCCTGCTCGACGTGCTGGATGCCGATGATCATGCGCGACTGGACGAGTGGGGCAACCGAGCGGTCTTGACTGCGCCGGTTTCGGCTTCGGTGTCCATTCCGGAGATTATGGCCGCCCACGCGGCAAGGATCCCCGAGGTCGTGGCGGTTCGTTGTGGATGCCAGTCGTTGACCTATCGGGAGTTGGACGCGGCCTCGAATCGCCTCGCTCACCGGCTGGTGGAACTCGGGGCGGGTCCAAATCAGATAGTGGCGCTGCTGTTTACCCGCAGCGGGCACGCAATCGTCGCGATGCTCGCAGTGCTCAAGACCGGGGCGGCCTATATGCCGATCGATCCGGTGAATCCCGAGTCGCGCCTGGGGTTCATGCTGGGCGAGGCTTTGCCGGCCGCGGTCCTCACCACGGCAGGATTGCGCTCGCGAGTCGATTCTTTTGGCGTGCCCGTTGTTGATGTGGCCGAGGACGACCTGTCCGCGTATCCCGCTTCCGCCTTGGCCGCGCCGGCGTCGGACAACATCGCCTACATCCTGTACACCTCGGGAACCACCGGCGCCCCGAAAGGGGTGGCGATCACGCACGATAACCTCATCACTTTGTTTTCCGCACTGCCTGAGCGTCTTTCGGCCGGGCAGATGTGGTCGCAGTGCCATTCCTATGGTTTCGACTGTTCGGCGTGGGAGATCTGGGGCGCACTACTCGGTGGTGGGCGGCTGCTGATCGTGCCCGAGTCGACAGTGGCATCGCCGAATCAATTGCACGCGTTGCTAACCAACGAAAAGGTGACCGTGCTGACCCAGACCCCATCCGCGCTGGGGATGCTTTCGTCGCACGGCTTGGAACAGACCGCGTTGGTGGTGGCCGGTGAGGCATGTCCGGCCACGGTGACCGATGAATGGGCACCCGGACACCTCATGCTGAACGCATACGGCCCCACCGAAGCCACTATCGTTGCGGCACTGAGTGATCCGTTGCGATCGGGTTCGGGGGCGCCACCGATCGGTGGCCCGGTGCCGGGGGCGGCGCTGTTCGTGCTCGACAGCTGGTTGCGTCCGGTACCGCCCGGGGTGGTCGGTGAACTGTACGTCGCCGGTCCGCAAGTGGGAATTGGCTATTGGCATCGCGCGGGACTGACAGCGTCAGCGTTTGTGGCGTGCCCGTTCGGCGGGGCAGGGTTACGCATGTACCGGACCGGGGACCTGGCTTGCTGGGGTTCTGACGGACAGTTGCGCTTCCTGGGCCGGATGGATGAGCAGGTCAAGATCCGGGGGCACCGCATTGAGTTGAGCGAGGTCCAGGCCGCGCTGGCTCGGTTGGCCGGCGTGCGACAAGCGGCAGTGATCGCTCGGGAGGACCGCCCCGGTGACCGACGTCTGATCGGGTATGTCACCGAGTCCGCCACCGGCGCAGTGGACAGGACCGGGTTGCGGGCGGAATTGGCCCGGCTACTGCCCGCCTACATGGTGCCGGCCGCAGTGGTGGTCATCGAGGCGCTGCCCCGAACGGTCAACGGCAAGCTCGATGTAATTGCCTTGCCAGCACCACAATTCGGCGACGTAAGCGGTTACCGCGCCCCCGCCGGTCCGGTCGAGGAAACCGTGGCCGGCATCTTCGCCGAGGTACTCGGACTGGCGCGGGTAGGCGTCGACGAGACGTTCTTCGAACTCGGGGGAGATTCCCTGGCGGCCATGCGGGCGATCGCGTCGATCAACGCTGCTTTGAACACCGACCTGCCGGTGCGCGCGCTATTACACGCGCCGTCGACGAGAGGTCTGAGTCAGCTTCTCGAACGAGATCCCCATTCCGCCAGTGATCCTCGTTTCGAACATGTGCACGGCGGCAGCGCCACCGAGGTGCAGGCGAGTGACCTCACGTTGGCCAAATTCATTGACGAAGCGACCTTGGCTGCGGTTCCGCTGCTCCCCGGACCGAGGGCCGAGGTACGGACGATCCTGCTGACCGGGGCGACCGGATTTGTCGGACGGTATCTGGTCCTGGAGTTGCTGGAGCAATTGGAGTCGGTCGGCGGCACGCTGATCTGCTTGGTGCGGGCCGAGTCCGACGAGGACGCGCGTCGGCGACTGGATAGAACCTTCGACAGCGGAGACCCGGTGCTGTTGCGGCACTTCCACGAACTGGCCGCCGACCGGTTACAGGTCGTCGCCGGCGACAAGAGCGAAACCGATCTGGGCCTGGACCAGTTGACCTGGCGGCGCTTGGCGCAGACCGTCGATCTGATAGTCGATCCCGCAGCGGTGGTCAATCCATTGCCCTACCGCGAACTGTTCGGGCCCAACGTCGCAGGCACCGCCGAGCTGATTCGCGTTGCGCTGACGACCAGACTCAAGCCCATTGTGTACGTGTCGACCGCCGACGTCGGCGCACCCATCGAGCCGTCGGTGTTCACCGAGGACGCGGACATCCGGGCGATCAGCCCCACCCGATTCGTCGACGGCACCTGGGCGGACGGCTATGGCACCAGCAAATGGGCCGGTGAGGTACTGCTGCGTGCGGCCAACGACATGTGTGGGTTGCCGGTGGCAGTGTTCCGCTGCGGAATGATATTGGCCGACAACACATATGCCGGACAGCTCAACACATCCGACTGGGTGACCCGGATGCTGTTGAGCATCGTGGCCACCGGCGTCGCGCCCGGGTCGTTCTACCAATTGGATGAGCATGGCAATCGTCAGCGCGCGCACTTCGATGGGCTGCCAGTCACATTCGTGGCGGAGGCGATCGCGAAACTTGGTGCCCGGATCTTGGAGCCGTCGCTGGCGGGATTTCAGACCTATCACGTGATGAACCCGCATGACGACGGAATCGGACTCGATGAGTACGTCGACTGGCTGATCGAGGCTGGAATCCCGATCCGGCGGATTCTCGATTTCAGTGAGTGGCTAACGCAATTCGAGGCGGGTTTGCGGGCCCTGCCGGAACGGCAGCGCAGGCACTCGGTGCTGCAGGTGTTGCTGACGCGCAATTCCAGGCAATTGCAACCGCTTCCGCCGGTCCAGGGCGCCGCCGGGCCGACCCGCCGCTTCCGATCCGCGGTTCAAGCAGCGAAAATCGGTCGGGACAAAGACAACCCGGACATCCCACAGGTGTCGGCGCCGATCATCGTCAAGTACGTCACCGATCTGCAACTGTTGGGATTGCTATAGCCTGCTCGGCCGCGGTCGGATCGAACAGCAGTGTGGCGAACATGATCGCCATTCCTGCCGCCATCAGCATTTGCACCGCACTGACGGCCATCCGGCGCCAGGAGCGGGATCGTCGACGTCGGCCTGCGCCGCGCTGCGACGCGAATCGATAGCCCCAGACGAGTGCGGCGACGACGAAGATTGCCGTCCAGATCCAGTTTCCCGCGTGTACCCAACCCGGCAGGTTGTCACCCGCGTCTGTCGTGGCAGCGCCCATGTCCATGTCCGGCATCGGCATGCCCGGTGGCATGTGGTGATGGTGGTGATGCTCACCGGATGCCTGGTCGGTTGCGGGGTGCTGATGCGCGACGGCGTACATCCAGGCCATCGCGAACATCATTGCCGCCTCATAGATGCGCACCACGCGCTGAGCGACCACCCGGGCCGTCACGACGGCGGTCATCACAAACCACAACGCTGCGGCCAGGAAGAAGATCCCGGCCGGCGTCGAAGGCAACCGCAGACCGTCCGGCCAGGCCATCACCGCCATCGCAATCACCATCACGACGTGCAGTCCGTAGCCGACGACCGAGGTCAACGATTTGCGGTCGATGACGAAAGTGAAGCCGACTCCACTCAGCAAGAACAGGCCGGTGACGAGCCAACGAAGCGGCAAGTCAGCGATCATTGGAGCCCTCGACAGTCCACAGTCTGGGACCCTATGCGTTGCAGCCGACAGGCTGCTACGACGCACGGTCGTAAGCTGCAGGGGTGAACACTGACGGGCCGGACGCAGTCGCGACGGCGCCAGCCCCGGTCGGCCGTTCGTCCTCCGCGCGGACGGCAGTGCTCGCGGCCGGACTGCTGGTGGCGGCGGTCGCTGTGGCGGTGTACGGACTGATCGCGGGGCCGCGTCATTACGTCGCTGCGGGTAACCCCTTTCCCGGGTCGTTCGTCAGTACCGCCGAACCGCTCGGCTTCTTCCTCGCGTCGTTGCTGGCCGCGCTGTGCCTCGGCGCGTTGATCCTGGTGGTCGTGACGTCACGTCCTGAGCAGGACGGTCTGCTGGATGCCAACGCTTTCCGCATTCATCTAGTGGCAGAGCGTGTTTCGATCGCCTGGCCGGTGGTCGCCGCGGCGATGGTGGTGGTTCAGGCGTCCCACGACACCGGAGTGCGCCCGGGCGCCCTGCTCAGCAGCGGCTCGCTCTTCGACGCGATCGACGTCTCCGAGATGGCCCGCGCGTGGATCGTGGTGACGGTCTTGGCCGTGCCCGTCGCGGTGACGCTGCGCTTCAGCACTCGTTGGCTCGCACACGTCGTGCTGTTGGTCCCCACCGTGGTGGCGGTCGTCGCGACCGCGGTGACCGGTAATCCTGGGCAGGGGCCTGATCACGACTATGCGACCAGCACGGCCATCGTGTTCGCGGTCGCACTGGCGTCCTTCGTCGGCCTGAAGGTGGTGACGGCGCTGACCGCAACCACACCGACTCGCACGGTGCAGTTGCTGCAGGTCGCCGGTGGCGCCGTGGCGGTGGGTTACGGCGCGATCCTGCTGTACCTGCTGATTCCGGGGTTGGCGATCGACTCGGACTTCGCCCGCCTTGGCCTGGTCGCCGGGGTACTGCTGACGCTGGCGTGGCTGGCCGACTGCTGGACGTTCTACCGGCCGGCATCATCCGGTGCCGGCGGCGTGGCCTCAGATTCAGCCTCAGCCCTGGCCGTCGTAGGCGTTCTTGCCGCGATTGCCGCGATGGCCGTCCAGACTGCCCCGCGGTTCCTTGCGCACCACTTCACCGGCTGGGATGTCTTCCTCGGCTATGAGCTGTCGCGACCCCCGACCGTGGTCACCGTGCTGAGCGTATGGCGCTTCGACAGTTTCCTTGGCACGGCCGGGGTGGTCCTGGCGATCGCGTACGTGGTGGGCTACGTCCGGCTTCGACGCGAGGGCAATGTCTGGCCCGTCGGCCGACTGGTCGCCTGGCTGTTCGGCTGTTTCACTTTGGTGTTCACCAGCAGTTCGGGCGTGCGTGCCTACGGTTCAGCGGTGTTCAGCATCCATATGACCGAGCACATGATCCTCAACATGTTTGTCCCGGTGTTACTGGTTCTCGGCGGCCCGGTCACGCTGGCGCTGCGAGTGCTCCCGCGCGCCGGCGAGGGGCAGGCCCCGGGACCTCGCGAATGGGTGACCTGGCTGCTGCACTCCCGGGTGACGACCTTCGTCTCCCACCCGATCATCGCCTTCCTGCTCTTTGTCGGCTCGCCATTCGTCGTGTACTTCACGCCGGTGTTCGACACGCTGGTCCGGTACCACTGGGGTCACGAGTTGATGGCAGTACATTTCCTGCTGGTCGGATACCTCTTCTACTGGGCGATCATCGGCATCGATCCGGGGCCGCGCAGACTTCCCTATCCGGGACGGATCGGATTGCTGTTCGCGGTGATGCCCTTCCATGCTTTCTTCGGCATCGCGCTGATGACCATGCCTTCGGCGGTGGGCAACACGTTCTACCGGTCGGTCAACGTGCCGTGGCTGGCCAGCATTCTCGATGATCAACACCTCGGCGGCGGAATCGCTTGGAGCCTAACGGAATTGCCGGTGATCATGGTCATCGTCGCGCTGGTTACGCAATGGGCGCGACAAGACCGCAAGGTCGCGTCCCGCAGCGACCGGCACGCCGACAGTGACTACGCGGATGACGACCTCGAGGCCTACAACGCGATGTTGCGCGAGCTGTCCCGGATGAGGCGCTAAAGCTGTCCCGAGTGTGTAGCTGGCGCCGCGTTATCGGTGTGTCGCGTCGTGGGATTCACTCTCGAGGCGGCCGAAGGTGCTCGAGGGACGGCCGGCCACCTAACCGACGACTGTGAAGTTTCCCTCGCCCTTCAGCGCCGCCTCGACCTGCTCCTTGGTGAGCTCGACTTTCGTCGAAACCCGCACGGTGGAAGCACCTTCGGTGTCCAGATCGATGCTGACGGCGCTCACCGGCTTGAGCGCGGTCAGTGCGGTGGTGATGGTTCCGACGCACCCTGGGCAGTGCAGTCCGGTGACGGCGAAAGTTTGTTCGGCCATGACCAGATCCTACTTGGCGCCAAAATTACGCAGCCGCAGGCTGTTTGACACGACGAAGAACGACGAGAACGCCATCGCGGCACCGGCGATCAGCGGGTTGAGCAGACCGGCAGCGGCTACCGGAATCGCGGCGATGTTGTAGCCGAACGCCCAGAACATGTTCATCCGGATCGTCCGCATGGTTGCCCGCGCCAGGTCCAGCGATTGCGGGACGATGTCCAGATCGTCGCGCACCAGAATGATGTCGGCAGCACCGATCGCGACGTCGGTACCGCGCCCGATGGCCAACCCTAGATCGGCACACGCCAAGGCCGGTCCGTCATTGATGCCGTCGCCCACCATCGCGACCGTCTTGCCGTCCTTGCGCAGCCGTTGGATCACGTCGACCTTGCCTTCGGGCATCACGTCGGCGACCACGGTGTCGATACCCACCCGGGCGGCGACCCGCTCGGCGGCCGCCTTGTTGTCGCCGGTGAGCAGAATCGTCTGCAACCCTCGGCTGTGCAGCGCGGCGATGGCGTCCGCCGCCGAGTCCTTGACGGTGTCGGAGATCGCCACCGCGGCGCAGGGCACCCCGTCGACCGATACGAAGACCACGGTCTCGCCGCGGGACTCGCCGTCTGTCCGGGCCCGCGCAATGACCTCGTCGAAATCTGTGGACCGGGTGATCCAGGAGGGTTTACCGACTTCGACGCTGCGGTCCTCGACCACACCCGACACGCCGCAACCGGCCACCGCAACGAAGTCCTTGACCGGGGCCGGATCTGGTGACGCGGCGACGATCGCGGTCGCGACCGCATGCTCGGAGGCGGCTTCGACGGCCGATGCGAGCGCCAGAATCTCGTCGCCGTCCCACCCTTCGATGGCCGTCACCGTACCCACGGTGAGCTGCCCGTCGGTCAAGGTGCCGGTCTTGTCGAAGACCACCGTGTCGATGCCGTGCACCGTCTCCAGCGCGCGGTACCCCTTGATGAAGATCCCCAGCTGCGCACCGCGACCGGAAGCGACCATCATGGCCGTCGGGGTCGCCAGGCCCAGAGCGCAGGGGCAGGCGATCACCAACACCCCGAGGGTCACCGAAAAGGAACGCTCCGCACTGGCGCCGCCGAGCAGCCAGCCCGCGCCGGCGAGCAACGCGATGGCGAACACGATCGGCACGAACACCGCTGAAATCCGGTCGGCCAGACGCTGTGCGCGCGCTTTCTGTGCCTGCGCTTCTTCGACAAGTCGGACCATCGCGGCGAATTGGGTATCGGCGCCGACGGCGGTCGCCTCGATGATCAGGCGGCCGTCGAGTACGACGGTGCCGCCCACCACCGAGGCATCTGGATTGGCGCGTACCGGTTTGGCTTCACCCGTCATCGCGCTGGTGTCGATCGCCGCGGATCCGTCGATCACGACACCGTCGGCGGCGATGGTCTCACCGGGACGCGTCACGAAGCGCTGCCGCTTCTTGAGCTCACCGGCGGGTATCACCAGTTCGGTGTCGTCGGGCAGCAGGACAGTCACATTTTTGGCGCCGAGTTCAGCCAGCGCGCGTAGTGCGCCGCCGGCCTTGGACTTGGCGCGGGCCTCGAAGTAGCGGCCCGCCAGCACGAAGACCGTGACCCCCGCGGCGACCTCGAGATAGATGGCGTCGCCGTTGAGGATCGCCTGCCACACACCGTGGGTCTCCCGGGGCGGCTTCGGTACGAACACAGTCGCCAGCGACCACGTGGTGGCGGCGACCACGCCGACCGAGATCAGAGTCTCCATAGAAGCTGTGCGGTGCCTTGCATTTCGCAGCGCGACGGAGTGGAACGGCCAGGCGGCCCACGTCACGATCGGCGCCGCCAACGCGGCCAGCAGGTACCCCCAACCGGGGAACCTGGTGCTCGGGACGATCGCCAACATGCTGGACAAGTCGGCCAGTGGCACGAACAACACCGCGGCGACCAGGAGCCGTCGCAGCAGGCTGCGGGCGTGTTCGAAGTCCGGATCGCGAACCCGCTTGCCGTCGGCGCCGGATTCGCTGTGCGGAACGGCCTGGTATCCGGCCTGCTGGACTACCTCGCAGAGTTCATCTACGGCCGTTTCGACGGTGTCGATGGTCGCGATCCGGGTCGCGAAGTTCACCGATGCCCGAACGCCGGGGACCTTGTTGAGTTTGGTTTCGACGCGGCTGGCGCACGCCGCGCACGACATGCCGGACACGTCGAGTCGGACGCGCTGCGTCGCCGAGTTGAGGTTGGCGTCCTCCACAAGTGTCATGAGCTGACGGTCGCGTGTTCGCGGACCAGCGCGCACAGCTGCCACCGGCCCGGGACGCCCTTGAGTTCACGTTCGCCGTGATCGCTGAACCGGTGCCGGGAGCCGGTGACGATGTCGCGAACCGTGGACGACACCAGCACCTCGTTAGGGCATGCCTGCGCTGCGACGCGCGCCGCGATGTGTACGGCCATGCCGGCGGCGTCCGAACCACGCACCTCGACCTCGCCCGCGTGGATGCCGACGCGGATCTCGATACCCAGCACCCGGACCGCTTCGACCAGCGCGTCACTGCAGGCAAGCGAGGCGCTGGGACTGGTGAACGTCGCCACGAATCCGTCGCCGGCGGTGTTGACTTCGCGACCGCCGAAGCGCTGGATTTCGTGCCGGACGATGGTGTCGTGGTTGTCCAGCAGATCCCGCCACCGGTTGTCGCCGAGCACGGCCGCCCGCTCTGTCGAGCCGACGATGTCGGTGAACACGATCGTCGTGAGCACCCGTTCGGCGTCGCCGCCACCCCGGACACCGGTGACGAATTCTTCGATCTCGTCGAGCATCTGCCCGCTGTCGCCCACCCAGTACAGGGTGTCTTCGCCGGGTAGTTCGACCAGCTTCGATCCGGCGATGTGCTCGGCGAGGTACTGGCCGTGCTCGATCGGGCTGAAGCCTCGATTGTCGCGGTGCAGGATCAGCGTCGGCGCCATGATCCGGGGCAGGGTGTCGCGCACATCTGAGTGCCTGACGGCGGTGATGATCGCCCGCGCCATGCTGGGCGAGGCGGCACGATTGCCGGCCATGTCCCACCAGTTGCGGAAGGCGTTATCGCCCCCGACGCTCGGAGCGATGATGCTCAGGATGTCGAAGCCCCGCTCGACGGCATCGGGTTCGATCGCGATGGTGGTAAACGGATCGGTTTCGCCGATCTCGTACCCGATCGGGTAGTCGGGCGCGCGCAGCGTCCGGGCGCCGCCGTTGATCAGCACCAGGCTGCTGACTCGCTCGGGGTAGTCGGCCGCGAGCACCAACGCAGTCATCGTGGTGAAACCGGGCGCCAGGATGGTCGCGCGCTCGCACCCGACCGCATTCATGACGGCGATCGCGTCCCTGACCCAGAACCGCGGACCGATCTCGTCCTGCGACTCCACCCGCGATGACAGTCCGATCCCACGCTGGTCGTACCGGATCACCCGGGCGAAGGACGCCAGTCGCCGCTGAAAGCGGTACATCGACGGCTCGGAGTCGACCGTGTCGATCGGAATGGAAGGGCCGGGCAACACCAGCAGATCGATCGGGCCATCACCGAACACCTGGTAGGCGATGTCGACATCGCCGCAGGTGGCGTAGCGGGTTCGGGGAGCCGACGGCACTGTTACATGTTAATGATCGTGACGACTGATTATCGGGACGAGGTAGCGGGCAGCATAGGCACGAACGGCCGCGGAATCTGCTGTGTCGAGGCGGTCGGTGGGGAACACAATGGTGCCGACCGCGACGCGCAGCAGAATGTCGGCGATGTTGGCCAGGTCCGATTCCGGGATATCGGCACCACAACGTCGCAGGGTGTGGGCGATTCCGTCGGCGAACTGGCCGATCGGAAAGACGTCGGATCGGGAGAACATGCCGAACAGTTCGGGCTCGCTTTCGGCGATGCGGGAGTACAGGGGCGAGTCCTGAACGAGCCTTACGCCCAGCGCGAACGCTTCGATCACGGCTTCCTGCGGATTGCGACCGGTGGTGGCCTGATCCAGCATGGTGAAGAACAGTTCGCCTTCGCGCCGCACCACCGCTTCGAAGAGATCGTCCTTGGTCGGAAAGCGTCGATAGATGGTGCTACGGCTCACGCCCGCCCGGGCGGCGACGTCCTCGATGTTCGCGCGACGCACTCCGTAGGTCTCGAAGACGGCGCGCGCCGTGTCCAGGATCGCGCGATCGAGGTCGGCGGGCTCGGCGCGGGGTTCACGGCCCGTCTTCGATGGCATGGTTGCCATTGTTTCCCGACTTGGGTTGTGGTCAAGGCGGGACATGCTATTGTGAAACAAAAGTACGACTTTGTTTCTCTGATTCAGAACGCGGCGCTGGCCGCCGCGAGGAGTTGGTGATGACGGCTGAACTTGCTTTCGACTCCGGTGTTCGCGAGGCGACACCCGTTTTGGCCGACGAGGCCACTGACGACTCGCCGGTGTTGGGGCCGGACTCGCTGATCTGGAAGTTCTACGGCGACCACCGCACCCAACTGTTCGGCTTCCAGCGTGTCGCCGGCACCGAAAATTGCATTGAGCAGCTTGCGCAGGGCGTGCTCGATCACTCGGTGGTTTTCAGCGACACCCTGGGCAGGGCCAAGCGGACTGCGCCGCCACTGATGAAGACCGTCTACTCCGAGGACCCGCACAAGTGGGGTCGCACCGTGCGGGACTTCCACAAGCCGATCAAAGGCACCATCAGCGACGGCTCGAGGTACCACGCGCTGAATCCGGAGTTGTTCTACTGGGCGCACGCCACGTTCGTCGATCAGGTCATCTACAACGCCGACACTTTCATCCGGCGACTTTCGCACGCGGAGAAGGAGCAGATCTTCACCGAGAGCAAGGTCTGGTACAGCCTCTACGGCGTCAGCGACCGCGGCCAGCCGCAAACGTACGACGAGTTCGTCGCCTACTGGGACGGCATGCTGGAGCGGTTCATCCCGCATAAGACGGTCCTATACGGCACCGGGTATATCCGCAAAGGAATCCCGGGACCGCGCCTGATCCCCGACCGAGTCTGGAAGATCCTGTCTGCGCCGCTGAACGCTTATACCCGCCTCGTGGTCGCGGGAACGTGCCCGCCGCAGATGCGCGAAGTATGTGACCTGAATTGGAACGCCAAGAAGGAAAAGCGGTTTCAGCGGTTCGCCGCCGCGATGCGGGCGTTGAATCCGCTGATCAACCGGTTGCCGTTGCGGGTCGTCTACGCCTCCTGGGCGGCCGACGGGTGGGTGCGGGCGGGTGTCGACCCGCGTCGCATTCACAATCGCTGACAGCGGGTAGCCATCTGATCGGAGATGCGACAGGATCGGTGGCGTGGCCGATGCTGTTGTGGATCTTGTTTCCGGGATTGACTTTTCGCTGTTGGGCGTGCCGAGGTCGGCACCCGTCGCAGACCCCGAAGCCTACTTGCGCGCCGCGATCGCCTGGCACTTCGGCGCGGATACCGGGAGTTCATTTTGGCTACGCACAGCCGAAACCTTGGACTTCAACCCACTGACGGATGTCACCACGTTCGATGACCTGCGTCTTTTCCCCAACCTGATCAACCAACTGCGCAGTGTGCCGGTCGAGGCCCTGATACCTCGCGGCTACGGATCGCCGGCGCCGCTGCCGTTGATCTTCGAGTCGGGCGGTACCACCGGCGCGCCCAAACGAACTGTGCAACTGCCTGATTGGGTACAGCAGGTTATCGATTGGCAAACCGAGGATTTCGCTGCGGGTGGCTTCGTCGGCGGCCGGGGATTCCTGTGCCTGATGCCCAGCGGGCCGCACGGGGTGGGCTACTTTTCCCGATTGGTCGCGCAACGGTTAGGTGCGGTGTTTCATGCGATCGACATCGATCCGCGTTGGGTCAAAAAGCTGGCCGCTCGCGGTGCCACCGGTGAAGTGAGTGCCTACGTCGAGCACATCGTCGAACAGGCTGCCTTTGTTCTTCGCACCCAAACGGTCGCGAACCTGCACACCACGCCGCCACTGCTCGACGCGTTGGCCCGCAATGACCATGTCGTGCAGTTGATCAACGAGAAGATCCGCTATCTGTTGCTCAGCGGTGCGCACGTGGACGCCGACACATTGGACGTGTTTCGCGAGATCTTTCCGGCCACAAACATCTCGATGGCCTTCGGCAGCACAATGATTCTCTCCCAGTGCGTCACCCGACAATCCGAAGACGGCACAGAATTCGTTTTCGACCCGCGCACCCCGTACGCCAGCTTCCGGGTGATAGACACCGAAACCGGCGAACGGGTGCCGTACGGGCAGTTGGGGCAGGTGGTGATGAACCACATCAGTAAGGGCATGTTCATCCCGAACAATCTGGAACGTGATTGCGCTATTCGAATAGCCGGACCCGCAGCACGATTCAGCGACTCGGTCAGCGCAGTGCGGCCGGTCCGCACCTTCGAAGGTGAGGCCGTCATCGAAGGCGTGTACTGATATGACGAGCGAATTACGAATGACCACCGAAGAACTGGTGAAGATTGATGCGCTCGGCGTGACCGGTGAGTACCGGACGCGCAACCGCAATATCATCACGAGTGTCGCAGGTACGCCCGTGGCCGAGCTGAGCATGGTGCCACCGTTGTACGTCTGGCGGACCATGAGCGCGCAACGCAAGGCCCGGCCGCTGCCGCCTCAACAGCGTGAGGCGGCGCTGGCCGAGGCCGCGGAGATCTTTATCAGCGGTTCGATCGCGGGGCTGGACTTCGACTCCTATGTTGGCTTGGTCAGCCATATTTCGGGACTTCCGATCACGGTGGCGCGCGACGGCGCCCGCACTGTGGCCGACGCCGTGGCAACGGCGTTCGATGCGGTACAAGCGGCCAGGTCGGTGGGCGCCACGCTCGACTGGCGCGCGGGGCGCGGTCGTAACGGCGGAGCGGTGTGGGCTCGGCGCGGGGATCTATTCGCTGTGCACGCAGCCGGTAACGGCCCGGGTGTGCATGGAATGTGGCCGCAGGCATTGGCTTTGGGTTACCGGGTGGCGGTCCGCCCGTCCCGCCGCGAACCGCTTACTGCACATCGATTGGTCAATGCGTTGCGCCAGGCTGGATTTCGGTCGGAAGATGCGGTGTTTCTGCCATGCGACCATGGTGGGGCTGACGAACTTATTCGGTCGGCTGACATCGCCATGGTGTACGGGGGACAGGATGTGGCGGACAAGTACGCAAATGATCCGTCCGTCGTGGTGAACGGGCCCGGCCGCACGAAGATCCTGATCACCGGGGACCGAGACTGGCGTGACTACCTCGATCTCATCGTCGACTCGGTTGTCAATCTTGGCGGGACAGCGTGCGTCAACACCACCGCGGTGCTTTACGAGGGTGACCCCGCGCCGTTGGCGCAGGCCATTGCGGATCGGTTGGCGCTCATCGAGCCGCTGCCTGCCGACGACGAGCGGGCGATTCTGCCTGTCCAATCCATCGACAATGCACAGGCATTGGCGAAATATCTGGCGCAGAAGGCGGTGGGGACCACCCCGGTGCTTGGCGCCGATCAGGTGGTAGTGCCACTGGGAGACGGCGGTGCCGCACTGCGACCGGCCGTACATCTCATGACCGAGCCTGATGTCGTCAAACTCAACGTCGAACTACCCTTTCCGTGCGTGTGGGTAGCCCCGTGGTCACCCGCGAGCGGACTACAACCGCTGCGAAATTCGCTGGTAATCAACGCTATTACCGGCGATGAGGAGCTGATCGATATGCTGCTGGCCGAACCCTCGGTGGGCAATGTGTACAGCGGCCATCACCCGACGTACTACGGTGCACCCCACATCCCGCACGATGGGTTCCTCGCCGATGTGTTGATGCGTAACAAGGGCTTTGTCAGCGATTAGCGTTGTTCCCGGAATTCAACGTGCCGGCGGACCACCGGATCGTATTTCCTCAGTGTGAGGCGGTCGGGATCGTTGCGCCGGTTCTTGCGGGTGATGTAGGTGTAGCCCGTTCCCGCGGTAGAGCGCAAACGTACGATCGGGCGAATATCGTTGCGCGCCATCAGATGCGCTCTCCTGCGAGACGCAATCGGGCAACGACGGCCTCGATGCCGTCGCGGTCGACGACTTTGATGCCTTTGGTGCTGATGCGGAGCGTGACGCGGCGATCCTCGGACGGCAGGTAGTAGGTCTTCTTCTGCAGGTTGGGGGACCACCGGCGGCGGGTGCGCCGATGTGAATGCGACACGGCATTACCGAAACCCACAGTGCGACCGGTGACTTGGCACCGCGCGGACATGACGGCCTCCCTCGTTTTCGACAACTCTCACTCGGCACTGTAGCTTGATCTTGAGCTTAATGACAATGATTTCCAATAAGGAGTGATGATGCGGACTCCCGTGCTGCTTGTCTCGGGTCAGGGCGCTACCGACGAGGTGACCGGCACCCTGTTGCGCCAGCCCGGAACCGTCCTCGTAGAGCCTCGGTTCGACGGCCACGTGGTGCGCCGGACCATCGTGACACTCGATCGCGGCGAACTGAGCAGCACCGAGGAGGCGCTCGAGCTGGGGCATGGCTGTTTGTCCTGCACCATCCGCAATGACCTGCTGGTGTTGTTGCGCAAGCTGCATCGCCGCTCGAATGTGGAGCGGGTCGTCGTGTCCCTGGCGCCCTGGCTGGAGCCCGAGCCCGTCGCCTGGGCGATCAACCACGTTCGGGTGCGGGTGGGGCCGGGCTACCCGGATGGACCCGCGGCACTCGACGTGCGCATCGCCGGAGTGGTGACCTGTGTGGATTCCACCAAGTGGCTGGAGCAGTCGCTCGGTGACGACGTGTTACCCGACGGCCGCACGGTGGCCCAAGCCACGGTCGGCCAGGCCGAGTTCGCCGACCTGCTGGTGCTGACCAGGCCGGAACCGACCACGCTGGCAGTGTTGCGTCGACTGGCGCCGCGGGCCCGCATCACCGTGGGACCCGATCGCGTCGAGTTGGCGCTGGCGAACCTGGAGGAGCAGTCACGCCGAGGTCGCAGCGACCATCCACACGCGCCCCTGCTGGCCGGCCTGCCGCCACTGTCCATCGATGGCGAGGTCTCGATCGTCGAGTTCAATGCCCGCCGCCCTTTCCGTCCGGAACGCCTGCATGCGGCGGTCGATCTGCTGCTCGAAGGGGTGGTTCGCACCCGCGGCCGACTGTGGTTGGCCAATCGGCCGGATCAGGTGATGTGGCTCGAATCGGCCGGTGGCGGTTTGCGGGTCGCTTCAGCCGGCAAATGGCTGGCGGCCATGAACACTTCGGAGGTGGCATACGTCGATCCAGAACGGCGCCTGTTCGCCGAACTGATGTGGGAATACCACCATGGGGACCGCCATACCGCGCTGACGGTGCTGGTCTGTGGCGCCGACCCCGCCAACATCACCAGGGCGTTGACCGCGGCCCTGCTCACCGACGCGGAGATGGCCGATCCGACGAACTGGGACGGCTACCACGACCCGTTCGGCGATTGGCATCAGGATCCCTGTCACGAGCTGCCGGATGCGGCCGGTGAATTCTCGGCTCACGCAGGCGACGCGCAAGGCGACGGGCAACTCGGATGAAGCCCGGCATTCATCCCGACTATCACCCGGTGGTGTTTCAAGACGCCAACACGGGCGCGCGGTTTCTCACCCGTTCCACCCTCACCAGCAACCGCACGATCGAATGGGAGACCCCGGCAGGCCCGCAGGTCTATCCGCTGCTGGTGGTCGAGGTGTCCGCGGATTCGCACCCGTTCTGGACGGGCACACAGCGGACCCTCGATGCGGCCGGACGGGTAGACCGCTTCTACCGGCGGTACGGCCGACGACCCGGTCAAAGCGGGCATCAAAACGGGCTTCAAAACAGGCAGGGAACTTAGCGACACCGGCCTTCGTATTTCGGACCGTCCGGATTTCTGTTCGACGCCACCCTTAACGGCGATGTGACCATGGGTCACAATGGGTGGGGATGGGTCGATCGCGATCGAGGGATGCAGCCGATGAATCTGGTCTTGCAGGCGATTGATTCGGCTGCCAGCAGGTTGGCGAACCCGGCCCTGGAACCCGATCCCGACAAGCTGCGCAACGCCGTTTCCGGCAAGACCGTGCTGGTGACGGGGGCGTCCTACGGGATTGGCGAGGCGGCCGCGCGGAAGCTGGCGGCCGCCGGTGCAACCGTGCTGATCGTCGCCCGCTCGGCCGATCGCCTCGAGGACGTCGCCGCCGCGATCAATACCGGCGGTGGCCGGGCGATCGCGTACCCGACGGATCTCAGCGACGAGACTGCGGTCAGTGATCTGACGAAACAGATCAACGAGAGTCACGGCCCGTTGGACATCGTGGTGAGCAACGCCGGTAAGTCGTTACGCCGGTCTCTGCACGAGCAGTACGACCGGCCGCATGATTTCCAGCGCACCATCGACATCAACTACCTGGGGCCGATCTGGCTGTTGTTGGGGTTGCTCCCGGCGATGCGGGAAAGCGGCCGGGGGCAGCTGGTCAACGTGTCGAGTGCGGGGGTCCGGGTGACCCCGGGCCCGCAATGGGGCGCTTATCAGGCATCCAAGGGTGCTTTCGATCGCTGGCTGCGCAGTGTGGCTCCGGAACTGCACGGCGACGGGATAGCCGTATCGACGATTTACTTCGCGCTGGTTCGAACCCGGATGATCGAGCCAACCCCGCTACTGGCCAGGCTACCGGGCTTGACGCCCGATGAAGCCGCCGACGCGATTGCGAAAGTGATCATCGAACGGCCGCGCACCAATGAGCCGCCGTGGGTGTGGCCTGCCGAGTTGGCTTCGGTGCTGCTGGCCGGTCCAGCCGATTTAGCGGCTCGGCTGTGGCACCGCCACTTCTTCGCCGACCGTGCCGGCGCCAAGGGCGTTCTCTCGTGACGGAAAGCGTGCTGGGCACCACCGCTCGAGCCGTGCTGACGTCCGGACTGCTCGGCCCGCCCGATCCGTTCGCGGTGTTGCGCCTCCTGCGCGAGGTCTGCCGGGGCGGCACGAATCTCTACACCGTGCTCGCGGTTGCGGCAGCGCGCTGGCCGGAGCGGACCGCGATCATTGACGACGACGGCGCACTGCGCTACCGCGACTTGCAGGCAATGACCGAATCGCTTGCCCATGAACTGCTCGACGCCGATGTTGAGGCCGGCCAGCCCGTCGGTGTCATGTGCCGCAACGGGCGCAACTTCGTTGCCGCGGTACTCGCCACGGCGTTGGTGGGTGCCGACGTGGTCTTGGTGAACACCGAATTCCGCGCCGATGGACTGGCGTCCGCGCTGCGTGCCCACCAGGTGCGAACGATGTTCTGCGACAAAGAATTCAACGATCAGATCGGTGACACCGGCCAAAGCATCCGGCTCCTCGATCCGCAGGCGCTGCCGGCCTCTCATGGTGGCTCGCGGCCGGATGTCGCAGCGTCGGGCCGGATGGTGCTGCTGACCTCCGGCACTACGGGGCTCCCCAAGGGTGTGCCGCGCACGCCCCGGGTCAGCGCGGGCTTGGGCGTCACCACGACGGTCCTGGCCCGTACCGGTCTGCGGGTCGGATCGCGAATTGCGTTGGCGGCACCGATGTTTCACGGCCTGGGTTTCGGCATCCTGATGATGGCACTGGGCTTGGGCGGTACTGTGCTGACCTGGCGCCGCTTTGATGCCGAGGCCGCGCTCGCGCAGGCGTCCCTGCATCGGGCCGAGGCGATGAGCGCGGTGCCGATCATGCTGGCTCGCATGTTGGATCTGCCGCAGCGGGTCCAAGCACGAAATCCGTTGCCTTCCTTACGGGTAGTGATATCCAGCGGCGACCGGCTCGATCCGAGTCTGGCCCGGCGCTTCATGGACTCCTATGGCGATGTTCTGTACAACCTCTACGGCTCAACCGAGGTGGGCATCGGATCCCTGGCCACGCCGGCAGAACTGCGGCGGTACCCCGAAACGGTGGGCAAGCCCGTCGCCGGATGCCCGGTGCGCATTTTCAGCAGGACCGGCCGGTCCGTCGGGCCCCGCGTCACCGGTCGCATCTTCGTGGGGGGCGGCCTCGGCTCGGAGGGCTACACCGGCGGCGGCGGCAAGGCCGTCATCAACGGTATGACCAGCACCGGAGACATGGGCTATCTCGACGAGGCGGGCCGGCTCTACATCGTTGGCCGCGAGGACGACATGATCGTCTCCGGCGGGGAGAACGTCTATCCGCGCGCCTTGGAGAACGCACTGGCCAGGCATCCCGAGATTGCCGAGAATGCCGTCGTCGGTGTGCCCGACGAGCAGTTCGGCAGTCGGCTTGCAGCCTTCGTCGTGCTGCGGCAGGACAGCGGCGCCGACGTGCCCGCACTGCGAGACTACTTGAGGGGCAAGGTTTCTCGGTTCGAGCAGCCTCGGGACATCCGCATCGTCCCCAGCATCCCACGCAATCCGGCGGGCAAGGTGGTACGTCGCGAACTTTCCGGCTAGGAGCTGGAAGGCAGCTCGGGCCGCACGACGTCCACCGTCTTCGCCAACCACTGAGGCGCCAACACCGATACCACGGTCGTTCCTGCGGTGGCTCCGATCACGCCCGTCCATGCGACGGGCCCCAACGGCGTGCAACCGAAAAACTGGCTGAGAACCGGTGTTTGGATGATGCCGACCAACACGCCAGCACTGCCCAACGCCGTCGCCACGACGAGCGGGCTGTGGCTACGGGTAATCAGCGTCTGAGCCAGCTGCGTGGTGACCAACGCGGTCAAACCCATTGTCGCGGTGCGTCGTTCGGATCCAGGCGTCCACCGCCCGATCGCCCACGCGGCGGTCGCGCCGGCCGCCGTGATGACGCCGCGATTGACGATCTGACGCATCAGCGGCTCGTCGAGTGACGGTGTGGGCTGGGCCAGGACGGCTAGCAGACGCGTCCGGCGTGCTACTTCGATCTCTTCCTCGGTGAGCTCTTCGTCGTCCTCGGGGTCGTCGTACTGCGAGGTGACGGCCACCGCGAGCGCGGGGAACATGTCGGTGAGCAGGTTCACCAGCAGCAGTTGGCGGGTCCCCACCGGGGCGCGCCCCTGCCCGAACGCCGTGCCGATGATCGTGAACAGCACCTCGCCGACGTTGCCGCCGACCAGAATCGTGACCGCATCCCGCACCCCGGCCCACATGCTGCGGCCTTCGACCAGCGCGTCGAGGAGCACGCCCAGGTCGTCGTCGGTCAGCACGATGTCCGCGGCGCCCCGGGCGGCTGAGGAGCCACGGCCGCTGACGCCGATACCTACATCGGCCATCCGGATTGCGGCAGCGTCGTTGGCGCCGTCGCCGACCATGGCAACCACCCGGCCGCAGCGCTGCAGCGCCGCCACAATCTGAACCTTCTGTTCCGGGCTTACCCGGGCGAAGACCTGCACGTCGGCGGCGAGCCTGGCATGACCTTCCTCGTCAAGTGCGGCGAGTTCGGCTCCGGTCACCACCCGAGCATCTTCCGGAAGGCCCAACTGCCGGGCGATCGCACGTGCGGTGACGGGGTGGTCACCGGTGATCAGCACGACGTTGCGACCGGCCTCCACCAACGCCTCGATCAACGGCCGCGACGAACCCCGGGCAGTGTCCGCGAGGCCGACATAGCCCAGTAGTTCCAGGTCCTGGGCGGCGGCGTCGACGGCATCTGAATCGGTGTCCTCGTCGTCGCTGGTGCCGTTCTCCCAAGACCGCTGGGCCACGGCAAGCACGCGCAAACCTTGTTCGGCCAGGTCGTGCACCAACGCCTCGGCATGCTGATGATCGGCTTCTGGATCGGCGAACCGGCAGCGCGGCAGGATCACCTCGGGAGCGCCCTTCAGCATCAGCATCGGTGCCGCATCGGCCTCCGTGCCGACGCCGATCGATGCGGCGTAACCACGGCTGGACTCGAACGGGACCTCGGCCAGGATCGTCCACTGCGAATCACCTTGTTTATCAAGAGAATCCGCTGCCGTGAGAACGGCTTCGTCGGTGGCGTGCGCGTGGCCCTCACCGTTCTGCGGTTGGGTGGACGCGCGGGCAGCCGCCCGCAGCACCGTGATGAAGCGCGGGTCGGTGGACTCGGGCAATGGATCCTGCAGGCCCGCGTCGCTCGGCACGGCGCACACCAGGCGGAGCTGGTTCTCGGTGAGAGTGCCGGTCTTGTCGAAGCAAATCGTGTCCACCCGGCCGAGCGCTTCGATGGTCCGCGGCGAGCGCACCAGCACCCCATGCGACGTCAGGCGCTGGGCGGCGGCCAACTGGGAGAGGGTGGCGACCAGCGGCAGACCTTCCGGAACCGCGGCGACCGCGATCGCGACGCCGTCAGCAACCGCTTGCCGCAGCGTCGCGCGACGCAGCAGGGCCAAGACGGTAACCGACGCGCCGCCGGCGAGGGTGAGGGGGAGGACCTTGCTGGTCAGCTCCCGTAGCCGGGCCTGCACGCCGGCCGACGTCTCGACACCCGCAACCGCCGAGATGGCGCGCTGTGCGGCGGTGCCCACTCCGGTAGCCACCACGATCGCGCGGGCCCGTCCGGCGACAATCGTGCTGCCCTCGAACAGCATGCTGGCGCGATCGGGGTCGTTGACGGCGACCGGATCCACCTGCTTGTCGACCGGCAACGACTCGCCGGTGAGGAAGGACTCGTCTACTTCGAGGCCCTCGGCCACCAGCAGTCGGGCATCCGCCGGAACGACCTCCGGCGCGGCGAGATCGATGACATCGCCCGGTCGCAGTTTCTTGGCCGACACGGTCGCCGTGCGGGTGGCATGTTGCGCGGCTTCCAGCCTGCGTCGTGTCCTGGCCACCGCGGGCACCACCACCCGGCGCACCAACTGGTCCTGCTCGGCGAACAACTCCGCGGCTGCCGCTTCGGCCCGAAGCCGTTGCACCCCACCGGTGAGCGCATTGACCGCCATCACGCCCGCGACCAGCAGCGCATCAACATTGCTGCCGACGATCGCCGATGCGGCGGCGCCGACGGCCAGGATCGGGGTCAGCGGATCGCGCAGTTCGACGCGCGTTGCCGAGACCAGCCGACCCAGGGTTTGCGCCGGGACGCGCAGCGGCGCCACCAGCGGTTCGTAGGACAGGTCGTCGAGGCGGCGCCGCCAGTCCGGCGTGGTGGCGTCGACGGCCAGGGGACGTGCGCCGCCGGCCAGCCGCGAATAGACGATTTCCGGGTCGAGCGCATGCCAGGCGGTCAGCGGTTGCGGTGTGGGGTCGGGCAGCCTGAGCACCCTGACCGCTGAAAACGTGCCGGATATCAGCGCGCTCGCGGCAGCCGCATTGACCGGATTGAGCCACCGGCGGAAGGTAGCCGGACTGGTCTGTCTGCTTTCCTCACCGGTGACCAGCAGCAAGCCCGC
Organism: Mycobacterium sp. IDUB_37; assembly: GCF_055419245.1. Taxonomy (NCBI): domain Bacteria; kingdom Bacillati; phylum Actinomycetota; class Actinomycetes; order Mycobacteriales; family Mycobacteriaceae; genus Mycobacterium; species Mycobacterium sp. IDUB_37. Next base: position 515,473 of record NZ_JBVAXG010000003.1, on the reverse strand, counting down.
CAGGGTGGTGCCGCCCTGAGCCAGATGTACCGACGATTCACTGGCTCCGCGGGCCACCGGGATTGCGGACAGGATGCGTACTGCGGCGGCCAGATCGGTGCCGGTGATGATGTCGGCCGTCCACGGCGTAGCGGCGCGGGGATCGTCGAGCGCCACCCCGATGTCGGCGATGGCCAGTGCGGCCAAGGTGTCGGTCGAGGCGAAGTCCCGGTGCAGCGCGGTGATCAGCAGCACCGGGCCCCGGTCAGTGCGCAGGTCGCGTACCAGCGACAGCAGTGGCGTGCCGGGCGGGTGCGTTGAGCCAACGCTGGCGGACAGATCTTCGGTGCCCGCGACGTGGCGTAGCACCACGCGTGATCCGGTCCGGTGCGCGGTCTGCAGCAGCGGGATGGCGTAGGGGTCGACCTCCCAGCCGACGTCGACACTGCCAACGGATTCGCCGTCGACCACCAGGTCTGCGTGTTCGAGTCCCTGGGCCGGCGTTGCCGACGAGCCTTGCGACCGGATCCAGTTCAGCCGCGCGCCGGTGGCAGGCAGTTCGTCGGGGTCGGGATCGGGTGCCTCTTCGCCGTGCAGCAGCGCGTCGGCGACCTCATAAACCCGGTCATCGTCCCAACCGGGTTCGTGTCCCCACGATTTCAATACAGCGCGGTGGTCACCTCGCAGGGCGGCACCGTCGATGACCACAACCTTGACCCGGTCCAGGCGGCGCAGCGCGCCCGGGTCGAGGACCAGCAAGCCCGCCCCGGCCAGGCCACGCCCGAGGGTCGCGGCGAACGATTGCCGGCCCATGTGCGCCGCACGTGGCACCCCGGCCAGGATCGCACCGGCCGCATCTTCGGTTCCACCGCCGGCGAGCAACGCACTCGCCGCAGCGATCAACGAACCGTTTGCCGCGGAGTCGACGTAGCTCTCCACCGGCCCCTTCATGAAACCCTTCGCGGATCCCTTTTCGGTGTCGATCGCGGCGTCGATGGATCCGCCGACCACCACGTGCGAGGCCTCGCCGGCTGCCGCGGCCGCCCAATTGTGCCGTGGCGCCTGTGTTTCGGTACCCGCCGACGACAGCACGGGGACCACCGGAGCCTGTGGTCGGTTGGGGGAAGCCAAATGAGGTTCCCGTTCTTGCCACACGCGACGGTGCGCCGCTGCCTCGGAGATCTGCAAGGTCCGTTGCACGAGATCCAGCAGCGGGGTTCCGACGGCTTGGGTCAGCCCGTTCGCCGCCGCGGTCGTGGCGCTCAGCGCGATGTCGGTACCGACCCGACCCAGCCGGGACTCCACGACCGCCACCACTCGCGGTTGGTGATTGATGAGAGCGGCCACGGCCCGGGTGGTCGACGGCGCGGCCGGCAGCCGGGTTACCCAGCCGGTGACGGCCGCAGCGACAGCTGCGACGTCCATTGCCGCGGCGGTGAGCGGCACCAGGATGGCCAGGGGGTTGCCCGGATCGGCGAACGGCGCGGCCTGCGGCGCCGAGATCCGCCCAGTGGCGGCGAGGTCGGCGGCGACGGCCGCGGCGGTTTCCCGCACCTCATCCAGCACGGCGTCGGGATCAGCGTCGTCGGCGATCTCGATGACCAGCCGGCCCAGCGCGCCCTCGACGTGGGCCTTGGCCACCCCGGGAATGCGTCGGACGGGCTCCTCGATGACCGCCGCGTACTCGTGCCAGCGCGGGAACGGCAGCAGCGGATCGAGATCCAGGTGCACCCGCCGTCCGCTCTGCCAACGCACCGGTGGAGTGACCCGGTCGGGCGGGCCGTTAGGCGAACCGCCCCGACCGATCGCCCGGCCGGTGGTGTGCGCCACGGTCTGCATGACCGGCCCGACCAGGTCCGTAACCGGACTGGCCAGTGTCTGCACGGCTCCCACTGCACCGGCGGCGCCGTTGACCCCGGCCTGAACCGCCTGAAATGCCCCATCGGTGAGAGTGCCGACGAGGTCGGCCACACCCGGGATCTTCATCCATCGCCCTTCGATTGCGTGCAGCTTGTCGCGTAGTCGTGGCCCGGTTGCCTTCTCGCATCATCGTGATCCGCTGCGCCCGGCTGCGCCGCGCTTGCGATCACGATGTGCCAATCCTTCCGGTGACATCCAGCCCTGTCCACACGGCCCGCGGATTGTGGTCGGACTGCCGCGCCGTCAACGCGAGAGTGGCAAACCGAACACGGCGAACAGCGTCGGATCCATAAAAACCGTCATCGCAGCGATCCCGGCAACTCCGCCCCGGGAACGGCATGTGAGGACCTGGATGGAATGGGCTTCCATAATGCTATCTGCGTTGCGTCGGTACTCGGCGACCGCTGCTTGCCCGTTGGCGGCCGTCGGGACCATCACCACGTCGCCCGGCTTTGCCAGCGCGCGCGCCTCGAGGAAGCGCACGACGGCATCGCGGCCGGCGAACCACAGCGGCATCGGCGGCATTTCCAGCCTGATGTCGTCTTGGAGCAATTCGGTGAGCGCGGCCATGTCGGCGTTCTCGAATGCCGCGCAGTAGCGGTCCAGCAAAGCGCGGCGCTCTTCGTCGTCGGGCTCGGCCAGGTCGTCTTGGTCTGGTGCGATCTCGGCCACCCGCGCGCGAGCGCGCTGCAGCGAGCTGTTGATGGCAGCCGGGGTGGTTTCGAGTAGCTCGGCGACTTCGGCCGCGCTGAACTGCACGACGTCACGCAGGATCAGGACGGCCCGCTGGCGCGCGGGTAGCTCCTGCAGGGCCGTCATCACCGCAAGCCGGACGCTTTGACTTACGACCACAGCGTCCTCGGGCGGGTCGAACATGTAGGTATCTGGGATCGGCCCTAGCCAGTCATGCGAAGCGGCGCTGCCGTCCGGGTCATCGGTGGCTGGTGGGCCGACGCCAGCCGGCAGCACTCGGCGAGCTCGATTTTCCAGCGCCCGCAGGCATGCCGTGGTCGCTATTCGGTACAGCCAGGTACGCAGCGCTGCCCGTTCCTCGAACGCCTGGTATCCGCGCCACCCCCGCAGGTAGGTCTCCTGCACCAGATCCTCGGCGTCGTGCACCGAACCCAGCATCCGATAGCAGTGCGCAATCAGCTCGGCGCGAAACGGAGCCGCCTGCTCGATGAACTCTTGCTGCTCCGGCACCGGCGAACTCCTCTGCACTCCTCGGTCATGACGCCCACTTTCTATAGATACCTGCGCCGACTAAAAACCATCGCGGACCTGCGAAGTGATTAGTCCCGGGAGCCGCCGTATCTGTATTAGAAACGGCCGCATCTTCAGAAAGTGAGCACTATCGTGACCCAGCCAGCAACACCCGCCGATCTGGTGGGGACGACCGCCATAGTGACCGGCGCCAGCCGTGGATTCGGCCGCGCCATCGCAGCGGAGCTCGCCGCCGCAGGCGTGCATGTCGTCGGTGTCGCACGCACCCACGCCCATCTCGAACTGGTGCGGGAAGAATTGGGCGAGGCTTTTACCCCGGTGCCGGCAGACAGCGCCGACGCGGCGACGGCGCATCGTCTGGTCGATGAGTACCGGCCGCGCACGATAGTGCTGGCCGCAGGATTGGCGCCGCGGATGATCCCGCTGCCGGAACAGACCTGGGAGACCTTCGCCGAGAACTGGAATGTCGACGTCGCCCAGGCGTTCCACTGGATCCAGTACGCGCTGCGCCGCCCACTCGCGCCGGGCAGTTCGGTGATCGCGATCTCCAGTGGCGCAGCGCTCAACGGGTCGCCGCTGAGCGGCGGCTATGCCGGCGCCAAGGCCACCGTCCGATTCCTGGCTAGCTATGCGGCTGAGGAATCGAAGCGGGCGGCGCTCGGAATCAGGTTTGTCTCGGTGCTGCCGCGCCTCACCCCGGCGACCGACCTGGGTGCCAAGGCAGTGGCTGCATATGCAGAGCGGCAAGGCGTCGACGTCGACGCCTTCGTGGAATCCACCGGACCGGTGCTCACCCCCGAGCAGGTGGGGCGGTCGGTGTTGGCTATCGCGAGCGGCTCCGACGACCACAGCGCGTACCTACTCGCAGCCGCGGGGCTATCGCCGTTGTCCTGAACGGGTAGTCGGCCAGAACAGAAAGGAAAGATTGCCATGAGCACACCCCCGATCGTGTCGGCGCAGGAGTGGGCAGCCGCGCATCAGCAATTGCTGACTAAAGAGAAGGAACTCACCCGCGCCCGCGACGCGCTGGCCGCCCAGCGTCGGCGCATGCCCTGGTCGGAAGTGGAGAAGGACTACTCATTCGAAGGTCCCGACGGCCGTATGAGCCTGCTGGACCTTTTCGACGGGCGACGCCAACTGGTTCTCTACCGGGCGTTCTTCGAATCCGATGTGCATGGCTGGCCCGATCACGGCTGTCCGGGTTGCTCGATGATCGCCGACCACATCGGCCACCTGGCCCACGTGAACGCGCGCGACACCACGATGGTCTTCGCCTCGCGGGCACCGCAGGCCGACATCCAACGGCTCAAGGAACGGATGGGCTGGCGGATGCCCTGGTACACGATCACCGATGGTTTCGACACTGACTTCGGGGTGCACGAATGGCACGGCACCAACGCGTTCATTCGCGACGGGTCCAGCGTCTATCGCACCTACTTCATCAACAACCGCGGCGACGAGGTGCTGGGAAACACGTGGAGCATCCTCGATCTGACGGCGTTGGGGCGACAAGAGGATTGGGAGGATTCGCCGCAGGGCTACCCCCAGAGCAAGCCGTACGAGTGGTGGGCCTGGCACGACGCATACCCCGAGCACATACCGTCACGCTGGTTCGGTGAGCCGGATCCCGACGATCCCAACGATCAGCGGCCACCGCGGAGTTGAAAGGCGGGATAGCGCCGGCGATATCAACGAATTGCGTGCATATGCGGTAGCCGTCCAACGGCTACTCGGCGCAATATTCGGCCGGGATTGGCGGCGCGCTAATTTGACTAGAGAATGCGGTGATGCGCCCGGCCGACGTGGTAACCGGCGGGGAAGGACTTCTCGATGACCTGCAGCTGGTGGTTAATGCGGGATTCCAGTTCAAGGACCACGCAGCCGTCCCCGACGGCCTTGGACTCGAGGACTATGTACCGCTGACCACCATCGGTAATCGGGTCGCCTGAATGCAGATTTTCGACCGGCACCAATTCAGGGGTTCCGTTTGACTCCACCCGATTCACAGTAGGTCAACTCGGTGAACGAGGGAATACTCGTCGCGGCGATCGCAAGCGCGGCGTAGCCGGGCGCCCGACCGCGCCACACTGACAGGACAGGCAACAATGGGTGCGGTGAGCACTTCTTCGTTGCCGGCCGATGCGCCGACTTGCTACCGGCATACCGATCGCCCGACGTATGTCCGATGCACCCGGTGCGAGCAACCCATCTGTGGGGACTGCATGCGCAGCGCCGCCGTCGGTCATCAATGCGTGCAGTGCGTCGATGCCGGTGCAAAGACCATTCGGCAGCCGCGAACGGAATTCGGTGGTCGCGTGCAAAGGTCGGGCACGCCATTTGTCAGCTATGGGCTGATCGCGATCAACGTGCTGGCTCTCGTGCTGGAAATGGCGATCCCCGGATTGGACAAGGAACTCGCGCTGTGGCCGCCGGCCGTTGCCGATGGCCAGTACTACCGGATGGTGACCTCAGCGTTCATCCACTACGGTCCGACCCATTTGCTACTGAACATGTGGGGGCTTTTCGTCGTGGGTCCACCACTCGAAATGTTGTTGGGCCGTTTGAGATTCGGTGCGTTATATGCACTGTGCGGACTGGGCGGATCGGTGCTGGTCTACCTGGTGTCGCCGCTCAACACTGCGACGGCGGGTGCCTCCGGCGCGCTGTTCGGCCTGTTCGCCGCGATGTTCGTGGTCGGCAAACGGCTCTCTTTCGATGTTCGTTGGGTTGTCATCACCATCGTGATCAACCTGGCCTACACCGTCATCGCGCCGGCGGTCAGCTCGCAATTGGTCAGCTGGCAGGGACACGTCGGAGGGCTGGTGACCGGCGCCGTGGTCGCGGCCGCGTACGCGTACGCACCCAAGGAGCGGCGGAATCTGGTGCAGGCGAACGCGACAGTCGTCACGTTGTTGGTATTCGCCGCGTTGACCTGGTGGCGCACGGCGGAACTCTTCGCACAGTTCAGCGACTTCGCATGAGCTGGTGGGTCGCGCACGCTGAGCGGACGCTGACCGAAGATGTGCCCGCGTCACCGGAGCAGGTCCGCGACTTCTACGTCGACTTGGACAACATCCGGCTCGTGCATCCGCTGATCGTGTCGGTGGAGGTGCTATCCCGTGACGAGACCCCTGACGGCTATCGGCAGAGCTATCGGGTAGTGGATCGAATTCCGTTGGGGCCGTTCACGATGCAGATCACCTACGAGGCGCGGTTACATGTTCCGTGGCAGGGCGATGTGCAGACCGAGGCCGACCAGCCGCCGGGCGTGCGCCTGCGCGGAACCGTGAGTTTCGCGCCGATCGAAGCCGGCACCCGCGTCACCGAGCGGATCAGGTTCTCCGCGCCCCGACCGCTGGTCGCGGTCACCGTGCGCGAAGCGGTCAAGGCGCACGCCAAAATGCTCGACGGCATCCGCCGTCACTTCGAGCCTGGTTAGCCTCGCTGACGCTAGGGCGTCGTGTGATGCCAGGGGCAGTACGCAGCGACACTGAGTCCCACGAAAAAGCCTGCGTGGTAGCCGTCGAGGTTGTACCTGTTGGCGATGTCGGTCGCGGCGTCGCCCTTTGTGCTGCCCTGGTTGAGCTGGTCGCAGACCTCGTGGCCGGCAGTGATCTCGGACTGCGGTGAATCGAAGTTGATCTCGTGCTTTTCCACCGCATCCAGGAATTCTTGGTCGATCCCCTCGGCGTGTGCAATCGGGGCTGTCGCGCTTATGACGAATGCCAGGCCAATCACCCCGAGTGGGGCGATCGAAAGATTCCGCGGGGATCTGGGCGAGCGAAAATGTCTGAATCCCATTGCTGACACTCCCGTTAATACATGGTGATACAACCTTTCACGTGCACGGTGATCATTGCACACGTAGATCCGGCCTGCTAGGCGGCGGCCGAGCGCGACGTCCAAACTGCGGAGAAATGTCAAACCGGTTGACAGGGGGCGGATCGGATATCTCTTCGTGCGTTGATGTAAGAGTGCTGGACGTCCAATCGTGTAATGCATTCGCTAAAAGGCATATTGCGAGCGGAAAATAGCAACTGTTAAACGGAGTAAACGATTTGGGCTGCGGCCGGCTTTAGAGTTTCCACTCGGAGTTGAGCGCAAATTCGGAGAGGTATTTGGTAGAGCTCCAGCCGCCGTCGACGACGATGGTCTGCCCGTTGATGAAGGCGCCGCCGGGAGAGCACAGGAACGCGACCGTGCTGGCGACGTCGTCAACGGTGCCCAACCGCTGGTGGGGAGTCATCTCGGTATTGATCCGCCGGAATCGTTTGTCCTGCAGTCGATTTTCTGTCATGGGTGTCTGAATCACGCCGGGGGCCACTGCATTGCAGCGGATTCCCTGAGCCCCGTACTGGCAGGCGATGTGGGTGGTCATTGCGGTGAGCCCACCTTTGGCTGCCGAGTACGCGCCGCCACGCATCCCGCCTACGACGGCGAAGGTCGAGGTGATGTTGATGATCGCCGATCCGGGTTGCATGTGCGGGAGGACCTCGCGCACCAGTCGGAACGGTGCGCGCAACATCAATCGCAGGAAATGATCGAGGGACTCGTCGTCGGTCTCATGCAAGGGTTTGGGACTACCCACGCCGGCGGCGTTGATCAGGAAATCGATTCCGTCCCAGTGGGAAAACGCCGCATCGGCGATCTGACGGGGTGCGTCGTCATCGATGAGGTCGACGGCGTAGGTGGCGATCAGGTCGTGTTGGTCCGCCAACAAGGCGAGCTTGCCTTCGTGTCGCCCGGTCGCCAGTACCGCGATGCCCATTTCGGCGAGCTTTGTCGCGCAACGGAAGCCGATGCCGCCGGTCGCGCCCGTCACGATTGCTACTTGCATGTCACAGCTCCACTTTCATGAGCGCGGCCTTGATCTGGTGCTTGAGCACTTTTCCCGCATCGTTCTTCGGCAGCTCTTTCCAGATGGCCACCTGCTCAGGCACTTTGAAGCGCGCAACGCCTGACTCGGTCAGAAACGCGGACAGGCTGGCAAGGTCCGGGCCGGGAGTGACAGCGGGCACGAGCACTGCGCAGGCTCGCTCCCCGGTGCGGTCATCGGGCAGACCGACGACGGCGACCTCGGCTATCCCCGGATGGTCTGCCAAAACGTCTTCGACCTCCTTAGGCGAAATGTTCTCGCCATTGCGGATGATGATGTCTTTGGCGCGTCCGGTGACCACGAGGTACTCGTCGTCCACCCAGCGCGCCAGGTCACCGGTGCGAAAGTACCCGTCGGCGTCGAATGATTCGTCCTCGTCCTCGGGGTGCAGATAGCCGACCAGCATCTGCGGCCCGCGTACCCGGATCTCACCACCGACCAACTTCACCTCAGCTACCCCGCGGTGACCATCCGTGTCAGCCGCGTGGTCGGGGTGGTCGGGCGATCCGATCGTCGTCACCGGTACTTCGGTTGAGCCGTAAACCCTTGTTACGGTGGCATTTTCGAAATACTTTGACGCCCTGCGTATCAACGAAGGTGACACGGATGCACCGCCGCAGACGAAGAGTTTCAGGTCGGGCAACCGGGTGTCCGTGCGCTGTGCCGCCGCCAGGAGTTGCTCGAGGAACGGCGTCGCACCCGCCATGTGCGTGCAGTGCGCGGTTTGCATGATCCGCACCGCGTCGTCGGCCTTCCAGCGATCCATCAAGACGGCGGTGCTGCCGAGCAGGAGTGGGCATTCGAACGCATAGATGGAACCACCGATATGCGCTATCGGTGAGGCGACGAGAAAGGTATCGCCTTGCCGCACCGACCAATGTCGCCCAATCTGCCGAATCAGAGCGTGGATCGAGTTATGGCTGTGCATAACCCCTTTCGGGCGTCCGGTGGTCCCTGAGGTGTAGAGGATCATCCGGACCGCGTCTGGATTCGGTGTGGGTAGCGGCTTGGCCGGGGAAGCGGTAGGTGCGGTCAGTGACTCGAGCGGGATCTGGTCGGTAGCGCAATCCCCTCGCACCACAACAACATCCGGTGGAGACTCCAGTTGAGCGACGACCCGCCGTAGCATCGACGGGTAGTCGTGGCCCCCGAATGTCGCAGGAATGAAGACCATCCGACTGTCGGCGTCTTCGAGGATGAAGCGCAGTTCACGGTCGCGCATCGACGGCAGAATCGGGTTGGCCACCATGCCTGCCAGCGTGGTAGCGAGGTAGATCACCGCCGCTTCGTACCAATTGGGCAGCATGAACGACACCACCCTGCTCGGTGGAATGCGTGTATGCAGGGCATCTGCCACCGCGACAGCCTCACGGCACAGGTCCGCACAGGTGATTCGCCGATCACCGTCGATCAACAACACTCGATCGGGGGTCTCCCGGGCTGCTTCGCGCAGCGAGTCCGCCAGCGTGCTGTCGCTGAACCACCCCTGTTCATATGCGGCGGCGGCCCGTTCAGCGTCCCAGCGCAGCCACAACCCGCCGACTAGTTTTCTGTCCACACCCCTCGATATCACGTCGACGTCGCGGCGCTAACTACGGACTCGTCGCATCGTCATCGAATGGCGGAATCGGGACGCGGGGTGGATGTTGATGGTGACTTGGGCGACCTGATCGTCAGAGGTCTTATAGATGCGTTGCACCTGCAGGGCAGGGGTGCCCGGCTCGACATTGAGACCACCCGCAAGCTCCGGTGTGAGTAGCACCGCGACGATTTCCTGTTGTACTTCAACCACACTGAGCCCGAACAGGTCCTCGATAAGTGGGAAGATCGGGCCCTCGTGGCGTTGCAGCAGCCTGCCGACCGCCGCGAACGCACGGTTGATGTAGTACTCAGTGCGGCACAACGCAGACCCGGCCGCATCGGGGCCGTCGGCTTGCCGGAATCCGCGTACGGTCAGCCACTGCTCGCCGGCGGCCAGGCCGGTGCGCGTCGACAGTTCTTCGTCGATGGTGACCATGGCGACGTCCTCGATGGCGAAACGGGTGCCGGTCGCGAAAGCCAGCAGATCGTTGATCGACATGACGTGTTGGACGTAGGACTCCGACGAGGGTCGCGGCACCACCAGCGTTCCGGTTCGTGGACGTGACGAGACGAGATTGTCGTCCCGGAGGCGTCGCAGCGCCTCCCGAATCGTGTAGCGGCTGACCGCAAATCGCTCGCACAGTTCGTGTTCGGTGGGGAGCTGGGACCCGATCGGGTAGACCCCGTCCACGATCTCCTTACGCAAGGTGCGCGCGACCTGAAGGTATCGATGGTCGACCACTTTGGAGTCGGACACGTTGGCGCCCTTCACGATTCCCGGCGCAGTGCCAACAGACTGCCGTCGGCGTCCGCGGAGACGTAGAGCGTGCCGTCGGCTCCGGCGGCGATGCCGGCGAAGGGGCCCTGCGGGCCCGAGAACGGCGGCATCCCACGCAGTGGCTTGGGCACCACACCCGGTGGGGCGCCGACCGGCAAGTCCGCAGCGATGGTCTGCCGGGCGCCGGTAGTCAGATCGACAGAAATGACTTCCTTGGCGGCGGCGTCCACTACGTACACCTGCCCGCCGAGCACCAGAAGTCCTTGTGGCCGCTGCAGACCATCGATCAGGGTCTCGCCGCCCACCTTTATGACGCGGCCCGCGCCGGACTCGGATACCAGGCACGTCCCGTCGGGAGCGATGGCGACACCGACGGGTTCGCGCAGGTCTGTCGCCAGCACCTCGACCGAGCCTTGTTGGATGGACAACACCCGGCCGGCGCCGAGTTCAGCCACCAGCGCGGTGCCGTTCGACGTGACCGCCACGCCATAGAGTTGGTCGAATCCCTGGGCCAGTATTTCGCTTTCGTTGCTCCCGGGCAGGTAGCGGGCCACCTCGCCGTTCGAGGTGGTGACCACGAACTCGCCCGGGCCGGTTGATGTCAGTCCGCGCAGGAACCCTGGGTATCCGGGGCTGAACAGCATGCCGACGGTGCGTAGCGTGCCGTCCCCGAGCAGGGCGTAAAAATAGGTTCCGTCCGCGACGTAGAGATTGCCGTCGGTGCCCACCGTAAGGTCCAGCGGCCAGTTCAACCCGCCCGCAAGTACCGTCCGGGTTTCTCCGTTGACAAGGATTTCGGTGATCTCGCCGGTGAAGTTCGAGACGAACAGGCGGTCGCCCACGAAGGTGCAGTTGTCCAACCCCGGATTCAGATCAGCCAACACGGTGCGCTCCCCGTTGCGAGGATTGATACGCAGCACTTGGCCGCTATGTACCTGCGTGGAGACGATGAAGCCGTCGGCGTCGAACTTGACCGAGTCAGGGACACCGAGGTCGCCTGCGACGCGTTCGGCTTCACCGCCTTCGGGATTTATCCGCCAAATCTCGTTGGCGCCCATCACCGGGAAGTAGAGCAACCCATCCGGCCCCACCTCCATGGCGTTGGGCATCGGAACGTTCTCCAGCAATATCCGTGGGGGTCCGCCGTTGAGGTCGAGTTCGAGCAGGCGTCCGCCGGCTCGGCATTCGCCGATGAACAGCCTGCCCTGGTGAACCGTGATGCCGTTGGCGGACGGGAGGTCGTCGCGTAGTACCCGACTGCGGCCGGTGGCGTCGCGCACGCTCACCCGTCCGTCCATCACCTCGGTCGCGTAGAGGTTGCCGTCCGGGCCGAAGGCGACGTCGTCGGGCGCGATGATGTCGCCGCCCTTGGCGCTGACGGTGTCCAGTTGACCGGTCACGACGTCGAGCGCACTGATCTGGCTACCGGTCACCTGGGCGATGTAGATGCGCCCGTCCGGGCCGGTGCGGATGCCGTTGGCGCCAAATAGACGGCTTGGCTCGGTGAGTCGGGTGAGGGTCCAGCCCTCGGCAAGACTCGGCGACTGGGCGGCGCTGTAGCGAGCGGCCTTCACCGGTCGGACGATAGCAACCGATCGCTGGTCCAGACAATAGAGCGCGCCGAAATTGCTCGCCGCCTTGACGTGCAGGCTAAAGGAAGAGAATCATGCTCTCTAATGGATGCACGTCATTATCTTGTCCGGACAATATCGTGAGCGGCGACCAGCTAGGCCTGGCCGGGCGGGTCGTCGTGGTCGCCGGTGCCGCGGGTGGTGGGATCGGCACCACGGTGACGCGGGTTGTCGCCGAGGCCGGCGCGACCGTGATCGCGGTAAGCCGCGGCCAGAGCAACCTTGACGAGCACATTGGCCCACTGGTGGCCCAGGGACTGCCGGTGGTGCCGTTAGCCGCCGACGTCTCCACTGACGACGGCGTCGCGACGACGCTCGAGGCGGCCCGGCAAGCCGACGGTGAGATCTATGGTCTGGTCAACGTGGCCGGCGGCGCGGATCCGTCGACGTGGATGCCGTCCACCCGGGTGACGCGCAGCGACTGGCGTGAGTTGTTCGCCCGCAATCTGGAGACGATGTTCTTCATGAGCCAGGCCGTGGCCGCGGAACTGAAGAGTCGCCGACTGCCCGGGTCGATCGTGTCGATCTCGTCGATCAGTGGGATGAACGCCGCGCCGTTCCATATCGCCTACGGCACCGCCAAGGCCGCGATTGTCGCGGTCACCCGGACCATGGCGGCCGAACTGGCATCAGATGACGCGGGTAGCCCGGCGATCCGCGTCAACGCGGTAGCGCCGGGCGTCACCGAGACGCCGGCCTCACGGACCTACACCGACGATGACCCCGAGCGGGATCGCCGGGCCATCGCCATGGGGCGCCGCGGCCGCCCGGGCGAAGTGGCAGGCGCTGTTCTCTTCCTGCTGTCTGACCTGTCGACCTACGTCACCGGCCAGACGCTGCTGGTCGACGGCGGGCTGAATCTGAAATGGGGACATCTGAGTGCCGACAACACGTCATTGTTCCTCAAAGACCAGTCTTTCCGCGCGGCGATCAAGCGCTGGGACTAGACACCATGGGAGGGAAGATCGGAATGGCTGAGACGAACGGTGCAAGCGACGAGTTGACCGCTCCGGTCACGATTGGAGTCGACGCCTACATCTCCGAGGATTACGCGCGCGCCGAGCGGGACAAGCTGTGGCGCAAAGTTTGGCAACAGGTGGGGCGTGTCGAGGATCTACCCAAGGTGGGCAGCTACCTGACCTACGACATCCTCGACGACTCGATTGTGGTGGTGCGCACCGGAGCCGACACCTTCAAAGCCCACCACAACGTCTGTGTGCACCGGGGCCGCCGGCTGGTGGACACTCCCGTCGGCGCCAAAAGTGCTTGCGGTCATAAGAAATCGTTTGTCTGTGGGTTTCACGGCTGGACCTACGACCAGGACGGCAACTGCATCCACATCCCCGAACAGGCCGACTGGCAGGGTGCGTTGACGCCGGAGAACACCCACTTGGCCAAGGTCAATGTCGACACGTGGGGTGGCTGGCTCTGGATCAACATGGATCCGGCGGCTGAGCCGTTACGCGATTACCTCGAACCCGCCGCCACCATGCTCGATCCGTTCAATCTGGCCGACATGCGCTGCAAATGGCGAATGTGGTTGCATTTTCAGTGCAACTGGAAGGTCGCGATCGAGGCTTTCAACGAGACATACCATGTGGCCACCACGCATCCGCAGTTCAACAAGTTCGGCAATTTTCGCGGCTGGGCTACCGCACACGGGCGCCACAGCAATATCGGCTATGACGCACCGAAGGACCTCTCGGAGACCAAGTCCAAGATCCGACTCGGTACCGGGGCCGACCCTCGGGTATCGACCGCCGAAATGCAGCTCTACACACTGGAAGAAACCAACGCCACCACCACCCAGACACTGGTGAACGCGGCGTTGCGACTGGTCGACGAACTGCCCGGCGACGCACCCGCGGACAAGGTGCTCAGCCACTGGCTCACTTCGGCACGGCGAGACGACGCAGATCGGGGTGTCGTTTGGCCGACCATCGATCCCGAGCACCTGGCCGACAGCGGCACCGCGTGGCAGATATTCCCGAACTTCCAGATCGGGCAGGGCCTGACCACTGCGCTGTGCTACAGCGCACGACCGCACGGCTACAACCCCGACGAGTGCATCTTCGAGGCGTCGTGTTACGAGCTGTATCCGAAAGGCGAAGAGCCGCAGACCGAATGGGTCTACGCGCCGCCTGACGACCCCAACTGGCGCAGTGTGCTGCCGCAGGACTTCTCCAACATGGCCGCAGTGCAGCAGGGCATGAAATCGCTGGGCTTCCTAGGCCCTAAACCCAACCCCTACATGGAACGAAGCACCGCTAACTTGCACCGCAACCTCGCCAAGTACATGGGGACCGGAGCTCCCCGCAATCTCGCAACAGAGACGGAGATCAAAAGATGAAGGTCAATCTTGGTTTTGGAGCGCACAATTCCCACGACTGGGATCGGGTGCTCGCCGAGGATTTCAGCCAGCCGCCGGCGACTCCTGACTGGGAGTGTGTGCAGGGCACGCTCGCGATCGCCGATCTTGCCGAACCGCTCGGCTTTGACGGCATCTGGATGCCCGAGCACTGCGGGACCCCGTATGGCATGACCCCCAACCCGATTCAGGCGCTGACCTATTTCGCCGGCCGCACCGAACGCGTCAGCCTGGGTACGTTCGTTGCGGTCGCCCCGTGGTGGCACCCCATCCGGTTGGCGCACCAGATCGCCTACCTCGACATCATCTCCAACGGTCGCTACAACACCATCGGGATCGGCCGCGGTGTCTCCAAGAGTGAGTTCGATGCCGTCGGGGTTCCGCGTGAGGAGAGCCGCCAGCGCTTCAACGAAACCCTGGACATCCTCGAACTGGCCTTCTCGGGAAACCGATTCTCCTATGACGGCGAGATTTTCAAAGTGCCGGAGATGTCGCTGCGGCCCGAACCGCAAAGCGCGGACCTGTTCTCCCGCATCTACAGTTCGTCCTCGACCGCGGAGTCGCTGGAGATACTCTCGCGCCGCGGCATGGTGCCGCTGTTCGTGGGCAACAAGCCCATTGAGGACGCGGGACGAGAAGTCCAGAAGGTCAACATCTTCCGGCAGGAGGAAGGTCTGCCGCCTTGTCAGCCGAAGAACGTCATGTTCATGTATTGCACCCCCGGGGACCCCGGAAAGTCCGAAGAGTGGATCTACACGGCCAACCGCGACGTGACCGTGCACTACGGATTCGCCGATGCTTCGAACTTCAAGGGCGTCAAAGGATATGAAGCCTACGCATCACGAGAGGCCACCGCGACCGCGGTGTTGGCATCGTCGGTGACCCATGATGCCAAGGGGGCACCGAAGACGGCCGGCTACCACGCCTCGAATCTGTTGATCGGAACGCCTGAGGAGATCTTCAATCGGATCAAGGCGGCCCAGGAAGCCTGCTCGTTCTCCGAACTGACGATCGTGCCGCAGTTCGGCACCATGCCGTATGACGAGGCGACGGCGAGTACGCGACTGTTCGCGAAGGAGGTGCTGCCCGCCGTGCAGGAAATGGCCGCACCGCTGCACCCCGCTGCACTGCCGGAGACCGCGCTGGCATGACCGGAGTTTCCGACTGCCCGCCGACACCGACACCGGACGACATCGACCTGGAAGCGCTTCGCGAGAAATACCGCCAGGAGCGTGAAAAGCGCTTGCGTCCTGATGGTTCCAAGCAGTACATCGAGCTGTCCGACGACTTCGCCGGCTTCTACGAAATCGACCCGCACTCACCTGATCTGGTCCGCGATCCGATCTCGGCGGATATCGACGTCGCGGTGCTCGGCGGCGGTTTCGGCGGCCTGCTGTGCGCCGCGTACCTGAAAAAGGCCGGCGTGGACGACGTCCGGATCATTGAACTGGGCGGCGACTTCGGTGGCGTCTGGTACTGGAACCGCTATCCCGGCCTGCAGTGTGACAACGAATCATATTGCTACGTGCCATTACTAGAGGAGCTGAACTTCATCCCGAGCAAGAAGTTCGCCGACGGCACCGAGATCTACGAGCACTGTCGGCGGATTGGAAAGCATTACGGCCTCTACGATTCCGCGTTGTTCTCCACCCAGGTTCGTGAGTTGCACTGGGACCAAGAGATCAAGCGCTGGCGGGTCAGTACCGACCGCGACGACGACATCCGCGCGCGCTTCGTGGTCATCGCGTCCGGTCCGTTCCACCGGCCGAAGCTGCCCGGTATCCCGGGAATCAAAGATTTCCAGGGGCACAGCTTTCATTCGTCGCGCTGGGACTATGGATACACCGGCGGGGACGCCAGCGGCGGACTGGACAAGCTGAGCGACAAGCGCGTCGCTGTGGTCGGCACTGGGGCAACCGCCATCCAGATAGTGCCGTTCCTTGGCCGACATGCCAAGCATTTGTATGTTTTTCAGCGCACGCCGTCGTCGGTCGGGGTGCGCAACAACACCCCGACCGATCCGGACTGGGTGAAGTCGCTCCAGCCAGGCTGGCAGAAGGAACGCCAACGCAATTTCCACGCCTGGACCTTCGAAGGTATGGCGCTGGGGCAACCCGACTACGTCTGCGATTTCTGGACCGAACTCGGCCGCAATACCGCCGCGCGGGTGCTGGCGCTGGATGATCCCGCGGCGATGACCCCGGAGCAGTTCATGGGCATCCGTGAGGAGGAAGATTACAAAGTCATGGAGCGGCTACGGCGGCGCATCGAAGACATCGTCGACGATCCCGATACCGCCGAGTCGCTCAAGCCGTACTACAACTTCCTGTGCAAGAGACCCTGCACGAACGATGACTACCTACCCACCTTTAATCGTCCGAATGTGACTCTGGTGGACGTCTCGTCCAGCAAGGGTGTCGAGCGCGCCACCGCAAAGGGGCTGGTGGCCAACGGGATCGAGTACGAGGTCGACTGCATCATCTACGCCAGCGGGTTCGAGATCACCACCGAGATCAGTCGTCGGTATTCGATGGATGCGATCGAGGGCCGCGACGGGCTATCCCTGTTCGACCATTGGCGTGACGGATACAAGACGTTGCACGGCATGACGAGTCGCGGGTTTCCGAACCAGTTCTTCACCGGCTTCACTCAGGTCGGCATCTCCGCGAACATCGCCGCCAACTACGAACTGCAAGGCGAGCACATCGCCTACGTCATTTCCGAGGCGCTGCGCCGTGGCGCGAAAACCGTTGAGCCAAGCCAGGAAGCACAGGACCAGTGGTGTGCCGTGATCCGGGAGACCGCGATCGACAACAGCGCGTTTGATGCACAGTGCACGCCGGGCTATTACAACAACGAGGGCGGCGGCGCAGGGGCGGCGGAAGGGGAAGGCATCCGGTCGCACCTCGGTGAACCCTACGGGCCGGGCTTCTATGCCTTCGGCGCCCTGCTGTCCGAATGGCGCGACAAGGGCGATCTGGATGGCTTGGTTCTGGAATCCTGAAGTGCCGGAATGAATGAACTCAGATACGACAATCGGGTAGCCGTTGTCACCGGTGCCGGCCGAGGACTGGGCCGCGAGTACGCGCTGATGCTTGCCGCACGCGGTGCCAAGGTGGTGGTGAACGACACCGGCGGCACATTAACCGGCGACGATGTGAATGCCGTTCCGGCGCAGGAGGTTGTGGCTGAGATCAAGGCCGCCGGCGGCGACGCGATCGCCTGCGTCGAGTCCGTGACGACCGCCGAGGGTGGCCAGGCGATCGTGGGCACCGCGTTGCAGCACTTCGGCCGAGTCGACATCCTCATCCATAATGCCGGCATCGTGCGGCGCGGTTCCCTGAAGGAAATGAGCTACGAAGACTTCGATGCCGTCATCGACGTACACCTGCGCGGCGCCTTCCACGTGGTCCGACCGGCATTTCCGGTGATGTGTGAGGCCGGTTACGGCCGTATTGTCTTGACGTCCTCGATCGGTGGCTTGTACGGCAATCGCGGTGTGGCCGGCTATGCCGCCGCCAAAGCCGGCCTGATCGGACTGTCCAATGTCGTCGCCCTGGAAGGAGGGGTCGAAGGAGTGCTGTGCAACGTCATCGTCCCGTCCGCGGTGACGAGAATGGCTGAAGGTCTGGACATTTCGGCCTACCCACCGATGGGACCCGACTTGGTCGCACCCGTGGTCGGACTGCTGGCCCATGACTCCTGCCCGGTCAACGGTGAGATATTGGTCGCCATCGCGGGCCGGGTGGCCAAGGCGGTTGTCGCCGAAAGCCCAGGGGTGCAGCGCTTGTCATGGACAATCGAGAATGTTGCCGAGCAGCTATACGCTGTACGGGATCTCAGTGCGCCATTGGTGTTTCCCGTCGTCCCGACGGGGCACGCCGATCACATCGGGTACAGCTTTGAGTCGGCGGCGAGAGCGAATCGGGAGGCGGCGCGGCATGTCTGACACACACCCGAAGCACGGCCCATTGGCCGGCGTGCGCGTCGTCGATCTGACCGCGATGGTGATGGGACCCTATTGCACCCAGATCATGGCCGATATGGGTGCCGACGTGATCAAGATCGAACCCCCGCAAGGTGACGACACCCGGTACGTCTCGGTGGGGCCGGTGCCCGGGATGAGCGGTGTGTTCGTCAACGTCAACCGAGGCAAGCGCGGCATCATCCTCGACCTGAAATCCGATTCGGGACAGACCGCCCTGCGGGCGCTCATCGAGAGCGCCGACGTCTTCATCCACTCCATGCGCGCCAAGGCGATCGCCCGGTTGGGCCTCAGTTACCCCGACGTCGCCGCCATCAACCCGAACATTGTGTACACCAACTGCTACGGATACGGGCGGCGCGGACCGAACCGGGACCTGCCGGCTTACGACGACACGATCCAGGCGGCCACCGGCTTGCCGTCGGTTCAGCAGGCCCTGACCGGCGAGGCCAATTTCGTCGGAACAATATTGGCCGACAAGGTCGCCGGCCTCACCGCGCTGTATGCGACGACCATGGCGCTGTTTCACCGCGAACGCACCGGTGAAGGGCAGGAAGTAGAAGTCGGCATGTTCGAGGCGATGGCGTCGTTCATGCTGGTCGAGCACGTCAACGGCGCGATGTTCGACCCGCCGCTGAGCCCCGCCGTCTATCCGCGCGCGGTGGCGCCCAATCGGCGACCGTACCGGACCAGCGACGGCCACATCGCCGCGCTGATCTACAACGACAAGCATTGGGCCGCGTTCATCAACGCGGTGCAACCGGCCTGGACCAGCGAGTGCTACGCCACGCTTGAGGGCCGGGCGCGCCAAATCGACACTGTGTACGGCTTGCTGGCCGAAACGTTCGCCGAGCGCACCACGAAGGAGTGGCTGGATCTGCTGCGCGAGTTGGAGATACCCGCCTCAGCGTTGTCGAGTCCCGCGGAGCTGCTGAACGATCCACAACTCGACGCTGTCGGATTCTTCGAGACGGTCGATACCGCGCATGGCCCAGTGCGCTTCCCTGGCGTGCCGACCTGGTTCTCTCGAACGCCGGGCCGCGTCGCGGGCCCCGCACCCGAATTGGGTGCGCACACCGATGAGGTGCTTGATGAGTTGGGATTGGCCGTCTCCGAGGCGAATCCCTAGTTCGGCTCGCCCTTCTGGTCAAAGGGCCCGGCTTTATCTGTAAACACCCGGTAGAAGTAGGTCAAATTGTCCGGCTCGCCGTAGTCGACCCGCTTGAAGGCCTTGCTGATCGGGTTGGCGTGCGAGTCGGTGTCCGGGTGATGGACCGTCAGGGCACCAAGATGTCGGGCTAGGTCCGCAGGAGTGTCAACCCATACGTAGCCGGCGTTGCGGACCATGACTTCACCGAGGTAGCAGCCGAATACAAAGATCGTCTCCGCCATGATGTCGGACCCGGGTTTGCGGAATCCGTCCAGGATCGCGTCGACATGGTGCAACGAGGCGGGGGAGTAGTCGAGATTGACGCCGGACACCTTCAGGGCTGCTTCGACTGCACGTCGGGCAAGCTCGGGAGCTGCAGCAGGGGTGGGCGTCGCCGGCAGCGAAAGCGCACGTCCAATCCACGGCGGCCCGGCATCAGCGCGGGGATCGGCCGGTGCCCAGTCGCTCCGCCTGTCAGAGAGCGGCTCGAGTTCGGCAGCTTCGCTGTCTGGACTGGTCTTGCGGCGCCGGGTGAACCAGCCCATTATCGATGCCTTCTGCCTGTGTTGCCGTGGGTGGGGATCTGTGTGCAATCCACAATACGGGGGCAGATTCAAGAAGCTCGGTCCGGCGTTGCTCATCGGAAATAGGTTGCGTAGCAGAGTAAGTCGTTCAGACGCGTGAGCGGACCCGGGCCCGGATGGGCGCGGCAGCGATCGTCGTGAACGGCACCGCGACAGGAAATTCGTCGTCGAGCGATTGGATTTCGGCGTTTCTGATGATGGTAGCCAAACCGAGAGTCGCTTCCAGCATGGCGAAGTGATCGCCGACGCAGGACCGCGGTCCACCGCCGAACGGCAGGTACTGCCAGCGATCGCGATCTTTCGAGTTCTCGCGGCTGAATCTGTCGGGATCGAACACCAGCGGACGGTCCCACAGCGCCGAATCATGATGCAGCGCATAGATGCCGACCATCACCATGGATCCGGCTTCGACCCGCCTGCCGTCGACATCGATGTCTTGCATCGCCATCCGGGCCAGCGCGGCTGCGGGCGGGCACAGGCGCAGCGCCTCGTGCAAGACCTGGACTGTGTATCCGAGCCGCGAAATGTCTTCGGGTGTCAGGGCACGGTCGCCCAACGCGGCGACTTCGGCCACGACTCGATCCTGCAGATCGCGATGATGGCCTAGCGACCACAATGCGTAGGTCAGGGCTGTTGCCGTCGTGTCCTGCCCCGCGAGCAGAAAGATGAGCAGCTCATCGCAGATTTGCGCGTCCGATAACGGCTGTCCGGTAGCCGGATCGGTCGCCGCGATCAGCGCGTGGACGAGCGGTGCGTCCCTCGTCGGATTTGTGCGGCATGCCTGCACAATCTCACTGGCGAGCTGATGCAAACCGCTGCTGGCCGCGCGGGCCCGGTGTCGTCCGGGGGTTGGCAGCCATCGTGGGGCGCGGACCGGTCGCAGCACCCGGTCCATCACATAATTCACCATGGTGACCAACGGCGTCGCCAATTCGTCGGCCCGCTCATCGAGGTCCAAACCCAGCACGGCGCGCCCCAGCACCCGCAGTGTCAGCGTCCGGCATTCGGTGTCGAGATCGACCTCGGCGCCGTCTCGCCAGGAGCGTGGAACGCGTTCGGCAGCGTCGGCCATGTGGCCGGCGAAGGCAGCAACGTGCCGTTTGGTGAATATCGGCTGCAGCGCTCGTCGGCGCGGTAACCAGGCTTCATGGGCTAGGTCAAAGAGGTTGCTGCCCATCACCCGACGCAGTTCCTCGTGCATGGGAAGGGTCTTGTCCAAGAACGCGTCCGGGCGGCCGATGACGTCACGGGCACCCTTCGGCGACGTCACGACGACGATCGGCGGCATCATCCAGGTAGGAGCCAGACTGCATCGAGTCACCGAGCCACCTGCGTCCCTCAGGGTTTCGAAGCCGGTGTGATACGCCCGGACTGCCTTCACCTGCTGCAGGTACGGCAGCGGATTGTTCGGCGCCAGTGGAAGTTTTGCGACTTCGATCGTCTCGACCATGTTGTGCCCCTTCGACGTGAAAAGCGTCGCCGAACTTGATCGTGAGGTCACGAGTAGCCGACTACTCGTTTTCTGCGAGAAACTGACGCCTGCCTTCGCGTGTCTCGGCGATATCCGAACGCGCCGCCCCTAAGCTTTCTTCGATCAAGCGGAGGGGACGCGACGTATCGGCATCAAATACGGCGCCGGACGGCAAGGCGGTCAGGGCGCGCTGAAGGCGAGCACCGAGCCGGGCGGGAAGAAACCCGCACCGGCAGATTCTGGACCAACTACTGGTCGGAAACGTCGCTGGGTGGCCCCGGTGCGTCGAGTCGGTCGGCTGGCAGTGTGGGACCGCGAGGAGCGACCCAGCGGAATTCCCGCGTTGGACGGACTTCGCGCGATAGCGGTCGCGTTGGTCCTTATCGGTCACGGCGGCATTCCCGGTGTCAGCGGCGGTTTCATCGGCGTCGACATCTTCTTCGTGCTGAGCGGATTCCTGATCACATCGCTGTTGCTCGACGAACTCGGACGTTCCGGGCGGATCGATCTGACCGGGTTCTGGGTTCGCCGGGTGCGTCGCCTGCTGCCGGCGTTGGTGCTGATGGTGCTCTCGGTGGGGGCTGCCCGCGAATTTTTGCCCTACCAAACGCTTGACGGGCTACGCGGTGACGCGATTGCGGCCTTCGCCTGGGTGGCGAACTGGCGGTTCGTCGCCCAGAAAACGGATTACTTCACTCAGGGTGCGCCCTCGCCACTGCAACACACCTGGTCGCTCGGAGTGGAGGAGCAGTACTACTTCGTCTGGCCGCTGCTGCTGATCGCAGTGACCCTGGTGTTGGCTAAGCGGGCCAAACGCTACTTCGGCAAGATCACCGTCGGCCACGTTCGGTTGTCCGCCTTCCTGATTGCGACCCTTGGTGCGTTCGCATCTGCCGCGGCCGCCATCGTCTTCACCTCCGACGCCACCCGGGACCGGATCTACTTCGGCACCGACACCCGGGCACAGGCCCTGTTGGTCGGGGCCGCTGCATCGGCTCTGCTGGTTCGGGATTGGTCGTCGCTGAATCGGGGCTGGTGCCTGATCCGGAGTCGGTGGGGGCGGCGGATCGCGCGGTTCCTGCCGATCGTCGGACTGGCGGCGCTGGCGGCGATCACCCACTATGCGACCGGTAGCGCGGGTGAATTCCGCCATGGTCTGTTGATCGCCGTGGCCATCGCCGCCGTCCTGGTGGTTGCACCCGTTGCGCTGGAGCAACGCGGCGCGGTGGCCCGGGTACTGGCTTTCCGTCCGCTGGTGTGGCTGGGGATGATCTCCTACGGCGTCTACCTCTGGCATTGGCCGATCTTTCTGGTTCTCAACGGCGAGCGAACCGGTTGGTCTGGACCGGGGCTGTTCGGTGCCCGCTGCGCGGTCACCTTGGCAGTGGCGGGTATCTCCTATTGGGCGATCGAACAACCCGTCCGGCGCTGGCGACCGCAGC
Source organism: Mycobacterium sp. IDUB_37 (assembly GCF_055419245.1). NCBI lineage: Bacteria > Bacillati > Actinomycetota > Actinomycetes > Mycobacteriales > Mycobacteriaceae > Mycobacterium > Mycobacterium sp. IDUB_37. Next base: position 492,484 of record NZ_JBVAXG010000003.1, on the reverse strand, counting down.
GCATACCGCTATTGCCGTTGGCGGCGGCCACCGTGGCCAGCGCTGCTGCCGCGACGATCCTGGTGGTCCCGGTCGGAGCCGGACTGCATGAGGTCGGACTGCCGCCGGGGGTTTCGGCCGTCGCTGCGGTGTCCCCGTCGCCGCCGGGTCAAACTCCGCCAGGGCCGCGAGATCCGAATCAGCCGTTCACCGTTTCCGTGTTCGGGGATTCGATCGGCTGGACGATGATGCACTTCCTTCCCGCCACACCCGGGTTCAAGTTCATCGACCACACCGTCATCGGGTGCAGCCTGGTGCGCGGCACGCCGTACCGCTACATCGGTCAAACGCTGGAACAGCGATCGGAATGCGTGAGCTGGCCGAGTCGCTGGTCGAACCAGATCCATCAGGACCGACCGGACGTCGCGTTGCTCGTCATCGGTCGGTGGGAGACGGTCGACCGCGTCAACGAAGGCAAGTGGACCCACATCGGTGACCCGACATTCGATTCTTATCTCAACTTCGAGCTACATCGTGCGCTGGATATCGTGGGCTCGACCGGGGTTCGGGTGATGGTCGCTACCGCGCCCTACAGTCGCGGCGGCGAGAAGGCGGACGGCCACCTCTATCCAGAGGACCAGCCCGAGCGGGTAAACGAATGGAACACCATGCTGCGCAATGCAATTAGCGCATACCCGAATGTGGGAATCGTTGATCTGAACAAGAAGCTTTGCCCGGACGGCGTTTACAGTGCCAAGGTCAACGGCATCAAGGTACGCAGCGACGGTGTGCACCTCACCCCGGAAGGGGTTCAGTGGCTGCTGCCGTGGCTGGAGGATTCTATCCGTTAAGAAGCTTCTCCCGACCCCGCTGCCCAGCAGCTGAGTTCCATGCTGTCGCTCTCCCTGGCCGGGAAATTGAAGCTCACAAAGCCGTTCTCGGTGTCGCGCACGTAGTCGAGATAGTTTCGCAGGTCGGCGGACTCGGTGTTGTCGGCGATCACCAGCGCGCCCGGCGACAGTGCTGGTTCGAGCAGTTTGACCACCTGTAGGTACAGGTCTTTCCACCCGTCAAGCAGTACGAAATCGATAGGCCCGTCAAGCGTTGTCAGGGTGGAAAGCGCATCGCCCTCCAGGATCGTGATCACGTCAGACAAGCCGGTCTCGGTGAAGGTTTGCTTGGCGGCCGCGATCTTGGTGTCGCTGAGTTCCGTTGTCACCACACGGCCGGTGCCGTTGTCGCGGACCCCTGCAGCCAGGTGGAGCGCCGAAATGCCGAAGGACATACCGAATTCGACGATCGTTGCCGGCCGGGTCGCCCGCACCAGCGAGTACAACAGTTGGCCCGCTTCGGGAGTCACCGGAATGTAGAACTCGCTCATCGCCTCGGTGCGTTCCTGAACCGTCATCGGGCGGTTGAACTCACCATGTCTGTCGCGCAACTTCGACATCTGTTCCTTCGAAGCGGCGTACATCCGGTCAAGTGTCGAGGCGACCCTGGGGTCCCGCAAAGTGATGGCCATACCAACGAGAGTAGGCCCGCTAACTGGGACTGTGCTGCATGGTGGCGACCCGCTGCGCCCGGCTGCGCCTGATAGTGGCGACCCGCCGCGCCCGGCTGCGCCGCGCTTGCGATCGCCACGCGCCGCGCTTGCGATCGCCACGAGGCTGAATGGGTTTGACGTGCGCCGATCTCAGTGCCACCATGGGAAGCTGCAAGCACCTCGGTAGGTGAGGCGTCTGCACGGATACAGGCCACTGACCCCGAACGTCGAAAGACGCCCCGGGTCAGGACAGCTCTTCCCGGCTTAAGGGTTGAGCCCAAGTGGCTTCCGGTCGTCGATCGGATACGCCGTGCAGTGCCAAAGCTCCGACGAGAGGGGTGCGCTCGGCGGTCGTCTCCGTCTGGCATTCCTCTTTCGTCCAGGTGTTTCGCTGAGCTAGTAGCGACGACACCCCCGTGTGTCCCGGCCGCGAGGAGGTGAGGGCGAGATGAACGCAGATCCCGGCGATAGTCCCTATCTGAAATCCATCTTGACCCGATCCGGTCCCGGCATTTCTGCTGCTGCCTGAACGCGCGCAAAGCGTGCTGCAAACGCTGCGAATGACGCATGGCCGGACGGGCTTTCGTCAGGAGTAGACCAATGACCACGATGACGATGCACTCCGCTTTTGCTCCTCGGGCGACCCAACGGCGCGGTCCGGCGTTGGTGCGCCGTGCGGGCCGGCGTTTGGCCGACAGGTGGAACGCGGCGGTGTCCATGACCGCGCAAGAACGCGCAAACGCCTACGTGGCGCGCATGCCGATTGCGGTGCTGGCGGACCAGGACTAGCACTTCACTCGCACAGCGCGGGGCGGATCCAGCGGCGGGCACCGAACGGTGCACGCTGTTGGATTCCCCGCGCGCATTCCCTGTCCGAATCGGTTGTTTGTCAACCACTTTGACTGAAGTAGGGAGAGTCCGATGACCTCCATCTCCACCCAGATCCCGGTGTTGCCTGCGGTACCCGAACCAACGGTGTTGGATTCCGCGCACACTGGCGACATCGTCGGCGCATTCGGCCGAATCGGGCACGACGCACACGTCAGTGGTCGTTGGCGCCGACTGCGGACGCTGATGGTCATCAGTGGTCCGGGACTGATTGTGATGGTGGGCGACAACGACGCCGGCGGTGTCGCGACATACGCCCAGGCGGGACAGAACTACGGCATGGCCCTGCTGTGGACGCTCGCACTCCTGATTCCGGTGCTGTATGTCAACCAGGAAATGGTGCTGCGCCTGGGTGCGGTCACCCGAGTTGGCCACGCTCGATTGATCTTTGAGCGGTTCGGCAAGTTCTGGGGTGCGTTCAGCGTCGGTGATCTATTGATACTCAATGCCTTGACGATCGTCACCGAATTCATCGGGGTGGCGCTGGCGCTCGGCTTCCTCGGCTGCCCGAAGATCATTGCGATCCCGGCTGCCGCTTTGCTGCTGTTCGCGGTGGTCGCCGGTGGGTCGTTCCGGCGTTGGGAGGGGCTGATGTTCCTGCTGATCGCGGTGAACGTGGTGATCATCCCGATGACATTGCTGGTGCATCCCACCTGGAATGAGACGGTCGGCGGGTTGGTGCCACAGTTCCCCGGTGGGCTGAACTCCACCGTGTTGTTGCTGGTTGTTGCCATCGTTGGCACCACCGTGGCGCCCTGGCAGCTGTTCTTTCAACAGTCCAATGTGGTGGACAAGCGCATCACGGCGCGCTGGATCCCCTATGCGCGTGCGGATTTGGTGCTGGGAATCGTGGTGGTGATGGTCGGGGGAACTGCGCTGATGGCGGTGACCGCGTTCGGGCTGGCCGGCACCGCCGGCAGTTTTACCGATGCGGGCGCGGTAGCACGAGGTCTGGCCAACCACTGCGGCCATGGCGTTGGAGTGCTTTTCGCGATCATCCTGCTCGATGCGTCGCTGATCGGCGCCAACGCCATCGGGTTGGCCACCACGTATGCGGTCGGTGACGCACTGGGGAAACGGCATTCGCTGCACTGGAGGATCCGCGAGGCGCCGTGGTTTTACGGCGGATACGGCGCCCTGCTCGTGGTGTCGGCAGCGATCGCGTTCAGCCCGGATCATGTTCTCGGTCTGGTCACCCAGGGGGTGCAGGCGCTCGCCGGTGTGCTGCTGCCCTCGGCGACCGTGTTCCTCGTGCTGCTCTGTAACGACCGCGCACTGCTGGGCCCGTGGGTGAATACGTTGCGGCAGAACATCGTTGCGTGGACGATCGTGTGGTGTCTGGTGCTACTCTCGCTGGCGCTGACGGCCGCCACCTTCTTTCCGCAGTTGTCGACGGCCACCTTGGAGGTTGGTCTGATCGCCGGCGCCGTCACAGGTGCGGCGGGCGGATTGGCGGTGGTCGTGGCCAGCCGACGGGATCGCAATCGCCGCAGAGACTTCGCGGACGCGGTGCAGCTGACTCGCGCCGAACAACGGACTGCCCGCCGGCATCAGCTCGCCAACTGGCGCACTCCCAGCCTCGCGTCCCTGGACCGTCCGGCCATGTCACCGATCCGCCAGGCTGGGCTTTTTACCCTGCGTGGCTACCTGGTGTTAGCGGTGGTATTGGTCGTCGTGAAAGTAGTGCAAACCGGGTTGACCTGACCGTCAAGCCGAATTGCTCGGCAGCAGAACGATTTTGCCGTGCGTGTGCCGGCGCTCGAGCAGCTCGTAGGCGTCGGCGACCCGGTCGAGTGGAAAGCGCGCGGCGATATCCAGCTCGACGGCGCCATCGACAATCAATTCGGCGATCTCGGTGAGCACTTCGGGCGTCGACGCATCCGTGCTGCCCTCCGTCTTGGCTCCGACTTCGACCGCCTTCTGGAACGCGATGATGGTATTGATCCGCTGCGGTGACACACCCAGATCGACGGCGAGCTGGACGTACTCCGGGCCGAACAAGTCGATGAACGCGTCAATTCCATCCGGTGCCGCCGCCAGCAACCGCCCGGCGAGGCCGGGGCCGTAGCTGATCGGGGTGACGCCGTGCGCCTCAAGCCAATTCGAATTCCCCGGGCCCGCGATGCCGAGCACTCGGACGTTGCGTGCGGTCAGCAGTTGCACCACGATGCTGCCGACACCGCCGGCGGCCGCCGAGACCGCAACCGTCTCACCCGGCTGCGGCGCGACCGAGCGGGCGGCGGCATATGCGGTGGCGCCGACAACGTAGAGCGCTCCTGCGATCTCCCAACTCAATTCGGGCGGTTTGCGGATCAGTTGATTCACCGGCACAACAGTGTGGGTGGCGTGGCTTGATCGGGTGAAGCTGAATCCGAGAACTTCCTCGCCGACCGAGAACTCGTCCACGCCCGGGCCCACCGCGGTCACCACTCCGGCCAGGTCGCTGCCCTCGCCGGAGGGAAACGTGGCCGGAAACATGTCATGCATGGCCCCGGATCGGATCGCGGCCTCGCCCGGATTGATGCCCGCCGCGCGGACCTCCACCACGACCTCGCCGGGTCCCGGCGTCGGCATCGGGATCTCGGCTACGTACAACTCGTCGCGGCCGCCGTAGCGGTCGAAACGCACCGCTCGTGCCTTAATAGTCGTCATCTCAGGCTCCTTCAGACCAGACCGAGCAGCTGCAAGTCGGCCACGTACTTGTCGATGAGAGCCGCCGAAAGGTGTGGAATATCCGCGTCTGCACCGATTTTGGCGTCGTGAACCGCGGCGCGGAACACACCGGTCGGCGCCGGCGCCCCATTGAGCGGTTGCTGCTGGACGCGGTAGGAATCCAGCAGCGGCAATACCGAATGCTGACGCTGCTTGTCCGGCAACGCCCGCAGTGCCGTCTCGAAGCGACTGAACCACTCGTCGTAGTCGTCGATGCGCCGAATGTCGTGGCCATCGTCGATCAGCCAGTCCACGAACACATCCTGCGAGATGCCGTCGTCGTGCGGATTCATCACGTCAAACGAATGAAAGCGGTTGGCAGCGGGGGTTTCCGGATGAGCGGTCGCGGTCTGCAAACCCAATGTGGTGACCGCTTCAGCGACGAAGTCGGCGGGCAGACCGTCGTAGTGCGCGCGCGGTCGGTTACCGGCCGAGTCGGTCTGATAGAAACTGGCCGGCGCGATCCCGGTGACCAACAGGCTGAATATCAGCCGGGTGAAGGCGTCCGGCACGTTCAACTGTCCCGCAAAGCGGCTGTGCGCCAGGATCATGTCGGATCGGAACACCGCAACCGGCAGGCCGCACAAGTCATGTGCTTCGCGCAGCAGCACCTCGCCCGCCCATTTGCTGTTCGCATACCCGTTGGCATAACTGCCGTCAACGGCGCGGACGGGGCTGACGGTCCGGATGTCACCGTCCTCGGCAAAGTCGTCGACGGTCATGGCGACCGCCACGGTCGACAGGTAGGTGATCGGTTTGACACGATCGGTGATCGCCAACCGGATCAACTCGGCGGTACCCACCACATTCGGGCCGAACAACTGGTCGTAGGGCAGGACGTGGTTGACCAGAGCAGCCGGATGCACGACGAGATCCACAGTCTGGGCAAGGCGCTCCCAAGTAGCCTGATCCAGGCCAAGATTCGGCTCGCCGATGTCGCCGGGAATGACTTCGAGGTAGTCGGCGGCCAGTTCTCGGAACCGGTCGAGCAATTGGGCATCGCCACTGCGGAAGGCGTCCTCCAGGCGATTCGCGGCCGCGCCGACATCCGTGCCGCGCACAATGGTGATCAGCTTTGTCGGTCCGTCCGAGGTGCGTTCGGCCAGTCTTTCCAACCATTCCAGGGTGAGGAAGCGGCCGAGATAGCCGTTGGCTCCGGTCAACAGCACCGTACGCGGCGTGCCGGTGACGACGGGAAGAGAATGAGCCGCAGTCAGGGTGGCCGCGTCGATGAACCGGCCCAGCGTCAGTTCACTGGCGCGGATCTTCGTGGCACCGCGACCGTGCACGGTGGCGAACGACGGTCGTTTGGAACCGGTTTCACGTTCTGTCGCAATATAATCGGCGATCTGCTGCAGGTTGCTGGTCGGTCCGATGATCAGCGCAACGGGAACCTCGATGTCGAAGATGTCTCGAAGCAGGGTGGAGAACGTCAACGCGGAAAGGGAGTCACCGCCCAGATCCATGAAGTGTTCGTCCGGTCCCGGCGTGCCGACCAGGCCCAGCAATGCCTCGGCGGCCCGGGTAGCGGTGTCGATGATGGGCCGTTCTGCTGCTCCTTGTCGAAGCGACCGCAACTCCGCGACTCGGGTATCCGCCAACTCGACGTACAACTGCTCGAGTCGTTCGCCGTAGTGCTCCTTGAGTTTTGGCCGCAGCAACTTGCCGACGCCCGAAAGCAGTCCGTTGTCGGCCGTGAACGGCTCGTGTTCGATCAGAAATTCCGCGGGCGCTTCGTAGGATTGCAGTTCGGCGACTTTGGCTGTCTGACGCAGGGATTCGCCGAGTGCGGCCTTGAGGCCGATCTCGTCGTCTTTGTATTTCGTCAGCGCCTCGGATGTCGGGACCACGACGGCCAGCAGATACGGGCGTTCGCTGTTGCCGTAGACGAAGATCTGGCGGACCAGCGGGGCACTGGAGAAGGTTGCCTCCAGCCTTGCGACGGCGACGAACTCACCCTGCGCCAGCTTCAGTACATTGTTGCGCCGGTCGACGTAGACGAGCCGATCGGGTTCGATCTCGGCCATCACGTCGCCGGTTCGGTAGTAACCGTCGGGGTCGAACGCATTGGCGCTGACGTCGGGGCGCTTGTAGTAGCCGGAGAACGCCGTTGCTGATTTCACGAGTAGCTCACCGCGCGGATGGGGCTTGTCGGTGAGGAAGTAACCCAGTTCGGGGACGTCGATGAGCTTGTAGTCGATCACCGGCGGCTTGTTCACCAACCCGTCTTTGGTCACCATCCCGACCTCGGTCAGGCCGTAGCCGTCCAGCACGTGCACGTCCAGGCATGATTCGACGAAGCTCTTCATCTCCGCGGCGAGCGGCGCGGTGCTGCTGAAACTGGTGATGATGCGCCCGCCGAGCACCTGCTCGCGCAGTTCGGTTCGCGCGTCTGCTTCGGCGGCATCAACCTCAGCGCCCTGGAAGACGCGCCGGTCGACCGAGCTTTGGTAGCGCTGGTAGAGCATCTCGGCAACCCGCGGAACCATGCCCATCTCGGTGGGGCGCACCAGATTCCAGTCCTCGAACAGGGTGGACAGATCGCTCTCGGGCACAAAGTAACTGGTGCCACCGGCCTGAAATGCCGTGGATAACGGTATCCGGCCGCCCAAGTGGTTCAACGGCATGAAGTTCACGTTGAGCACCGGAACGTCCTCATGTTCCGGCATCACCGAATTGGTCCATATCTTGGTGATCATCCGCTCGGAATACATTGCGCCCTTGGGCAATCCGGTGCTGCCCGAGGTGTACATGATCATCGCCAAGCGTTGGTCGGTGTCGCCGGTGTACATCGGCTCGGGCGCAAGGGTTCGGCCGTGCGCGATCACGTCGGTGAGTATCTCGACGGTGACCGCTGACCCGGCGGCAGCGAACGTCGCGCGTGCGGCTTCCAAACTCTCCCGCTGGTCATCGATTTCGGATCGGTAGTCGAACACGACAAGGCGACGCAGCGACGTGCTCTGCGATGCGACCTGAACGGCCAGATCGAGGTAATCGGCGCTGGCCGCCAGTATCTGCGGTTCGACCTCGGCCAGAATGGGTTGCAACCGCGACGCGGTGGTGTTGTGCTGCAGCGGCACTGCCACGAGCCCCAGGTACCCACAGACCAGGTCGACTGTCAGGTACTCGACGCTGGCAAAACCCACGGTGGCAACAAAATCGCCGGGTTCGGCCGGATTGACCGGATCGCGTCGCCATGCGGCGGCGATCGCCTTTACATCAGCCCACAGGTCGCGGTAGCTGATGGTGTCGAACCGCGGCTGTAGTTCCGCGACGGTGCGCCCGGTGGCCGGATCTGTCTTCAGCTCCCGTGCCCGCCAGCCCATCGCGGGCCGGTCGGCGTAGCCCTCCGCTAGGGTCTCGATGACCTGCGGCAACCGGAGCTCGGGATTTCGTGCCGCCTGGCGGACGGCGTCATCCGGCCTGGCCCGCCGGAACTGCTCATCCTCAGCGAACAGCTGCTGAATGTGTTGGGCGAGGCGTTCCGCTTGCGAGCCGTCCATATCAAAAGCCAACCCGCGTCCGGCGAACCATCTTCCAGCTCACAAGTGTGACCGTCACCACAATCTGGTGCGGCCGGTCAACAAAACGTCAGGCCACGACGTCGATCGGGTCGCCGATGGTGACCATGTTGAAGTACCAGGCCGCGTTGTCCGGGCTCAGGTTGATGCAGCCATGACTGACGTTGGAATAGCCCTGTTGGTTCACCGACCATGGCGCCGAGTGCACGTACACCCCGCTGCCGGTGACGCGCACCGCGTAGGAGGCGGTGATCAGGTAGCCGTCCGAGGAATTGAGCGGGATACCGATTGTCCGCGAGTCCATCACGACGGTGCGTTCCTTCGACATGGCGGTGAAGTTGCCGATCGGCGTGGGTCGGCTCGGCTTGCCCATCGATGCCGGCATGGTCTTGAGCACCTCACCGTTGCGGCTGACCGTGAAGGTGTGCGCGGAAATGCTCGCAACTCCGAGCAGTGCGTCGCCGGTCTCGAAGCCCTCCGTCATTTCCTGGACTCCGACCGAGACGTGAGTGTGGCCAGGCCAGTAACGGTCCGGGGTCCACTGCACCACGTTGCCGTCGAGCCACTGGAAGTGGCCGGTCATGTTGTTCGGTGAGCCGATATGGATGGTCCGCTCGGCGGCGCGGTGATCGGTCACCGGCGCGGTGTACGTCACGGTGACCGGGGCTCCGACGCCCACCACGTCGCCGTTGGACGGGAATATCGACGCGACTCCCGGGATCGGGTGCGGCACCGGAACGGCGCCGGTAGCGGGACTGCCCGACCCGGCCGCTGCCATCGCCGAGATCGCGAACGAAACCACTAGATAACGAACCGCTCGACGCATGGCTTTCACCCTTCAAGATGGTGCATAGAAACCAACATGACCCCAACGGAATAATCCTAGTGGTTATCCGCGCAATGCGGGCCTTAGCAAACAATTCCGGCGCCAGGAGGTGCGGGGTGCTCTTCCGGCAGTTGGAATACTTCGTCGCGGTCGCTCAGGAGCGCCACTTCGCCCGCGCCGCCGAGAAGTGTTATGTGTCGCAGCCCGCGCTTTCGGCGTCCATCGCCAAGCTCGAACGCGAACTCAACGTGACCCTGATTAACCGCGGGCATAGTTTCGAGGGGCTGACCCCCGAGGGTGAGCGGTTGGTGGTGTGGGCCAAGCGAATTCTCGCCGAGCACGACGCCTTCACGGCTGAAGTACGCGCGGTGCAGTCGGGTGTCACCGGCACGCTCCGACTGGGCACGGTGCCCACCGCCTCGACGACGGCGTCGTTGGTGCTGTCCGCGTTCTGCTCGGCGCACCCGTTGGCAAAGGTGCAACTCAGCTCCCGATTGGCCACGACCGAGTTGTACCGGCGGTTGCACGAGTTCGAACTCGATGCCGTCATCGCCCACCCGGCCGCTGCCGACGGCAAGGACAGCCAGGATGTAGAACTGGTGCCGCTCTACGAGGAGCGCTACGTACTGCTGTCGCGATCGGACATGCTGCCGCCGAATGCGTCCACGCTGCGGTGGCCGGATGCCGCGCAACTGCCGCTGGCGTTGCTCACCCCGGAGATGCGGGATCGCCAAGCCATCGATGCGGCCTTCGGCGGCCATGACATCACCGTCAGCCCGCAGGTTGAAACAGACTCCGTCGCTTCATTGTTCGCGCAGGTGGCCAACGGAAGCTGGGCGACGATCGTGCCGCACACCTGGCTTTGGATGACGCCCACCCGGGGTGAGATCCGCGCGGTCGAAATGGTGGATCCGCCGTTGCGCGTCCCGATTGTTTTGGCTACCAACGCTTCTGGGCCGGGATCACCCGTCGCTCGAGCACTCGTCGCGGCCGCGCGGGAGCTTGCACTCGACGAGTTCTTCGACGCTCAACTGCGAGGTCTCACGCACGGGCTTTGAGCGTCCCACCAGGTGAGGAGTCGTGTCCCGTACAGGGTGAGCCACTTGGACGATTCTCCAGCGTCGACGTCGACTTCGAACCACACTCGTCCCGGTTGCCGACCAGTCTGCAGCCAGGTGCCGTCGGGCTGCCGGGCAGCCCGAACGATGTCGATTGCCGGCGCCATCCGTGGATCGGGGAGAACGCCATCATTCAGCGCGGCCAGGCGGAAGTACTCGCAAGCGTTGAGTGCGCTGTAGGACCAGCGAATCGGGTAGGCGAAGTCGTTCACCCATTGCGCCACGGCCTCATTCGTCGACAGCCGACGAGTGAGCCGGCGCTCGAGCAGGTACTCCTCGCCGCGGCGGCGCGCCGCGCGAATGTCCGCTGTGCTCTCGACGGTTGCCTCATAGGCGAGCAGTCCCTTGAGGGAATTCAATGTCGAGTGGAACGACGACCTACGCGACCCGTTGACCCATTCGCAGTTCCATCCGCCGTCGGGCAACTGATGCTCGAGGAACCAGTCGATGATGCCGGTGACATCGGCGCCCAGCCATACCCCGTTGGCTACCGTCCAGGCATTGATGCAGCAATCCACCTCCCCCGACCAGTAGGGCGAGCCGTCGTACTCCCAGCGGCTGTGCTCACCGAGGAGTTCAGCCGTCCGGCGCTCCTGCAAGATAGCCGGGTCAAGACCCCACTCTCGCAATGTGTTCAACGTCCAAGTGGTCGCCGTCCACGGTTGGCCGCGTTCGGACGCCGCAGCATCAGCGAAGTCCGCAGGGAAGAACGCGCCGCCGGCCCACTGCCCGTCGGCATCTTGTAAAGCAAGCAGGTGTGCGCCGAAGCCCGTGTCTGCGATCCGCGCTCGCGTCTTCTCCCACACCTGCGGTGACGCGCCCAATAGATCGCGCTCGACCTGCCAGCGCAGCGCCGGATCGGATGCCAGTAGCCAGTCCTGCGACGGTGTCACTAAGACTTGGCCGCGCTGGTGGGGTTGAGGCTGGCCAAGTGCCCGCTCTCCACCCCGGCGCCGGGGTCAAGCTGGCAGTCGATCAGGGCAGGTGCACCCGATGCCAGTGCCTCGGTCAGCGCCGCCTCGAGCTCAACAGGTGTGGTGACGTGATAACCCTTGCCGCCGAATGCTTCTGCCAGCAACTCGTGGCGCGCGCCGGCGGCGAGCACGGTCGGTGCGGGATCGGTACCGTCGGTCGCACCGCCCTTGGTCGCCTCGTCGCCGCGGTAGACCCCCCCGTTGTTCAGGATGACAACGGTGACCGGCAACCGGTAGCGGCAGATCGTCTCGATCTCCATGCCGCTGAAGCCGAATGCGCTGTCACCCTCGATGGCCACCACCGGCCGCCCGGTCTCGACGGCAGCGGCAATGGCGTAGCCCATCCCGATACCCATCACGCCCCATGTCCCGGTGTCGAGTCGGTGCCGAGGCAACTCCATGTCGATGACATTGCGGGTCAGGTCCAGTGCGTTCGCTCCCTCGTTGACGATGTAGACGTCCGGGTTGCGTTGCAACACAGACCGAATGGCGCCGAGTGCGTTGTAGAACTTCATCGGGTGGGGATTCTCGGCCAGCCGGGCGCTCATCTTGGCGTCGTTGCGGGCTCTGCGCGCTGCGAGTTCGTCAGTCCACTCCGGGTGTGCGGCGACGGGATGGGTGTCCAAGCCCTCCAAGAGCGCCGAGACCACCGAACCGATGTCGCCGGTCAGCGGCGCCGCGATCGGCTGGTTGCTGTCGAACTCGGATGTGGCGATGTCGATCTGGATGAACTCGGCGTCGGGCGCCCACTGTGGCGATTCACCATGTCCCAGTAGCCAATTCAGTCTGGCCCCGATCAGCAGCACCGCATCGGCGCGACCGATCGCCAGTGAGCGGGCCGCTGCGACCGACTGTGGATGCGAGTCGGGCAACAGCCCCTTGGCCATCGACATCGGCAGGTAGGGGATACCGGTTCGCTCGACGAACTCCCGAATCACGTTGTCCGCCTGAGCGTATGCCGCCCCTTTGCCGAGTACGATCAACGGCCGCTGCGCCCGGCTGAGGATGTCCAGTGCCCGTTCGATCGCCTCGAGCGCCGGTAGTTGGCGGGGCGCAGGGTCCACAATCCGCCAGATTGACGCGGCAGCGGCCGATACCTCCATGGCCTGGCCCAGCACCTCGCCGGGTATGTCGAGGTAGACGCCGCCTGGGCGCCCGGAGATCGCGGTCCGAATGGCCCGGGCGATACCTCGCCCGATGTCCTCAACGCGGGCGATTCGATATGCCGCCTTGACGAACGGGCGGGCAGTGCTCAGTTGATCGATGTCCTGGTATTCACCGCGTTGCAGGTCCACCGCCGCGCGATTGCTCGACCCGGAGATTTGAATCATCGGGAAGCAATTCGTGGTGGCGTTCGCCAACGCCGGCAGGCCGTTGAGGAAACCGGGCCCTGAAGTCGTCAGACACACGCCCGGTCGCTGGGTCAGAAACCCCGCTGCGGCAGCGGCGTTGCCGGCCGAGCCCTCGTGACGGAAGCCGATGTAGCGGATACCGGAGGCCTGCGCAGCTCGCGCCAGGTCGGTGATCGGAATCCCGATAAGTCCATAGACGGTGTTGATGTCGTTGGCCTTCAGCGCGTCCACTACCAGGTGGAATCCGTCGGTCAGCCGAACCGGCGCCGGCGCCTGCGGGGGAGTTACCGATTGAGTGGTCATGGCCATCACTGTTGTCGGCTTCGTCGACTATGTCCAAGACCCTGTCGCTATCCGATGATTCACGACGTCTATCGATAGCTATCGGCTATCAACCGTTAGCGCATCGGTATTGGACAGCATGTGTTCATCACCGGCAGGGTTCGCAGTAGGCAACATCGGAGAAGGAGCGCGACATGACATCGGAACAGATCACCAGGCAACGCATCGCCGATCTGATCGAGGCGGCCGCGACCCGGGTGCCGGACGCACCCGCCATCGTCGTCACCGCCGACCGCACCCCGATCACCTACCGCGAGTTGCTGCGACTCGTTGACGACCTGGCCGCACAGTTGACTCACGCCGGCCTGCTGCCCGGAGACCGGGTGGCGCTGCGCACCGGCAGCAACGCCGAGTTCGTCGTCGGATTGTTGGCCGCTTCGCGTGCGGACCTGATCGCCGTCCCATTGGACCCGGCACTGCCGGTCGGCGACCAGCGCGCACGCAGCGAGGCGGTGGGAGCCCGGGTGGTGCTCATCGACGGTGCGGGCCCCGATGACAGTGCCGAGCCGTCCGTGCGGTGGTGGCAATTCGCGGTGAAAGTCCGTGAAGGCGGCGGCGCCCCCGAATTCGAGGTGCGCCTCGACGCCGCCACGGAGGCCAACCCGGTCAGTTCGTCGCCCGTCGGACTGCAGGACGACGACGCCATGATCATGTTCACCGGCGGAACCACCGGGCTGCCCAAGATGGTCCCGTGGACCAACGACAACATCGCTACTTCGGTGCGTGCCGTCATCGCCGGATATCAGCTTGGTCCCGACGACTCGACAGTCGCGGTGATGCCGCTCTATCACGGTCACGGCTTGATCGCGGCGTTGCTTTCCACGTTAACCTCGGGCGGCACGGTGCTGTTGCCTGCGCGCGGGAAGTTCTCGGCGCACACATTCTGGGACGACATCAACGCGGTGGGGGCGACCTGGTACACCGCGGTGCCGACGATCCACCAGATCCTGCTGGAGCGGGTTTCCAGTGCGCCCGCCGAAAACACAAGAGCCGCCTTGCGTTTCATCCGGAGTTGCAGCGCACCGCTGACCCCGGAGGTGGCCCAGGCATTGCAGGCTGAGTTCTCGGCGCCGGTGCTGTGCGCGTTCGGCATGACCGAGTGCACCCACCAGGTGGCCAGCACCGGTATCGACCAGGAGGTGAACCCCGCTGTTGCCACGGGTCTGGTCGGGCGCTCAACCGGACCCGAGATCCGTATCGCCGGTCCCGACGGGCAGCCCGTCGCCCAAGGCGGGGTCGGCGAGGTGTGGTTGCGGGGCCGGACCGTCGTGCGGGGCTACCTCGGTGACCCGACGATCACCGCCGCCAACTTCACCGACGGATGGCTGCGCACCGGGGATCTGGGGTCGCTGTCGGAAGCCGGCGACCTGAGCATCCGCGGCCGGATCAAGGAACTGATCAACCGGGGCGGGGAGAAGATCTCCCCGGAACGTGTCGAAGGAATTCTGGCGACCCATCCAAACGTGTTGGAGGTGGCGGTGTTCGGGGTTCCACATCCGATGTACGGCGAAGCGGTCGCGGCGGTCATCGTTGCGCGGGATTCCGCGCCCAGCGCCGAGGAGCTCACCGAATTCTGCCGGGGCCGGTTGGCGCCCTACGAGATTCCGGCCAGCTTCCAGGTGGCCGGCGAGTTGCCGCACACCGCAAAGGGATCCCTGGACCGCCGCGCGGTGTCGCAGCGGTTCGGCCAGCCGGCATGACGGATACGGTGACGGCTATGGGGACGTGCTGACGCTTCCCCACGCGGCCCGAGCACCCGAATCGCCGACCCGATAGGTCTGGACAAGCGTCGCGGCGGCGGCAGCGACCACCAACACCGCGACGATCGCGTGCGCGACATTGTGCACCGACAAATCCCGCGCGCGGCGAAGGTGCACGACGGCCAGCGCAGTGACCGTGACGACCAGCGCGGCGACGAAGTAGATCAGGGTCTCGCCCAGTTCGGCGTGCGTTCCGATCGCCGGTGAATCGCCGACCTTCCCGGCCAGCCAACCACCCGAGGATGTGGTCAACGGCGACACGATCAGGGTGATCACGGCCAGCGCCAGGGTAAGCCAGATGAATCGCCGCCGTGCCGCTGCCGATACCGCACACACGATCGCGAGGATGGCTGCCAGCGGACCCAGCACGACGACCAGGTGGTTGAGCAGGATGTGGGCCGGAAGGCCGTTAACCGTCGACATGTGTCGGCAAGCTACACGGTCGTCTTCACCCGGGCCGCGGCCGATTCGGGCATCGCTTCATACCGGGCGAACGAGCGGGTGAACGATGCGGCGCCGTGTGCCAGCGAGCGGAGGTCGATCGCGTAGCGGGTCAGTTCGGTCTGTGGCACTTCGGCTTTGACGACGGTGCGTTCGTGACCCGCGGTGTCGGTGCCGAGCACCCGGCCGCGACGGCTGGACAGATCGCCCATCACGGCGCCCACGAAGTCGTCGGGCACCAGCACCGAGATCTCGTCGATCGGCTCGAGCAGGATCACTTTCGTGGCTGCGGCGGCCTCCCGTAGCGCCACCGAACCGGCCATCTGGAACGCGAAGTCCGAGGAGTCAACGCTGTGCGCCTTACCGTCGAGCAACGTGACGCGCAGGTCGACGACCGGGTAGCCGGCGTGCACCCCCTTCTCCATCTGAGCTCGGACACCCTTCTCCACGCTGGGGATGAAATTTCGTGGTACAGCGCCGCCGACCACCTTGTCCACGAATTCGAATCCAGCGCCTTCCGGCAGCGGCTCCACCTCGATGTCGCACACCGCGAATTGGCCGTGCCCGCCGGACTGCTTGACGTGCCGGCCGTGGCCTTTTGCCTTGCCGCGCAGAGTTTCTCGCAGCGGGATGCGCAGCTCG
Source organism: Mycobacterium sp. IDUB_37 (assembly GCF_055419245.1). Lineage (NCBI taxonomy): Bacteria > Bacillati > Actinomycetota > Actinomycetes > Mycobacteriales > Mycobacteriaceae > Mycobacterium > Mycobacterium sp. IDUB_37. The sequence goes on along the minus strand of NZ_JBVAXG010000003.1, from coordinate 476,386 downwards.
ACGGTGTCGACGGTGACGCCGTAGCGGTTGGCCAGCGCATCCAGCACGACACCGACGTGTGCCTCGCCCATGCACCAGAGCACGACCTGATGCGTCTCCGGGTTCTGTTCGATCCGCAGCGTCGGGTCCTCGGCGGACAACCGGCCGAGCCCGACCGACAGCTTGTCCTCGTCGGTCTTGGCGTGCGCCGCAATGGCAACCGGTAGCAGCGGTTCCGGCATTGTCCACGGCTTCAGCACCAAGGGCTCGGCCTTGTCGGACAGGGTGTCACCGGTCTCGGCGCGGCTCAGCTTGCCGATCGCGCAGATGTCTCCGGCCACCACGGTGGGGGCGGGCCGCTGCTGCTTACCGAGCGGAAACGACAGGACTCCGATGCGCTCGTCCTCGTCGTGGTCGGGATGGCTGGTGCCGTGTCCGTTGCTACCGCCGAAAAAGGATGAGAAATGTCCCGAGACATGGACCGTCGCGTCCGGCTTGATCGTCCCGGAGAACACTCGGACCAGGCTGACCCGTCCGACGTACGGGTCCGACGTCGTCTTGACCACCTCGGCGAGCAGCGGGGCGTCGACGTCGCAGGCCAATTCGTCGTGGGTGGCGCCCTGCGGGGTGAAGACCTCCGGAAGGGGGTGTTCCATCGGCGACGGGAAGCCTCGGGTGGCGACCTCGAGCAGTTCCTGCGTGCCGACGCCGGTGCTGCTGCACACCGGGATCACCGGGAAGAACGAACCTCGGGCGACGGCCTTCTCCAGGTCCGCAACGAGAACCGATTCGTCGATCGCCTCGCCGCCGAGGTAACGCTCCATCAACGATTCGTCCTCAGACTCTTCGATGATTCCCTCGATCAGGATGCCGCGTGATTCTTCGATCTGGTCGGCCTCGGACGCGTCGGGAGATGATTCGGTCCGCTTGCCGTCGGAATAGGTGTACTGAGTTTGCGACAGGAGTCCGATCAGGCCAGTGCAGTTTGTTTGCGCGGTTGGCAGGTAAAGCGGTAAAACCTTGTCGCCGAACGCATCCTGGGCAGCTTCCAGCGCTTCGGCATAGTTCGCGCGCGCGTGGTCGAGCTTGGTGATGACCACAGCGCGGGGCATGTCGACCTGGTCGCATTCCTGCCACAGGGACTTGGTCGGTTCGTCTACGCCCTCGTTGGCGGCAATCACGAACAGCGCGCAATCCGCGGCGCGCAACCCGGCGCGGAGCTCGCCGACGAAGTCGGCATACCCGGGAGTGTCGATCAGGTTGATCTTGACGGCGTCATGCAGCAGCGACGCCACGGCGACACCCACCGAGCGTTGCTGGCGGATCTCGGCGTCGTCGAAGTCGCACACGGTGCTGCCGTCGGTGACCGAGCCGGGGCGATTCAATACCCCAGCGGCTACCAGCAGCGCTTCGATGAGGGTGGTCTTACCGCCCCCGGACGGCCCAACCAGGACTACGTTGCGAATTCCGTCCGGACCACTCGCCGTTGGAGCCGCTCCCGCGCCCTGGGAAGTACCCACTCTGTCGGACATGACATTCCTCCAGTTCTCCCGGAGCTGTCCGTCTCTCCCGTATGCGACGTGATCCAGCTCACACGATGCACTAGCAACTTTTCCCTCAACGGCGTCCCAATTCAAGGGTCGGGCTGCAGGCGGGCGTCAGCCGTGCCAGCTCGACCAGCGGCGCACCGTGATCGCGATCACCGGGCCGTTTAGCGAAATAGATTGATACTGAGGGTATTTGGCTCGTAACAGTCGGTAGCCGGTGCGCAGTGTGTCGCCATCGCGGTGGATCTCGGCGGTGCCGTCGACACGAACCCACCACAACTGCGTCCAATCGTCGGCGTAGTAATCGACGAGCAGACTCACCGCGGAGTTGGCCTCGATGTTGGCTAGCCGGCGCAGTCGCTGGGTGGACTTGGGCTTGGCGTCCACCGCGGTATAGATCACGTCTTGCTCGACCGCGAACACCACTGGCACCAGGTGGGGGATGCCCTCGGCGTCGGCGGTAGCCAGTCGCGCGACCGGCGACTGGGCAAATCTGACCCTGGGCTCGAACTCCACAGCACTTCAGCCTACGAGCCCACGGGTTTCGCCGGGCGCCTCCGGTGATGTCAGTCACCATCTGACGCATTCGATTTGGCCCGATCGGGGCAGGTCTGATTAGGCTGCGTTAGCCCGAGTGCGTTTTGGCCCAGAAATCGATCGAATATTTGGCCTATTTGGGGCCTGACCACCGTATTAAATGGGTATCTGGATTACGGTGTGGAGACCATGCCGCTCCACCCGCTTCTTACGGCTGGGACAATTTCACGGTTTACCCGAAGCAGGAGGTTTACGGGATGAGCAAATCGCGCCACCGTTCGCTGGGGTTGGTTTGGTCGGCCGCTGTCTTGGCCGTTTTGGGACTGGGTCTGGCAACTCCTGCGGCGCCCGCGCACGCGGCGCCTGCAACGAACTTGAAGGACTTTCCCGCCTTGCCGCTCGACCCGTCGGCACTCGTCGGGCAAGTAGGGCCGCAAGTGGTGAACATCAACACCAAACTTGGCTACAACAACGCAGTCGGAGCCGGCACGGGCATCGTCATCGACCCGAACGGGGTTGTGCTGACGAATAACCACGTGATTTCCGGTGCCACCGACATCACCGCGTTCAGCGTCGGCGACGGGCGCACCTATGGCGTCGACGTGATCGGCTACGACCGCACCCAGGACGTCGCGGTACTGCAGTTGCGCGGCGCCGGTGGGCTGCCCACCGCAGCGATCGGCGGCGGCGTCGGCGTCGGCGAGCCGGTGGTCGCGATGGGCAACACCGGTGGACAGGGCGGCACGCCCCGGGCAGTGGCCGGAAATGTTATCGCCGTCAACCAGACCGTCTCGGCGTCAGACTCTCTGACCGGCGCCGCGGAGACCCTCAACGGGTTGATCCAATTCAACGGCGCGATCGCGCCCGGAGACTCGGGCGGCCCGGTCGTGAACGGCGCCGGGCAGGTGGTCGGCATGAACACCGCGGCTTCGGAGAATTTCCAGATGTCTCAGGGTGGACAAGGATTCGCCATCCCGATCGGTACCGCGCTCAACGTCGCCAACCAGATCCGCTCCGGCGGTGGTTCACCCACCGTGCACATCGGGCCGACGGCTTTCCTCGGACTGGGTGTGGTGGACAACGGCGGTAACGGCGCAAAGGTTCAGCGCGTGGTGGGTAACGCTCCCGCCGCTTCGGTCGGGATAGCCACCGGTGACATCATCACCTCGCTCGACGGTGTCGGGATCAACTCAGCCACCGCGATGTCGGATGCCCTCAATGGGCACCACCCGGGTGACTCCGTGTCGATCAGCTTCACCTCGAAGTCCGGCGTTGCTCGGACCGAAAACGTCACGCTGGCGGAGGGGCCTCCGGCGTAGGGGCGGGCAGTTATCTTCCGGCGGGCCAATCCGGTTGATACCAGGCGTGATTCGAGATCGCGCGGCTGGCGCGGTGGTTTGTGTGATTCTTAAGCAGGCACGTCGGGTACACGTGGCATCGTGGAATTGATGAATGATGCGAGAGAGGCCTCAAGGACGGATCCCACGCACCATCCCGTAGAGGGCAGTCACGTCGAGGGGGGTGTGGTCGAGCATCCGACCGCGAAGGACTTCGACAACGCCACTGCCCTGCCTGCCGACCCGACCTGGTTCAAACACGCGGTGTTTTACGAGGTGCTGGTCAGGGCGTTCTTCGATTCCAACGCCGACGGATCCGGTGACCTACGCGGACTGATCGAGCGGCTGGACTACTTGCAGTGGCTCGGTGTCGACTGCCTGTGGTTGCCGCCGTTCTATGACTCGCCGCTGCGTGACGGCGGCTACGACATCCGCGACTTCTACAAGGTGTTGCCTGAGTTCGGGACCGTCGAGGACTTCGTTGCGCTGATCGACGCCGCCCACCAGCGGGGTATCCGGGTGATCACCGACTTGGTGATGAATCACACTTCGGACTCGCATCCATGGTTCCAGGAGTCCCGGCGCGACCCCGACGGGCCGTACGGCGACTTCTACATGTGGAGCGACACCAGCGAGAAGTACACCGACGCGCGGATCATCTTCGTCGACACCGAAGAATCGAACTGGACGTTCGATCCGGTGCGGCGCCAGTTCTACTGGCACCGGTTCTTTTCGCATCAACCGGACCTGAACTATGACAGCCCCGCGGTCCAGGAAGCGATGATCGACGTCCTACGTTTCTGGCTCGGCCTCGGTATTGACGGGTTTCGGCTGGACGCGGTGCCGTACCTGTTTGCCCGGGAGGGCACCAACTGCGAGAACCTGCCCGAGACACACTCCTTCCTCAAACGATGCCGCAAGGTGGTCGACGACGAGTTTCCCGGCCGAGTGTTGTTGGCTGAGGCAAATCAGTGGCCGGCTGACGTGGTGGAGTACTTCGGCGACCCCAGTACGGGCGGCGATGAATGCCACATGGCCTTCCACTTCCCGCTGATGCCGCGCATCTTCATGGCGGTGCGCCGGGAATCCCGCTTCCCGATTTCGGAGATTCTGGCCCAGACCCCGGACATCCCGGACATGGCCCAGTGGGGCATCTTCCTGCGCAACCACGACGAGCTGACCCTGGAGATGGTCAGCGACGAGGAACGCGACTACATGTACGCGGAGTACGCCAAGGACCCGCGGATGAAGGCGAACGTGGGCATCCGGCGTCGACTGGCGCCGCTGCTCGAGAACGACTTCAACCAGATGAGGTTGTTCAACGCGCTGCTGTTGTCGCTGCCGGGATCGCCGGTGCTGTACTACGGCGACGAAATCGGTATGGGCGACGTGATCTGGCTGGGTGATCGTGACGGCGTGCGGACACCGATGCAGTGGACACCAGACCGCAACGCCGGCTTCTCCACCGCCAATCCGGGCCGGCTCTTCCTGCCGACGAGCCAGGACTCGGTGTACGGCTACCAGGCGGTCAACGTCGAGGCGCAACGCGACACGTCGACCTCGCTGCTGAACTGGACCCGCACGATGCTTCAGGTGCGGCGGCGACACGATGCCTTCGCCGTCGGGTCGTTCCACGAACTTGGTGGGTCCAACCCGTCGGTGCTGGCCTTCGTGCGCGAGGTGCCGCGCGACGACGGTGAGGACGACGTCGTCCTGTGCGTGAACAACCTGTCGCGGTTTCCGCAGCCGATCGAACTGAACCTGCAGCAATGGAACAACTACATACCCATCGAGCTCACCGGACAGGTGGAATTTCCGCGGATCGGGCACTTGCCATACCTGCTGACGCTCCCGAGCCACGGGTTCTACTGGTTCCAGCTGTCCGCATCCGAGGAGGATCATGACTCGCACCGGTGACGTAGAGCTGGCAGCGAAGCTGCCATGGTCGGAGTGGCTACCGCACCAACGCTGGTACGCGGGCCGCAACCGCGAACTGTCCACCGCCGAGGTCGCAGTTGTGGTGCCGTTACGCGACGGTTTGGATTTGGTACTGGTCGACGTTGCCTACTCTGACGGATTCACCGAGCGCTACCAGGTGCTCGTCGGATGGGATACCGAGCCGGTCGTCGAGTACAGCACGGCGGCCACGATCGGCGCCGCCGGTGATCACACCGGGTTCGATGCGCTGTTCGACGTCGCGGCGCCCAGGTTCCTGCTGTCTCTGATCGACTCGTCCGAGGTCCGAGCTTCCGATGACATCGAAGTCGGGTTCGCCAAGGAGCCCGACGTCCGGCTGCCGCTGGACGCGTACCCGCGTGTCTCCGATGCCGAACAGAGCAACACCAGCGTGATCTTCGACCGCGCGCCGGCAGCAATTTTCAAGGTGTTTCGGCGGGTCAGCCCGGGGATCAATCCAGACATCGAACTGAATCGGATTCTCGGGCGGGCAGGCAACCCGCACGTGGCCAGGCTGCTCGGCTCGTACGAAATCTCGTCGGCGGACGACTCACCAGAGGCCGCGTGGCCGCTGGGCATGGTCACCGCATTCGCGGCCAACGCCGCGGAAGGCTGGAAGATGGCCACCACCAGCGTCCGCGACTTGTTTGCCGAGGGAGACCTTTACGCGCACGAAGTGGGTGGCGACTTCGCCGGTGAGTCCTATCGGCTCGGTGAAGCGGTCGCCTCGGTGCACGCCGCCCTCGCCGAGAACCTCGGCACCGCAGAGGAGACCTTTCCGGTCGACCACGTCCTGGCGCGACTCTCGTCGGCGGTTGCGGCGGTGCCGGAGCTCGAGCAGTACAAAGCGACGATCGAGGAACGTTTCGCCAAACTCGTAGATGAGCCGATCACTGTGCAGCGGGTGCATGGTGACCTGCACCTGGGCCAGGTGCTGCGCACGCCGGAGAGCTGGGTGCTGATCGATTTCGAAGGCGAGCCGGGCCAGCCGCTGGCTGAGCGGCGAGCACCGGATTCGGCGTTGCGTGACGTGGCCGGCGTCCTGCGCTCGTTCGAGTACGCCGCTTACGGGCCGCTGCTGGATCAGGGTGGCGACAAGCAGTTGACCGCACGCGCCCGGGAATGGGTCGAGCGCAACCGCACCGCATTCTGCGACGGTTATGCGGCGGCATCGGGAGCGGATCCGCGGGATTCGGCGCTGGTATTGGCTGCCTACGAACTCGACAAGGCGGTGTACGAGACTGGATACGAGTCGCGGCACCGGCCGACGTGGCTGCCGATTCCGCTGCGTTCGATCGCCCGCCTCACAAGTGCCTGACCACTGTCGCGATCGCAAGCGCGGCGAAGCCGGGCGCAGCGGGTAGCGACCATGGGACCAAGCGCCGTGGCGGGTCGGCCGTAACACTCTGCAACCATGCTTGTGTGCAGAAGGAGACTTACGACAGCGAGGCCCGGCTGTCATGGTTGCTCGCCGGCCTAGCCGGGGTGCTTGGGGCCACTGCCTTTTCGCACTCGGCAGGATACTTCGTGACCTTCATGACCGGCAATGCGCAGCGCGCGGTGCTCGGTGTATTTCGTGACGACGTGACTTTGTCGCTGAGCGCGGGCACCCTGCTGTTGTGTTTTGTGATCGGCGTAATCGTCGCCTCGGTGTGCAGGCGACGTTATTGGGTCGAGCATCCGCACGGACCGACCGTGCTGACCACATTCAGTCTGGTGTTCGCCACGGGGCTGGATATTGTCTTGGGCGGGTGGGAAGAGTCGCTGCTTGATTTCGTGCCAATCATGTTCGTGGTATTCGGGATTGGCGCGCTCAACACTTCTTTCGTCAAAGACGGCGAAGTTTCGATACCGCTGAGTTATGTGACCGGCACGCTGGTCAAAATGGGCCAAGGCATCGAGCGCCACATCGCCGGCGGAAAGATCGACGATTGGCTCGGCTATTTCCTGTTGCTCGCCAGTTTTATGGCAGGCGCGGCGGTCGGTGGCGCAATCAGCTTGGTAGTCAGCGGTACTCAGATGCTCGGGGTCGCCGCGTTCGTGTGCGCGGTGACCACTTGCTACACATATCTGCACGCCGACCGCCGCGGTTTGATGGACTGAGTCTTGTCGAGATATAAACTGCTGCGGCTGTTTTCGGCGTGTCGTGTCGGTGGTTTCAGTGTCGCGGCGGCGCGGTAGTGCGGTGGCGGTGCGCAAAGGAACATCGGCAGCAGCGCTGGCCGTTAGCGCTGCTGCCGATGTGGTCCTTAGCGGGACGAGCCCCCGGATCAGGTGCCGGCCGGCGGTGCGGCCGGTGGCGGTGCGGCCGCGTTGACCGCGTTGATCACCTGCAGCATGTCGGGCTTCATCGCCATCAACTGCTGGTTCCAGTAGTTCCATGAGTGGGTTCCGTTGCTTGGGAACTGGAAGACGCCGTTGCGTCCTCCGTTCGCGGCGTAGGTCTGCTGGAACTGCTGGTTGGTGCGCAAGGTCAGGCCCTCGAGGAACTTCGCCGGCATGTTGTCGCCGCCGAGGTCGCTAGGTGTGCCGTTGCCGCAGTAGACCCAGATCCGGGTGTTGTTGGCGACCAGGCGTGGAATCTGCAGCATCGGGTCGTTGCGCTTCCAGGCCGGGTCGCTGGACGGGCCCCACATGCTGTTGGCGTTGTAGCCACCGGAGTCATTCATCGCCAGACCGATCAACGTCGGCCACCAGCCCTCGGACGGGTTGAGGAAACCCGAGAGCGACGCGGCGTAGGGGAACATCTGGGGGTAGTAGGCGGCCAGGACCAGCGCCGAGCCACCGGACATCGAAAGTCCCACCGCCGCATTTCCGGCCGGCGACACGCCCTTGTTCGCCTGCAGCCAGGCGGGCATCTCTCTGGTCAGAAATGTTTCCCACTTGTAGGTGTAGCCCTGACCGTTGCCCTGGGATGGCTGGTACCAGTCGCTGTAGAAGCTGGACTGACCTCCGACGGGCATGACCACCGAGAGTCCGGACTGGTAGAACTCGTCGAAGACGGGGGTGTTGATGTCCCAGCCGCTGAAGTCTTCTTGCGCGCGCAGACCGTCGAGTAGGTAGACCGCGTGGGGTCCGCCGCCCTGGTACTGGACTTTGATGTTGCGTCCCATCGAAGGCGACGGGATCTGCAGATATTCCACCGGAAGGCCCGGCCGGGAGTACGCGCCCGCGGTTGCCGAGCCGCCGACGGCGCTGATGAGTCCGACCAGCAAGGCTGCTCCCGCAACAGCGACCCCCAGCCTGCGAGGCATGGTCGTCACTGCGCCGCGCAGCTGCTCAACGAATTTCATCGCCTGACCCATCCCAACCTCATCCCAACTCGCCATCCGCCGCTTCTGCGGTTGAATCTGTTCTCCGCGAGTGAAACACAAGTGACGGATGTGACTCCTGTGTCGTGGCCGCAGCGACAGGTCGCGGTTGGCTAACGATTGGGCTTCGGGCCGGATACCGGCTGGGCGATCACGATCGGCTAACAATCCGCCGCCAGACCGATCTCGCCACCTTCCGCTCAGCGAGTGACTGCGCTAAGGGCGCTAAGCGACGAGTCGACGCAAAAACGTTGATGCCGTGATGATTCCGATCACCGGAGCAACGAGCAGCACGATGACATCCACGATGTGGAAGGGGCTGCCGATCAACAACGTCCGCAACACGTCGACCTCGTAACTCAGCGGGTTCACCTTGCTGAGCACGTGCAGCCACCCGGGCATCACATCGACCGGGTATAGGGCGTTGGAAGCGAAGAACAACGGCATCGTGATTGCCTGGCCGATGCCCATCAGCCGATCGCGATTGCGGACCAGCCCGGCCAATGTCATTGACAGGCAGGCAAAGAACGCGGCGCCGAGCATGACTGCGGCCATCGCAGCCAGAATCCGCAGCGGATTCATCGTCAGGCCGATGCGCATCAGATATGCCAGCGCCAACACGCCGATGACTTGGGCCACCGATCGCACTCCGGCGGCAAACGACTTGCCGGTGATGAGCGCCGACGCGGGTGCCGGAGTCACCATCAGCTTGGCCAGAATGCCGGAGTCCCGGTCCCAAATGATCTGTATGCCATAGAAAATCGAGATGAAGAGCGCTGACTGGGCGATGATGCCCGGCGCCAGGAAGGCCAGGTAGGACACCGGTCCCGTGTCGATGACACGCAGGTGGCTGAACGTGGTGCCGAAGATCAGCAACCACAGGGCGGGTTGCACCATTCGGGCGACGAGTTCGGTCCGATCGTGTTGCAGCTTCTGCAATTCCACGATGGCGAACGCCCCGACGCGGCTCAACGTCGCCCCAACCCGGTCGAAACCGCGTGGGGCACGGACCAGGTTCATCTCGGCGGGTGTGCTGGATTGATCAACCGACACGGCGTTGCGCCCTTCTGCTGGAACGGATTTGGCGCACATCGGCGGGAGCGTTGTCCAGGCCGGATGCGGCATAGTGCCGGAATACGTCTTCGAGCGTGGCATCCGGAGCCACTGTCGCCTTCAGTTCCTCGGGCGTGCCCACTGCTTGCAGCGCTCCGTGGTGCATGAGCGCGACCCGATCGCAAAGCGCGTCGGCCTCTTCCATGTAGTGCGTGGTCAACAGCACCGTCATGCCGAACTGCTGTTGCATCTGCCGGACCTGCGTCCAGACACCGTCCCGTGCGATCGGATCCAGCCCAACCGTTGGTTCGTCCAGCACCAGCAGTGACGGCCGATTGACCAGTGCCTGCGCTACCTCGAGTCGGCGGACCATGCCCCCGGAATAGCTGCCCGCCATCTTGCCGGCCACATCGAGCAGGTCCATCGCCATCAGGGCCTGCTCGACACGTTCGGCGCGTTCCGCGCGGGGTACACCGTACAGCCTGGCGAACCACGCGACGTTTTGCCGGCCGGTCAGTGCTGTCTCGATCGAAAGTTGTTGCGGCACATAGCCAATGTTGCTGCGGATGTCGATCGTCTGGCTTCGGGCGTCGAGTCCGAAGATGTGCAGTTCACCGTGCTGGACCGGCGCCAGCGTGGTCAGCAGGCGTACGACCGTCGTCTTACCGGCACCGTTGGGGCCGAGCAGGCCCATCGTCTCGCCGGGCCGCACCGAAAAGGTCACATCGTCCACGGCGGTGTGCTGGCCGTAGCGATACGTCAGGTTCCGGCAATCAATTGCCTCGTTCATATGTTGCGCTCCTGCAGCTTCGTGGTCATCTTCGCGAGGACCTGCAATCCCATTGCCAGTTCCCCGATCTGTTGTTCATCAAGTTCCTCGATCAGGTCGACGAGCACCGCGCGTCGGGCGGCGGCCGTGTCGTCCATGACGTGTTGGGCGGACTCCGTGAGCTGCAACCGGCTGACCCGTCGATCGCTGGAATCTGGCGACCGCTCCAGCAGGCCCGCGCAGGCAAGCTTGGACACCAGAGTGGATGCGGTATTGGACACCAACCCGAGGTCAGCCGCGGCGACGCTGACCGACACGCCCGGTCGCCGGGAAACCAGCCGCAGCAGCTCGGCCTGCGATTCGGAGAGCTGGCCCGGTGCGTATCCGGTTCCGGCGGCCCGCCGCAATTGCCGGCGGAACCTGCCCAGGATCCTCGGTATGTCAGCGGCGAGATCGGCGTGAGTACTCACTGCTACACATAATACCTCTGTAGTCGAGCTATCTATGTGGCTCCGCGCTGCTGCGCATCGCATTCCGCAGTGCCGACGCCGAGCCGTAGCCGACCATGCTGGCGATCTGTTCCATTTTCAGCGGGGTGGTCTGGCGTAGGTGCCGGGCCTGCTCGATGCGAATGCGCTGCAGAAAGGCGTGTGGCGTGACACCGGCTTGGTCGCGCACCCTGCGCTCGAGGGTGCGGCGCGTCGTGCCCAGGTCAAGGGCCGCGCGGGCGATCGTGACGTCGTTGTCGAGGTTCTTGCGGATCCACGCTTCGAAGTCCACGACGAGGCGATCCGAGTTGGCCAAGTAGGTCCGCGCTGCGTCGACACTCTGCGCGGGCCGCTGGTCAAACAGCAGGAGTGCCGCGGTCGCGTCGGCTAATTGCGGGCTGATTCCTTTCACGATGTGCATCGCCAGGTCGATGTGCGCGAATGCCGCACCTGCTGTGGTGACGGTCCCATCGGTGATCACCATGCGGGACATGTCCAGCCGGACCCTCGGAAAGCGGCGGGAGAACTCGTCGGCGAGCCACCAACTGGTCGTTGCCTGGCGCGAATCGAGCACCCCGGCATCAGCGAGCACGAAAGTCCCAGTGCAGGCTGCAGCGACCGGTCGATCGGCTCGCACCCAGTCGCGGACCACCCCGCGCGCGGCCTGCACCTCATCACGCAGCAGCGCTTCGATGACCCCGGACGGGGTGTTCATCGTCAGCGCGGGTACCACCAGTAGGTCGAGCCGGCTCATCGCGTCGTCGCCAACTGCCAGGTCGACCGGCACCAGCAGGCCGCCCGCGGTGGTCACCGGGGCCCGGTTGATCCCGACTGTGGCCACCTCGATCTCAGCGATGTCGTTGTCGACCTGCTGGCGCGCGATGTTCGCGCCGCGGAGTACGTCGATGATGGTCACCAGTCCAGATGCCCAGCACGTAGGCAGGGCCATTACCCCGACAAGCATGTCGCAAATGCTATGCGCGATGTCGCAATTGCGCCTGGGGGCATTCCTAACGTCGGGTTCATGACTATTTCAGAGATTTTCCCGAGGACGCACGCAATGATCGGTACCCGGCCACGCCACTACGAACGCCTGGGCTTGTCGCCGGGTGAGATCCAGGCGTGGGAGGACGGTTGGCGCACCAGCGCCGTTCCCGAGACTCGAGGCACCTTCGAATGGTGGTATTTCGACGCACATCTCGACGACGGGTCGACGGTGACAGTGGAGATGCACACCAAGCCGCCCTTCGTGTCACCGAAGTCGGCACTGACGCCCTTCGTTCTGATGACGATCACGTCTGCCAGTGGCGAACGCAGCGACCGCACCCTGCTCGCCGATCCCGACTCCTTCAGCGCGTCCGTCGAGGACTGCGACGTCCGGATCGGGGCGAACTTCGTCCGTCGTACTGCGGACGGGTATCGGATCCACGTCGAAATTGACGACACCACAGCCGATTTCACACTTCGGCCGGATGTGCCGCCGTGGCGCCCGGCCAGCGGCCATGTCTTCTTCGGCGAAGACGAGCAGCACTACATCGCCTGGCTGCCAATGGTTCCCAGAGGCGCGGTCGAGGCGACGATCGCTGCCGATGGGCAAACCAGGCAACTCACCGGCACCGGCTACCACGACCACAACTGGGGCAACGTCGCTCCGCGCAAGGTGCTCGATCACTGGTACTGGGGCCGGGCCCGGATCGGCGACTACACCGTCGTTTCCTTGATGTTCGTCAGCCACCTCGACTATCACAAAGTGCCCCTACCGGCAGTCATGGTGGCCCGGGGCGGCAGGATCGTCGCCTCGGCGGTCGGAAATGATGCGATCGGCTTCATCGGAACAGACGTCGCCACCCACTCCGCGACCGGCATCCCGGTGGCCCAGCGCCTGCAGTACCAGGTGGCGGCCGGTGCCGACGACTTTGAAATAGCGTTCTGCCAGCAGCGTGAGGTCTCCACGCTCGACTTCGGCCCCGTTGGTGCCTACTTGCGGTTCATGGGCGACGTGACGATCAAGCACAGCCACGACGGTGTCGTGGACTCCGTGACCGAAAGAGCGCTCTGGGAACTGCTGTATTTCGGAGCGCGGGTGGCCACTCCGGAGCGCGAAGCGACTTCCTCGGGGCAAGCGATCATCGGCCATCAAGCCTGAGGCGCACCGAGTCGGTGCAGGGTCACGTCCATCGGGGCGTCCGCCGACCCGATCGTGACAGTCATGTACGTGCAGAACGGTTGCCGTCGGCGATCTGTCGGTGAGCCCGGATTCAACAGGCGCAGCCCGGTTGCGGTGGTCGTATCCCAAGGGATGTGGCTGTGGCCGAAGACCAGCACGTCGGTGTCGGGGTAGAGCCGCGACATCCGGGCGTCGCGGCCGGCCGTGGCACCCGTCTCGTGCACCACGGTGAAGCGCAGCCCGGCCAGCCGCACATCCGCGCGCTCGGGCAGCCGTGATCGAAGGTCGTCGCCGTCGTTGTTGCCCCAGCACGCGACCAACCGTTTGGCCTTGGCCTCGAGTGCATCGAGCAGTCCGGATGTCACCCAGTCGCCGGCGTGGATGACGACGTCAGCCGCCGCCACCTCGTCCCACAGCTGCGCGGGCAGGTCGCGGGCCCGTTTCGGGACGTGGGTGTCGGCTGTCAGAAGGAGCCGCATAGGTTCTATACATACCCGACCAGGAGGACAGAACCATGCGCACGTTCGAGTCAGTCGCCGACCTCGCTGCAACCGCGGGCGAGACCATCGGGCAGAGCGATTGGGTGACGATCAGTCAAGAAGAGGTCAATCTGTTTGCCGATGCGACGGGGGATCACCAGTGGATTCACGTCGACCCGGAGCGGGCCGCCAGTGGTCCATTCGGCACGACGATCGCGCACGGGTTCATGACTCTGTCGCTGCTACCCCGGTTGCAGCACGACATGTACACCGTCAAGGGCATCAAGCTGGCAATCAACTATGGACTCAACAAGGTTCGCTTCCCCGCTCCGGTGCCGGTCGGCTCGCGGGTACGCGCGACGAGTTCGCTGGTCAGCGTTGACGACGTCGGAAACGGTGCGGTGCAAGCGATTGTGTCGACGACCGTCGAGATCGACGGGTCGGCCAAGCCGGCCTGCGTCGCCGAGAGCATCGTCCGCTACATCACGTAATCCGTCAGTTCGGCCGGGCTAGAACTCGGCGATCGAGTGTTCCAGTCGCGCGGCCAGCCGCGCCTCGGCTTCGGCTTTCCGGGTCGGTATGTGCTGGGACGGGAAAGGCGTTGTCACCGGCTGGTATTCGCGCAGCGTGCGCCGCGCCACGGTCATCTTGTGCAACTCGGTCGCGCCATCGGCAATGCCCAGTGACTCGGCGGCTACCAGCATTTTGACGAACGGCATTTCGTCGGAGACGCCGAGCGCCCCGTGCAGGTGCAGGGCGCGCTGCGCAACATCGTGCAACACCTGGGGCATCGCGACTTTCACCGCGGCGATATCCCGGCGCACCTTCTGATAGTCGTGATGCTTGTCGATCAGCCAGGCGGTGCGCAGTACCAGCAGTCGGAATTGCTCGATCTGGATCCAGCTGTCGGCGATCTTCTCTTGCGTCATCTGGAAGTCCGACAGGTGCCCGTGCCTGGTTTTGCGGGACACCGCGCGCTCGCACATCATGTCGAAAGCCTTGCGCGACAACGCAATCGTCCGCATGGCATGGTGGATGCGCCCGCCCCCTAGCCGGGTCTGGGCAATCATGAACGCGTGCCCCTCACCGCCGAGCACGTGATCGGCGGGCACCCGGACTTGGTTGTATCGGACATAGCCGTGGCTGGCGCGTTTGGACGATTCAACTCCGACACCGACGTTGCGGATGATCTCGATACCCGGCGTCTCGGCGGGGACGATAAACAGTGACATCTTGTCGTAGGTGCGGCCCTCGGGATTGGTGACGGCCATAACGATGAAGAACGACGCGTGTTTGGCGTTGCTGGAGAACCACTTCTCGCCGTTGATGATCCAGTCGTCCCCGTCGCGGGTCGCTGTGGTGACGAACATCCCGGGGTCCGAACCACCCTGCGGTTCGGTCATTGAATAGCAGGAGGTGATCTCGCCGTCGAGTAGCGGCTGCAAATAGCGGGCCTTCTGCTCCTCGGTGCCGAACAGCGCCAAAATCTCGGCGTTGCCGGAGTCCGGCGCCTGGCAGCCGAATACCGAAGGCGCCCAGCGTGATCGGCCGAGAATCTCGTTCAGCAGCGCGAGCTTGACCTGACCGAAACCCTGCCCGCCCAGATCGGGACGCAGGTGCGCGGCCCACAGGCCCTGGTCCTTCACCTGTTGCTGCAGCGGTCGCAGGATCGACATCATCTCGGCGTTGTTCTTGTCATACGGGTCGAGCGCGACCAGATCGAGCGGTTCGAGTTCGTCGACCATGAATTTCTCGACCCAGTCCAGCTTCGCCTGGTATTCCGGGTCTGTTTCGAAGTCCCACACTTCTGGCCGCCGTTCCCCGGCGCAGCGGTGCACCGGCATCGATGATGGAGCCACACCATCGTATGTGCCTTGCCTCTGGACGCTGGAAATACTACGTTACGTAGTAGTCATAGGCAGGTCCAGATGAAGGTTTTCGTCACCGGTGCGACCGGGGCTATCGGCGGTTATGCCGTACCCGCGCTGGTTGCTGCCGGGCATCGCGTCACCGCCCTTGCGCGCGGTGACGCCAAGGCGCAGGTGCTGTTGAGTCAGGGCGCCAAGCCGGTCGGTGTCTCGCTGTTCGACCGCGATGCGTTGGCGACCGCGTTCGCCGGTCACGACGTCGTCGTCAATCTGGCTTCGGCGCTTCCTCCCACGGCCAGATTCATGTTCCGGTCGGCGTGGCAGGAATGTCACCGAGTCCGCACTGATGGGTCAGCGGCGTTGGCCGACGCCGCAATGGCGGCGCAAGTACCGCGGGTGCTGCAGGAATCGGTGGCAATGATCTATCGAGACGGCGGTGGCCGGTGGATCGCCGAGGATGCCCCCGTCGATCACTATCCGATCGCCGCCGGAAACCATGCGGCGGAAGCCAGTGCGCGCCGTTTCGGTGCCGCCGGCGGTGAGCCGGTCATCCTGCGGTTCGGGCTGTTCTACGGCCCCGGGGCCGCCCACAGCGAGCAGCTCATGGGCCTGGCGCGGCGACATTTCGATTTTGTTGCCGGGCGTGATGACGCATACCAGTCGTCTATTCATCTCGCCGACGCCGCTGTGGCCGTCGTCGAAGCTTTGACGTGTCCGGCAGGCACCTACAACATCGTCGACGACGAACCTCTCACCAAACGCGACGACGCCGCGGCACTCACCGCCGCGGTCGGCGTGTCGCCGTGGCTGACTGGGCCGGGTCGGGCGGTGCTGTTGTTCGGCGATCGCGCTACTTCGCTGACGCGTTCGCTGCGTGTGAGTAACCGCCATTTCCGCACGGTCATCCGGTGGCGTCCCCGTTATCCGAGTGTTCGCGAAGGCAATCGAGCCATGGCCGACCAGCTGCCCTAGGGGTCGAGGGTTTTGCCGCGGAGTGCAACGACGCGGCGGGCGATGTCGACGAGTGCTGAGTTGGATTCCTGAGAAAGCCGTTTTAGCAGCTCGAACGCCCGCACGGCGTCGACATCGTATTGCTGCATGAGCATGCCTTTGGCCTGGCCGATCAGGTCCCGGCTGGCCAGGGCGCTCTGGAAGCTCTCTTCCCGGCGGACGCGGTCCCACACCAGCGCGGCGTGTGTCGCGAACACGAGACCGATCTCAACCGAATGGTCGTCGAAGGCGTTCGGGCATCGGCATAGACGTTCAGCGCGCCCAGCGTCTGGCTGCTGGTGAACAGCTCGAACGCCAGAATCGAGTGAATCGGTGTTTCGGCGAGTGCGGCGCGCCGATAGATCGGCCAACGGTCGTCGGAAGAAAGATCGTTGATGCGCACGGTGTGGTGCTCCCATGCGGCAATCAGGCACGGACCTTGCAGGGTTCGCTGCTGAATCTCGTCGAGCAATGCCGGATACCGGTGGGTGCAGGCCGGTGTCGAAATCTCGCGCCGCCGGTTGGTGACCGTCAAGCCCGAATACTGTGCGCCAGGGACCATTTCCACGGCCTCGATGACCAATTGATCGACGACGGCCTGGCTGTCGTCGCCGGGGCGGTTGTGCAGTTCGCGTGCCAGCCCTGCAATCCGTTGATGGAGTAGCCCGACGTCCTCGTTCATTGCAACTCCCCATGGTGCATGCTTGCGGCAAACACCGCAGCCAACTCTAGTTCCGTCGAGCAGCGAATGCGAACGGTCGTAGTGGGAAATTGGAAGTCACCGCAGCAGAGGATATTTAGCAGTGGTAGGCATCAGAACGATTCAACACCAATGCTTTTCAGCCGACGTCAGTGCAGCTTGGGCAGAACGCTGGCTCGGTAGAAATCTATGGTGACCGTGGGCGCTCGCCGCTCCATAGCTGGCGGATCGGCTGGATAGCCTCGACGAGACGGTCGTGGCGCTCGTGGATTCAGCAGCGCCAGCGAGGCGAACGCCTGGGCCATGCTGGCCGGGTATGGCGCCGGCTGTGCCGCGCGCATACCGTGAATTGGTGACCCCACAGGTGCGCCCGGCGCAGAAAGCCGATCTCCGCGGACTATCACTCACGCTGGCCCGCGCTTTCTACGACGATCCGATCATGATGTGGCTGCTACCTGACGACAGTGCGCGGCAAACGCAACTACGCCGACTGTTCGCGACCATGACCCGCCATCACCATCTGGCTGGCGGCGGTGTAGAGGTGGCGTGCGAGGCCTCGGAGATCGGTGCGGCCGCACTCTGGGACCCGCCGAATCAATGGCAGGAGTCGCCGTGGGCACAGCTCCTGCAGACGCCCACCTTCATTCGGGTATTCGGTGCCCGAACCGCGCGCGGACGTGCCGTGCAGGAAGCGATGAAGCGTGCACACCCCGAAGAACCGCATTGGTATCTGGCCGTCATCGGGAGCGACCCGAATGTGCGGGGCCAGGGCTACGGCCAGGTCCTGATGCGATCGCGCCTCGACCGCGTCGACGCTGAATACGCCCCTGCCTACTTGGAGTCCACCAAGGCCGAAAACGTCCCCTATTACGAACGTTTCGGATTCACTGTCACCGGTGAGATAGTGCTGCCCAATGGCGGCCCAACCATGTGGCCGATGTGGAGGGACCCGCGATGACACCACAGGCGCGCCCGGCGGCGAAAAGTGACATCCGCGAGCTGGGGCTGACTCTGGGCCGCGCGTTCTACGACGACCCGGTCGCGATGTGGCTACTGCCCGACGACGACAAGCGCCGAGCGCACTTGCATCGAGCGTTTGCCACGATGACCCGTCATCACCATCTGGCGGCCGGCGGCGTCGAGGTGGCGTGCCAGGCGTCGGACATCGGTGCGGCCGCGTTGTGGGATCCGCCGAACAAGTGGCGGGAGTCGCGCTGGTCGCAGCTGGCACAGTTTCCGATGTTCTTGCGGGTGTTCGGATTTCGATCGCCACGGGCCGTCAGCGCGCAGGAGATGATGAAGCGGACACACCCCGAAGAACCGCATTGGTATCTGGCCGCCATCGGGAGTGACCCGGGTGTCCGGGGTCAAGGGTTCGGTCAGGTGCTGATGAGGTCACGGCTCGAGCGCTGCGACGCTGAGTACTGTCCCGCTTACCTCGAGTCGTCCAAACCCGAAAATGTGCCCTACTACGAACGTTTCGGGTTCACCGTCATGGGAGAAATGCAGTTACCCGATGGTGGGCCACCGCTGTGGCCGATGTGGCGGGATCCACGGTAGCGCGGCTGGGACTGGGTTTGGGCTGCGCGGCACTGGGCAACCAACCGACTATGGAAGACGGACCCGGCGACACCCTGAGCCCGAGCGAGTCCACCGACTCCGACGAATTGCGCAATGACGACGGCGACACCGTCGTCGACCCGCCCGAGGACTGGAGCGAGGCCAATAAGTTCGGTCTCACCGCCAGCGAAGCGAAACAAGGGGAATCCCTTGACGCCCGGCTGGCGGCCGAGGAACCGGAGATCCCCGAGAGTCCCGCCGTGGTGGACGATGACGCCGGTGGGCCGGTTCACCGCGGTCAGATCAACGGCGCACCTGAGGACGGCGAATCGCTGTTCGAGGTGGTCAGCGACTAGGCGGCGGGCTCAGTCGCCGGATTTCCATCCCGCGACCCCGATGGTGATCATCCGCAACTGCTTGACGGCGATTCGGTTGATCTCGTCGAGCGCCTCAGCACTCTGGGCGTCTTCGATGGCTTCTGCGGTGACGATCATCGCGTTGACGAAAAGACTCGCCAGCACGTTGAGATCTTCGGTGCTCCACTCATTGAGTCGCGGGAATCGCGCCAGGTCGGTGGCTAATTCCGAGGAAATCAGCCGGATCTCGGTGCGGATCGCGTAGCGCAGCACCGAGAGGCCGGTCGAGCGTTCGCGTGAGATGAAGCGCCAGTGTTCGCGCTGGTCGGCGACGCTGCCAACCAAAATCTCCACGGACGACTCGATGACGCGACTCGGGTCCAGTTTGCCGGCCCGCGCACCGCGCAACGTATCGCGCAGGCTGCGGAAAGATTCGTCGATCAGCACCAACCCCAGCGCTTCCATCGACTCGAAGTGACGGTAGAACGCCGCGGGCACGATTCCCGCCTCGCGGGTCACCTCACGCAAGCTCAGGCCGCTGAAACTGCGGTCGTTGAGAGCCTTCAGCGCCGCGGCGATGATGGACCGCCGGGTGGCCTCTTTGCGCTCTTCACGCGAGGGCGTGTCGCGGTTCCGTTCCCGAGCGCTGTCGCGGCTCCGGTCGCCGCCAGAACGCCGCGAGTGTGAGCTAGGAGTACGACTGTTCACTGTGTGAACCGTAACACAGAGTGGGTGAAAACCCTTGACCACCTGCACTGACTGATGTCACGGTGTACATATGTTCACTCAAACTTTCACTCGGACGTTCGCAAAGCGGGTCCTGAGTTCTGACCTCGTCGATCTGCTCACCGGCCCCCACGGCGTCGACCGGTACACCGAGCTTGTGACGCCTACCTGGACGTCCGGTGAGGCTCGCGCCAGGGTGACCGACGTCCGGCGCACCACGCCGCGCAGCGTCACGCTGACGCTCGCTCCGAACGAGGCGTTCACTGAGCGCTACCCCATCAAGGCCGGACAGTTCATCAATGTGACCGTCGAGATTGACGGCCGTAAGCACGCCAGGTGCTACTCGCCGGCGAACGTCGAAGGCAGCACCGAGCTCGAGCTGACTGTCGGTGTCCACGACGGCGGACTGGTCTCGACCTACCTGTACGAACGAGCACGTCGCGGCATGGTGGTCGGGCTGGACGGCGTCGGCGGTGACTTCGTCCTGCCCCAGCAGCGGCCGCGCCGGATCCTGTTCGTCGCCGGCGGTAGCGGCATCACACCGGTGATGGCGATGTTGCGCACCCTGGTGGCCGAGGGTCACTTGCGCAACGAGGGCGCCGAAATCGCGCTGGTCCACTACGCACCGACCGCTACCGAGGCTTCCTACCGCATCGAACTCAAGTCGGTGCCCGGCGTACGGGTGCTGCACGGCTACACCCGATCGGGTGCCGGCGATCTTGTCGGCCGTTTCGGAGCCGAACACCTGGCGGCCGCGATGCAGGCACCTGATGCGGTGTTCGTCTGCGGACCAACCGCTTTGGTCGATGCCGTCAAGCAGCACTGTGAAAACGTGTTCACCGAAAGCTTCGTGCCGCCGGTGTTCGAGCCGTCGGCCAATCCGACTGGCGGTCGGGTGACCTTCGCCGACAGCAAGATTGACGTCGTCGACGACGGCCGCTCGCTGCTCGAACAGGCCGAAGCGGCCGGCCTGAAGCCCGAGAACGGTTGCCGGATGGGCATCTGCCACACCTGCACAAGATTCAAGAGCTCCGGCACCGTGCGCAACCTGGTCACCGGCGCCGTCTCCACCGCACCAGACGAGAAGGTGCAGCTCTGCGTCACGGTCCCCGTCGGCGACGTCGATATCGCACTCTGAGCCCCTCAAAACAGCCCCTTAGATCCTAGGAGGAAAGCCATGTCAAAGACCAAGATCACCCTCACCAAAGAGCAGTCCGACGCGTTCGGCCGCGAGCTCGACGCCATCAAGGAACGCGAGATGGCAGACCTCGGCGAAGAAGACGCCGAGTACATCCGCCGCATGATCAAGATCCAGCGGGGCCTGGAAGTCGGCGGCCGCGCGCTGCTGTTCCTGCCGCCGGCCTGGCTGCTGGGAACCGGGATGCTGGGCATCGCGAAAATCATGGACAACATGGAGATCGGCCACAACATCATGCACGGCCAGTACGACTGGATGCGTGACCCGACGATCTCCGGACGTGACTTCGAGTGGGACACCGCCTGCCCGGCCGACCAGTGGCGGCACTCGCACAACTACATGCACCACACTCACACCAACATCGTGGGGATGGACCGCGACATCGGCTACGGCATTCTGCGGATGAGCGAGGACCAGCGCTGGACGCCCTACTACCTGGGCAACCCGCTCTACGCCTTCCTGCTGATGGTGCTGTTCCAGTACGGCGTCGCGCTGCACGAACTGGAAACCGAGCGCATCCGCTCCGGTGAGATCACCCTCGCCGACAAGAAGGACACCCTCAAGGCCATCTGGAAGAAGACGCGCCGCCAGACTCTGAAGGACTACGTTGCTTTCCCGTTGCTGGCCGGGCCGTTCGCGCCGTTCGTGTTCACCGGCAATTTGACGGCCAACCTGATGCGCAATGTGTGGTCGTACATGATCATCTTCTGCGGTCACTTCCCGGACGGCACTCAGGAATTCACCATCGAGGAGACCACGGGCGAGACCCGCGGCCAGTGGTACTTCCGCCAGGTGCTGGGTTCGGCGAACCTGACCGGCGGCAAGATCTTCCACGTGTTGTCCGGCAACCTGTCACACCAGATCGAGCACCACCTGTTCCCGGACATGCCGGCCCGGCGGTACCCGATGATCGCCCCCGAGGTGCAGGAGATCTGCGAGCGGTACGGCATCCCCTACAACAAGGGCTCGCTGCCGCACCAGTTCGGGACCGTCGTCCGCAAGATCATCCGCCTTGCGTTCCCCGACTCCTGGTTCCGCAAGGAGAAGGCCGCCGAAACCGCAGAACTGGAGCTGGTGGCGGCTTGATTCCGCATCTAGCCTGAATTGGTGGCGCCGAGACTGCGCCCAGGGTGTGTCTTACGACATCGGGTCACCCTGGGCGCAGTCTCGAGTCATTTTAGGGGGCGTTGAACCGGCGGAGTCGCGACGGCTGGACTAGCTCACGTTGGTCGGCGCGCCCGAGACCTTGACCAGCTCGACCTGCGCGCGTGCGGGCACGCCGTCGGCGAGGAACCACCGGAACGCCAGGTTGCCACGCGGATAACCCAGCGTCGTCAGCGAATTCGGGTGCGTGGTGATCTCGCGGGAGAGCACCACCGTGACGGAGCCGTCGCTGTTGGGTACCACGCTGTGGTTGTTGAGCGAGGATCGAGCGCCGGGGTCTTCCGCGTCACCGTAGGTGGCCATGAACTGATTCCAGACCACCAGGTTCCAGAACCTGCACGACGGTGGGCGATGGGTGATGACCAGTGCCTCGTCGTCGTCGAGCACGAAACTGCCGTAGGAGTAGCAGGCGTCGCGGGCCGACCAGCCGAAGTTGGCGTCGGGCACCTGGTAGGGGTCGGCGAATTCATTTGCGGCGTGCGCGGTTTCGTGTCCCAACCCGTGTTCGTCGTCGGCGCGCAACCCGACTGGCAACGGCACGATCGCGAACAGCATTCTTATCCAGGCCGTGGCGGCGCGCAGCCTGGCCGCGGTCTCGGCGTCGCCGTGTCGGATCGGCTCGGGGTCCTCGAGTGCCTCGATGCTCCAGACAATTGGCCGGCCGCTGAGCGGGTGGGATTGATAGTCGCGGGTCATCAGCACGGCCGCATCGGGTGTGGCGGGGAATTCGAAAGAGAAGTTGCCGTCGGCGTCGATGTCGAGATCCGTGTCGCGGACGATTGCCACGACGCGGTCCGACCACGCACCCGGGCCGGGCTCGTTGTAGGCGGTGACCGAGAAGTACACGCTGTCGCCCTTGTTGCCGCTGATGCGGTACCGGCGCTTCGGATCGACCGGGCAAATGTAGTAGTACGCGTCGGTGTTGTCGCCGCCCCAACGGCGATCACGCCGGAACGGTGTGTTGACCGCGACAAACTGCGGGCGACCGGGTTCGGCGAAAAGATAAGTGTCGAATGCCACCCCCAGGGTGGTGGCCAGCATCCGATAGCCGTCGGCGACGTGCCGATCGTCGGTGACTGTGCGGTCGCCCTCGAGGAAGGAGCGATCGAGTCCGCCGAGCGTGCTGAGCAACTCGTTCCAGGCGGTCGCCGACTCGTGCGTCATGCGGCAATTCCTTTCAGCAGCAACATCGTTGTGCGATCGATCCATGCGTCGTCGAGCTGGGCGGGGCGGGTGAGCAGACCCAGCAAGGTGATTCCGGCGATGGCATTTGCCAGCTCGAAAGCCAATTCGGTGGCCGACTCCGGCGTGCTCACGTCGGATCGGATCTCACCGCGGACCATCGCCTTTTCCAGCAGTGCGACGAGACCGCCGCCGATCAGACCGTCGAACCGCTGCAGCAGCGCCGAATACAGCGTCGGGTCCGCTGCCATTTCGCCGACCAGACCGGGCAGCGCGGCCCGCGCCGCCGCTGTGCTCAGGACCTCCTTGGTGCGGCGCACCATTTCGCGCAGATCCTCGTGCAGCGTTCCTGCGTCGGGGATTTCCGTTGCGGCACCGATCGGGAACACCGCCTCGTGCACCAGGTGCGCCTTGCTGGGCCAGCGGCGGTAGATCGCGGGCTTGCTGGTGCCGGCCCGTTTGGCGATGGCGGAGACCAGCAGCCCGGGGTAGCCGGTCTCGCCGAGCAGTTCGACGGTGGCGTCGAGCACGGCGGCGTCGATCCGCGGATCTCGGGGGCGACCAAAATCTACAACCATTACGAAACTCAGAGTAACATAAGTCGCCGTGACCAACGCTGTTCATCTCGAAGACCTGTCCATGCCTCAGTTCAGCGCGGAGGCCCAACCCATCCTCGACATGATGGCGGCCATGGCCCCGAATTGCCCGTTGGATTCGGAAGCCCTGCACGCCCAGGCCGCTGCCGACACCGGATTGCATGATTTCGGCCCCGACGACTACCGGGAACGACTCGGGGTCTACCTGACCGCCTTGCGTGACATCGACGGAGTGCACGGAGGCGGTGTCGTCAACTTCTACGGGCAGCTGCTGCAGTTGCTCAAGAACCGACTGCTGTTGGCTGATCTGCTGAGCCGTCATCCCGAGATCAACGACATCGAGTTGCGGTCGCCGGTCGTGATCGCAGGACTGCCCCGCACCGGCACCAC
This sequence comes from Mycobacterium sp. IDUB_37, assembly GCF_055419245.1. NCBI lineage: Bacteria > Bacillati > Actinomycetota > Actinomycetes > Mycobacteriales > Mycobacteriaceae > Mycobacterium > Mycobacterium sp. IDUB_37. The sequence goes on along the minus strand of NZ_JBVAXG010000003.1, from coordinate 452,033 downwards.
CCACTTGCACAATCTCTTGGCCGCGCCGCCGACGTTTCGCACCATGCCGTATTGGGAGAGCAACGAGCCCTTCCCGTTGCCGAGCGAAATCGGCGTTGATCCGGACCCGCGCCGGACGCGGATGGACGTGGCGGTCAGCGTGATCAACCTGGTGATGCCGCATTTCGCGCTGATGCACGAGATGACCACCGATCACGTGCACGAAGAGATCCAACTGCTGGCCAACGATTTCTCGACCATGCTCTTCGAGACTCTCGCCCACGTACCCCAGTGGCGTGACTACTACCAGGCGCACGACCAGGCGCCGCACTATCGGTACCTCGCCAGCCAACTCAAGGCGATGCAGTTCCTGCGCGGGGGACAGCGGTGGCTGCTCAAGTCGCCCCAACATCTCGAGCAGGTGCCGGTCCTGGATCGGGTCTTCCCCGACAGCATTGTCGTTTTCACCCATCGCGATCCGGTGCCGGTCGCGCTGTCGATGCTCGCGATGATCACCTATTCGGCGCGCATGCACCGCTCGCCGGTCCCGGTGCACCAGATTGCCGGTTACTGGATCGATCGCCTCGAGCAGATGCTCAACGCGTTAGTCCGTGATCGGGACGTCATTGGCCCGGAGCGGTCCGTCGATGTGCGTTTCGACGACTTCATGGCCGACGAACTCGGTGTCGCCGAGCGGTTGTATGCCCTTGCCGACGAACCATTCACCGACGAGGTGCGCGCCGCGGTCGACGGCTACCTGGGTAGCCACCAGCGCGGCCGCCTGGGCAGTGTCCACACGTCCTACGAGATGTTCGGGCTCGAGGAGGACGACCTGCGGGCGCGCTTTGCGCCCTATGTGGAGCGTTTCCTGACGTAGGACTACCTTCTCAACTCATGACCACAATGCCCGCCCTGGAAGGCGTCGAGCACAGGTTCGTCGATGTCGGCGAAGGTGTCACCATCCACGTCGCAGAAGCGGGCCCGGCCGATGGGCCGGTCATCATGCTGGTGCACGGCTTCCCGCAGAACTGGTGGGAGTGGAACGAGCTGATCGGCCCACTGGCCGCCGACGGCTACCGGGTGTTGTGCCCCGACCTGAGGGGTTCAGGCTGGAGTTCGGCGCCGCGCTCGCTCTACACCAAGTCGGAGATGGCCGATGACCTCGCAGTGGTGTTGGACAAACTCGGCGTCGACAAGCTGAAGCTTGCCGCGCACGATTGGGGCGGCCCGGTGGCTTTCATTCTGATGCTGCGCCATCCCGAGAAGGTGACCGGCTTCTTCGGGATGAATACCGTTGCGCCCTTTGTGAAGACGGATCTTTCGGCGGTCAAAGGACTGTGGCGGCTCTGGTACCAGATCCCGATTTCACTGCCGGTGATCGGTCCACGACTGATCGGCGACCCCAAGATGCGATTCGCGCGGTTTCTATTGTCATGGGTCGGAGGCGGATTCACCCTGTCCGACGAAGACATGCAGCTCTACATCGACTGCATGCGTGAGCCCGGACATGCCGAAGCCGGATCGCGTTGGTACCGCTCGTTTCAGACCAAGGAGATGCGGCGCTGGATGGGCGGTGAGTTCGACTCGCGAAGGACCGGAGTGCGCGTCGAAGTACCTGTTCGTTGGCTGGCCGGCACCGAAGATCCGGTCATCACGCCGGACCTGTCCGACGGATATGCCGACCACATCAGCGATTTCGAAGTCGAGTTGGTTCCCGGTGTGGGGCACTGGATCGTCGGGCAACGACCTGATTTGGTGCTGGACCGGCTGCGCGCGTTCCTGCTGCTTTAAGGCTGCACCAGGATCCGGATCGGGTTGCCCTCCTGGCGCTCCAGTTTCTCGATCCCCGACACGATGTCCTCGAGCGCGACGACTTCGCTGATCGATCGCGAAAGATCAAGCCGACCAAGGGAAACCAGCTTCGCCAGGGTTTCGATGTCGACATTCTGATAGCCGAGGTGACCGAGCGCCTGCTTGCGGCTCAAGCCGAACATCGCGGTCGGGCCAACGCTTGGAGACTCCGCGCTCATGCCCACTCCGACCAGTCGGCCGCCAGAGGTCAACGAGTCCAGCGCCTGCTCGAACGTGACCTTCAGGCCGACGGCGTCAAATGCCACATCCAGTTTGCGGCCGCCGGTGACCTCCGCGATCTTGTCCTGCAGATGCTCGTCGCGAGTATCGAACGCGTAGTCCGCGCCGATTTCCAGCGCGCGCTCCAGCACAATCGGGTTGATGTCCAGGGCGATCACCGGCACCGCGCCCACCAAACGGGCAAGTTGGACTATGTGGGTCCCGACCCCGCCGACACCCCACACGCCCACGGATTCGCCGATCGCCACTTTGCCGGTGCGAACCACCGCACCGTAGGGCGTCGAGACGGCATCGGCCAGTATCGCGGCCTGTTCCAGCGGAACATTGTCGGGCACCCGGGTCAGACCGGCCGCCTGCGCCAGTGTGTATTCGGCCCAAGCGCCGTCGTACGCGAACGCCATCAGCTGGATCCGCAGGCAATTCACCACGTCGCCGCGCCGGCAATTCGCGCAGCGCTGGCAGGGCCGCCCGGCGGCGACCACCACCCGGTCGCCCTCGGCCCAACCGGTCACGTCGGGACCGAGCTTGGCGATGGTGCCGGATGCTTCATGGCCCTGGATGACCACGGGTGCCTGGGCCGGGAACGTGCCGTTGATCAGGCTCAGGTCCGAGTGGCAGATGCCGCAAAAGGCGACCTTGACCAGGACTTCGCCGGGTCCCGGCTCCGGGATCGGAACATCTTCCAGCACAACCCTTTTGGTGTCGGCGTAGAAGCGCTCAGCACGCATGGTGCCCGCCATGGTTACTCGACGCCGATCGTGACTTCGGTGGACTTGATGAACACCGTCGCGGGCTGACCGACCACCAGCCCCAGGTTGACCGCGGCGTCCTTAGTGACCGAGGACGTGACGATCTGATCCCCGCCGTCGAGTTTGACCTTGACGATGGCCATCACGCTGCCGAGGTTCACCTCGGTGATGGTTCCCTTGAGCTGGTTCCTGGTTGATAGGCGCATGGCAACTGAACCTAATGCACCTCTAGTAGCGGGGTCCCAGCAAGGCGATGGAGGCATCTACCGCCGGTTCGACGATGTCTCGCGGCGGCCTACCGTCCTCGACGGCGAGGGCGACCAGCTCTCGCAGGCCCCCCACCAGGATCACCGCCAACGGAGCTGTCAGCGGCGGCAGATTGGCGCGGCGAAAGCCCGGACTGCTGCTCAGGTCGATCAGCAGATTGGTCAACAACTCCAACCCCTGGCGCTGGACGGGTCGCGCGACGTCGCCCAGGTAGGGCAACTCGCGGATCCAACTCAGGGCAATTGCGGGCCGGGACTCGATGCTGCCGACGTAACCTTCCACCGCCTGGCGAATCTGCAGGTGCCAGTCCGTCTCGGGGTCGACCGCGCCACGGATGTCGGCTGCCATCATCTCGACCTCTAGCCGCAGCAACTCGAGGAAGCACTGCTCCTTGCTGGCGAACTGGTCATAGAAGGTGCGCTTGGAGGTGCGTGCGTGGCGGACGATGTCCGCGACGGTGGTGACGCGATACCCGCGCTCACGGATCGAGGCGTCCAGGCCGCTCAACAGTCGAAGCCGGAACGGATCCGGCTCGGCCAGAACCGCGTCATCCGCGACCGCCGTCAAAGCGAGCCCCTTTCGAGTCAAACCGCTTGTCAGCTCTGGTACCACAGAGTACCGTACTGGGAAAGCCTTTGGTACACCGCAGTACCAACCCGTCTGGGGGTACGCGGGGGCGTATGGAGGGAGTCGCATCCACATGAGCCAAGCAATCGCGCCGGCAGCGGCCGCAACGCTCACGGCCAAGTTGCCGCCCGCGAGCCGAGTGCCGAAACCGTTGCAAGTGCTGGGTTTTGCGTTATCGCGCCGAAAGATGATGCAGCGACTGGCCCGCCGTCACGGCGATGTCTTCATGCTGAACATCCCGATGTACGGCCGCATCGTGGTCGTCAGCGATCCGCAGCTGGCCAAACAGGTCTTCACCACCAGCCCGGATGAACTGGGCAATATCCAGCCCAACCTGAGCCGCTTGTTCGGCTCCGGTTCGGTCTTCGGGCTCGAGGGCGAGAACCACCGCCGGCGGCGACGCCTGCTGGCGCCACCGTTCCACGGCAAGAGCATCAAGAATTACGAAACCATCGTCGAGGAAGAGACGCTGCGTGAGACGGCGAACTGGCCTCGGGGCCAGTCATTCGCAACGTTGCCGTCGATGAACCACATCACGCTCAACATCATCCTGCGTGCGATTTTCGGCGCCGACGGCGCCGAACTCGACGAACTGCGCCGGATCATTCCGCCGTGGGTCACGCTGGGCTCGCGGATGGCGGCAGTGCCGCAACCTAAACGGAACTACGGCCGCTACAGCCCCTGGGGCCGGCTTGCCGAGTGGCGGCGCCAATACGACGCAGTCGTCGACAGGCTGATCGACCAAGAGCGTTCCGACCCGAATTTCGCCGAACGCAACGATGTGCTCGCGCTGATGCTGCGCAGCACCTACGACGACGGTTCGGCCATGTCGCGCAAGGACATTGGTGACGAGCTGCTGACGCTGCTGGCTGCCGGGCACGAGACTACCGCGTCCACGCTGGCCTGGGCATTCGAGCGGTTGACCCGACACCCCAAGGTGTTAGCGGCGCTGGTGGAAGAGGTCGACAGGGGCGGCAACGACCTGCTGCACGCGACGATTCTGGAAGTGCAGCGATCCAGGACCGTCATCGATTTCGCGCCTCGGCATGTCTTTCCGGAGTTTTATCAACTCGGTGAGTGGGTCGTTCCGCGCGGATACTCGATCATCGTCAATATCGGCGGAATCCACGACGATCCGGACGTCTACGAGCACCCCGAGCGTTTCGACCCGCAGCGGTTCGTCGGCGGCAAGCCGTCCGCATTCGGTTGGATTCCGTTCGGCGGCGGTACCCGGCGCTGTGTCGGCGCCGCGTTCGCCAATATGGAACTGGAAGTGGTGCTGCGAACAGTGTTGCGCCAGTTCACTATTGAGACAACGACGGCCGAAGATGAGCCGTGGCACTGCCGCGGCGTGGCCTTCACGCCCAAGGACGGCGGCCGGGTAGTGGTGCGCCCGCGCTAGCGGTCGGATCAGCCCGGCGCGGCAGTTTCCAGCCCGGCCGCACAAAGTGGCAGGTGTAGCCGTTCGGGTAGTGCTGTAGGTAGTCCTGGTGTTCGCGCTCGGCCTCCCAGAACGGGCCTGCCGGGCTGACCTCGGTGACTACCTTGCCCGGCCAAAGCCCGGACGCGTCGACGTCGGCGATGGTGTCCAGCGCCACCCGCTTCTGCTCGTCGTCGACATAGAAGATGGCCGACCGATAGCTGGTGCCGCGGTCGTTGCCCTGCCGGTTCTTCGTGGACGGATCGTGGATCTGGAAAAAGAACTCCAGCAGCGCGCGAAAGTCGGTCTTCGTTGGATCAAAGGTGATCTCGACCGCCTCGGCGTGTGTGCCGTGCCTACGGTACGTCGCGTTGGGGACGTCGCCGCCGCTGTAGCCGACCCGGCTCGAGATCACGCCGGGTTGTTTGCGGATGAGGTCCTGCACGCCCCAGAAGCAGCCGCCGGCGAGAATCGCCTTTTCGGTGGTGGTCATGTCTTTGTCCTCGTTTCGCTCAACCTATCGGATCGCAACAACTCTGATTATCCTGATGTTCCCGAAAAGGGTGCGCCACCCAGGCAACGGCCCTCGACAAATCGCAGTAGAACGTGTTCTAGTTTTTGCGTGAGCAGCCCGCAATTCTCCCGTAGCGAACTGGCCGCGGCCTTCGAAACATTCGAGCAGACGGTGGCCCGGGCCGCCGAAACTCACGACTGGGACGCCTGGGTGCAGCACTACACGTCCGATGTTCTCTACATCGAGCACGCGGCGGGCACCATGAACGGTCGCGATGAGGTTCGCACCTGGATTCAGCGAACGATGTCCACGTTCCCGGGCAGCTACATGGTGGAGTTCCCGTCGTTGTGGTCGGTCATCGACGAGTCCACCAGTCGCGTCATCATGGAACTGGACAACCCGATGCGCGACCCCGGTGACGGCAGCGTGATCACGGCGACCAACATCTCGATCATCACTTACGCCGGCGACGGCCTGTGGCGCCAACAAGAGGACATCTACAACCCGCTGCGTTTCGTGCAGGCCGCATTGAAGTGGTGCCGCAAGGCCCAAGAGCACGGCACCCTTGACGAGGAGCCGGCCCGATTCCTGGAGCAGTACGGCGGCATGCAGTGACCGCGAAACCCAAGTTGGTAATTGGCGCCAATGGGTTTTTGGGATCGCATGTAACTCGTCTACTCGTGCAGGACGGCCACGAAGTGCGGGTGATGGTGCGCGCTTCGGCGAATACCCGCTCGATCGACGACCTGCAGGTCACCCGTTTTCACGGGGACGTCTTCGACACCGACACCGTGCGCACGGCGATGCAAGGTTGCGACGACGTGTATTACTGCGTCGTCGACACCCGCGCCTGGCTGCGCGATCCCGCGCCGTTGTTCCGCACCAATGTCGAGGGTCTGCGCAATGTACTCGACGTCGCGAAAGATGTTGATCTGCATAGGTTTGTCTTCACCAGTACCTACGCATCGGTGGATCGCCGACACGGGCAGGTGGCGACCGAGGAAGACCGAATCCCGGCGCATCGCAAGGTCACTCCGTACGTCCAGTCCAGGGTTCAGGCCGAGGACTTGGTGATGCGCTACGTCGCCGACTACGGCCTGCCCGCCGTCGCGATGTGCGTCTCGACGACATACGGCGCGGGCGATTGGGGCCGCACTCCGCATGGTGCCTTCATCGCCGGCACCGTGTTCGGCAAACTGCCTTTCCTGATGAACGGCATCCAACTGGAAGTCGTTGGTGTCGACGATGCCGCGCGGGCCATGATCCTGGCTGCCGAACGAGGCCGCGACGGCGAAAAATACCTCATCTCCGAACGGATGCTGGCGCTGAACGAGGCGGTGCGGATCGCGGCCGATGAGGCCGGGGTGCGCCCACCGCAACGGGCGGTCCCGGTGCCGCTGCTCTATGCCATGGGTGCGCTGGGCAGCCTGCGGGCCCGACTTACCGGCAAAGACGCGGAGCTCAGTCTCGACTCCGTCCGGATGATGCGTGCCGAGGCCGACGTCGACCACAGCAAGGCAGTTCGGGAGTTGGGTTGGCAGCCGCGCCCGGTGGAGGAATCGATCCGGGAGGCGGCCCGGTTCTGGGCGGCGATGGGCAAGACCAGGAAAAATAGCACCGCGAGCTGACGCGAATAAGCTCGCGGCAATGGAACGTGTTCGCCTCGATCAGGGGGTCCTGAGCGGCCCACCGCAGACGATGCTCGCGACGTTGTACGCCAAAGCCCTCGACGCCGACGCGCCCAATTCAATCCTGGGCGACCAGTACGCGAAAGCCGCCGTCGCGCGTATCGACTACGACTGGAACGCAACGACCATTGGCCCGCGCAGAGCCCCTTCGGTCGCGGTGCGCACCGCACATTTCGACAATTGGACCCGACAGTTTCTGGCCGTCAACCCCGAAGCCTCGGTTGTGCACGTGGGTTGTGGGCTGGATGCTCGGGTTTATCGACTAGATCCCGGACCCGGCGTGCAGTGGTACGACATCGACTACCCGGGCGTCATCAGGCTGCGCGGGCAGGTATACCCGGGTCGCGATAACTATCGGATGTTGTCCGCCTCGGTGACCGATCCCGAATGGCTGACCCAGGTGCCGACCGACCGTCCCGCGCTGTTTCTCGGTGAAGGCCTGACGATGTACCTGACCAGGGACGATGGATTGGCCCTACTGCGTCGCGTCGTCGACCGATTTCCCGCCGGTGAGCTGCAGTTCGACGCCTTTAATACGCTCGGGATCCGTTCCCAGGTGATCAACGCTGTCGTGCGCCGCTCCGGTTCTACCTTGCGCTGGGCGATCGACCAGCCCGCCGACATCCTCGACGCAGTGCCGGGTGTGCGCTTGCTGGCGTGGCAATCGGTGTTCGACAGCGACACCTTCGATCAATTATCGGCGGCGGTCCGGTGGATGGGGCGGGCGATGGCGGTGATTCCCGGAGTGCGGAACATGGCGCAGTACCACCGATATGCCTTCTGACGGGAATGCCGGCGCCCAGCCCGCGTTGAAATTGTCATGAGCCACCCGGAAATCAAAGAACCCAACGCCGGACATCCGATCACCATCGAGCCGACGAAGGCGCGGGTCCAGGTCCGCATCAACGGCGAACTGATCGCCGACACCAGCGCGGCGCTGGGCCTGCAGGAGGCCAGTTTGCCTCTAGTGCAATACATTCCGATCGCTGACGTGGTGCAGGAGCGGCTGACTCGAACCGACACCAGCACTTATTGCCCGTTCAAGGGTGACGCCAGCTACTACAGCGTGAAAACCTCTGCCGGCGACACCGTCCAGGACGCGATCTGGACCTACGAGCAGCCGTATCCCGCCGTCGCCGCCATCGCCGGGCATGTCGCGTTCTATTCCAGCAAGGCGGAAATCACCGTCGGCTAGGGAAACATCTTCGCGAACGACTGAGTATCGCTGTATTCGCGCAGCGAAACGATCATCCCGTCCTGAGTCTCGATGATGCAGACGAACGGGCTCTCGTACTTGCTGCCGTCGGAGGCGACGCCTTCCGTCTGCCCTTCGATCACTACCGTTTCGCCTTGGTGGACGCAGCGATAAAGATCTATGTTGACTTCGAAAACTTCTTGGCGCCGCTCGTTGGCGCGGCGCATCGCCGCTTTGTCCATCGCCGTACGGGTGACGATGCTCCAGTAGGTGAAGTCGTCGCTGAGCAGTGCGAATCCCTCGTCGAGATCGCCGCCTTCGCACATGCTCTGCAGAAACATGAATGCCAGTTCGGCTTGGGGGTAGTCGAACGGCGTGGTCACATTGCCATCCTGTCCCGGCGGATAGTTCGCGGTCAATCAAGGCGACTAGTGGCCGGGCCGGGGATGAGGGCAGAGTTGTCGGGGTGACGGCGGCGCGAACGGTGAAATTCCCCGGGACCGTTGCGTTCGGGCATACCTTGGCGCCATTGCGAAGGGGTCGAGGCGACCCTTGTTTTCGGTTCCCCGGCGACGGGGCCATCTGGCGGACCAGCCTGCTCCCCACCGGACCCGTTACGGCACGGATCAGCCGGGTCGGACCCGACTCCGCCCACGGCGAGGCGTGGGGAAGTGGCGCCCAGGAATTCCTCGAACTGCTGCCGGCAATGCTGGGAGCCGACGACGACGACACGGACTTCGTTCCGCACCACCCGACGGTCGAGGCTGCGTACCGCAAAGTCCCCTATTTGCGGCTGGGTCGCACCGGACAGGTGCTGGAAGCCCTGATTCCGGCGGTGATCGAACAGCGGGTGCCCGGCGCCGATGCCTTCCGCTCGTGGCGAGTCTTGGTGACCAAGTACGGGACGCCCGCCCCCGGCCCCGCGCCGGACGGAATGCGGGTGCAGCCGTCGGCGGACGCCTGGCGCCACATCCCGTCCTGGGAGTTTCATCGCGCCAATGTCGACCCGGGACGGGCCCAGACGGTGGTGGGCTGTGCACGGCGCGCATCGTCGCTGGAGCGACTGGGGTCGGTGCCGACGGAGCAGGCCAAGGCGGCGTTGATGTCGCTGCCTGGGGTCGGGGTGTGGACCGCAGCCGAGACCGCGCAGCGTGCGTTCGGTGACGCCGATGCGCTCTCGGTGGGTGATTACCACGTGTCGAAAATGATCGGCTGGACGCTGCTCGGTCATCCGGTCGACGACGCAGGCATGCTCGAGTTGCTCGAGCCGATGCGCCCGCACCGGCATCGGGTGGTTCGCCTGCTCGAAGTCAGCGGGCTGGCCTATGAGCCACGCCGCGGTCCCCGGCTGCCGGTTCAGGAAATCCGTTCGCTGTAGGGGCCGCCTGCGTTGGCGCCGGGTTTAGCGCCGTGTCATCCGGTAACTCGTCTAGGAGAACCGAACACGAACGGAGATGACGATCGATGACGCAGTTCACCATTCCCGGCTTGACCGACAAGCAGGGAGCGCGGCTCGCTGAGCTGCTGCAGAGGCAACTGAGCACCTACAACGACCTACACCTGACGCTGAAGCACGTCCACTGGAACGTGGTGGGCCCCAACTTCATTGGTGTCCACGAGATGATCGATCCGCAGGTGGACGCGGTACGGACTTTCGCTGACGACGTCGCCGAGCGCATTGCGGCTCTGGGCGCATCGCCGGAGGGCACGCCCAATGCGATCATTCGCGACCGGGATTGGGACGACTATTCGATAGGCCGCGACAGCGTACAGGCGCACCTGGCCGCGCTCGACCTGGTCTACAACGGCGTGATCGAAGATATCCGCAGGGCGATCGCCGAGACCGACGAACTCGACCAGGTCACCCAAGATCTGCTGATCGGACAGGCCGGGCAACTGGAGAAGTTCCAGTGGTTCGTCCGAGCGCACCTCGAGAGCTCGGGTGGCAAGTTGGCGCACGAGGGCGCGAGAAGCGAGAAAGAAGCCGCAAGTTCGGTTAGAGGGTAAACGGGCCCCTCAGCGGGTTTCAGGAATCCTGCGGTTCGACCCCGTCATGATGGCTCGCGCGTTCGGCCTCGGCACTCGCCCGGTCTAAGCGTTGCGCCTCGTAGATAGTGACGTCGGTGCGCGACATCAGCAGCGATGCGATGCCAACGGCCAAGATTGCACCCGGCACGACGGAGAACGATCCCGTCATCTCCGCGACCATGATCATGATGGCCAGCGGGGCACGCGCGACGCTGCCGAAACAGGTCATCATGCCGACTACGACGAAGACGCCTGGCTGCTCAGGCACCCCGGGCAGGCCCGCTAGTTCTCCGAGTCGCCAGATCGCCGCGCCGACAAAGGCGCCAATCACGATCCCGGGACCGAACAGCCCGCCCGATCCGCCCGTTCCGATGGACAGCGATGTGGCAATGATCTTGACGATCGGCAGGATCACGATGATCCACAACGGGATCGCCAGCAGCGTCTTCCGGTCGGCGGCCAGTTGCGCCCAGCCGTAACCGCTGCTCAGAATCTGGGGGATCACTAGTCCCAACAGGCCAACCAGCAGGCCGCCTACCGCGGGCTTGATGATCGGTCCGCCGGGGAGTCGGTGGACCAAATCCACCGAGGCATGGAAGACCCGAGCGTAGACGTAGCCCACCGCGGCGGCGATCACACCGATCACCAGGAACCACAACAGCGGTCCGGCCCGTTCGAAGCGGTATTCGGCGTCGATATAGCCGAAAAGCGGGTCGAAGCCCAGAAACGAGCCGAGCACCGCGTATGCCGTCCCGGAGGTGATGAAACCGGGCAACAGGCTGCGATAGTCGAAGTCGTCGCGGTAGGTGATCGAGGCGGCCAGCACCGCCCCGCCCAGAGGCGCGGCGAAAATTGCACCGATGCCTGCCCCGATTCCCAGCGCCACTGCGATGCGGCCATCTTCGTCGGACAAATTCAGCCGGCGGGTCAGTAGCGAACTGAAGCCTGCGGAGATATGGGCCGTCGGCCCCTCGCGGCCCCCGGAGCCACCCGAACCGATGGTCAGGGCGCTGGCCACCATCTTCACCAGCACCGCGCGGCCGCGGATGGCGCGAGGATCGGTGTGCACCGCCTCGATGGCCTCGTCAGTGCCGTGACCGGTTGCTTCCGGGGCCAGTTTGGCCACGATCAGCGCCGATAACAGCGCTCCTCCCGTCGTCACCAACGGAATCGCCCACGCACGGGAGAAACCGGTGGATCCCCGACTACCGCCCTCGCCCAGCGGCGTAGGCACGTGGTAATCCGCCAGGTAGCCGAGCAGGAATTCGCCCGTGTACTTCAGGGCCAGGTAGAAGATGACCGCTCCCAGGCCCGAGATCACCCCGATCGTGATGCCGAGGAGAAGCCACTTGCGTAGGTAGCCCGCGTTCCTGATCGAGGCGCCGAGCCGTCCGCCCGCGGGTTGCGCTGGGGCTTCGTGGGCCTCGTCCGGCATGTCCGGAGGTTAGCAGCTGGAATAAACGGACTCCGGTCCGGTTATACGGATAACTCTAACTTCAGGAGGTAAAGATGCCCGCTATAACTGCAGACACGCTCACCCTGCCGCGAGTGGCAGCGGCTGGACCAGCCGACACCGAGCGTCCGGTCCGATCGATCACCACTGGTCCGCGCGGCTATGAAGGCTTGGGCTTCCCGGTGGTCAGGGCTTTCGCCGGGGTCAGCACCGCCGAACTGGACCCATTCATACACATGGACCAGATGGGCGAGGTGAACTACGAACCGGGCGAACCCCGCGGTACCGACTGGCATCCGCACCGCGGCTTCGAAACCGTCACCTACATGATCGATGGAAAATTCGCTCACCAGGACTCGTACGGCGGTGGCGGCCTGATCGGCGATGGCGCGACGCAGTGGATGACTGCGGGTTCGGGGATATTACATATCGAGACTCCGCCTGTCGAGATGGTAAATAGCGGCGGACTCTTCCACGGAATCCAGCTGTGGGTGAACCTGCCCAGGCGGGACAAATTCAGTACGCCGCGCTACCAGGCCATCGAAGGCGGCGACGCGGTGCTGCTCTCGTCCGACGACGGCGGCGCGCTGCTTCGCGTCATCGCCGGCGAGATCGACGGACACCGCGGACCCGGAGTCACCCACACGCCGATCACGATGGCTCACGCCACGATCGAAAATGGTGCGCAGCTTAATATTCCGTGGCGCCGCGACTTCAACGCGCTGGTGTACGTGTTGTCCGGGCAGGGAACCGTGGGTGCGGCCGGGCACCCAACCAAGCAAGGCCAGCTAACAATTTTCGGCCCGGGCGACAGGCTGTCGATCGCCGCCCGAGGTGCCGTTCTAGAGGTATTGATTCTGGGCGGATTACCGATCAGAGAGCCGGTTGTGCACTACGGACCGTTCGTGATGAACTCTCGAGCCGAGATCATCGAGGCGCTCGAGGACTATCAAGCAGGAAAGTTCCGTAGCAATCCGCCGAATGCTTCGCCGGTGGATCAAGGGATGGCACACTCTACTAATGCGACAACTGGCAAGTCGCGGTCCGGGGCGTCCTCCGGCGGCGAAAGCTGACGAGACGCGCAAGCGCATTGTGCGTGCAGCGCGTCAGGTATTCAGCGAGCGCGGCTACGACGGGGCGACTTTCCAGGCGATCGCAGTCCGGGCCGATCTCACTCGACCGGCGATAAATCACTACTTCGCGAGCAAACGGGTGTTGTACACCGAGGTCGCGGACCGGACTAACGAACTCGTCGTCGATGCGGGCATCGACCGGGCGCGCGGTGAAGCGACGTTGATGAACCGGATCGAGGCTTTCATCACCGTCGCGATGGAGGTGGACACGCAGAATCCGAGTACGGCGGCGTTCCTGGCCACCGCCGTACTGGAGTCCCAGCGACATCCAGAATTGCGGCGCACTGAGAACGACGCGATACGGACCAGTCGGGAGTTCCTGATCGAGGCGGTCGGTGATGCCGTCTCGAGCGGCGAACTCTCCGTCAACACCGACGTCCCGGCGTTGGCTGAGGCATTGCTGCTGATGCTGTGCGGTGTGGGGTTCTACGCCGGCTTTGTGGGCAGCTATCAAGACGTCCAGAACATCATCGAAACGCTGCGCCGACTGATCGCCGGCAGCTTGTGGAAGTCCGGCGTCTAACGGGCAGTGACCTGGTTCACAAATCGCATAGCCTGCCTAACTTTTAGGTAATATGGGCGGGTCATGACTGATCTCGACTCGCCTTCCTTGCGCACTGCCGGCGACAGCTGGCTCATCACTGAAAGTGTCGGTGCCACCGCGCTGGCGGTCGCAGCGTCCCGGGCGGTGGAAACCGCCGGGTCGAACCCGCTGATCCGGGACGAATTCGCCGCCCTTCTGGTCTCGTCGGCCGGTGCCGCGTGGGCCCGGTTGGCCGACGCGGAGATGGCCTGGCTCGACGGTGACCAGCATGGGCAGCGGCTGCACCGGATCGGTTGCGACTACCAGGCCGTGCGCACCCACTATTTCGACGAGTTCTTCGCTTCGGCTACCGGCGCCGGCATCCGGCAGGTCGTGATCCTCGCCGCCGGGCTGGATTCCCGCGCCTACCGCCTGTCCTGGCCGTCGGGAACTGCGGTCTACGAGATCGACCAGCCCAAGGTGCTGGAGTACAAGGCGGAGACCCTCCAATCGCGTGGCGCCCTTCCCTCGGTGAACCGGCACGCCGTCGCGGTAGATCTGCGCGACGACTGGCCGGCAGCGCTGATCGCCGCGGGTTTCGAGCCCGGCCAACCGACCGCGTGGCTGGCCGAGGGCTTGCTTGCCTACCTGCCCAGCGACGCCCAAGACCGGCTCTTCGAGATGTGCACGGCGCTCAGCGCACCCGGCAGTCGCATCGCCGTCGAGGCGTTCACCATGACCATCAACGGCAACAAGCAGCGCTGGAACCGGATGCGCGACCGGCTGGGGCTGGATGTGAATGTCGAGGCCCTCACCTATCACGAACCCGACCGCTCCGATCCCGCGCAGTGGCTGGACGAGCACGGCTGGCACGTGCACAGCGTGGCCAATCACCAGGAGATGGCCCGACTGGGCCGCCCGGTACCCGACGACATGGTGGCAGAGGCGATCAGTTCCACGCTGATCTGGGGCCACAGAGCAGGAGTACAGATATGAGCGGATTGCGCAGCCACGACGACACCTGGGACATCAGGAGCAGCGTGGGCACCACGGCCGTGATGGTGGCCGCCGCCCGCGCCGTCGAAACTGAGCAGCCTGATCCGCTGATCCGTGACCCGTACGCCAAATTGCTGGTGACCAACGCCAATGCCGGTGTCTTGTGGGAGGCCATGCTCGATCCGGCGGTCGCGGAAAAAGTGCAATCGCTGGACGCCGAAGCCGCCGCGATGATCCAGCACATGCGCGGCTATCAGGCTGTGCGGACGAACTTCTTTGACACCTTCTTCCGGAGCGCCACCGCGGACGGGATCCGGCAGATCGTCATCTTGGCTTCTGGCCTGGATTCGCGCGCCTACCGACTGGACTGGCCGGTCGGCACCACCGTGTACGAGATCGACCAGCCCCAGGTGCTCGAGTACAAGTCGACCACCCTGGCGGACAATGGGGTGACCCCGGCGGCCGACCGGCGTGCGGTGGCCATCGACCTGAGGCAGGACTGGCCGGCCGCGCTGCGCGCCGCAGGCTTCGACACGACGGCGCGGACCGCTTGGCTGGCCGAGGGGCTGTTGATGTACCTGCCGGCCGAGGCGCAGGACAAGCTTTTCACCCAGGTCAGCGAGCTCAGCCCGGCTGGAAGCCGGATCGCCGCCGAAACCGCGGCCAACCACGCCGACGAGCGTCGACAGCAGATGCGGGAGCGGTTCAAGCAGATCTCCGAGCAGATCGGTCTGGAAGAGAGCATCGACGTCGGCGAGCTGATGTACCGCGACGAGCACCGTGCGCCCGTCGCCGACTGGCTCAACGAGCACGGCTGGCAAGCCTCAGCCCAGAGCTCCGCGGACGAGATGGTCCGGTTGGACCGCTGGGTCGCCGAAGTGCCGATGGCCGACGACAAGGAAGCATTCTCCGAGTTTGTGACGGCGGAGCGACTGTAATGGCACGCACCGCGGACGACTCCTGGGACATCGCAACCAGCGTCGGAGCCACCGCGGTGATGGTCGCGCTGGCGCGAGCCGCCGAGACCGCCAGTGCCGACCCGCTGATCTCCGATGAGTTTGCCGAGCCACTGGTCTCGACGCCGGATCTGGCGGGCGTCCGGGAGCAGGTGGCTGCGTGGTGGGCCGGTCCGGATCCGGGCGACAAGACCGATGCGGACATCGCCGGCGTGGCTATTGATGCCCAGCAGATGATCAACTACCAGGCCGTGCGCACCCATTTCTTCGACGCGTACTTCGCCGACGCGACCGCGTCCGGTGTCCGGCAGGTCGTGCTGCTGGCCGCCGGCCTTGATGCGCGCGCCTATCGGCTGGCCTGGCCCGCCGGCACCACCGTGTATGAGATCGACCTGCCCAAAGTGCTGGACTATAAGGCCGAGACGCTGGCCGGCCACGGCGCCGCACCACGCGCTGATCGTCGGGCGGTGGCCGTCGACCTGCGGCATGACTGGCCGCAGGCGCTGCGCGACGCCGGGTTCGACGCCACCCGCCCGACGGCGTGGCTCGCCGAGGGGTTGTTGCCGTTCCTGCCGGGTGCGGCGCAAGAATCCATGTTCGCTCACATCGACGCGCTGAGCGGATCGGGCAGCCGGGTGGCAATCGAGAACTTCGGGGTGGACAAAGAGCGCCGGCGCGAAGCCGAGGAAAAGTGGGCTGAGCTGCAGGCCAAGCGCGAAGCGCGCGGCGAGGACACCTCGTTCAACCCGTTCGACCTGTGGTTTGACGACGAGGGCCGTCCCGATGCCGTCGAATGGTTCACCACGCACGGCTGGAACACCGAACAGGTGAGCGCTCGCGAGGAGGCCACGCGCCTGGGTCGACCGCCGCAATCGGAGGACCGCCCGTTCGCAAACGGCTTCGTCACCGGTATCAAGTCCTGAGAAGTTGGTATCGGCGAAGCACGTTGTCCTGATCTTTCCTGTTGCCGTCCTATTGCGGTTTGGGACGGTTGACTAGGATCGCGGTATCACCCACGATCGTCCGCGCGCAAAAAGCTGCGGGCGCCTGGGGAAGGAAGGACAACGATGACCACCGAATCCCCACCCAAGGCCACTACAACATCTGCCGGCGGGCCGGCAAACGGACAGACAGCTCCAGCAGCGGTTGCCGCTGACACCGTCGCCCGACTGCGCAAGACCTTCGCTAGCGGACGCACCCGCAGCTACGAGTGGCGCAAGAACCAGTTGCAGCAACTGGTGAAGCTGGTCGAGGAGAACGAGGCCGCGATCGGCAAAGCGCTGGCCGAGGACCTGGATCGCAACGAGGTCGAGGCGTTCATCGCCGACATCGCCACCACCGCGGGCGAAGCCAAGTACGCCGCCAAGAAGCTGCGTAAGTGGATGCGCCGCAAGTACCTGCTGCTGGAGGCGCCGCAGCTCCCCGGCCGGGGCTGGGTGGAGTACGAGCCCTACGGCACCGTGCTGATCATCGGCGCGTGGAATTACCCGTTCTACCTGACCTTGGGCCCGGCGGTCGGCGCAATCGCCGCCGGCAATGCCGTCGTGCTCAAGCCGTCGGAAATTGCTCCGGCGTCCTCACGACTCATGGCCGAGCTGGTACCCAAGTACCTGGACAAGGACGCCATCGCGGTGGTCGAGGGCGACGGCGCCACTACGCAGGAACTGATCAAGCAGGGCATGGACCGCGTCTTGTTCACCGGCGGCACCGAGATCGGTCGCAAGGTGTACGAGGGTGCGGCCAAGCATCTGACCCCGGTGACACTCGAACTCGGCGGCAAGAGCCCGGTGATCGTCGCCGCGGACGCGGACATCGACGTCGCCGCCAAGCGGATCGCCTGGATCAAGATCCTCAACGCCGGTCAGACCTGCGTGGCACCGGACTACGTGCTGGCCGACGCGGAGATCCGCGACGAACTCGTCGAGAAGATCGGCGCCTCCATCACCAAGTTCCGGTCGCAGGAGAACCAGGATGGGATGCGGATCGTCAACCAGCGTCAGTTCGACCGGTTGAGCGGATACATCTCCGATGCGGAAGGCGACGGGACGGCGCAGGTCGCGGTCGGTGGCAAGTGCGACGCTTCCACCTTGCGCATTCAGCCGACCGTGGTCGTCGACCCGGATCCGGAGGGGCCGTTGATGCAGAACGAGATCTTCGGGCCGATCCTGCCGGTGCTCACCGTCAAGTCGCTGGATGAAGCCATCGAGTTCGTCAATGCGCGGCCCAAGCCGCTGTCGGCGTACCTGTTCACCAAGACGAAGCAGACTCGTGAACGGGTCATCAAGGAAGTCACGGCAGGCGGCATGCTGATTAACCACCTGGCCTTCCAGGTGTCGACCGCCAAGTTGCCGTTCGGTGGCGTCGGCGCCTCAGGAATGGGCGCTTACCACGGAAAATGGGGATTCGACGAGTTCAGCCACCGCAAGTCGGTGCTGACCAAGCCGACTCGCCCCGACTTCTCCGCCATGATCTACCCGCCGTACACCGAGCGGGCCTTCAAGCTGGCCCGCAAGCTTTTCTAGCCCATCTATCCCAACCGTTTATTGCGTTGCAGAGAGGAAGCTGATGCCCGGAGTGCAGGATCGCGTCGTCGTCGTTACCGGAGCAGGTGGGGGATTGGGTCGTGAATACGCCCTCACTCTCGCCCGGGAGGGTGCCAGCGTCGTTGTCAACGACCTCGGTGGCGCTCGCGACGGCACGGGCGGCGGATCGGCGATGGCCGACAAGGTCGTCGCCGAGATTCGGGACGGAGGAGGCCGCGCGGTCGCGAACTACGACAGCGTGGCCGAGGCCGATGGCGCGGCCAACATCATCAAGACGGCGCTCGACGAGTTCGGTGCCGTGCACGGTGTGGTGAGCAACGCCGGCATTCTTCGGGACGGCACCTTCCACAAGATGACGTCGGAGAACTGGGACGCCGTGCTGAAGGTGCACTTGTACGGCGGGTACAACGTCATCCGCGCCGCGTGGCCGCACTTCCGCGAGCAGAGCTTCGGCCGCGTGGTCGTTGCCACCTCCACCAGTGGGCTGTTCGGCAACTTCGGTCAGACCAACTACGGCGCTGCCAAGCTCGGCCTGGTGGGCCTGATCAACACGCTGGCGCTGGAGGGGTCCAAGTACAACATCCACTCCAACGCCGTGGCGCCGATCGCGGCCACCCGGATGACCGAGGACATCATGCCCAAGGAGGTGCTGGACAAGCTGACGCCGGAGTTCGTCGCGCCGGTGGTGGCCTACCTGTGCACCGAGGAGAATCCCGACAACGGATCGGTTTTCGTGGTCGGCGGCGGCAAGGTGCAACACGTTGCGTTGTTCGGCAACGAGGGCGCCAACTTCGACGCACCGCCGTCGGTGCAGGATATTGCGGACCAGTGGGGCGAGATCACCGACCTGTCAGCCGCCAAAAAAGCTGGATTCAAGCTTTAAGCGCTGCAGCGAAAGCTTCTTGTCGTAAATGAAAGCCGCAGTAGTACAAGAGCTTTCGGGACCGTCCGGCATTGTCTATACCGATATCGCGGACGTACCCGATGGCGGTGGCAAAATCGTCATCGAGGTACGTGCCGCAGGGGTGTGTTTTCCGGATCTGCTCCTGACCAAGGGCAAGTACCAACTGAAGTTGCCACCGCCATTCGTGCCGGGCATGGAAACCGCCGGCGTGGTGCGTTCGGCACCCGCCGACTCGGGTTTCCGAGTGGGCGAACGAGTTTCGGCGTACGGCGTGCTCGGTTGCTATGCCGAGCAGGTGGCCGTGCCGGCCTCCCATGTGATCCGTAGCCCGGCCGAACTCGATGACGCCGAAGCGGTGTCACTGCTGGTCAACTACAACACGATGTATTTCGCGTTGGCCCGGCGCGCCGTGCTGCGCCCGGGGCAGACGGTGCTGGTGCTCGGTGCGGCGGGCGGAGTGGGAACTGCCGCCATTCAGATCGCCAAGGCGATGGGCGCCAGCAAGGTGATCGCGGTAGTGCACCGCGAAACCGCGATGGACTACGTCACCGCGCTCGGCGCCGATCATGTGCTGCGCCTAGCCGCCGGCTGGGTCGAGCAGGTGCATGAATACACCAACGGCCAAGGGGTGGATATCGTCGTCGATCCCATCGGCGGCAAGACCTTCGACGATGCGATTCGCGCGCTGGCCATCGACGGCAAGTTGCTGGTGATCGGCTTCGCGGCGGGCAGCGTGCCCACGCTCACCGTGAATCGACTGCTGCTGCGCAACATCGGTGTGCTGGGCGTCGCCTGGGGGGAGTACCTCAACAAGGTGCCCGGGTCCGCGGTGCTGTTCTCGTCAGGCCTCAACCAGCTGGTCGCGCTGGGCCTGAAACCGCCTCCGCCGCAGCGTTATCCGTTGTCCGAGGCGCCGGCGGCGTTGCAGTACCTAGATGACGGCGGCGTGCTCGGCAAGGTGGTGTTAGAGCCCTAGTAGGCCGGTTGATTGGGTCGGGGGTGGTGTCGCCGTCCAGGCGGCGGCGATCTGGGATGCAGCGTGCTGCAGGACTCGAACCTCGAACCCGGCGAAGAGCGTATACATTCCGACATTGGCGGAAATCGGAGCGCCCAGGGCGTAAACCAGGCCGCCGGCGACGTCTCCGTCGATCATCTGCTCGACGCCGTCCAGGAAGAGGTTGACGTTGTAGGACGGCAGCGACGTCAACGCGGCATTCACAATGTCGACCGTGGGCAGCGCCGCGGCGTAAGCCGCCGACGTAGACGTCGTAATGCCATTGATCACATAGCTATTCGCCGACTGCAGTGCGCCGATCAAGCCTTCCGGTGAGGACACCGCCGTCGTCAGGGTGGGCAGCACCCCAGACCCGGTAGTGGCCACCGCTCCCAGCGTCGATGTCAGCTGAGCGGGAACCGTGGTCGGCAGGTTGGCGAAGTGCGGCGCTACCTCGGTGCGAAGGCTGGTGTTGAAATCGATGACGCCCTCTTGGGCGCCGGTGCCGAACGCGGCGAGGATCTCGCCTGGCGGAACCGGCGGGATCACGCCGAATCCGGTGGCGACATTGGGCGGATCGGGTGACCAGCCCTGGGTGGTGCTGCCGTAGCCCAAGTTGACGAGGACTCGCATGTCGGGCTCGATCAGGGCTGCCAGCGGACTTCCGATCACCGGTATGGCACGCAGCGGCGACAGCAACGGGAGATGCTCGGTCGGAATGATGAAGTACTGGGACTGAGTGGGGCCCACCGTATTCGTCAATTCGACGGCGGTGCCGCCCATGCTGATCGGCGTCAACTGCTGGGGGGTGAGGAACGGATAGTGGCCGTGCAATTCGATGATGCCCAGGAACGCATTGACGTCGGCAAACACATTGAGCGGGTATTGCGGGAAGTCGCCGAAGCCGTCGTACTCGATTGTGTAGATCTTGGTGGGGAAGGAATTGCCCGGGGTCGCGGTGCCGAACAGGTCCAGTCCCAGACTCGGAAGGCTCAGACCGGGGAATCGGGACAGTAATCCACCGTTGGGATTGGCGGGATTTCCGACGAGGGTGAAGTTCAGTCCCTGGATGGACGTGCCGAGCGGATACGGCAGATTAAGGGGGTTGAGCGCTGCCATTTCCATCGACGCGATGACCGCACTCTGGGAATAGCCGAACACGTTGGCGGAGATATAGCCGGGGGAGGCAATCGCCGAATTAATTGCGTCGTTCAGGATCGTGACGCCCTGCGCCGCCGACACGTCGAAAGTCAAAGACTTGACGCCGGTGAGCGGATATAAGCCCTCGGGCGTATTGATGCCGATGTTCAGGCCCGCCGGGAAACCGAACAATGCCGGGATTCCGTCTATGTACTCCTGCGACGGTATGGGATATCCGCTGGCGCCCAGGATCAGGTTGTTGACCGCCGCTGCGGCACCGATTCCGCCGCCACCGCTCAACAGCGATTGGATCGCTGTTTCAGTCTGCGCATACGCGAGCGCTCCGGCGGCCACCTTCTGGGCGAACTGTTGTTGCAGCGAGCCGACCGGGCCGACGACCGTCTGATACTCCGTTCCGTACGTGCCGAAGAGGGCCGCGACCGCTTGGGACACTTCGTCGGCGGCGGCCGCCGCCAAGCCGGTGGTCGGGAGCGTCGCAGCGGCGCTGGCCGCTCCGATCGCCGAACGAATCTCCTCCAAACTTGCTGCCGCAGTTGCCATTAGATCCGGCGATACGGTCAAGTAAGACATCCGGCCCATCCTTTACGAAGAGGCCCCCCGGGTTACTGCTTTGCAATACTTCAGTCAGATTAGACGCTTGCTCAATAGCTTGTACGGGCTTTTACGAAAGCGTAAAAACGTGTCTCAGCCAGACACATCGCGGCGATCATCCGATGCCGAGAATCGCCTCGACCGTGTTGAGCAGGACTATGACCTGGAACCCACCGGCAAGCGTCAGGATTGCTGTGTTCGCGGCCAGCGGAGCGCCGAACGCGTAGGTGAGCCCGCCGGTGACATTGCCGTCGAGCACTTGCTCCACGCCGTCCAGGAACAGGTTGACGTCGTAGGACGGCATCGAGGTGACAACCGCGTTTGCGATGTCCGCCGTCGGCAGCAACACCGCGTACGCGTTCGACGTCGCGCTGGTGATCCCGTTGACGACGGTTGAGTTCGCGGTCTTCAGCGCGTTGATGACGTCGTTGGCCGACGTCGGCGCCGCGGCCAGGACGTTGGTCGCAGCCGTTGAGCCGTTGTGGACGGCCGCCGCGAACGCTGCCGGGAGGCTCTCGGCCGACGGGGTCATCATCGCGCTCATGTCATGCATGAAGGCGTTGCCACCCTGTACGGCTGCGCTACCCAGCATGCCGCCGACCTGGAAGTAGTTGACGTCCGGGAACACCCCGAACGGTGTCGGCACGTTCGCCGGCGACGTCGAGTAGCCGTAGTTCGGGTCGCCGTAGCCCAGATTGACCAGAATCCGCACGCTCGGCTCGAGCAGGCTGTTGAGCGGGCCGCCGATGATCGGCAGGGCCTTTATCGGGGCCATGATCGGCAGGTTCGGGTGGGTGATCATGTAGTAATTGGTCTCGCCCTGGCCGGTCAGGGATTCCGACCCTGCCAAGGTGACTGTGTTGTAACCCGGGGGAAGATTTGCCGGGTCAAGCCGCGGATACATGCCGTGAATCGTCTGGATTCCCAAGAAGGCATTGAGGTCGGAAATAATGTTGAGCGGGTAGCGCGGGAAGTCTGCGAATCCGTCGTACTGCAGCGTGTAGATATTGGTGGGATAGGGCGTGTTCGGCGGCGTCGCACCATAGAAGTCGAGGCCCAGGCTCGGCAGCGTCAATCCGGCGAAGCGCGCGAATAGGCCGCCATTGGGATTCATGGGATTGCCGAGCAGTGTGAAGCCGAGTTCGTTCGGCGCCGGCGCCAAAGCCGGGTTGGCCATCAGGTTTCGCATTTCCAGCGAGGCGATGATCGCGCTCTGTGAATAGCCCAGCACGGAGACGCTGTTTCCGGCAGTGAGGGTGTTCCTGATTGCACTGTCCAGGATCTGGACACCCTGGTCCACCGAGATGTTCAGCGGCAGACTCTTGACCCCGGTGTAGATCGGCTGCAGCCCTTCGGGGGTGAACAGGGCCTGCGCATTGGCCGGCAGCACATTGAAAGCCCGGTTGACATACTGCAGTACCTGGTTCACGTAGGTCGCCGAAGGTATCGGGGTGCCACTGCCGCCGATAATGATGCCGAACTGCACTCCCTGCAACGCGGTCTGCGCCGACGGTCCAGCGGGACCGGCGGCGGCACCCACGCCCAAAAGCGATGCGGCCGTCGCCTCGGCCTGTCCGTAGGCATTCGCACCGGCGCTCACGGCTTGAGCGAACGCGCTGTGGTAGGCCTCGGCCTCCTTGATGAGCGCCTGGTAGTCCTGGCCGAACGCGCCGAACAAATTCGATATCGCCGTCGATACCTCATCGGCAGCGGCAGCCGCCAAACCGGTGGTGGGTCCGGCGGCGGCCGCGCTGGCCTCGGAGACCGCCGACTGGATGCCTGCCAGATTCTCGGCCGCTGCGGTCATCAGTTGCGGTTGCGTCGATAGGTACGACATCGCGTATTCCCTTCAGGGCCCGGGCATTTCGGCAAAATGCCTCTTCTTGCTAGGAGTGCGAAGACGCGGCGGGGCTGAGTCGTCGCAAAGCGTGGCCTTGTCAGACTAGAACGGTCCGACCAAACGCATAGGCATTTCGAATTTTATGTGTGTACAACCTTTGTGGCCGCATTGAGGGCCAGGGCGTGTCACGGGATCAGAGCCTGAATATCGCGAACGTTGCTGCTGACCGCCGACACGACGGTGAGCAGTTCCAAGCCGGCACCGATGGTGACCAGACCGGCAGTGCCGGCGATTGGATATCCGATCGCATTGATCAGGTTGCCCTGCGCCAGTTGCTCGACGAACAATTGCGAAGCGTAGAGCGGCAGACTGGTGCTCAAGCTCAGCGCCATGTCTGCGGTGGGCAACAGGACGGCGTAGTCGGTCGAGATGATCGATGCGGCTGTATTGACGATCCGCTCGGGTGATGGCAGCCGGGTCAGCGTTGTCGCCACGTCGGCCGCGGTCGGTACGACCGGCACGGTAACCGGGCGCGCGGCCATCTCCTGAATCTCGGCGTGGAAGTTGTGCACGCCCTCGTGGCCACTGGCGATCAGGGCATCGGCGATAGCCTGCGGGGGGACATTCGGGAACAAGCCGAACGGGGTCGGGACGTCCGCGTAACCCGTCGAGTAGCCGTAGTTCGGGTCGCCGTAGCCCAGGTTGACGATCACCTTCAGGCTCGGCTGGATCAGTTCCGCCAGCGGTTCGCCGATCACCGGCAGCGCCCGGAGTGGTTGCAGCAGTGGCAGATTCTCGGTGGGAATCATGAAGTACGTGGTGTTGCCGGTGTAGCCCGGGGACGTCGGCAACTGGATGGCCCCGTCGACCTGAGCGGGCGTGAGTTGCGCATAGGTGCCGTGCACGTAGAGGATCCCCGCCATCGCGTTCAGGTTCGACACGATATTGAGCGGGTACCGGGGGAAATCCGCGAAGCCGTCGTACTGAAGCGTGTAGTTGGCGACGGGGTAGATGGTGTCTGAGGGCATCGCGCCGTAGAAGGTCAGGCCGATGCCCGGCAGGGTAACGCCCGGGAATCGAGCGAGCATGCCCCCGTTGGGGGCCATCTCGTTGGCGGTCAGGATGAAGTTGAGTTGCGCGGCCGTCGGTGGGGTCGCGCCGAAGATCGAGGTGCCCGCCGCCAGGTTGCGCATTTCCAAGGCAGCGATTACGGCACTTTGCGAAACGCCGTAGATCGTCACCGACTTTCCGGCGTTGATCTGCTGGTAGATCGCGTTGTCCATGATCGTGATGCCCTGCTGAACCGACGCATCGAACGTCATGCTCCGGACACCGGTGACCGGGTACAACTGCTCGGGCGTCACCAATCGCTGCAATGCGTTGGCGGTACGGATGAAGTTTGCGTTGACCCGAGCGACATTGGACAACGTCGGGATGGGATTCCCGGTGCCGCCGAGCACCAGTGTCACGTCGTTTGCGGCAAACGGCGGAATTGTGGCGAGCGTCGCCTGCGGTGCCGACGGCGCGGGTGCACCCAGCGTGGCGGCGATGGTCGTCTCGGCTGCGGCGTAGGCATTAGCTGCCTGGGTCAGCGACTGCTGGAACTGGGTGTGGAAAGCCTGCAACTGGCTGGCGGCCGCCTGGTAGTCCAGGCCGTAGGCGCCGAAGAGGTCCGCGATGGCGGCCGAAACCTCGTCGCCGGCCGCCGCTGCCAATCCGGATATCTGGCTTGCCGCAGCGGAATTCGCGGTACTCAGCGCGGAGCCCAGTCCCTCGATGTCGGCGGCGGCTACCGCCAGTGTCTGCGGCTCAGCAACTACGTACGACACCCACATCACCCTTTACTCGAGCCCCGGCAACCGCGCGAATTGACGCGGACAACAATATCGGGACGGAGCCGGCTGTCTTAGGTTTCGCGCCGGTGATTAACCGGCGGTCAGGCTACGAGGCTCTGGATGTCTTTGAGGTTGTTGGCGAGTGCCTCAATGACCGTGAGGGCATAAACCGAACCCGCGACCGTGCCCAATCCGACGTCGGCCGCAATCGGGTATCCGATCGCGTTGAGTAGGTTGCCCTGCGCGAGTTGCTGGACGAAGAGCTGCGCGTTGTACAAGGGCACCGAGGTGACCAGGCCGGTGGCGATGTCCGCAGCGGGGAGCAGCACGGCGTAGTCGGTCGAGATGATCGAGGCGGCCACGTTCACGACCTTCTCCGGCGACGGGAGCGTGAGTGTTCCACCCGTCGGCGGGCTCGGGGCAGTGAGCGTCGGCAGTCCTGGCGGCTGTGCCATCAGCTGCGACATATCGGCGGAGAAGTTCTGGATTCCTTGCTGGGTCCCCGCGGACAGGGCGTTGAGGACGGTGCCCGGAGCGACCTCCGGGAACAGGCCGAACGGAGTCGGCTGGTCCGCGTAGCTCGTGGAGTAGCCGTGATACGGGTCGCCGTAGCCCAGATTGACCAGGACCTTCAAGTCCGGCTCGATCAGGTTGGCCAGGGGGTTGCCGATCACGGGTATCGCACGCAGCGGTTGCAGCAGTGGCAGATGCTCGGTGGGAATCACGTAGTAGCTCGTGACGCCGTTGTAGCCCGGCGACGTCGGCAACTGGATTGCGCTGTTCACATGGTCGAGCGTCAGGCTGAAATAGGTGGGGTGCACGAAGACGATGCCCGCAACCGCATTGAGGTCGGCCAGCAGGTTGATCGGGTACTTCGGGAAGTCCGCGAAGCCGTCGTATTCCAGCGTGTAGTTGGCGGTCGGGTAGATCGTGTTCGACGGAGTCGAACCATAGAAGTCCAGCCCGAGGCTGGGCATGGACAGGCCGGGGAAGCGGGAAAGCAGGCCACCATTGGGATTCATCTCGTTGCCGGTCAGCACGAAATTGAGCTGGCTCGCCAGCGGCGCATTGGCTCCCATGGCCGCCAGGTTTTGCATTTCCAGCGACGCCATCACCGCGCTCTGCGAGACGCCGAAAACCGTCACCGTTTTACCGGCGGCGATCTGGCTCATGATCGATTGGTGCATGATCTGCACGCCCTCGTCGACCGACTGGGTGAAGTACAGGCTCCGGACACCGGTCAGCGGATACAACTGCTCAGGTGTGTTGATTCCCAACGGGTTCAACAGCGTCCCGGCGCGGATGTAGAGACTCTCCGCACCATCGATCAGCTTTTGCGTCGGTATCGGAACCCCGGTCCCGCCGAAGATCAACTGGACTTGGTTCGCCGTGAACGGCGGCAGTGTCACCGCGGCGGGTGCGGCCTGTGCGGCGGGCGCTCCGAGGGTGTTCTGCAAGGCCGCAACGCCGGCGGCCTCGGCCAGGCCGTAGGCATTTCCGGCAGCGGCAAGCGACTGCTGGAATTTGCCTTGAAATGCCGCCGCCTGGTTGAGCACCGACTGGTATTCCAGGCCGTAGCCGCCGAACAGATTCGCGATGGCCGCCGAGACTTCGTCACCTGCCGCCGCCAACACCGTCGACGTCGGCCCGGCCGCAGCGGCACTGGCTGCACCGATCGAAGAACCGATTCCCTCGATGTCCGCGACGGCTGCCGCCAACGCCTGTGACTCAGCCAGCAAAAATGACATCGGCACGATTCCTTCCCAAGACCCTCTACGACAACTTGCGCAAGCGTAGACGGATCTTGTTGTGCTGTCCGGCGTTTAACGCCAACGGCACAAACCGGTCAGGGAATGAGCGACTGAATCACCTGGATGTTCTGCTCGATGGCCTTCGAGAAGACCAGGAACTGGACGATGCCCGCGACGGTGGCCAGACCCACGTCGGCCGCGATGGGATACCCGATGGCATTGATCAGGTTGCCCTGCGCGAGTTGGGATACGAACAACTGGGCGTCGTACAGGGGCAGCGTGGTGCCGAACGCGACCAGGGTGTCCGTCAGCGGAAGCAGGGTGGCGTAGTCGGTCGATGCGATGGTCGCGACCGCGTTCACGATCTTCTCCGGTCCCGGCAGCGCGGACAACTTGGTGACCACGTCCGCGGCCGTCGGCGTTGCGAAGACCGGCAAGTCCCTCGTCGGGTGTGCAGACAGTGCGGTCAACTCGGTGTTGAAGTCGTGCAGACCTTGAGTGCCTGCTCCGCTGAACGCCTCGACGAGGGTGGTGGGGGCGACCTCGGGGAACAAGCCGAAGGTGGTTTGCACGTCCGCGTAGCTCGTCGAGTAACCGTGGTAGGGATCGCCGTAACCCAAATTGACGATAACTTCCAAGCTGGGCTCGATCAGGGCTGCCAGTGGCTTTCCAATGAAAGGAAGCGCGCGCACCGGTGCCAGCAGCGGCAACTCTTCGGTTTCGATCATGTAGTAACTGGTGTTGCCGGTGTAACCGGGTGACGTCTGCAACGTGATGGCGTTATTGATCTGGGTGGGCGTCAAATTCAAATACTTGGTGTGCACGGTGGCGATACCGAGGACGGCATTGAGGTCGGAGACGAAGTTGAGCGGATACCGTGGGAAGTCGGCGAAACCGTCGTATTCCTGGGTGTAAATGGCCACTTCGTATGGCGTGTTGGAAGGGGTGGCGCCGTAGAACGTCAGGCCCAGGGTGGGCAGCGTCAAGTTCGGGAAACGCGAGAGTAGCCCGCCGTTGGGGTTCATCTCGTTGCCGACCAGCACGAAGTTGAGGTCGCCCACCGGAATTGGGTTGCCCATGGCCGCGAGTTGCTGCATGTAGAGCGAGGCGATGATCGCGCTTTGTGAGTAACCGAAAACGGTAACGGAATTGCCGATGCCTAATTGGCCCTGAACGTAATTGTTAAGTATCTGAATACCCTCGACCACCGACTGGTTCAGCGTCAGACTCCGGACGCCGGTAATCGGATACAACTCTTCGGGCGTGTAGAGAATATCGGTAAGCGCGGTCACCGTTCGGATGTAGAGGTTATTCGCGGCGGTGGCATACTCCGGCGGCGGTATCGGCACACCGGTCGGGCCGATGTAGACGACCACGTCAAGGGCGTTGAAGGGAACAGAGGCTGCCGTCGCGGCGGCGGTCGGCGCGGCCAGCGCTCCCTGCAGGGCCGCCGTAGCCGCGACCTCGGTCTGCACGTACGCGTTCGCTGCCGCGGACAGGTTCAGTTGGAATTGGGACTGAAATGCCTCGATCTGGCTGGACACGGCCTGGAACGCTTGGCCATGCGCGCCAAAAAGATTCGCGATTGCCGCCGAGACTTCGTCCGCGGCCGCAGCCAGCACGCCGGATGTGGGCGCTGCCGCGGCGGCGGTTGCGTCGGCCACCGATGTGCCGATGCTTTGGATGTCCGCGGCCGCCGCGGTAAAGAACTGTGGCTGGGCAAACAAAGTCGACATTGGCCTGACCCCCGTGATTCAGCATTCTTCCAACCCGAACGGATCGTCAGCGTATGACAATGGCAAGCATCTTGTCTGCCGTTTTCGCAATTCGGCTGAAGTTCGCCGAATCGGACAACCTTCGAGAGCCTATTGAAGTTTTGTCCAATAAAGGAGTGCGTACTGAAATACGCGTGGCGGGTTGACGTTGCAACGGCCGAAGTGGTAGAAGCCGCTTTGTCAGAAACTCAAGCTCTGCAAGTCCTGCGAGATTTCTGCCGCAGCTTCCACCAGCGCAATCAATTCGATCATCCCGGCTAGGGCTCCCAGGCCGGCGGTGGCGGCGAGCGGAAGTTCGATTGCCCCCCTAATGTGGCCCTGCACAAGCTGGCTGAGGAAAAGGTCCAGATCGTAGGCAGGCATGGTGGTGACAAAGGCCGTGGCGAGATCTGCCGTCGGAAGCAGCACTGAATAGCCGGTCGAGACGACCGAGCCCAGCGTGTTGGCGATGTTGACCGGCGTTGCGGGTATCCCGGGCGGCGCCGCGGGTGTGTGCTGTTGGGTCAGCGGTGGGAACGCCGGCGGTTGGATCTTCGGTGCAGTGGTCAGCGCGGTGGGTGTGACCGCCAAGAAATCGTTGATGCCCTTCTGGGTTCCGGCGACCAGCGCGCCGGCGACGATGTCCGAGCCCACCTCCGGGAACAGCCCGAACGGGGTGGGCACGTTCGCGGGGCTGGTCGAATAGCCGTAGTTCGGGTCGCCGTAGCCGAGGTTGATGAAAGCCCGCAGGTCCGGCTCGATCAGCGCCGCAATGGGGTGTCCGATGACCGGGATGGCCCGCAGGGGAGCCAGTAGCGGCAACTCCGGTGTTCTGATCATGTAGTAGGTACTCGACGTGGGCCCCTGTGTCGGCAGCTGGACGGCCGACGCGACCTGGTCCGGCGTCAGGTACGCATATGTGGTGTGCACGGTGACAATGCCGAAAATGGCGTTGAGGTCGGCAAGCACATTGAGCGGGTACCGCGGAAAGTCGGCGAAACCGTCGTATTCGAGGGTGTATGTCGTCGTCTGGTATGGGCCGTCCGGAGTGGCGCCGTAGAACGGCAGGCCGATGGTAGAGATGTTCAGCCCCGGTATGCGGGCCAGGATGCCGCCGTTGGGGTTCATCTCATTGCCGGTCAGGATGAAACCGAGCTGGCTCGGGTCCGGAGCATTCGGACCTAGTGAAATGTAATGCTCCATCAAAAGCGAAGAGATAATGGCGCTCTGGGAATAGCCGAAAACCGTGACGTGATTTCCGGCATTGATTTGACCCCAGACGGCGGTGTCCAGGATTTGCAGACCTTGCTGCACCGAGGGCGCCAATTCCAGTGACTTGACACCGGTGATCGGGTAAAGCTGCTCGGGTGTGAACAGCGATGAGACCACCACGCCGGGTGGCAGGAAAAGATTCTGAATGGCGGCCAGGTAGGTCGGCGTCGGTATCGGCATTCCGGTGCCACCCATGACGATCGCCGTGTTCTGGGCGAACACTGCGGGCACGACGGGCGGTGACGTCGGTTCGAAGAGTCCAGTCGTCGCGCCCTGGATCAGGGTCGCAGTATTGATCGATTCGGCGTTCCCGTAGTAGTCCACCGCGGCGGTCAGCCTGAAGACGAACCCGTCGTACAACGATGCGAGTTGTGTGCTGGCCGACTGGAATTGCTGCCCGTGCCCGCCGAAGAAGTCGGCGATCGCCGCCGACACCTCGTCCGCAGCGGCGGACATGATCGTCGTTGTCGGAGTGGCCGCCGCCGCGGCCGCATCGCCGATCGTTGAACCGATTCCCGACAACTGCGTGGCAGCC
This sequence comes from Mycobacterium sp. IDUB_37, assembly GCF_055419245.1. Lineage (NCBI taxonomy): Bacteria > Bacillati > Actinomycetota > Actinomycetes > Mycobacteriales > Mycobacteriaceae > Mycobacterium > Mycobacterium sp. IDUB_37. Next base: position 421,234 of record NZ_JBVAXG010000003.1, on the reverse strand, counting down.
GCGGCCAGCGCCGGCGGTTGCGCAACTAGGTATGACAATGCTGCCCCTCTAAGACTTGCCCCGTTGGCTAAGCCGGTTTCGTATCCGTTGAGGGTAAAGCCATTTCGCGAAGCTGTCCCGCCGTTAGTGGCTGAGCAGGGCGCCGCGCAGTTGCTCGACGCTGTCCTCCGTGATCCCCGCGTCTCGTAGGTAGGCGTCCAGCGATCCGAACGACTCGTCGATGGTCTGCCAGGCTGCGGCCAGGTATTCGGCGCGGACGCCGAGAACACCGTCGGAGAGTCGGGCTTTGGTGAACGTCTCGACCTCGGGAGTCAGCTCGACGTCGGAGCGTTGCTGGATCATGTCGGTGATCCTGTTGCGCAGCTGCGGAACCGCGTCATTGCTACGCAGGTAGTCGGCCACGATGTCGTCGCGGTCAAGTCCCGCCGCTTCCAATACCGTTGCGACCACGAAACCCGTGCGGTCCTTGCCGGCGAAGCAGTGCGTGAGCACCGGACGCCCCGCGGCCAACAGGGTGAACACGCGGTGTACCGCGCGCTGGGCGCCGTTGCGGATGGGGAAGTCGCGATATTCCTCGGTCATGTACTGCACGGCTTTGGCCTCGATGGCCTCGTCGGACTCATCGGTTTCGCCTTCGACCAATAGTCGCTTGAACGCCGTCTCGTGCGGTGCGTCGTCGTCGTCGGCGGCCTGATCGTCGGCGAGGTCGGGAAAGGGCAACAGGTGAACGTCGACGCTATCGGGGACCTGGCCCGGGCCACGCCTATTGACCTCGCGGGTCGAGCGCAGGTCGGCGACGTCAGTGATCCCGAGCCGACGGAGCGCGGCGCGGCCGTCGTCGTCGAGGCTGCTCAACTCACTGGACCGGAACAGCCGTCCGGGCCGCAGCCCCTTGGTCTCGGTCGCGACATCGCGAAAGTTCCACGCACCCGACAGGTTCGCGGAGTTCTCAGCCATGGTTGGTGACCGCCGCAGCGAGTGCGGACTGTTCGCGGCCCAGTTCGCTTCGCGCGATGGTGCGCATATGCACTTCATCGGGACCATCGAAAAGGCGCATCGCCCGGTGCCAGCCGTACAGCCGGGCCAGTGGGAAGTCGTCGCAGATGCCCGCTGCGCCGTGAACCTGAATGGCGCGGTCGATGACGTCGCAGGCCACCTGCGGCGCCACCGCCTTGATCTGCGAGACCAGCAGATGGGCGGCTCGGTTGCCTTGCTGGTCGATGGTCCAGGCCGCCTTCTCGCACAGCAACCGGGCCTGGTCGATCTCGTTGCGGGACTTGGCAACTGCTTGTTGGACCAGACCCTGGTCGGCCAGTGGGCGGCCGAACGCGATCCGGTTGTTGGCCCGGTGCACCAGCAGCGCCAGCGCCCGTTCGGCCCCACCGAGGGCGCGCATGCAGTGGTGAATGCGTCCGGGGCCCAGCCGGGCCTGCGCGATCGCGAACCCGGCGCCCTCTTCGCCGAGCAGATTCGTGGCCGGCACCCGGACGTTGTCGTAGATGATCTCGCAGTGGCCGTGCTGGTCCTGCCAGCCGAACACGCCGGTCGAGCGGACAACGTTCACACCCGGGGTGTCCATCGGGACCAGGATCATGGACTGTTGCTGGTGGCTGGCCGCGTCCGGGTTGGTGCGGCCCATCACGATGAGGATCTTGCAGCGCGGGTCCGCCGCACCTGAGGTCCACCATTTACGGCCGTTGATCACGTAGTCGGAGCCGTCGCGCACGATCGAGGTTTCGATGTTGCGGGCGTCGCTGCTGGCCACTGCCGGTTCGGTCATCGAGAAGGCACTGCGGATTTCGCCGTTGAGCAACGGCTCGAGCCAGTCCCTGCGCTGTTGTTCGGTGGCGAACAGGTGCAGGGTCTCGATGTTGCCGGTGTCCGGCGCGGCGCAGTTCAGCGCTTCCGGGGCGAGTTCGAGACTCCAGCCGGTGAGCTCGGCGAGCGGCGAATATTCGAGGTTGGTCAACCCCGACTCGTCCGGCAGGAACAGGTTCCACAGGCCGCGGTCGCGGGCCTTGACCTTGAGTTCCTCGATGACCGGCGGCACGGTGTGGTCGCCCTGGCCGGCCTCGTGGCGGAACTTGTCGTAATCGGCCTCCGCGGGGAAGACGTGCTCCGTCATGAAGTCGGTCAGTCGTTTGTGATAGTCGCTGGCTTTAGCCGACATTGCGAAGTCCATGTCCGCCACGATATGACAACCGTTATGACCGAATCCCGCGCCCCGTTTCCCCCGTTCACGCTGGAATCCGCACAGGAGAAAGTCCAAGCAGCCGAGGACGCCTGGAACACCTGTGACCCCGAGCGTGTGAGTCTGGCGTACACCGTCGACTCGGACTGGCGAAACCGCGCCGAGCACGTCGTCGGTCGGGAGCAAATCGTCGCCTTCCTCACTCGTAAGTGGCAACGTGAGCTCGATTACTCGCTGCGTAAGAGCCTGTGGAGTTTTCACGAAAACCGCATCGCGGTGCGCTTCCAATACGAATGCCATGACCGCGCGGGCCAGTGGTTCCGCAGTTACGGCAATGAGCTGTGGGAATTCACCCCGCAGGGGCTGATGGCGCGCCGTGAGGCCAGCATCAATGACGTTCCGATTACCGAATCGGAGCGACGCATCTTCGGCCCGCGGCCGGTCGAGGAGCACGGCCAGGAATTCCCACTCTGGTAGCGACGTTTGCGGGACCGCGGGTACTGCCAGGTACGGTGTCTGAGCAATCAAAGCCAGAGCGTCAGCGGGAACTGTACGGAAAAGTACGGAAAGTAGATGTACGCGCCATGACAGATGCGCAGACTGTACTCGTCAAAGTCGGGGTGGTCGCCGAATCCGGAGCCGACGAGCGGCGCGTTGCGCTGGTACCCAAGGCGGTCGCAGCACTGGTCAACAGTGGCGTCGCGGTGGTGGTCGAATCCGGCGCGGGCGAACGGGCCCTACTGCCGGATCACCTTTACACCGAAGCCGGCGCCACCATCGGGGATGCCTGGGCCGCCGACATCGTGGTCAAGGTGGCCCCGCCGAGCACCGAGGAAGTCGGCAAGCTGCACAGCGGTCAAACGTTGATCGGCTTCCTGGCGCCCCGCAACGCCGAGAACTCGATCGGCGCGCTGAAGCAGGCGGGTGTGCAGGCGTTCGCGCTCGAGGCCATCCCGCGAATCTCGCGGGCGCAGGCCATGGACGCGTTGTCGTCGCAGGGCAATGTGTCGGGATACAAGGCCGTGCTGCTCGCTGCGTCGGAGTCCACCCGGTTCTTCCCGATGCTGACGACCGCGGCCGGCACCGTGAAGCCCGCCACCGTGCTGGTGCTGGGCGTCGGCGTGGCCGGCCTGCAGGCGCTGGCGACGGCCAAGCGGCTGGGCGGCCGGACCACCGGCTACGACGTGCGCCCTGAGGTGGCTGACCAGGTCCGCTCGGTGGGTGCCCAGTGGCTGGATGTCGGCATCGATGCGGCCGGTGAGGGTGGGTACGCCCGCGAGCTGACCGACGAGGAGCGCGCGCAGCAGCAGAAGGCGCTGGAAAAGGCGATCAGCGGTTTCGACGTCGTCATCACCACCGCGCTGGTTCCGGGTCGCCCGGCACCCAGGCTGGTGACCGCCGCGGCGGTGGAGGCGATGAAGCCCGGCAGCGTGGTCGTAGACCTGGCCGGCGAGACCGGCGGCAACTGCGAGCTCACCGAGCCCGGCCAGACCGTCGTCAAACACGACGTCACGATCGCGTCCCCGCTCAACCTGCCGGCCACTATGCCCGAGCACGCCAGCGAGCTCTACAGCAAGAACATCACGGCCCTGCTGGACCTGCTGATTTCCGACGGCAAGCTGGCACCCGACTTCGAGGACGAAGTCATCGCGGACTCATGTGTGACCCGCGGGAAGGACGCTTAGGGATGTACGACGAACTATTGGCCAATCTCGCGATCCTGGTGCTGTCCGGGTTCGTCGGGTTCGCGGTGATTTCCAAGGTGCCCAACACGCTGCACACGCCGCTCATGTCGGGCACCAACGCCATCCACGGCATCGTCGTGCTCGGCGCCCTGGTGGTGTTCGGCGAGGTCGAGCACCCGTCGCTGGCGGTACAGATCGTGCTGTTCGTCGCGGTGGTGTTCGGAACCCTGAACGTCATCGGTGGCTTCATCGTCACCGACCGGATGCTGGGCATGTTCAAGGGCAAGAAGAAGGCACTTCCTGCCAAATCTGAAGAGGCTGCTAAATGAACTACCTGGTGATCGGCCTCTACATCATCTCGTTCTCGCTGTTCATCTACGGCTTGATGGGGCTGACCGGACCCAAGACCGCGGTGCGCGGCAACCTGATCGCCGCGGTGGGCATGACGTTGGCCGTAGCGGCCACGTTCATCAAGATCCGGCACACCGAGTCGTGGCTGTTGATCATCGCCGGCCTGGTTGTCGGCATCGTGCTCGGCGTCCCGCCGGCCCGGCTGACCAAGATGACCGCGATGCCGCAGTTGGTCGCGTTCTTTAACGGCGTCGGCGGTGGGACCGTCGCGTTGATCGCGCTCGCGGAGTTCATCGACACCAAGGGCTTTTCGGCGTTCCAACACGGTGAGTCGCCGACCGTGCACATCGTGGTCGCCTCGCTGTTCGCCGCGATCATCGGCTCGATCTCGTTCTGGGGATCGATCATCGCGTTCGGCAAGCTGCAGGAGATCATCGACGGCAAGCCGATTGGTTTTGGGAAGCTGCAGCAGCCGATCAACCTGGTGCTGCTGATTGCGGCCGTTGCGGCTGCCGTGGTGATCGGCCTGGACGCGCATCCCGGCTCAGGTGGGGTCTCGATCTGGTACATGATCGGGCTGCTCGGAGCTGCCGGTGTGCTGGGCCTGATGGTGGTGCTGCCCATCGGTGGCGCCGACATGCCGGTCGTCATCTCACTGCTGAACGCCATGACCGGTGTGTCGGCAGCGGCGGCGGGCCTGGCGCTGAACAACACCGCCATGATCGTGGCGGGCATGATCGTCGGCGCGTCCGGTTCCATCCTGACCAACCTGATGGCCAAGGCGATGAACCGGTCGATCCCGGCGATCGTCGCGGGCGGCTTCGGTGGCGGCGGCGTGGCGCCCAGTGGCGGCGACGGCGGCGACAAGACCGTCAAGGCGACCTCGGCTGCGGATGCGGCGATCCAGATGGCCTACGCCAACCAGGTGATCGTGGTGCCGGGCTACGGCCTGGCGGTCGCCCAGGCGCAGCACGCCGTCAAGGACATGGCCGCGCTCTTGGAAGCCAAGGGCGTCGAGGTCAAGTACGCAATCCACCCGGTCGCAGGCCGGATGCCGGGCCACATGAACGTTCTGCTGGCCGAGGCCGAAGTCGACTATGACGCCATGAAGGACATGGACGACATCAACGACGAGTTCGGCCGCACCGACGTCGCGATCGTCATCGGCGCCAATGACGTCACCAACCCGGCGGCCCGCAACGACGCCTCCAGCCCGATCTACGGCATGCCGATCCTGAACGTGGACAAGGCCAGGTCGGTCATCGTGCTCAAGCGTTCGATGAACTCGGGATTCGCAGGCATCGACAACCCGCTGTTCTACGGCGAGGGCACCAGCATGCTGTTCGGGGATGCGAAAAAGTCGGTGACCGCGGTCGCCGAGGAACTGAAAGCGCTGTAAAAAGGCGGCTTAGACGGGCGGGTAGGCCGGCGGCGGGTAGCCGTTGCCGGACTCGACACCGCGCAGGCCCCAGGTGAGATACCCGAAGAAGAACTCGATTTCGTCGCTGCCGTCGTAGTCCGGACTCGGGTCCATACTCCACCTCTCAACGTCGCGACCGACCCCATCTTCAGGTCTGTCACCGGAGTCTAGTCCTATCCGCGTCGGGGCGACAGGCGCGGTCTTGCCTAAACTGTCCAACCAGTTGATTGGTAAGAGTTCTGATTGGGGTCATCACATGCCATCCGAAAGTGGCCTTTCGCGCCGCGAGGAGTTGTTGGCGGTCGCCACGAAGCTGTTCGCGGGCCGCGGTTATCACGGCACCCGGATGGACGATGTCGCCGACGTGATCGGACTCAACAAGGCGACGGTGTACCACTACTACGCGAGCAAAGCGCTGATCCTGTTCGACATCTATCGCCAGGCCGCCGAGGGCACCCTGGCCGCCGTGCACGATGACCCGTCCTGGACCGCCCGGGAGGCGCTCTACCAGTACACGATTCGATTGCTGACGGGCATTGCCGGCAACCCCGAACGGGCCGCCGTCTACTTCCAGGAGCAGCCCTACATCACCGAATGGTTCACCAGCGAACAGGTCGCCGAGGTGCGGGAGAAGGAAGTTCAGGTCTACGAGCACGTGCACGGCCTGATCGACCGTGGCATCGCCAACGGGGAGTTCTACGAATGCGACTCGCACGTGCTGGCGCTGGGCTACATCGGGATGACGCTGGGCAGCTACCGCTGGCTGCGGCCGAGCGGACGGCGCACGGCCAAGGAGATCGCCGCCGAGTTCAGCACCGCGCTGCTGCGCGGACTGATTCGTGACGAGACAATCCGCACCACTGCTCCGCTGGGGCCGTGACGGGCGTCAGTACCTGTCAGTTGAAGACGGGCGGAATGTTGCGCAGCAGATCGCCGAGGCCGCCGCTGAGAATCGACAGTTCCGTTACCTGCGGCTGACCGATGAAGAAGTTCAGGCCGGGGTTCACCGACGGCACCCAGGGGTAGCTGTCCGGATAGTATTCCGTCCCCCAGAGGCCGAGTTCCTCGCCGATCGACACCCCGGCGGCGTACGGTCCCTGCAGCATTCCCTTCGCCAGGTAGTAGCCCGTGGTGAACGGGTTGGGAACTTGGAGTAACCCGGCCGGGGTGGGGATGTCGGCATAGTTGGCGCCGACCCCGTAATCGCCGTAACCCAGGTCCACCAACACTCGCAGCTGTGGTTGGACCAGGTTGGCCAAGGGGGGACCCACGAACGGGATGTTCCGGATCGGTTGCACCAGCGGCAGATCCTGGGTCAGCAGCATGTAGTACTGGGTGTTGCCGGTGTAGCCCGGCGACGTCGGCAGCGCCACCGCGTTGGCAAGTTCTGCCGGCGTGACCGTCGGATACACGTTGTGCACGTACATGTAGCCCATGAAGGCGTTGAGGTCCGACAGGATGTTGAGCGGGTATTGCGGAACGTGGGCAATGCCGTCGTATTGGGCCGTGTAGATGGCTGTTTCGTACGGGGTGTTCGCCGGGGTCGCGCCGGTGAATGAGACGTCCAGAATGGGGACGTAGAAACCTGGGAAGCGGGCGAGGATGCCGCCGACCGGGTTGTTCGGCGAGCCGATCATCGTAAAGGCCAGGTCGTTCGGGTTGGGTGCGCCGGCCGCCATCAGGTTGACGATCTCCTGGTGGACGATCGAGGCGCTCTGCGAGAACCCGAAGGTGACCACATGATTGCCGCCGAGCAGTTCGGCTTTGATTGCGGCGTCGAGGATCGTCACCCCTTTGGCCACCGACTGGTCGAACGTCAGGTTCCCGAGTTGGGGCGTCAGCGGCCAGAATTGCTCGGGCGTCGTCAGACCCTGAGGGATCGCACCTGCGAACGACGGCTGGATGTATTTGGCGTTGATCAGGTTGATGTATCTGGCGGTCGGGACCGAGCTGCCGGTGCCGCTCATGATCAACGCGGTGATCGGGTTGGCCAGCAGCGCCGACGGCGGGGCTAGTAGTCCAGTCGCGCCGCCACCGGAAGTAGGCGCCAGTGCCGCCGGCCGTCCCGACAGCAACTGCACCGCTGCGCTTTCAGCCTGCGCGTAGTTGTTGGCGGCGTCGAACAGCGCCCGGGTGAACTGACTCTCGAACACGGTGGCCTGCTTGACGACGGCTTGGTATTCGTCGCCGTAGGCGTTGAACAGACCCGCGATTGCCGCCGACACCTCGTCGCCGGCCGCGGCGGCAAGCGCGGAGGTCTGGGTGGCCACCGCGGCGTTCGCCTCCGCGATGGCCGCGCCGATGCCGCCCACGTCGGAAGCCGCTGCCGCGAGTGATTCTGGGGCAGTGAGCAGGTAGGACATATTGCGTACTGGTTAGTTGAAGACGGGCGGAATGATGTGCAGCAATCCGCCGAGCCCACCCGCGAGCGTCGACAGCGCCGTGACAGGAGGCTGGCTGATACCCGGGCCGAAATAGAAGTTCAGTCCCGGGTTGAGTGACGGAACCCAGGGATAGGCGTCCGGGAAGTACGGGTTTTCGGGGGCCAACAGTCCGGCCTGCACCCCGATCTCCACCACCGCGCCGTGCGGTGCCTGGAGGAATCCCTTGCCCAGGTAGTACGCGACATTGAGCGGGTTGGGAACGGCCAGCAGCCCAGCGGGCGTGGGCAGGTCCGCGTAGCCGTAGTCGGAGTAGCCCATGTCGACCAGCACCCGCAGTTGCGGCTGGATGAGGTCGGCGAGCACCGGCCCGGCGTAGGGAATGTTTCGAATCGGTTGCACGAGAGGCAGATCCTGGGTCAGGAACATGTAGTACTGGGTGTTCCCCGCATAGCCAGGCGATGTCGGCAAGTGCACCGCTTGGGTCACGTCCAGCGTCGGGTAATTTCCGTGCACGAAGAAGTAGCCCATCAGGGCGTTGACGTCCGACAGAACGTTGAGCGGGTACTGCGGGGCGTGCGCAATTCCGTCGTATTGCGCTGTGAAGAAGGTGGTCTGGTACGGGTTGTTCGCCGGCAGCGCGCCGTTGAACGGCACGTCCAGGATCGGCAGATAGAAGCCGGGGAAGCGGGACAGGATTCCGCCATTGGGGTTGTTACCCGCGGCGGCGAGAATGAAGGACAGGCTGTCGGTATGTGGTGAACCGGTCGCCATCAGGTTGAGGATCTCGTTGTTGATGATCGAGGAGCTCTGCGAATATCCGAACGCCACCACGTCGTTGTTGAGCGCGAGTTGTTGATTGATCGCGTTGTTCAGCAGTCGCACGCCTTCGCCGACGGACTGCGTGTAGGTCAGATTGCCTTTGAGATTCGGTGTCGCCGGCCAGAACTGCTCCGGGGTGAACACGCCAAACCGTTGGATCGGGCCAAGGAGCGGACGGATGTAGTTGTCGTAGACGTCGTCGATGTACTCGATCGTTGGCAGTGGATTGTTGGTGCCACCCATGATCAGCGCGACGGTGGCTGCGGGGGCTGCTGCCGCAGTCGGAGTCTGCCCCAGCAGGGACTGCGCCGCGCCGTTGAGTAGAGCGCCATTGGTGGCCTCGGCCAGCGCGTAGGCATTCGCCGCGTTGGTCAGCGCGAGGGTGAACTCGCTCTGGAACGCCGCCGTCTGTCGGGTGATTGCCTGGTATTCGTCGCCGAACGTGTTGAAAAGACTGGCGATTGCCTCAGACACTTCGTCGCCGGCCGCAGCCGCGAGGCCGGATGTCCGGCCGGCCGCGGCGGCGTTGGCTTCCTGAATCGCCGCGGCGATACCGTCCAGGTCGGTCGCTGCTGCCCCCAATGTCTGAGGCGCAGTAACCAGATACGACATTTTCCCCGTCCTTCCCGACGACCGGACCCCCGTCCCGGTCCACCTCGAACTACCCGAAACCGCGGGTATTAGGTTTCAACAGAGAGTAGAGCGGTGCAGGCGGGAAGTCTGGCGTTTCGGCAAGCTTCTTAACTTGCGCCTAAGTCGTTATCGCAAACGCGGTGCAGCCGAGTGCAGCGGGTCGCGACCATGGAGCTAAGTCGTGATGTGTAAATGCTTATGCAAGAAGGCGATCTGGTCGGCGATCACGCGTTCGAACGCCTCGTCGACGTAGATCGCGAAATGGCCTTCCGGATAGGTTTTGATTTCGCCCCGCGGTGCTTTGGCCGCGTGTCGCAGGGTCGCGGCGGCCGGTGCCACTGTGTCGCTCTCGCACACGCAGAACAGGATCGGGCAGGAGATCTTGGCAGCGCTGCGCCCCGGCCGGTAGACCAGCACCTTCAATCCGATACGGGCGGCCACCTCGTTACGCAGCTCAACCCCATCCGGGACCAGGCGCAGGTATCCCGAGTACGCATCGGGCGCGGTCATCAACGCGACCTCGTTCGGCCTGCCCGCCGTCGGGATCATCACCGGAGGTTTGCCTCGTCGCCCCGCAACGATGTCACGCACGGCGCGTGCCGTGACTCGCGAGGCGGTCACCGGGTTGATCGCGCCGATCGAGGCGAACCCGTCGGTGAACGGGCACTGTGCCACCGCAGCGGCGATACCCGGTAGCCGGGCCGCCGAAGCGATCACATGGCCGCCGCCAAAAGAGGTACCCCACAGGGCGATCCGATTCGGGTCAGTGCCGGCCACGGTCCGCCCATATGCGACTGCTGCTGCCCAGTCAGCGAGTTGCGTGTCGATGTCGAGCAGTTGGCGCGGCTCGCCCTCGCTGTCGCCGAAGTGGCGGTAGTCGAACACCAGGCACGCAAAGCCAGCCGCGCTGAACCGTTCGGCGTAGGCGTCCAACCGCATCGTGCGCACCGCGCCCAGACCGTGTGCCATGACCAACAGGGGTACAGGGCCGTCTGGCTGCTCGGGCCGGTACAACCAGGCGCTGATCCGGTCGTTACCAGAGGTGAATTTCACGTCCTCACGCTGCGACACAAATCAACCATAGTGCCGCTGCATCCCTCATAAAATTATGGACTACTGTCTAGAAAAGTTGCAGCGTTGCACCTGGGGATGGAGGACACTGATGGCGATTCGTGTCGCCCATGTGGGCACCGGAAATGTCGGTGGGCTGGCGCTGGCCCAACTCATCGCCGACCCACAGTTCGAACTGACCGGCGTGTGCGTCTCGACCCCGGAAAAGGTCGGCCGCGACGCCGGCGAACTGTGCGGTCTCGGCCTGGATTCTCCCGTCGAGACCGGCATCAAAGCCGTGCACACCCTCGACGAACTGCTTGCCACCCAACCGGAGTGCGTCGTCTACTGCGCGATGGGCGACACCCGGATACCGGAGGCGATGGCCGACGTGATGCGGATCTTGGCCGCCGGCATCAACGTGGTGGGGTCGTCACCGGGGTTGCTGCAGTATCCGTGGGGTGTGATGCCGGACAAGTACATCGGTCGGGTAGAAGCCGCTGCACAGCAAGGCAATTCGAGCATCTTCATCACCGGTGTCGACCCCGGGTTCATCAACGATCTCATCCCGGTCGCGCTAGCGAGCACCTGTCAGCGCTTCGAGCAGGTGCGCTGCATGGAGATCCACGACTACGCCAGCTACGACGGCGCAGAGGTCATGAACTATATGGGGTTCGCCCGGCCGATGGACGAGATTCCCATGTTGCTGCAACCGGGGGTGCTCAGCATCGCCTGGGGAACGGCGATCAGGCAGCTCGCGGCAGGCCTGGGCATCGAGGTCGACCAGATCGTCGAGTCCTACCAGCGTGAGCCGGCGCCGGAAGACTTCGACATCGCGGTCGGCCACGTCGCCAAGGGCACCGTGGCCGTGCTGCAATTCGAGATCCGCGGCATGGTCAATGGCCACCCCGCCATCGTCATCGAGCACATCACCCGGCTACGACCCGACCTGCGGCCCGACTTGCCCCAGCCCGCGGCAGGCACCGGCTCCTACCGCGTCGAGATAACCGGAGAGCCCTCTTACGCCGTGGACATCGTGCCGACCAGTCGCAAGGGCGATCACAACCATGCTGCCATCGCGGGCGCGGCCGGGCGGATCGTCAATTCCATCCCCGATGTCCTCGCGGCGCCGCCCGGCATCCGGAGCACGCTGGACCTGCCGCTGGTCACTGGAAAGGCTCTGTTCAAGCCGAACGATCTCGTGGTCACTTAAACCGAAAGGAACTCGCTGCAATGGAACGACCAGGACGGGTCGAGGGCAAGGTCGCACTGATCAGCGGCGGTGCCCGCGGAATGGGCGCCGAAGATGCTCGGCTGCTGGTGGCCGAAGGCGCCCAGGTGGTGATCGGTGACATCCGTGACGACGAGGGGAATGCGCTGGCCGCCGAACTCGGCGACGCGGCACGCTACGTGCACCTCGACGTGACCCAACTCGACCAGTGGGAAGCCGCGGTCGCGACGGCGATCAAAGAATTCGGGCTGCTCAACGTACTGGTCAACAACGCGGGCATCGTCGCGGCCGGTCCGTTGCGGGCATTTCGGATGGACAAATGGCAGCAGGTTCTCGACGTCAACCTGACCGGCACGTTCCTGGGCATGCGGTCCGTTGTCGACCCGATGACCGAGGCCGGCGGCGGATCCATCATCAACGTGTCCTCGATCGAGGGGATTCGCGGCGCGCCCATGGTGCATCCGTACGTCGCCTCCAAGTGGGCGGTGCGTGGCATCACCAAGTCGGCGGCCCTGGAACTTGCGCCGCTCAACATCCGGGTGAACTCGCTGCACCCAGGTTTCATCAAGACCCCGATGACCGCGCACCTGCCCGAGGACATGGTCACGATCCCGCTCGGCCGACCTGCCGAGTCGCGCGAAGTCGCAACGTTCGTGGTGTTCCTGGCCAGCGAGGACGCGTCCTACGCGACGGGTAGCGAGTTCATCATGGATGGCGGTCTGGTGACCGACGTGAACCACAAAGACTTCAGCGCTGGATGATGTTCGCGAGCCTTGCCGCCCTGGTGGGCTCGAACCACGTCGTGACCGACGCTGACGTGCTGGCCGGTCGCAGCATCGATCACACCGGCCGGTATCGGGGTCAGGCCAGCGCGCTGGTGCGGCCCGGGTCGGCGTACGAGGTCGCCGAGGTGCTGCGGATATGTCGCGACGCCGGGGCGCATGTCACCGTGCAGGGCGGTCGTACTTCGTTGGTGGCCGGCACCGTGCCCGAGCATGACGATGTGTTGCTGTCCACCGAAAGGCTCTGCGCGATAAGCGATGTCGACGTCGTTGAACGACGTGTGGTGGCCGGTGCCGGTGCAAGCCTGGCGGCGGTGCAGCACGCCGCGGCGGCTGCGGGCCTGGTGTTCGGTGTCGATCTCGCGGCGCGCGATACCGCGACCGTCGGCGGGATGGCCTCGACGAATGCCGGCGGGTTGCGCACGGTGCGCTACGGCAATATGGGCGAGCAGATCGTCGGTCTGGACGTGGCGCTCCCCGACGGTTCGGTGCTGCGCCGGCACAGCCGGGTGCGCAGCGACAACACCGGATATGACTTGCCGTCGCTGTTCGTCGGCGCGGAGGGCACCCTGGGTGTGATCACCGCGCTGGATCTGCGTCTGCACCCCGCCCCGTCGCACCGGGTGACCGCCGTGTGCGGTTTCGACGATCTCGAGGCACTGGTCGAAGCCGGGCGGATATTCGCCGAAGTGGACGGGATTGCCGCGCTGGAATTGATCGACGGCCGGGTCGCGGTGTTGACACGTGAGCACCTCGGGGTGAGCGCCCCGGTCGAGGGTGACTGGCTGCTGTTGGTGGAACTGGCCGCCGACCACGACCAGACCGAACGACTGGCCGACCTACTGGATGGGGTGCGGCTGTGCGGCGAGCCTGCGGTCGGCGTGGATATAGCTGCGCAACAACGGCTTTGGCGCGTCCGGGAATCGGTTGCCGACGTGCTCGGGGTGTATGGGCCGCCGCTGAAATTCGATGTGTCCCTGCCTTTGTCGGCGATCAGCGGATTCGCCCGTGACGCAGTTGCGTTGGTACACAAGCATGTCGCCGACGCGCTGCCGGTGTTGTTCGGCCACATCGGTGAGGGCAATCTGCACCTGAACGTGCTGCGCTTTCCCGCCGAGCAAGAGCCAGCGCTGTATGCGGCGATGATGGACCTGATCGACGGGTGCGGAGGAAACGTCAGCTCCGAACATGGCGTCGGCACCCGCAAGCGGCCCTATCTGGCAATGTCGCGGGAGCCCGCCGATATCGCCGCGATGCGGATGGTCAAAGCGGCGTTGGACCCGACCGGCTATCTCAATGCCGCGGTGCTCTTTAGTCCGTCCTGATGGTGACGACCCGCTGCGCCCGGCCGTGTGGCCGCGCTTGCGATCGTCACTCCGTGACTTTAATACCCACGGCATGCCGCAACTGCGCAAGAAACTGCTCGGCATCGTCGCTGCGCACCACGTAGTGCGAGATCGCGATCCGAATCACCGTCGCTGCCTTGACCGCGGCATTGGGACCGGGCAGGAGGCGCTGCAGACCCGCTCGCATCTCCGGGATGACGCCGCCCATTTGGGACAGAACGTGCTCGGGCTCGATGTCGACCATTCGCACACCCGAGTACGAATATTGGTAGTCGACGATGAATCGCAGTGCGGCGTCCAGTCTTTCGCCGCCCTTGAGTCCGGCCGTCGCTTTGGCCAGACCCTTCTCGAAGATCTCGCGCTCGTAGCGGGAGAACGCCGACATGAGCTCCTCCTTGGAGGCGAACCAGCGGTACAGGGTCGGGCGCGAAACGCCGGCCTGAGTCGCGACTTCGGACAGGCTGAGTTTGGTCTTGCCGCTGCGGGCCAGAACTTCTGCAGTGGCGGCGAGGATCCGCTGGCGAGTCGAGGTGTCGATATCGAGAGTTTCCGGCACTTCGGACGCCTGGCTCATGGCTTGTTCTCCCCTTGAGATCTCGGCGGTTTTGGAGGCCGGGGCCGCACCAGCACCGACTGCTGGATGGCGCCCACCGCACTCTGCTCGTCGAACAGTGTCCCAATCGTCGTGCCGATGCCGTCGGGACCGTAACTCGTCTCCGCGCGAATGCCGATCCAGTCGCCGACCGGGACCCGGAACACATGCACGGCCAGATCGGTATTCAGGAAGGTCCACTTGGAGATGTCGAGCTTGCTGCCGATTCCATTGGCGCAGTCGGCCACCGCGAACAATCGCTCGAGCGGCGTCATCGCCTCGCCGGCAACGAGGTCGGCGACGGGCTTGATCCAGGATTCGCCGCCACCCGGTGCCAGCGGTTCCGTCAGCCAGAGCCACTCCAGGCTGTGCACATAGTTGCGGTCCCAGCCTTGTGCCTTCATGTTGCGTTCGCGCGCTTCCGACCGCGGCTGGGGCAGTGGTGCTGCCGCGTAAGCCACGGCGGCAGTGTCGAGGTGCTGCAGCCGCCAACCGCTGGCCCGGGCGACCGGCCTGGGCTGCCGGTCCGGTCCGAGGGCCAACATCTCGGCGGTCACCAACTCGATCTGTTTGCCGCCACGGTCCAGTCGGGAGCGGACCCAGAGATCGCCGTCGGCAGGCACCGCGCCCAACAGGTCGATGACGACTCGGCTGAGCCGGGTGTCGTCGCGCTGTTCGCAGCGTTCCAGCCCGCGCACCAGCAGCGCCGACACCGGTCCGCCGTGCTGGATCGCGGCAGACCAGGTGCCGCGGGCCAGGTCGGTCGCTCGGAACTTCTCCCCCACCGCATCGGCGTGGTCGATCAGTTCGTAGTACGAGTCGGACATAGGTCTCCGTCTTGGTCAGGGCAGGCCGGCACCGGGAATGTCCACCCGCACGGCATCGAGCCGGGACAGCCGGGTGCCGATCAGACGCTGAGGATAAGCATCGGTGCTCGACAGCAGAAACAGTGTGCGCCGCTCCGGGCCGCCCAGCGCGCACGCGATCGCAACCCGGTCGTCCATTTCGATACGGTCTGTCACCACCCCGCCTTCGATGATCCGCTCGAACTGGTGCGCCAGTGTCATCGCAGCCCACACCCCGCCCGCGGCGTCGAGGGCGATGCCGTCGGGTGGTCCGTCCAATCCGTCGGCGAACACCCGGCGCCGGGACAGACCGCCGTCATCGTCGATGGTGAACGCGGTGAGTCGGCGGCCGATCGACTCGGCGACGATCAGGGTTCGGTCCGGTGTGATGACCATGCCGTTGGGAAAATCGAGGTCCTCGGCGACGACAGTGGCGCGGTCGTCGGGATCCAGTCGGATGATGGTGCCCCCGGAGAACGCCTGCGAGCCGATATAGGCGCGGCCGGAGTCGTCGATGACCATGTCGCCGAGGTTGGCCGGCGCAAGGTCGGAGAGGTCGGCAATCGGGACGACGGTCTCGCCGTCATAACGCAGCACCACACGGTCGTCGGCGGAAGCGATCAGCAACGAGCCGTCGGGCCGGAAACCCAGTCCCGATGGCGTATGGCCCGGCAGCGGCACCGTGGTCAGCGAGCCGCGCATGTCGGAGGTGTGCACGGCCTCGCCGAGCATGTCGGAGAACCACAGCAATCCCTCGAACCACCGGGGACCCTCACCGAAGCAAAAGCCGTGGGCCAGTGGCTCCGAGGGCACGGTCGCCATCGTGCCTTTACAAATCACAGCAAAAGTGTCATGCACTAAAGGTGCCGCTGTCAACGCGGGGTGCTGGCTGGGTGAACTTTACAAACATTACGCAAAGTGTCACGCTGGGCCGTGAGCTGCTTTAGCGAGGAGTGAGCGCGTTGACGACAGAATCTGAACAGGTCCAGTGGTCGGTCGAGGATCTGCTGCAGCTTTTCGAGGTAGCGGCGGACGGACCCGATCGGTTCACTGCCGACACCGGGTTGGCTGGGCAGGACGGTCGGCAGGTGGTGGAAGGCACCCAGGTGGTCGCCCAGGCGATTGTGGCTGTGGCGAACCGCTTCCAGGGCAAATCCGTGCGTTCGGCGCACGCCGTGTTCGCCCGGGCCGTCATGGTGGGTCCGCCGATCGAACTCGTTCTCGACGTGCTGAATGAAGGCAGGTCGACCGCCACCGCGATCGTCTCCGCGCTACAGAATGGCAAGCGTTGCGTGACAGTGACGGTGCTGACGGACGTTCCTACCGACGACGTGATCCGTCACCACCTGACTCGGCCGGATGTTGCGGCGCCGGCGGACTCCAACGTGTCCGAAATGCCGATGGTCGGCCGAGAACTGCGACTCGTCGATGTGGTCGACGTCAACAGCCCCGACGAGGTCGGACCGCCGGAGTTGTACGCGTGGCTGCATTACGACCCCATCCCGGAGCGGGATGACCTGGCGAAGGCGCTGGTTGCGTATTTCACTGGGCACCTTGGCATTTCGACGACGATGCGGGCGCATTCGGGTATCGGCACCAGTCAGGCGCATCTAACTGTGTCCACCGCGCCGATGTCGATCTTCGTCTCCTTCCACGAGCCGGTGAACTGGGACGGTTGGTTGCTCTACACCCATGAGAGCACCCAGGTGGGTGCGGGCATGTCGTACGTACGTGGCGTCGTGCACACCGAGGATGGTGAGCTGCTGTGCTCGTTTGCGCAGGAAGCGCTGATCCGGCCGCTGCGTACCACTGACACGTCGATCGCCGCTTCGGCCCGGTTCTAAATCCCATGCGCTTCACCATCACTCACCCGATGCACAGCCATCCGTACAACCCGGAGCTGATCTCCGGGACAGGCATCGCGACGGTGGCTGCCGCAGCCGAAGCCGCCGGAATTCATGGATTCGGCTTCACCGACCACCCGGCACCTTCGCAGCGCTGGCTGGAGGCGGGTGGCCACGACGCGCTGGATCCCTTCGTGGCGCTTGGCTTTGCGGCGGCAACGACGACGACGCTGCGGCTGATTCCCAATATCGTGGTGCTGCCCTATCGAAATCCGTTTGTGGTGGCCAAGTCCGGAGCCACGCTCGACCTTCTCTCGAACGGCCGCTTCACACTCGCCGTCGGCGTGGGCTACCTGAAACGTGAATTCTTCGCCCTGGGCGTCGATTACGACGAGCGCGCGGAACTCTTCGAGGAAGCGCTACAAGCCATCCGGGCCGTCTGGACGTCCGACGATATCTCGTTTGAGGGAAAACATTTCAGCGCCCGCGGCATCACCGCGCATCCCCGGCCTATCTCGGACCCGCATCCGCCGATATGGATCGGTGGCAACACAACAGCCGCACGGCAGCGCGTTGCTGACTACGGCGACGGCTGGTGCCCGTTTCCCGCGCCGGCCGGGCTGGCACGCACGGCGGGCACCGCGGTGATCGATTCCCCGGAGGCGCTCGCCGTGGGGATCGACGACATGCGCCGCCGCTGCGAGGCGGCCGGCAAGGACTGGTCGGCGGTCGACGTCACGTTCTCGAACTTCGAAGGAGGCAGTCCGGCTGATGACGATTTCAACGCCGACGCCTTCCATGGCGGTTTGGAAAAGCTTGCTGCCCTTGGTGTTACCTGGGTATCGGTGCACTTGCCAGGCGATAGTCTGGCGCACGCGCTGGAAACCATCGACCGGTTCCGGTCCTTGGTGATTGACGTGATTTGAATGGATTTCTCGCGAGTTTCGCTGTCCGACGACGACCAAGCGTTTTACGACGAGACGCGGGCATTCGTGACCGAGCATGTCACCGATGAAGTTCTTTGGCGAAACCGGGAATTCGGCGAAAACTTCGATGCGCAAGTTCATTTGGCTTTGGGCGAAGCCGGGTATCTGGCCGCGGATTGGAAATCTGAGGCTGACGGTGGCTTCAGCGCGGTCCGCCGGCGGATATTCAATCTCGAGATCGCTCGAGCCCACACACCCTGGTATCACTGGGGCACAACGTCGGCCGTCGCGCGCTTGCTACAGGAATTTGCGACGCCGGAACTGGCGGACACCGTGTTGCCCGGGGTGCTTTCCGGGGAGGTCCGGCTGTGTCTGGGTTACACCGAGCCCGAGGGCGGCTCGGATGTGGCAACCTGCAAGACCCGGGCGGTGCGGGACGGCGAGGGCTGGATCATTAATGGCTCCAAGATGTTCACGTCGAACGCCCAGAATGCCAAGTACGTCTTTCTGCTCACCAATACCGACCCGCAGGGACCCAAACACCGCAATCTGACGATGTTCCTGGTACCGCTGGAATCCCCGGGCATCGAGATTCAGGGCATCCGCACGCTGGACGGCGACCGCACCAATATCGTTTTCTACAGCAATGTCCGCGTCGATGACCATTATCGGATCGGAGAGGTCAACGGCGGTTGGACGGTGATGAGATCGGCTCTCGCCGCAGAGCATGGGTTGACGGAGCGAGATGACCCGGGGTTGCAGGACGCCGCGACGATGGCCAGTCACGGCGTACTGATGGCCGAGGCGATTGACAAAGTAGCCGCGCTGGTTGCCGACGTCGACGACGAGTCGGTGAAGTACCGGCTGGGGCGCAGTTTCGCACGCATCGAGGCGGCGATGTCCACCCCGGGGATGTTCGGGCGGGTGGCGATCGGCCAGACGATGCGCGACATCTCCGGGGATTTGATGGATTTGCTGGGTCCGGCGGCGGTGTTGCCGGCCGACGCTGAGGGTTCGCCCGACGGCGGTGAGATGGAATACGTTGCGCGGCTGGCCTTGCCGATGGGAATCTACGGCGGGAGCCTGGAGGTGTTCCGCAATATGATCGCCCAGCACGAGCTGCGGCTGGGGCGTCCCTCCTATGGGAGTTCGGCGACCACCTCGGCGTGAGCCGCATCAAAGCTGAAAAACCCTGTGATGGGTGATGTTTCGGGTAGCGGATCCTCGTAACTCCAGGCGATGTCCGGTATCGGTGTGCCGATGTTGGCGGCCCAGTAGGTCGCGTAGCCCTTATAGTTGCAGTAGGTCGAGGTGTCGGTCTGCTGAAGCAAATCGGTGCGCACATGTTCCGGTGCGACGTAAAGCCTTGGCGCCAGAGCAGTTTCGAAGACGATGATGGTGTCGTCGGTGTCGACGAGCTGGGTGCCGTTCACGGATACGGTCAGGCGTCGCTTGGTGGGGCGGCAGTCGACGCGGTGATACGGGTTCGGTGGGTAGTGGACGAGCTTGCGTCCTTCCTCGTACCAGGTGTCGACGGCGTTCCACGGCACATGCACATACCCGGGAGCCTCCGCTTGCGGCTCAGTTGGCAGATCATGGACCGCGCCCTCTGGGAACGCGTAGCTGAGTGGCCGGTTCGGTGTGTGCACCAACAGGGCTTTCTCGGTGTCTATGACGATTCGCCCGTTGTGGACAGCCCGGATCCGCCGCGGATGCGGTTCGATGTAGACGACGTCAGCGGGTATCGGGGGAACGAAGCGTCCGGCCGGGTCGCTACTGAGCGGGCCCCGGCCGGTCACCAGGCTCATAACCGCATCAGGCCTTCTCGACCGCGCCGCCGCTGTCGGCCCAGTCCTTGAATCCACCCAGGTTGTACACCTTGCTGTAGCCCAACTCCTTGAGCGTCTGACCGGCGAGGGCGGCCCGTCCGCCTGCTGCGCAGTACACGATTATTGTCTTGTCCTTCTCGAAATGCGGGTCATGCGAGGGCGCGGCGGGGTCCGCGCGTGATTCGATCACGCCGCGCGGAATGTGCAGGGCGCCGGCCACTTTTCCGCTTTGCTGCACCTCTGGCGCATCCCGGACGTCGACTATCAACGTGTTGCCCTCGGCGATCAGCTCTTGCGCTTGGGCCGCCGTGATTCGCGGTACGACAGCATTCGCGTCTTCAACCATCTGCTCGACACTCCTTGTCACGTTGACTCTTCTGTTGGCTTCCCTGACTCAGGATTATTGTCAGACCCTCGAACTACAATCGAATGTATGTTCGATGCGATGTCCGATCTCGGCCCGGCCGCGTTGACGGCCTTGGTCGAGTCCATGCATCGTGAAGAGTCGATGTTGGTCGCGCGGCGGATGGCGGCGGTGGCTGCGATGCTGCGGCACTACACGGCCGCTGCTGAGCGCGCGCAGGACGAACGGGGCTACTACGCAGAGATCGACGGCTTCGATCAGACCAGGGCCGAGGTTGCTGCGGCGATGAATCTGTCGCCGGCAGCGGCGGGCTTCCTGGTGTCGGATGCCGAGGCGCTCGATACCCGACTGCCGCGTCTCGCCGCGCTGCTTGCCGACGGGCGCGTCGACTGGCGCACGGTGCGGTTGATCATCAGCCGCACCGGATCGATCGTCGATCAGGAGTTGATCGCCAAACTCGATGCGTCGCTGGCAGGGCGGATCGGCAACTGGCGCGGCTGGTCGCGCCAGCGGATCATCAACGAAGTCGACGCTGCGGTCAAAAAGCTCGACGCTGATGCTGTGCGGGAGCGCCGCGCCAACGCCGAGGGCGACCGCCATATCGGCTTTCGTCCGCTGGAAAACGGCATGGCTGAGGTGTACGGCATGGTCGATGCCACCACTGCGACGGCATTTGATCAAACGCTTTCCATGCTTGCCAAGCAAGTGTGTGCCGACGACCCGCGCACCATGCGTCAGCGGCGCGCGGATGCGCTTGACGCGTTGGTCCAGAACCGCGGAATGGCCTGTCGCTGTGGGAAGCCCGGTTGCCCCACCGCGTCCGACTGCACCAAGAACCCCGGCGGTGGTGCGCGGGTGGTCATCAACGTGGTGGCCGGCGAGCACACCGTGCACGGCAATAGCGAACAGCCCGGGTATCTGTTGGGCTACGGCGTGATCGACGCCGACCAGGTACGTCGGTTGGTCGCGATAGCGGCCCTGCATGTGGTCAATCCCGACACTACGCCGGTGCGGGCGCTGGACTACCAGCCGCCGGCCGCCTTGGTGCGCGCGGTGCGGTCCCGGGATCTGACGTGCCGGTTCCCCGGCTGCTGCCGGCCGGCGGTGCGCTGCGACCTGGACCACACGATCCCGTTCAACCACCAGGACCCGGCAGCCGGCGGTCAAACCGTGTTCGAGAACTTGAAATGCCTTTGTCGCCTTCACCATTTGCTGAAAACCTTCGGCGGCTGGCGTGATCGGCAACTCGCAGACGGCACCGTGGTCTGGACCTCGCCGACCGGTCATACGTATACGACCTCGCCGGCCGGTGCTGATCTGTTTCCAGAATTGGGTAAACCCGCCTGTGCGCCGCCGATCCCTGACCGACGCAGCAGATCTCAGCAGCGAAACGGTCGAATCATGCGGGCTCGCAAGCACAATCGCGAGCAGCGGCCGATCAACGAAGAACGACGCTTGCTCGAAGAAGCACGCAAGCGCGAGATCGCCGATCGTCGGTGGCGAAACCACATGCGCGACATGCTGTTCATCTTCAAGGGCACTCCGAGTACCAGTCCGTTCTCGACCTGGATCAACGATCCACGCGAGCCCGAGGAACTGCCGGCGGACTGGAAGCCGGACCTGCCGCTAGTGGAACCGTTGCCCGACGACCCGCCGTTTTAGGGCTAGGTCGGTCGTCTCCGTCATCGATGGTTAGTGTGCCAGTTATGGCGGGACCCGTGGAAGGCATCAAGGTCGTCGAGATCGGGGTCTGGGTGGCGGGCCCGGCGACGGGCGGCATCCTGGCCGACTGGGGCGCCGACGTCATCAAGATCGAACCCCCGACCGGTGACCCCGGCCGATTATTCGGGCGGATGCTGGGCTGCGACCTCGGGGTGAACCCGCCGTTCGAGATGGACAACCGCTCCAAGCGCAGCGTTGTGCTCGATCTAGCCACCTCCGCGGGCCGCGACACCGCGCTCGAATTGATCACTGCCGCTGATGTTTTCGTCACCAATCTGCGACCGGGGGCGTTGCGGCGGTTAGGGCTCGACTACGACTCGGTGTCCGCGCAAAACCCGCGCTTGGTCTACGGCCTGATCACCGGATACGGAGACACCGGGCCCGACGCCGATCGTGCCGCCTACGACGTCGCGGCATTCTGGTCACGCAGCGGCATCGCCCATCTGCTCACCCGACCCGGGGACACCCCGCCGTTTCAGCGCGGCGGCATGGGCGACCACTCGGCGGGAATGACGTTGGCCGCAGCGGTGTGCGCGGCACTGCTTGCCCGCGAGCGGACCGGCGAAGGACAGTTGGTCAGCACCTCGCTCTACCGC
Source organism: Mycobacterium sp. IDUB_37 (assembly GCF_055419245.1). Lineage (NCBI taxonomy): Bacteria > Bacillati > Actinomycetota > Actinomycetes > Mycobacteriales > Mycobacteriaceae > Mycobacterium > Mycobacterium sp. IDUB_37. Next base: position 398,624 of record NZ_JBVAXG010000003.1, on the reverse strand, counting down.
CAGGGCGCCTACACCGTCAGCTTCGACCTCAACACCTACCTACTCACCGGCCAATCCATTGCGATCGGCCAACGCGCCACCATGGCCAACCCCTGCATGAACAACTACGCCGCGGGTGACGGACGGAGATTCTGGATCGTCGGCCTGGAAATCGACCGGCACTGGCCGGCGCTGTGTCGGGTCGTCGGCCGACCCGAGTGGCTCACTGACCCGCAATACTCAGATGCCCGCGCCCGGGCCGGCAACGCCGTCGAGCTGATCGCGGCGCTGGATCAGATATTCGCTACCAAGCCGCTTGATGAGTGGGCTGACCTTTTCGCGGCGGAACCGGATTTCTTCTGGTCGCCGATCAACGCCCTCGAGGACGTGGTGGCCGACGAGCAGTTCAATGCTGCGGGTGGCATCGTCGACGTTCCGGACGGTGATTCGATTGTGCCGATGGTCGCCACGCCCGCGGATTTCCACGGAACGCCCTGGTCACCGCGTGCTGTGGCGCCGCAACTCGGGCAGCATACCAACGAGGTTCTGGCTGAGCTGGAGGCCCGGCGGCAACGCTGACCGCAGCGTTGAACTTTACAAATCTGCGCGAAAGTGTCACGCTGTCCATCAGCCCAAGACGAGCGTGACAGGTGGATCGATGGTCACTCCAACCTTCAATATCAGCGAGAATTCGGCAAGCGGCACCGCGCGACGGACGCGTCCGGACGGTCAGATATTGCGGCACCGGCTAGACGTCCTCGCCGCCGCTACCGACGACGTGGTGCGGACCACCGGCGGTTGGCTGTTCGACCGGGTAATGGCCGGTTGGGAAGTCAATGTGCTGCTGCCCCGGGGTTATGACGCCCGGCCACTACGCATATTGGGTGTCCGGGTGCTGGATCTGGAGTCGGAGCTCGACGTATCGGGCCCGATGAGCCAGGGCCTGGCCGTGAGCGTCGACGCGTTCACCGCGCATGACTGCGTCCGTGAGTGGGTGCGTAAAGCCGTGGACAACCGGTTGACCGAAGTCGCGTTGTGGGGCGAGGGTTGGCCGCTCGGAGTGAATCGCGGGCTGATCAGAACCCAGTACCAGCTCAGCGCCGCGGCCCGTGCGTTCAAGCGGCAAGCGTTGCGGGCGGCCGGAATCCCTTACCTCTCAATCGATCCCACCGAGACCATGCTCACCGACTCGGCGTGGCTGGGATAGTTGGGAATGAACCCGGAATGAAGAAGTACTACCGGCACACCCTGCTCTACCTGCACGAGACGATCGAACTGGGATCTGGACGCAGCGACCGCTTCACCGAGGAGTTCGCCGACACCTACCAGCCGATGATGGAAGAACTCGGAGCCCGACTTTTCGCGATCTGGGAGAGCACCCCCTACAACGGCCACTGGCCGCAGGTCACGATCATCTGGGAGATCGACGCGTTCGCCGAGTACGCCAAGATCGGTGCCGCGCAGGGCCGGGGCGGCAGTCACGAGGCCGCGGCTGGGAAGTGGACGGCCTTTCTGGCCGATATCGGCGCATCAGGGGAGGGCCGCATCATGTACCCGGGCCCCAGCAACCGGAACCTGGCCCAGCTGCGTGAGGCGAATTTCAGTGCGTCGCTGGTGATTCAGGAGATCATGCAGACCAAGCCGGGTCGGCAGGACGATTACATCCGCGAATTGGAACGGCTCTACGTTCCGTGGTCGGAAAGCACCGGCAAATACTGGTTGGGCTCCTTCACCACTACGTTCCGGTTCAACGAGGTCATCCACTACTGGGCGCTCGAGGGTGGCTGGGAATGCTTCGCCAACCACTACCCGTCCTGGAAAGACAGCCCGCCCGCTGAGATCGTCACCTGGATGAGCGTGGCGCCGGCGCTGCGCGACGGCTGGGAGGACTCCATTCTGCAGGCCCTACCGCCTTCCCCTCTGCAGTGAACGCCACTTCAGTGAATTTTGGGGCGAAGTGAGTTTCAGCTACGACCCCTTCGACGCGAAGGTGATGGCCAACCCGCTGCCGTACTACCGCACCCTGCGCGACGAACATCCGGTGTACTACATGCCGCAGTGGGATACCTTCGCGTTCTCTCGCTTCGACGACATCTGGCAGGTGCTCGAAGTCAACGACGGGACCTTCGTTGCGTCAGAAGGGACGCTGCCAGCGGCGTCGGTGCTGGCCCGGCACAACGACGGGCCGGTGGCCGATCCGCCGTTGCACCCCTTGCCATTCCACGCGGTGTTTGACGCCGATCTGTACGGCGAGATCCGGCGCGCGCACTCCCAGCCGCTGCGGCCGAGGTCGGTTCCCGCACTGGAAAACAGGATCCGCGAACTGGCGAATGAGCGCCTCGATCTGCTCCTGCCGCAAGGTTCTTTCGACCTGACCCAGGATTACGGCGGCGTCGTCGCGGCGTCGATGGTGTGCGACCTGCTGGGCATATCAACAGATCTCGCGCCGCAGGTACTGGCCGCCGTCAACGCGGGCAGCCTCGCCCAACCCGGAGAGGGCGTCGACACCTCCGAGGCTCGGCCCAACTATCTGCAGTTCCTGGTCCCGGTGGTCCAACGCCGCCGCACCGGTTCGGACGGGGGAGCGCTGCCCGTCGTGGACGGCCTGCTCAGCTACCACCTGCCGGACGGTACTGCGCTCAGCGACACCGAGGTCGCCACCCAGATGTTGTGCATCTTTATCGGTGGTACCGAAACCGTGCCGAAGATCGTTGCGCACGGGCTGTGGGAGCTCAGCCAGCGGCCCGACCAGTTGGCTGCGGTGCGAGCCGATCCGGCCGCCAACGTGCCGATCGCTCGCGAAGAGATGCTCCGCTACTGCGCACCCGCGCAGTGGTTTGCCCGAACTGCCCGCAAGCCATTCACCATTCACGGCAAGACAATTGAGCCGGGCCAGCGCGTCATCACGTTGCTGGCCTCGGCCAACCGCGACGAACGTGAGTTCGTCGACCCCGACGAGTTCATCTGGAACCGGCCCATCAAGCGGTCGCTGGTGTTCGGCCGGGGCCAGCACTTCTGCATCGGCTTTCACCTGGCCAGGCTGGAAGTTCAAGTGCTGCTACAGGAATGGCTCAAGCGGGTGCCCGACTTCGGGATTCGCGGCGACGATGCCACCCGGCTGCCGTCCAGCTTCCAATGGGGATGGAACAACATCCCGGTGGAGGTCTGACGTGTGGTCCTATCGGATCATCGCCCCCTACCTGTTCGAGCGGACCACCATCGAGGATAGGACCGCCGACAACCTCACCGATCGTCAAGTGCTGCTGCAGTTCTCGGCGGCCGGGGTGTGCGGCAGTGATCTGCCGGCATTTCGTGGCGCACGGGGCCGGCTCCCCGGCGACGACGGCCGCAGCGCCGCGGCGAAGGACGGCTTCCCGATCCACGAAGTGGCGGGCGAAGTAGTCGCCAGTCGGCATCCCGACCATCGCCCGGGGGACCTCGTGGTCGGCTGGGCCTCGGGATTCGACGGGCTGATGGAGCGCGTGGTGTCCGACGGAGATGGGCTGGCGCCGTATGACGCATCGTTGACCCCGGCTGAGGCGGTTGGGCTGCAGCCACTCGCTTGTGTGTTGTATGCCTGCGAGCAGCTTCCGGATTTGACGGGGCGGCATGTGGCGATCATCGGACAGGGCTCGATCGGGCTGCTCTTCTCTTTCGTCGCAAAGGCATTCGGCGCCCGTCGGGTCACCGGGATCGACCCCGTTGACCGGCAGAACCTTTCGGGGACATTCGGCGTCGACGACGCGGTGCGCGCCACCAGCGACCGGTGGGTCAGCCAACTGTCGCCCGACGACCGTGCCGATGTGGTCATCGAAGCGGTCGGCCACCAGGTGGCCACCCTTGCGCACGCGATCGATGCCGCCGCGCCCGGCGGCACGGTCTTCTACTTCGGTGTCGCCGACGACGAGGCTTACCCGATCAGTATGCGGAGCATGCTGCGTAAGAATCTGACTCTGAAATCCGGTGTGACGTTGGACCGGCGGCGTGTCCTCGAGTTGGCCGGCAAGTTCGCCGCCGAACATCCGGACCTGCTCAGGGCCTATCTGACGCACACTTTCGGCCTCGACGAGGTGCAGGATGCGTTCGACCTCGCGGTCCGGCAGGTCCCGGAGCGGGTGAAGATCGCGATCGCCACATGAGCGTTTTCCGGGATGGTGCGCAAAAGCCGATCTGGGGCGGCTGGGTCACCGGGCAGACCCTGATCGGGCCGGAAGAGTTTGCCAACGCAGGGTATGACTACGTCGGATTCGATTGTCAACACGGGTATTTGGATGACGCGGACGTCGCGGGGATCCTGCGTCGCCTGGAGCAGGTAGCCATCGCAACCGCGGTTCGGTTCCCCAACGCCGACCCGGCGCCTATCGGGCGGGTGTTGGACGCGGGCGCCGATGCCGTCATTATCGCGATGATCGAGTCGGCCGACCAGGCTGCCGCCGCCGTGGCCGCCACCCGGTTCGCGCCGAACGGGGTCCGCAGCTTCGGGCCGTTGCGGGCCAGTCTCGGTGTCGACCCCGCGGCGCTGGAATCACGGGTGAGCGTGTTCGCGATGATCGAGACGGCCGCCGCGGTGTCCCAGGTCGAGGAGATCTGCGCCGTCAGCGGATTGGCCGGCATCTATGTCGGGCCGGCCGATCTGGCGATCTCGATGGGGGTCGGCGTCGTCGGGGCTGCCAAGAACCCTGAGGTGGTGGACGCGATTGGCCGCGTTCAGCGGGTGGCGTCCGAGGCCGGGCTGATCACCGGGATTCACGCCAGCGCTGGCGAGACAGGTAATATATTGGCGCAGTTGGGATTTGAGATGATCACTCTGGCCTCGGAGTCGCAGGCGCTGCGCCGCGGCGCAACCGAACACTTGCGTGAGGCGAAGGCGCAATGAGCGAGTCGGTGACCGCGATCCGCGAGTTGCTCGACAGCTACGCGCTCGCCTTGGACGTCGATGACGTCGACGCGTGTCTGCAGTTGTTCACCGAAGATGCCGAGTTCGAAGTCTATGGGCGGACATTCGTTGGTCCGGACGGAATAGGGGCGATGTTCCGCGAGGCGCCCGGCGGGTTGCATCTTTGTGGCGCGGCGCGCATCGAAATCAATGGTGGCATCGCTACCGCGCGGTCCCAGGTGCTGTTCGTGAATGCCCAGACCCAGCAACTGGGGCCTGCGCATTACGACGACGAACTGGTCCGTCGCGACGGTCGGTGGCTGATCTGGCGAAGGCGCTGCCGGTTCATCAGCGAGGTGTCGTCATGACGCGGGTCGCCTTGGTCACCGGGGCCGCCGGCGGGCAGGGCTCGGCGATTGTCAAAAGGCTTCGCGCCAAGGGCTATTCGGTGGTCGCGGGTGACCTTAAGGGCATTGAGCACGGTGACGACGCGGTGCTGGGAATCCGACTGGACGTCACCGATCCCGCGCAATGGGAGGCCGCCGTCGACGCCGCGGTCGAACGATTCGGCGGGCTGACCACGCTGGTCAACAACGCGGGCATGCTGCACCGCGCCGCCTTGGGTGACGAGACAGCCGACGATTTTGAAAACTCATGGCGAGTAAATTGTTTGGGTGCCTTCTTAGGTATGCAGGCCGCACTGGCGCCGTTAGAAAGGGTGGCAGGCGCCTCGATCGTGAACATCTGCAGTACCGGGGCGGTCCGGCCGTTTCCGCAGCATTGCGCCTATGGATCGGCGAAGTGGGCGTTGCGCGGTCTGACCCAGACCGCTGCCGCGGAACTCGGCCCCGCCGGCATTCGCGTCAACGCGGTGTTTCCCGGCCCGATCGCCACCGGGATGCTCGACGAGAACACCCAGCGGCGGCTCGCCGCGACGGCGATGTTCGGCCGCCTCGGCCGTCCCGCCGAAATCGCCGATGCGGTGGCCTTTCTGGTGTCTGAAGAGGCATCGTTCATCACCGGGTCCGAACTCGTCGTCGACGGTGGTCAATGCCTGCAGATCGGATGAGTGCCGACCTGTCCATCGGGATCATCGGCGCCGGCCCGGGTGGGTTGGCGCTCGGAATCTTTCTCGCTAGAGCGGGTTTTCGGAACTTCACCATCTTTGACCGGGAAGACGACGTCGGTGGGACGTGGAAGGTCAACACCTATCCGGGACTTGCCTGCGACGTGAAGTCGCACCTGTACTCGTTCTCGTTCGACCTCAACCCGCACTGGTCGCGGCTCTGGTCGGGGCAACCGGAGATCTTGGCCTACTTCCAGCGCTGCGCCGACGAGTTCGGGCTGCGACCGCACCTGCGGCTGAGCACCGAAATCCATTCGGCCAGTTGGGATACGGCAACTAAAGAATGGTGTCTGACCACGAAGGCCGGTGCGCAGCACCATTTCAACGTCGTGGTATCGGCCGTCGGCCTGTTCTCCCGGCCACTGCTGCCGGACCTGGTCGAGCAGGAGCCATTTGCCGGAACCGTCATGCATACGTCGCGATGGGATCATTCGGTGCCGCTCGAAGGTAAGCGCGTCGCCGTGCTGGGCACCGGATCTACCGCGTCGCAACTGATCCCCGAACTGACCAAGGTCGCGGCCAAGGTGTATTCGGTGCAGCGGTCGGCCACCTGGATCCTGCCCAAACCGGACCGGCCCTACACGGAGCGGGAGCGATGGATCTTCAGTCGCATTCCGTTCGCCAAGAAGCTGTACCGAACCAGGCTGTGGCTGCGCAGCGAAGCCAACATCTCGGTCATTCAACACGGTAGCGAAAAGACCCGGGAATTCACCGCGATCGCCAACCGGCTGCTCGAAAGTGCCGTCAGCGACGAAGAATTGCGCCGCAAGCTCACCCCGGATCATCCGATGGGTTGCAAGCGACTGGTCTTCTCCTCGGACTTTCTGCCCGCGCTGACCCAGCCCAACGTCGAGGTGGTGAACAGCCCGGCGCGTTATCTCAGGGCGGGATCGCTGATCACCGAGGACGGCACCGAGCATGACGTCGACGTGGTGGCCTGCGCGACCGGATACGCGGCAGCGGATTACCTGGGCCAACTGGATGTTTCCGGAGAGGGAGGGACGAAGCTGCGCGAGATATGGCAGGACGGGGCGCACGCCTATCTCGGCATGGCGGTCCCCGGCTTCCCGAATTTCTTCATGCTGTACGGACCGAACACGAACGTCGGCTCCAACAGCGTGATCTTCATGCTCGAGGTGCAAGCCCGCTACATCGTGCGGGCGCTGAAGTACATGCGCCGCCGCGGTAAGTCCTACGTTGCCGTGCACCCCAGCGCGATGGCTGATTTCCTGGCCAAGATTGACAACTGGATGGTCGGCACCGTCTGGACTACTCAGTGCAGCAACTACTTCCGCGCGGCCAACGGCCGGGTGGTGACGCAATGGCCCCGCAGCGCGCGTACCTTCTGGGGAATGACGCGCCGGTTCAAGCCCGCCGACTTCAGGTTCGAAGCGCCATGACGGAATTGCAGGCCATCGACCGTCTTGATCCGGCGCTGCGGGCGGTTGCCGTCACCCGGACGCCATTTTCAGCCGAAGCGATCCCGTTGATACGTGAGTCCATGAACCAACGGCGCGCTGATGTCCGTTTGGACCCGGTCGGGATGACCATCGAACACTCGGTCGCTGGAACCGTGCCGGTGCGCATCTACCGGGGCGGGGGAGAAGGAGCACCGGCGGTCGTCTACTGCCACGCCGGCGGGTTCGCGCTCGGCAATCTCGACACCGATCACCGGCAGTGTCTGGAACTGGCCCGTCGCGTGGCGTGTTCGGTGGTCTCGGTCGACTACCGCCTGGCACCCGAGCATCCGTTTCCGGCCGCACTCGACGACGCGGTCACCGTGCTGAAATGGGTTGTCGCCGAGGCTGCGAGGCAGGGTTTCGATGCCGGACGTGTGGCGGTCGCGGGCAGTAGTGCCGGTGCGGCCCTGGCCGCCGGCCTGGCGCAGGGGGCGGCGGACGGGTCGTTGCCTGCGGTGGTATTTCAGTTGCTGCATCAGCCGGTTCTCGACGATCGGCCCACCGCGTCGATGGCGGAGTTCCGGGCCACCCCGGCCTTTGACGGCGAGGGGGCGGAGCTGATGTGGCGCCATTACCTGGCGGGGCAGGCTCCGACCGCGGCCGCCGTGCCGGCGCGGCGGGCCCAACTGGCCGGGCTGCCGGCGGCATTGATCACCTGCGCGGAGATCGATCCGTTTCGCGACGAGGCCGTGGACTATGCGCTACGGCTGCTGCGCGCCGGAGTCGCCACCGAGCTACACGTATTTCCCGGCGTCTGCCACGGATTCGATTCGTTGCTGCCCGAATCATCCTCTGCCCAGATGCTTTTCGAGCTGCAGGGCGCCGCCTTGACGCGTGCGTTCAGGGCTTTTGGTCGCGACCCGCTTCGCCCGGCTCCGCCGCGCTCGCGGTCCCCACGGCCGAGCTTGCGATCGCTCAGAACCTGATCAGTTGACGTACGGCGGTGCCGTCGGCCAGGTGGTCCATCGCCTGGTTGATGTCGTCGAGCCGGATCGTCGAGGACACCAGCGCCTCCACCGGCAATCGGCCGGACTGCCATAACGACACGAACCGGGGAATGTCGCGGCTGGGCACCGCTGAGCCGAGGTAGCTGCCGATCAGCGCTCGACCCTCGGCGACAAAACCCAATGGCGAAACGCTGATTCGAGCATCTGGCCTGGGCAGGCCCACGGTGACGGTGCGTCCGCCGGGCCCCGTCAGCCCTATTGCTGTCTCCAGCGCGGCGGGATGGCCGACGGCCTCGACGACGACGTCGGCTTTGACCCCGGCCTCCGCCGCCTGTTCCGGGGTGTAGGTCTCGTGCGCGCCCAAACGTTGCGCCGCTGAGAGCTTTTCCGGCAGCTGATCGATCCCGATGACGCGGACACCGTCGTAGGTCAGTGCGGTGAGCACGGCGGCCATCCCCACGCCCCCGAGTCCGACGACGGCGACCGATTGGCCCGGCTGAGGATTGCCCACATTGAGGACCGCTCCGCCGCCGGTCAGCACCGCGCATCCGAGCAGCGCCGCAACTTCGGCGGGCACGTCGGGCGGGACCGGAACCGCACTGGCCCGGTTCACGACCGCGTACGTCGCGAAGCCCGAAACCCCGAGATGGTGATACACCTGCTGACCACCGCGATCGAGTCGGATCCCGCCGCCGAGCAGCGTCCCGGCGTTGTTGGCCGCACTGCCCGGCTCGCAGGGCGTGAGGCCCTGCGTCGCACAGGCCCGGCACTGGCCGCAGCGAGGCAGGAACACTAGCACCACGCGCTCGCCGACGGCCAAATCATCGACCTGATCACCAACCGCTTCCACGATTCCTGCCGCCTCGTGGCCGAGCAGCATCGGCACCGGGCGCACCCGGTTGCCATCCACCACCGACAGGTCGGAGTGGCAGACGCCGGCAGCCTCGATACGAACCAACACCTCGTCGCTGCCCGGCGCTTGCAGGTCCAGGTCGACGATGCTGATCGGTCTGGATTCGGCGAAAGGACGTGGCGAGCCGATCCGCTCGAGCACCGCTCCACGAATGTCAATCATGTTGGAATACAACCATGAGCTCAGTACCGCCGACCGTTCCCGCTGGCCGGGACAACCTCACCAGCGCCGACTTCCCGGTGCAGTGGCCGGTGCTCACCCGGTGGGCCGACAACGACATGTTCGGCCACCTCAACAACGCCGTCTACTACCAGTTGTTCGACACCGCCATCAACGCCTGGATCGCCACCCGGGCCGGTGTTGACCCGCTGACCATTCCTGAATTGGGCATCGTCGCCGAGTCGGGCTGTCGCTACTTCGCGGAACTGGCCTTCCCGGAGAGCCTGGTGGTTGGCCTGGCCGTTGCGCGGCTGGGCCGGAGCAGTGTCACCTATCGGCTGGGGGTGTTCAAGGCGGATGGAGATGGGCCACAGCCGATCGCGGCACTGGGGCACTGGGTGCACGTGTACGTCGACCGGGAAAAGCGCAGGCCGGTGCCGATTCCCGAGGCGATCCGGTCGCTGCTGGCCACGGCCTGCGTGGATCCTGCGTAGATCCGGCGCGACCCGCCGCACGTATGCTTCGCCAATGCCAGTTTTGAGCAAAACCCTCGAAGTCGAGGCTGCTGCCCCGGTGATCATGGGCATCGTCTCCGACATCGAGCGCTACCCGGAATGGAATGAAGGCATCAAGGGCGCTTGGGTATTGGCTCGCTACGACGACGGCCGGGCCAGCCAGGTGCGGCTCGACACATCGGTTAACGGATTTGAAGGCATCTATATTCACGCCGTTTACTACCCAGGCGAGAACCAGATTCAGACCGTGATGCAGCAGGGCGATCTGTTCGCCAAGCAAGAGCAGCTGTTCAGTGTGGTGGCGACCGGCGAGAGCAGCTTGCTGACCGTCGATATTGATGTCGAGCCCAGCTTTCCGGTGCCCGCGCCGATGGTGAAGATGATGCTCAACAACGTGCTGGAGCAGCTGGCCGCGAACGTGAAGGCGCGCTCCGAGCAGATCAGTTAGAAAAGATCCCGTTCCGGTCCAGCGTCTCGATCAGCCGACGGGCCGCGTCGTTGAACTGCCAAACCGTCTTCTCGACCACGGCTGCGGTGTCGCGCCGGCGCAGGGCGGCGATCAACTCGCGGTGGTTGTCGACCGCGGCCTCTCCCCACTGCGGGTCGGCGGCATAGAGCCGGGCCGGCATGTAGCGGGCGGCATTCAATAGGAACCACGCCAGCTTGATCCGTCCGCTCGCCTGGTTGAACACGCGGTGGAAAGAGAATTCCCACACCGTGACGGCCTCGGCGTCACCGGTATTTACTGCCGCGGCGAGCTGGTCGTTGATGCGATCCAATTCGGCGATCTCGATCTCGGTGATTCGACCGGCGGCGGTCACCGCCAGTTCCCGGGCGATGGTGGATTGCAGCCAGAAGATGTCCTCGATGTCCTGGCGGGTGAACGGCAGCACCACGTGACCCCGGTGGGGTTCCAGCTGCACCATGCCCTCGCCACGCAACTTCAGTAGCGCCTCGCGCACCGGCGTGATGCTGACCCCGAGTTCGGCAGCGGTCTCGTCGAGCCGGATGAATGTTCCCGGGCGCAGCGTCCCCGACATGATTGCGGTCCGCAGGTGTCCGGCCACTTCGTCGGACAACTGCGCCCGCCGCAGCGGTCGTCGCCTTCGAGGCCTCGAGGACGGGGCCGATAGGGGTGCGTTCACGTGGCCTGCCAGCCCTTTCAATACTTATCGGGTGGCCTATCCGGTTTCGGCAAAGGTCTTGTCACGGGCCTTGTGACTGGCTTACTCGGCCGTTAGTGTGACCCAGACAACACATGTTTTATCAAATATCAGCGTGGCGCAAGCGGTGCGCATGTGAACTAAAGACAGCAAAGGGACCAGAAGGGATTTAGTTGACCGCTCAGCTGGCCGGCCGCCGGACCGATAGTTCGGAAATGGCCGGCACCCAAGCACACGAGCAGCCCTACCTTGCTCGTCGGCAGAACTGGGTCAATCAGCTGGAGCGGCACTTCCTGATGCAGCCGACGGCGACTGCGCTGAGGTTTCTCGGAAAGACCACGACGTGGGCTGAGCTGCGGAATCGCGTCGCCGCCCTGGCCGGTGCGCTGAGTCGCCGGGGGGTTGTGGCCGGCGATCGAGTGATGGTGCTGATGCTCAATCGCACCGAGTTCGTCGAGTCCGTCCTGGCCGCCAACATGCTCGGGGCTATTGCCGTCCCGCTGAATTTCCGGCTGACCCCCGCCGAAATCGCGTTCCTGGTCCAAGACAGCGGCGCGCGGGTGATGATCACCGAATCGGTCTTGGCTGCGGTTGCCGGCGGTGCCCGCGGCATCGCGCCGCTGCTGGACACGGTTGTGGTCGCCGGTGATGCGGCTGACGAGGATGTCCTTGTCTATGAAGATTTGATGAATGAAGTGGGTGATTCGCCCGAACCGGTCGACATCCCGAACGACTCCCCGGCCTTGATCATGTACACCTCGGGCACCACCGGCCGCCCCAAAGGGGCCGTGCTGACGCACGCCAACTTGTCCGGTCAGGCATCGACCGCGCTCTACACCAGTGGGGTCGACCTCAACAACGACGTCGGCTTCATCGGCGTCCCGCTGTTCCATATCGCCGGGGTCGGCGGCTTGCTCACCGGGCTGATGCTCGGCCTCCCGACGGTGATCTATCCGATCGGTGCGTTCGACCCCGGGCGGCTGCTCGATGTGTTGGAAGCCGAGCGGGTCACCGGCATATTTCTGGTCCCCGCACAGTGGCAGGCAGTGTGCGCGGAGCAGCAGGCCCGAAAACGCGACCTGCGATTGCGGGTGATGACGTGGGGTGCCGCGCCGGCGCCGGATGTGTTGCTGCGCCAGATGTCTGAGGTCTTCCCCGGAACTCAGATCCTGGCCGCTTTCGGCCAGACCGAGATGTCGCCGGTCACCTGCATGCTGCTCGGCGATGACGCAATCCGTAAGCGGGGCTCGGTCGGCCGGGTGATTCCGACGGTCGCCGCCCGGGTCGTCGACGACGACATGAATGACGTGCCCGTGGGAGACGTGGGCGAAATCGTTTACCGCGCACCAACATTGATGAGTGGATACTGGAACAACCCGAAAGCTACCGCGGAAGTATTCGCAGGTGGATGGTTTCACTCGGGAGATCTCGTCCGGATGGACGCCGACGGTTACGTCTGGGTGGTCGACCGCAAAAAGGACATGATCATCTCCGGCGGCGAGAACATCTACTGCGCTGAAGTCGAGAACGTGCTGGCTAGTCATCCGCGAATCGTCGAGGTCGCGGTCATCGGTCGCGCCGACGAGAAATGGGGCGAGGTGCCGATCGCGGTCGCCGCTGTAACGAATGGGCACCTTGAATACGAAGAGCTAATCGAGTACCTGACCGAACGGCTTGCGCGCTACAAGCACCCCAAGGCGCTCGAGATAGTGGATACCCTGCCCCGCAACCCCGCCGGGAAGGTGCTCAAAACTGAACTGCGTTTACGCTACGGAGTCCAACACGACTCTGTAAATCGTTCTGCGACAAAGGAATCTGCGCTATGAGCGGTAAGCGGACGGACTTCACGATGTTTGCCGGGTGCTGACGATATGTCAATTGCCCAGTTGGTATACACACGTGACCAACCATCGGGTACATTCCTGTGGTCTCCGTTACTGCCGGTGGGTAGGGAGCTTTTGGTCACACACGTAGGTCGGGGCAAGGAGGAGGCGTGCGACATCATCCGCCGCGGCGCTACGACAGAAGTGGCCCGACCGTGAGGGGGCGATCGTGACAACAAACTCGCGCCCGCATTTGCTGGGTTATATCCGCGACACGCTTGATTCACCGCTGACGCTGATCGGCGGGTTCTTCCGGATGTGCGTGCTGACGGGCACCGCTTTGTTCCGCCGGCCGTTCCAGTGGCGCGAGCTGATCCTGCAGTGCTGGTTCATCATGAGGGTCGCGATGCTGCCGACCATCATGGTCTCGATCCCGCTGACCGTGCTGCTGATCTTCACGCTCAACGTTTTGCTGGCGCAGTTCGGCGCGGCCGACCTCTCCGGTGCGGGTGCTGCGCTCGGCGCCGTTACCCAGCTCGGTCCACTGACCACCGTGCTCGTCGTCGCCGGCGCCGGCTCCACGGCCATCTGCGCCGACCTGGGCGCCCGCACGATCCGCGAAGAGATCGACGCCATGGAGGTCCTCGGCATCGACCCGATCCACCGACTGGTGGTACCCCGGGTGATCGCCGCGACCGTCATTGCAACATTGCTCAACGCGCTGGTCATCACCGTTGGATTGGTCGGCGGTTACCTCTTCGGTGTCTACCTGCAGAACGTCTCCGGCGGCGCCTACCTCGCCACCCTCACCACCATCACCGGTATGCCCGAGGTGATCATCGCGATGGTCAAGGCCGCAACGTTCGGCCTGATCGCCGGGCTGGTCGGCTGCTACCGCGGGTTGACGGTGCGCGGCGGATCTAAGGGCCTGGGCACGGCGGTGAACGAGACGGTGGTGCTGTGCGTGGTTGCGCTGTACGCGGTCAACGTCATCTTGACCACCATCGGCGTCAAATTCGGGACAGGGCACTGACATGTCGACATCAACGGTCGTTCGCTCCCGCTTTCCGCGCGCGGTTGCCAACGTAAAGCGCTACGGCGGCAGTGTCGGCCGAGGAGTGGACGAGACGGGCCAGTTGGCCTCGTTCGTACTGACCAGCCTCGGACAGATTCCGCACGCTCTTGGCAACTACCGCAAGGAGACGCTGCGGCTGATCGCTCAGATCGGCATGGGCACCGGCGCGATGGCGGTCATCGGCGGCACCGCCGCGATCGTCGGCTTTGTGACCCTGTCCGGTAGCTCGCTGGTCGCTATCCAGGGTTTCGCGTCGTTGGGCAACATCGGCGTCGAAGCCTTCACCGGGTTCTTCTCTGCGCTGATCAACGTCCGAATCGCGGGACCGGTCGTCACCGGCATCGCGCTGGCCGCCACGGTCGGTGCCGGCGCCACCGCGGAACTCGGTGCTATGCGAATAAGTGAGGAGATCGACGCCCTCGAGGTAATGGGCATCAAGTCGATCTCCTACCTGACCTCCACCCGGATCGTCGCCGGTCTGGTGGTGATCATCCCGCTGTACGCGCTGGCGATGATCATGTCGTTCCTGGCCCCGCAGTTGGTCACCACGACCCTGTACGGGCAGTCGACGGGTACCTACGAGCACTACTTCCGCACCTTCCTTCGTCCGGACGACGTGTTCTGGTCATTTCTCGAGGCGATCATCATCGCGGCGATCGTGATGGTTACCCACTGCTACTACGGTTTCAACGCAGGCGGCGGGCCCGTCGGCGTAGGTGAGGCGGTCGGACGATCTATGCGCTTCTCGCTCGTATCGGTTCAGCTCGTTGTCCTGTCCGCAGCGTTGGCGCTCTACGGCGTCAATCCCAACTTCGCATTGACGGTGTAGCGCCATGACGTCGCCGGGCAAGGTCAACAAGGTCCCCAGACCCCCGTACAAGATCATCGGGTTGAGCTTTTTCGCCATCCTGCTGGTGATATTCGGGCTGGTCTACTGGCAGTTCCGCGGAAACTTCACGTCCAAAGACATGATGACGATGTACTCCGAGCGAGCCGGGTTGGTGATGGATCCGGGCGCGAAAGTCACCTACAACGGGGTTCAGATCGGCCGCGTCGGCGAAATCCAAGAGGTCACCCGGGACGGCAAGCCGGCCGCGAAGTTCACCTTGGAGATTTACCCGCAATACATCGGGCCCGACGGGGTGGTTCCACAGAATGTGAACGCCCAGATCAAGGCCACCACGGTCTTCGGCGGCAAGTATGTGTCGCTGACGACGCCCAAGGACGCCCAGGGCAACGTCGTCTCGCGCGGCCACCTTACGGCGAAGGACACCATTTTCGCCTCAGCCGTGACGACGGAAATCAACACAGTGTTCCAGACCCTCACCTCGATTTCGGAGAAGGTCGACCCGGTCAAGTTGAATCTGACCTTGAGCGCGGCAGCGCAAGCGCTGACCGGGTTGGGTGACAAGTTCGGCCAATCGATCGTCAACGGCAACGCGGTGCTCGACGACATCAACCCGCAGATGCCGCAGGCACGGCGCGACATCCAACAACTGGCGGCGCTGGGCGACGTGTACGCCGACGCGTCGCCGGATCTGCTGGACTTCCTCAACAACGCGGTGCCTACTGCCCGCACGATCAACGCCCAGCAGAAGGATCTGGACCAGGCGTTGCTGGCCGCGGCCGGATTCGGCAACTCCGGCGCGGACATCTTCGAGCGTGGCGGTCCGTACCTGGCGCGTGGCGCAAAGGACCTGGTGCCGAGCGCCCAGGTGCTGGACACCTACAGCCCGGAGTTGTTCTGCACGCTGCGCAACTACCACGACATCGAGCCGACCGTACGTACGTTCCTCGGGGGGAATGGCTACTCGCTGAACACCCACTCCGAGATCCTTTCGGCTCTTGGCTTGATGCTGAACCCCGTCTCGCTGGTACCGCTGCTGGCCTCTCAGGTCGGCGGGCTGGCCGCGGGCGTGGTCGGTGGGGCCCCGAACCCGTACACCTACCCCGAGAACCTGCCGCGCGTGAACGCGCGTGGTGGACCGGGCGGTGCGCCCGGTTGCTGGCAACAGATCACCCGCCAACTCTGGCCTGCACCTGAACTGGTGATGGACAGCGGAAACAGCATTGCGCCTTATAACCACTTGGAAGTCGGTTCGCCCTTCGTGAATGAGTACGTCTGGGGCCGTCAAGTAGGGGATAACACGATCAACCCATGAAAATTCGCGGAACGGTCCTCAAGCTCAGCTCATTCGCCATCGTGCTGGTGATATTCAGCATCATGATCATCGTCGTGTTCGGTCAGCTCCGTTTCGACCGGACCTATACGTACTCCGCCGAGTTCCAGAACGTCAGCGGGCTGCGATCCGGCCAGTTCGTCCGCGCCTCCGGGGTGGAGATCGGCAAGGTCAAATCGCTGGAACTGATCGACGGCGGCAAACGAGTACGGGTCAGCTTCGACGTCGATCGCGACATTCCCCTCTACCAGTCGACGACCGCGCAGATCCGGTATCTGGACCTGATCGGTAACCGCTACCTCGAGCTACGTCGAGGCGATGGTGACGGCGCCGACAAGACGATGCAGCCGGGCGGGTTCATCCCGATGTCCAGGACGTCGCCGGCCCTCGACCTCGATGCGCTGATCGGTGGGTTCAAGCCGGTGTTCCGGGCACTGAACCCGGACAAGGTGAACACAATCGCGTCGGCGCTGGTCACCGTCTTCCAGGGGCAGGGCGGCACGATCAACGACATTCTCAACCAGACCGCGCAGCTCACCTCGCAGCTTGCCGAGCGGGACCAGGCGATCGGCGAAGTGATCAAGAACCTCAATACGGTTCTGGACACAACGGTGCGGCACCGTAAAGACTTCGACCAGACTGTCAACAACCTCGAGGTGCTGATCACGGGGTTGAAGGACCATGGTGACTCGCTGGCCGGCGGGACCGCGAACCTCAGTAACGCGGCGGGAACGGTGGCCGACCTGTTGGCCGAGGATCGGGCTTCGCTGCACAAAGCCATCAACTATCTCGACGCGGTCCAGCAACCGCTCGTCGACCAGCGTGAGCAGCTCGACGACTTCCTGCACAAGGTGCCTACCGCGCTGAACCTGATCGGACGCGGCATCGGCTCCTACGGCGACTTCGTGAACTTCTATTCGTGTGACATCAGCCTCCGGATCAACGGCCTTCAGGCCGGCGGACCCGTCCGCACTGTCCGGCTCTTCCACCAACCGACAGGGAGGTGTTCGCCACAGTGAGAACGCTTGAACCGCCAAACCGGCTCAAGATCGGCCTCATGGGCATCATGGTGACAATTCTTGTCGTCTTGGTGGGCCAGAGTTTCACCAACGTCCCAGTACTGATGGCGCGGCCCTTCTACTTCGGGCAGTTCACCGACACCGGCGGCATCAACATCGGCGATAAGGTGCGCATCGCCGGCATGGATGTCGGCAAGGTCGAAGGGCTCGACATCGAGGGCGACCACATCGTGATGAAGTTCTCGATGGGCACCGAGAGCATCGGCACGGAGAGCCGGTTGGCGATCCGCACCGACACTCTGCTGGGCAAGAAGGTCCTCGAGATCGAAGCCCGCGGCAATAAGGCACTGAAGCCAGGGGCCACACTGCCGATCGGGCAGAGCACGACCCCGTACCAGATCTATGACGCGTTCCTCGATATCACCAACGCCGCGCGCGGCTGGGACATCGACACGGTCAAGAAGTCGCTGCACGTCCTGTCCGAGACCATCGACCAGACGTATCCCCAGCTGAGCCCTGCCCTCGACGGTGTATCACGGTTCTCCGACACCCTCGGCAAGCGTGACGAGGAGATCAAGCACCTGCTTGCTCAGGCCAACCAGGTAGCCAGCGTGCTCGGCGACCGCAGCCAGCAGGTAGACCGGCTGCTGGTCAACGCGAAGACGCTGCTGGCCGCCTTCAACGACCGCGGCCGCGCGATCGACGCGCTGCTTGCCAATGTTGCTGCGTTCTCGACACAGGTGTCGGGTCTGCTCAACGACAACCCGAACATCAACCACGTGCTGGAACAGTTGCGCACCCTCAGTGATGTGCTCAACAAGCGCAAGGATGACCTGGCGGACGGACTCCTCATGGTCGGCGGGTTCCTGCCGTCATTGAACGAGTCGATCGGATCCGGGCCGTTCTTCAAGGTGGTCATCCACAACTTGGTCCCGGGCCAGCTCATCCAGCCGTTCATCGACGCCGCGTTCAAGAAGCGTGGGCTGTCTCCGGAGGACTTCTGGCGGAGCGCAGGTCTGCCGGCTTCGAAGTTCCCCGACCCGAACGGCACCCGGTTCCCCAACGGTGCGCCGCCGCCGGGACCGGTGTTGCTGGAAGGCACTCCGGAACACCCCGGCCCGGCCGTCCCGCCCGGATCTCCGTGCTCGTACACCCCTGCGGCCGACGGAATTCCGACTCCGGCGAACCCGCTGCCTTGTGCAGGCCTGAACATCGGGCCGTTCGGCGGACCGAGCTTCCCAGCTCCGTTGGACGTCCAGGTGTCCCCGCCGAACCCGAACGGGATTCCTCCGGTTCCCGGCATTCCGATCGCAGGGCGTCCGGGCGAACCGGCACCTGACGCTCCTGGCACTCCGGTGCCGTTGCCGCCGAACGCCCCACCGGGTGCTCGCACCGAGCCGGTAGGACCGGCCGGTCCGGTACCGCCTCCGTCAACATTTGCACCGGGCCTGCCCCCGGGTCCACCGGCACCGCCGGGACCCGGAAACCAGCTGCCGGCGCCGTTCATCAATCCAGGTGGAGCCGGTGGTAGCGGCGCAGCGGGAGGTAGTGGGAATTGACCACCATCTTTGACATCCGCAACATCAAGTTGCCTGCGATGTCCCGGACGACGGTGATCGTCGCGTCGGTTGTCGTGGTGCTCGGCTTGGTCGCCGCCTACGTTGGCTGGAACCTGTACCAGAAGCTGACGAACAACACCATCGTCACGTATCTGTCAGAGGCGAACGCGTTGTACGCCGGTGACAAGGTCCAGATCATGGGCCTGAAGGTCGGCACCATCGACGACATCGAGCCGGCCGGCGACAAGATGAAGGTGACGTTCCACTACGACAACCACTACAAGGTCCCGGCAAACGCCTCGGTGACTGTCCTGAACCCGACCTTGGTTGCCTCCCGCGCGCTGCAGTTGGACCCCCCCTACAAGGGTGGCCCGGTGCTGGCCAACAACGCGGTCATCCCGATCGAGCGGACCCAGGTGCCGGTCGAGTGGGACGAGATTCGCGACACCACCGCCAACCTCATCGACAAGTTCGGTCCGACTCCGGAGCAGCCCACTGGGCCCTTCGGTGAGGTGCTGAACTCGTTCGCCAACGGCCTCGAGGGCAAGGGCAAGCAGCTCAACAGCACCCTGGACAACCTCTCGAAGGCACTGACCGCGCTGAACGAAGGCCGCGGCGACTTCTTCGCGGTGGTCAAGAGTCTGGCGTTGTTCGTGAACGCGCTGCACCAGGACGACAAGCAGTTTGTCGCGCTGAACCAGAATCTGGCCGATGTCACCGGTCGCCTGGCCAGTTCGGACACTGCGCTGGCGAATGCGATTCAGCAGTTCGACGGCCTGCTCGGCACTATCCGGCCATGGCTGGACAAGAACCACGAGGTGCTGGCGTACGACCTCAACAACCTGGAATCCGTGACGAACAGGTTGCTGCAACCGGAGCCCCTGAACGGCCTGGAGACTGCCCTGCACGTGCTGCCGACAGCGGCGGCCAACGTGAATCAGATCTATCACCCCGCCCACGGTTCGGTGGTCGCTGTTCCGGAGATCACCAGCTTTGCCAACCCGATGCAGTTCATCTGCAGCTCGGTTCAGGCCGGCAGCCGGTTGGGGTACCAGGAGTCGGCGGAGCTCTGCGCCCAGTACATGGCGCCGGTGCTCGATGCGATCAAGTTCAACTACTTCCCGTTTGGCTTCAACGGCTTCAACACCACCGAAGTGCTGCCCAAGCAGGTCGCTTACTCCGAGCCGCGGTTGCAGCCGCCGAACGGATACAAGGACACAACGGTTCCAGGTGTCTGGGTGCCGGACACCCCGACCTCGCACAAGAACACCCAGCCGGGCTGGGTTGTCGCCCCAGGTATGCAAGGGGTTCAGGTCGGACCGATCACCGCGGGTCTGATGACTCCCGAGTCGTTGTCAGAGTTGATGGGCGGCCCCGACATCGTGCCGGTCCAGTCCACCCTGCAGACGCCGCCCGGGCCTCCTAACGCGTACGACGAGTACCCGGTGGTGCCGCCGGTGGCGCTCAATGCGCCCGTGCCGGTGCAGCCGCCGGGGCCGGCGCCCGGGGTCATTCCCGGTCCGGTCGCTCCGGTGCCCGCACCGGGCCCGGCGGCAGCCGTTGGCGCGCCGATGCCGGCTGAGGTAGGAGGGGGTCAGTGATAGTCGTGCTGCGCAACGTTCGCCGCAGGGCCCGGCATGGGCTGGTGCTTTTGGTGGCCGTCCTTACGCTGAGCTCTTGTGGGTGGAAAGGCATCTCCCAGGTCGCGATCCCGGGTGCACCGGGCAGCGGGGAGGGGGCCTTCACCGTCTACGCGCAGGTCCCCGACACCTTGGCGATCAACGGCAACAGCAAGGTGATGGTTGCCGACGTGGAGGTCGGCTCGATCCGCAAGATCGAGCTGAAGAACTGGGTAGCCACGCTGACACTGGGCATCAAGGCTGGAACCAAGCTGCCGAAGAACGCGCTGCTGAAGATCGGCCAGACCAGCTTGCTCGGGTCGCAGCACGTCGAGATCGTGTCGCCGGAGAACCCGTCGAAAGACACGCTGCACAACGGCGACCTGATTCCGCTGAAGAATTCATCGGTGTACCCCAACATCGAGCAGACCTTGGCCGTCGTCTCGCTGATCTTGCGCGGCGGTGGGATACCCAATCTGGAAGTTCTGCAGAACGAGGTCTACGCGATCTTCAAGGGCCGCGGCGAACAGATTCGGGACTTCCTGGGCAAGTTGGACACGTTCACCAGGCAGCTCAACGAGCAGCGCGACGACATCACCCACGCAATCGACTCGACGAACCGCCTGATCAGCTATGTGGGCAGCCGCAACGACGTTCTCGAGCGCGTACTGACCGACTTCCCGCCGCTGATCAAGCACTTCGCCGACACGAAGAATCTGCTGATCAACGCCGTCGACTCGGTGGGCCGGCTCAGTGGGGCGGCTGACCAGTACCTGTCGGAGGCACGCTCGAGCCTGCACACCGATCTGAAGGCGCTGGAATGCCCGCTGCGGGAACTCGGCCGTGGGTCGCCGTACCTGATCGGCGCGCTGAAGTTGATCCTGACTCAGCCGTTCGACATCGACTCGGTGCCGCAGGTCTTCCGCGGTGACTACCAGAACGTCAACGCGACGATTGACGTGACGCTGAGTTCGATGGACAACGCGGTGCTCACCGGTACCGGTTTCTCCGGCTTGCTGCGTGCGATAGAGCAGTCGTTCGGGCGCGATCCCGAGTCGATGATCCCGGACGTTCGCTACACATCGAACCCCAGCGACGCGCCGGGTGGACCGCTGGTGGAAAGGGCGGAGCGAGGGCAATGCTAACTCCCTTTATCAAGCGTCAGCTGTGGATATTTCTGACGCTGACGGTGGTCGCGATTTCCGTGCTGGGCGTCTACTACCTGCAGATTCCTACCCTGGTGGGGATCGGGCGGTACGAGCTGAAAGCCGACTTGCCTGCCTCCGGCGGTCTGTACCCGACAGGGAACGTGACCTATCGGGGCATCACGATCGGCAAGGTCGAAGATGTCGTGCCGACGCCGAACGGGGCCCGGGCGATCATGAGCATCGACAGTCGGTACAAGGTGCCGATCGATGCGACGGCCAACGTGCACTCCGTTTCTGCGGTGGGTGAGCAGTATCTGGACTTGGTTTCGACGGGCAATCCGGGGAAGTTCTTCAGTGACGGTCAGACCATCACCAAGGGCACCGTGCCCAGTGAGATCGGCCCTGCGCTGGACGCCGTCAATCGCGGGCTGTCCGTGTTGCCCAAAGAGAAGATTCCCAAGCTGCTCGACGAGACGGCTCTGGCCGTCGGTGGCCTCGGCCCGGCGCTGCAGCGACTGACGGATGCGACGCAGGCATTGGTGGGTGATTTCCACACCCAGATCAACGACGTCAACGACATCATCCAGAACTCCGGACCGATCCTGCAGAGTCAGGCCGATTCGGGCGGTGCGATCAAACGCTGGGCGCACAACCTGAACACGCTGGCGGCGCAGACCGCGCAGGAGGACAGCCATCTGCGGAGCGTGCTGTCTCAGGCTGCGCCGACGGCCGATCAGGTGAACGACCTGTTCGCCGACACGCGGGAATCGCTGCCGCAGGTGCTGGCAAACCTCGAAGTCGTGTTCGACCTGCTCAAGCGTTATAACAAGGGCTTGGAACAGGTACTGGTGTTCCTCCCGCAGGGCGCCTCGATTGCACAGACGGTGGCTGCGCCGTTCCCGAACCAGGCGGCACTGGACCTGGCGTTGGCGATCAACCAGCCGCCGCCCTGTCTGACCGGCTTCATCCCGGCCGAGCAGTGGCGCTCCTTCGCCGACACCAGCACCCAGCCGCTGCCAGTCGGGACTTACTGCAAGATCCCGATGGACACGCCGTCCAACAGCGTGCGTGGTTCGCGCAACATCCCCTGTGTGGACGTGCCTGGCAAGCGGGCCGCCACGCCGCGGGAATGCCGCAGCACCAAGCCGTACGAGCCGGCCGGTACCAACCCCTGGTACGGCGACCCGAACCAGCTGCTGACCTGCCCCGCTCCGGCGGCTCGATGCGACCAGCCGGTGAAGCCCGGTCTGGTGACTCCGGCACCCTCGGTCAACAACGGATTGAACCCGTTGCCGGCCGACCGGCTGCCTCCTGGCGGCCAGACACCACCGCCGCTCAGTGACCCACTTTCGCGGCCGGGAACAGGTGCCGTGCAGTGCAATGGACAACAGCCCAACCCATGCCTCTACACTCCGGGCGGGCCCCCTTCCGCGGTCTACAGTCCACAGAGCGGTGAGCTGGTAGGGCCCGACGGTGTCAAGTACTCCGTCTCAAACTCGACCAAAACAGGAGACGACGGATGGAAGGAGATGCTGGCACCAGCCGGCTGAACCCCATCAACGAGGACAATTCGCTGGGAACCCAGGTGAAGGCCGGAGATTCCAAAGAATCCGAGGCCGGAACCATCCCGACTGATTCCGAGGTGAAGGACGACGATTCGAAAGAGTCGACGGCCGATGCTGAGTTGACGGCGCAGGAGTCCGAGGAAGCGGAAGAGGCGGCGGAGTCCGAAGAGCCGGAGCCCGAAGAGGCGCGGCCGCCGTCGCGGCTAGCAGGCGCCTGGCTGGCCGGCATCGCCGCGATCCTGGTCATCTTCGCCGGTGCCATCGGGTTCGGCGGCTACTGGGCACTGCACACCAACCAGGATGTCCAGTCGCTGCAGCGTAGTAATGCCACGGCGCTGAACATCGCCAAAGAGTGTGTCGCGGCGACCCAGGCGCCCGACACCGCCAGCATGGCGGCAAGTGAGCAGAAGATCGTCGACTGCGGCACCGACCAGTACCGCACCCAGGCACTTCTCTACAGCAGCATGCTGGTGCAGGCGTATCAGGCAGCCAACGTGCACCTGAAGGTGTCCGACATGCGGGCGGCGATCGAACGCAACAACCCCGACGGCTCCGTCGACGTGCTGATCGCGCTGCGCATCAATCTTTCCAACGACCAGCAGCAGAACTCGGAAACGGGCTATCGCCTGCGGGTTCGCATGGCGCCGACGGACGGCACCTACAAGATCTCGAAACTCGACCAGGTGACGAAGTGACGGTGGTGGTCGAAAAGATCAAGGCCACGAAGAACGCCCAGGACTTACCCGAGAAAGTTTGGGCGCCCTGGCATGTGCGGGCCGCCGCCTTCGCCGTCGACGTGTTGCCTGGCCTTGCGGTGGCGACGACCGTTTCTTTGACCTCGCTCACGCTGCCGCGCGGCGTGTGGTGGTGGGTCTGCATGTCCGTTCTGGGCTTGGTGATCCTGCTGGTGCTGGTCAATCGGTTGCTGTTGCCGGCCATCACCGGTTGGAGTTTGGGGCGCGCGCTGTTCGGCATCGCGGTCGTCAGGCACAACGGCAAGGCCACTGGCCCGTGGTGGCTGTTGCTCCGGGACCTGGCTCATCTGCTCGACACCGGAGCGCTGCTGGTGGGCTGGCTGTGGCCGCTGTGGGATGCCAAGCGCCGCACCTTCGCCGACCTGCTGGTGGGCACCGAGGTACTGCGGGTGGTGCCCCATGAACGGGCCGAGAAGGTGCGGCAGTGGACGGCCGTCGCGCTGATCAGTGCGACCGTTCTGTGCCTGGGCGGCGCTGGTGTGGGCTACGGCGTGGTGTACGCCAACGCCGAAGCCGCTGATCAAACCCGGGCCGAAATTGCCGAGCAGGGTCCGAAGATCGTCGCCCAGATGCTCACCTACAACCCGAAGAGCCTGAAGGACGATTTCGCCCGGTCGCTGGCGCTGACCACGGACAGGTACCGCAAGGATCTGGCCGCCCAGCAGGACCTGGTGCAGAAGGGTCACCCCGTCATCAATGAGTACTGGGGCTCGACCAACTCGGTGCTGGCGGCATCCCGAAACACCGCGACGATGCTGTTGTTCCTGCAGGGACGCCGTGGCGACGGGGCCGATATCCGGTATATCACCGCCAGCGTCCGGGTGAAGTTCGTCAAGAGCGGCGATCGTTGGCTCGTCGACGACCTCACCGTGCTGGCCAAGCCGAAACCGCCAGGGGAGGGCAAATGAGTCCCCGTCGCAAGTTTGTCCCGGGCGAGGATTCCCTGTTCGTCGCGCAGCCCATCCCGCCGAGGCGGTGGGTTCTGCCGCTGGTCTCCGCGGTCGCGTCAGTCTCGATGGCGGCGGCGGTCGGAATGTCCGGGTTCATGCTGAGCGACCACCATGCCCGTGACTTGAAGGCCGAGCGGCAGACGCAGGTGGTCAACTACGTCAAGTGGTTCATGACGGGCTTCACGTCCGTCGACCCGTTCCACGCCAACGATTACATCGACCGGATCCTGGCTCAGGCAACCGGGGACTTTGCCAAGCAGTACAACGAGAAGGCGAACGAGATCCTGCTTCAGGTCGCCCGCGCGGAGAAAGCGACCGGGACGGTACTTGACGCGGGCGTGGAACGGTGGAACGACGACGGCAGCGTCACGGTTCTGGTTGCCACCGACGTCACCTCCAAATCGCCGGACGGAAAACAGGTCTTCGATAACACCAATCGTTGGTCGGCGACCGCTACGCAGGAAGGGAATCAGTGGAAGATCAGCAACCTGCAGCAGGTGATCTGACCGTCGAGGACCGGGACGACACAGCGCAAGAAGAAGCCCAGGACGCCACCGTTGCAGCGGAGTCTTCCGAGGACTCGGTTGAAACCGAGGCCGAAGAAGAGGCTGAAGACGAGGCTGAAGACGGGACCGAGGCGGAGTCAGAGGCCGACGAGGCCGCGGTCGAACCGCCCGTCAAAAAGGTGAAGAAGAAAAAGACAGGTCGGGTGGCCGCGGTTCTCGTCGCACTCGCCGCAGTCCTGTTCGTCTGCTCTGCCGCCTTCGCGGGCGCTGCGGTCCAGCCGTACCTGGTTGAGCGCGCCACCATCGATATCAAACAGAATGTGGCACGGGCGGCGGCCAACGCCATCACCACCCTGTGGAGCTACACGCCGGAGAACATGGACAACCTGGCCAACCGTGCAGGTCAGCACCTCACCGGCGACTTCGGGGCGCAATACCGCAAGTTCGTCGAAGAGAGCGTCGTCGCGCCGAACAAGCAGTTCAAGGTGACCACCTCCACCGAGGTCGTCGGCGTAGCGGTGGAAACGCTGACCGCCACGAACGCGACGGTGATCGTTTACACGAACACGACGACCACCACGCCGCTGAAGAAGAACATCCCCTCGATGCAATACCTGTCGTACTTGATGACGATGAAGCGTGAGGGCGACCGCTGGTTGGTATCCAGAATGAACACGATCACCTCACTGGATGTGACGGCCCAGCTTTAGCCGGGTTCCGCGGTGGCTATCAAGTCCCCGGTTTCCGGCCGGTCGACCGTCGCGGGCTTGTTGCTGCTGACCTTCGCGACCGGGTTGGCAGACGCGATCAGCGTGCTGGTGCTCGGCCACGTGTTCGTGGCCAATATGACCGGCAACGTGATCTTTTTCGGATTCTGGTTCGCACCGAGATCCACCGTCGATCTGACCGCCGTGGTCGTCGCCTTCCCATTCTTCGTCGCCGGCACCATCCTCGGTGGTCGACTGATGCGGCACCTCGGCGACCGGACGCGACACTGGATTACCGTTGCGCTGGGCGCCGAGGTGGCAATGTTGGTGACCCTGTCGATCCTGGCCGGAGCCGGTGTCTGTCACTATCACGACAGCAGCAAGCTGTTTCTGATCGGCGGTATGGCCGTTGCCTTCGGTCTGCAGCATTCCACCGCTCGGCAGTTCGGTATCTCGGAGCTCACCACCACCGTGCTGACGTCCACCATCGTCGGTCTCGGTGTCGACAGCAGGCTGGCCGGGGGCCGTGGCGAGCGCGCTACGCTGCGCGTCAGCGTCGTCGTCGTCATGTGTTTGGGGGCGATCGTCGGTGCGACCATCACCCGGGTCGCCGTGGCGCCCGTGCTGGGACTGGCCGCCACAGTCGTTGGCGTGAGCCTGTTGATCTTCCGGTTCGGGGCCGCC
Source organism: Mycobacterium sp. IDUB_37 (assembly GCF_055419245.1). Classification (NCBI taxonomy): domain Bacteria; kingdom Bacillati; phylum Actinomycetota; class Actinomycetes; order Mycobacteriales; family Mycobacteriaceae; genus Mycobacterium; species Mycobacterium sp. IDUB_37. Next base: position 371,896 of record NZ_JBVAXG010000003.1, on the reverse strand, counting down.
GTGCCGTCAACGGAATCAGTTGAAGGCGAGCCAGCTGGGTAGCGCCCGCTCGTGCGAGTCGCACAGCACCTGCCGGGTGTCACACGATCCCTTCGGCGCTCCGGCGCCGGCCCACATGCCGCCGGTGTCGCGCCGCACCACGATCGCTGAGGAGCCACCACCGTCGAGCAATACAGCGGACTCGCTGCCGAGACCACGGAACAGGTCCTGAATGTTGTCGGGGGTGTAGCTGCCGCCCTCGAAGATGTACATCTCGTCCTTCTGCTTCGAGTAGGCGAGTGCCGTCCGTGCCGCGCTCGGGCCGCCATCGTGCAGCTGCCCGGCATTGTCCGGCGACAACAGGCCGATGCCGGCCACCGCGACGAACTTCGCGTTCTTGTTCAGCAGGTCCGAGATCACCGGCGTGGCCATGTCGTACTTGTCCGTACCCTTGGGCGGCCGCAATACATAGGGGGCGCCCCCGGCCGGAAGGATCATGGTCGTCAGTGGTGTCCAAGATTCGTCTCCGCCGGACAGCCCCTGTTTGCCGGGGTAGGCGAGGGTGCCGGTGACCGCTTGGTTGGCGTGGCCCTGCCCATGAGTGTTGTCGACGAATGCGCCCAGCGGTGAACTGCAGTTGGTCTCCCGCCAGGATCCGCCCTTCTGGCCACGCACGTCGAAGAAATTGGCGTTGATCGCAATGGTCGGCTGTCCCATCCGCTGCCAGGCCTGCAGCGGCGCGTACGTCTCGGAGGCTTGCCACAGACCTTCGCTGGTACGGGCGCCGGCGTTGTTCTCACATCTGGCCTGATCGCCAGAGTGACTGTCGACCAGCAAATGCGGTTGCAGCCGGCCCGAGGCAGCCTTGATGATCATCAGATGGCCGCCGTTGTTCATCTCGTACCAGTGGCCGGAGCCATCCAGCAGCGGCATCGGGTGGCCGCCGCCGAAGTTATAGACGAGGTAGGAGCCCTTAGTGCCGGCGATGGCCTGCTCGAGCATCTCGCGCGCGTCGGCGGCGTGGGCCACCGGTTGCCCGATGGTGGTCGACGCGACGGCGCACACCGCCAGCGCAGCGCAGCCCGTCGTCAGTCTGCGCAACACGGCAGATGGCGTCAGCACGGGTAGCCCCTTCGACCGGAATTCGGGCAGCAACTATCTCAGGATCAGTCACATCCGTCACACTGTCAACTTTCGTAACAGCTGCATGACGGTCCGGCCGCGCTGGAATTACGTTTGCTCGCTTGCGCTTTCGGACTTGGCAGCCGACGCCACCGCGGGTGTCGGCTCATCCGCCGGCGCTGTTTCGGTGGCCGAGTCGGCTTCCTCCTGCGAACTCGCTTCCGACTCGGCCTCACTCTTGCGCTTACTCTTCTGGTGCTGCGCCTGGTGCTCGGCGGCGATGGCCAGCGAGACGGCCCCCTGGATGCGGTGGTAACCCTTGCGGTCGTACATGTGCGTGGTGATGCCGCCCAACAGCAACCCGATCACCAGGCCGATCGACGTCATCATCAGTGCCTGGGACAAGCCGGCGGCGCCTTGCCCGTTCAGGTAGAGCAGCGCCCGCACGCCCAGGAAAACCTGGTGCATCGGCTCGAACTCGGCCAGCCAGCGGAACAGCGGTGGTACCGCTTCCAACGGCACGGTGGCTCCCGCGGACGGCAACCCGAGGATCACGAAAATCAGCATGCTGGCCAGTAGGCCCATCGATCCCAGCACCGCGATCAGCGAACTCGATGTGATGCCGACCGCGCTGATCGCGAAGACGCCATAGAGCCACAATTGCCAGCCCAGCGTGATCGGCATGCCGAGCTTGTGGGCGATTGCCATGTAGATGCCGGACGTCGCCAACGCCAGGACCACCATGATTCCCCACTTGAGCAGCAGGGTGCGGAATCGCGAGATGTTGACCTGTTCGGCGAAGCGGTAGACCGGTCCGAATTCCGCCGGGACGTAGCCCAGCATTGAATCCACCAGGGTGCTGACCACGATGCTGCCGGTGAAGCCGGCCAGCAACAGCAAGAGCGCGTAATAGAAGGCAGACAAACCGTTCCCGGTGCCGTTGGGCAGGGGGTTGTAGACGGTCGATTTGATGTCGAGCGGACTGGCCAGGGCCAACGCCGACGCGCCGGCGATCGGGGCGCCTCCGGTCTGGCTCATTACTTCGGCCGAAAGTCGTTCGCCCACTTTGCCGTTGGCGACAGTCATGGCCTGCGTCAGGGCCTGGCCTGCGATGCTGGACCCTAGCGTCCCGGCCCGGGGATTGGTAAAGATCGTGACCGTCGGTCGCTCGGCGCGGTTGGCTGAGACCGAACTCTCCGCGAGATCGCGCAACTGCGACGAGAATCCCGGCGGAATGACCAACTGGCCGTACACCTGTGCCCTGTCCAGCAGTTGCTTGGCGTCCGCCTGGGAAACCACACGGAGGTCGAACTTCTCGTTGTCCAAGCCGCTTTGCAGCCCATCGACGATCTGCTTACCCGTGGGCCCGGCGTCCTGATTGACCACCGCGATCGGGAAATGCCGCAGGTTGGTGGTCGGATTCAGGATGCCGCCCAGGTATAGCGCTGAAAGTGCAGACATCAACGCCAGGGTGATGACGATGGGCGCCAACCAGAACCGCACCGTGCGGAGCGACTTTGAGCCCCGATTGGGATTGGGGGCGGCGTGCTTGGCGTGCTTGTTCGACTGCTTCGAAGACATTTTGGGCTCCTGTCTGCCGAGCTCACTCTAATGTCGATCAGCCGCCCAGCCTCGCATGCATCTCCCACACCAGAACCTCGGCCGCGGTAATGGCTGTCAGTCGCGCGCCATCGCTCTGGGTGCAGCGGATCGCGTCGCCTGCGCCGAGTTCCACGCCATTCTCACCCGCCAGCCGTCCGCGTGCGACGTATATGTGCAGGTAGGGGGCCGATGGCAGGCTGACGGTCTCCCCGCTGCGCAGCCGCGTGCAGTGCAGCGCGGCGGACCTATTGTGCAGTGCGATGGCGGCGTCGTGCCCCGGAATTCCGGATGCGACAGTGACAAGGCCCTCATCGAGTAGCTGACTGTCGATCTCGTTTTGTTGATAGCCCGGAGTGATGCCCGTCTCATCGGGAATGACCCACATCTGCACGAAATGCACTGGTGTGACGGCAGACTCGTTGCGCTCGGAATGCAGGATGCCGCTGCCCGCCGACATGCGTTGTGCCAGGCCGGGATAGATCACGCCGTGGTTGCCCGTCGAATCCCGATGCGTCAGTTCACCTTCCAGCACCCACGTGACGATCTCCATGTCGCGGTGTGGGTGGGTGTCGAAACCCGTACCGGGTGCCACCACATCGTCGTTGTTCACCAACAGCAACCCGTGATGGGTGTTGTCCGGGTCGTAGTGGTCACCGAACGAAAACGAATGGCGGGATTGCAGCCACGGGGTGGTGGTGACACCACGGTTGGCCGCGCGCCGGATATCCACGGTGTGGCCACCTATCCGTTGGGATAGGTGGCCGCGGCGAGTTGGAGAATCTCGTCACGGTCCGCCGGCAGGATGAACCCGGATTGGATGGACTTGTCGAGTGCGGCGGTGAAGCCATCGATGTAGTCCTGGACTCCGGCCGGATAGAGGCGCGACAAGGTTGCGTCGTCGAATGGCTCGCCGGAGCCGAACAGCATCACCATCAGGTTTTCCCCGGCTTCGCCGTCGCCGGACAGTCGGGCGATCGGTACGTCTAACCATGGCGTCCGAACACCGCCCCGGGCCAGGCCGTGGGCGTCGAGAACCGGGCCGGCCGGATCGGATTCGGTCACGTCGATGAGTGGGCCGGGCGGGGGCGCAATGCCCGTACGTACCCAAGAATTCAGCGCCGCGACCGCAGCTTGGAGGACATAGTGGTGTTGCGGGCCGAAGTTGATGTAGTGGTCGAGTTGCTGCCCCATCAGGTTGTCGGTGGGTGCGTACGCAGCGACGAGGTCGTCGAGCGGCGCAGAACCCGAATCGATCGGCGCCACCTGAATTGTGTAGTTGTCGGCGTGTGCGGCCCCGGGTATCTCCCACGCCCGGAACGACTCGCTGTCTGGTTGCCGGGCGTGCAGGTAACCCAGTCGGGCGGTGCCGAAAAGGTCGGTCTCGGTGATGACCGTGAGTAGCGGGACTCGCAGGTCCGTCCGGAATTTGACCGCTTGCGTCGCGGTCGACTGCAATTCATCGAAGACGGAGCCGTCGCCCAGTGGGGCGGCCGGACCAAATCGGGAATGCACCAGGAAGCCGTCGTAGACCCGGGCCAGGCGATCGACAGCGTTAACATACGTGGTGAGGAACATGGCTGACTGGGACTCCCCGACGGCGACCACATGCTCTGCGGTCAGATCACCCAGCATGCCGTCGGAATCCCTTACCAGGCTGCCGATTTGGGAGTAGATGTCGTAGGCGAACGCGTCACCAGGGTGGCTCAGGTCGCCGTACCGGGCGGGATTCTGACTCTTGAGCGACATGTCGAAGCCGAGCATGTTGACGCCGCCGTCCACCCCGACCTTCTGGGCCGAGACGGCCACGTATGCATAACCGGCGCGCAGTATTTCGCGATGCGCCATCATCCATACGGCCGGGGCGTCGATGCCGCCGCTGACATTGAGCCACTCGACGAGCACCGTGCCGTTGAACCGGGCCGGATCGGTTGGCGTGAGCACCACGGCTCGCGTGGTGTAATCGGCTGCCGCCGAGGGAGTTACGTGCCACTGCCCATCTGGCCCGAGCTCCGACTCGGGAACGTATGACGAGGCTGTGCCGGAGACGAAGAATTCCTGCGCGCTGTACTCGACGCTGCCAATGTCGAAGGCGCCCAACAGTAGTGACGGCCGACCGGCCACGGGCGTGACAGTCGGCGTCATAGTGATTCCGGCAAACCGAATTTGGCGAACAATGCGTCGTCCAGGAAGGCGACCACATGCGACACCGCGCCATCGCGAACGTCCAGTACGTGTAGCTGGAATGGCACGTGCCTGTCGCCGGCGCGCATGTACATGGCGGCACCGGGTTGTCCGTTGGCGACTATCGGGATCATGCGCATATCGCCGGGTAGTTCGGCCGGGCAGTGCGTATGGATGAGGGTGATGATGTTCAGCGCACCCTGATACCAGCCGGTGGTCGGGGGCATCTCCCAGATTGCTTCCGCGGTGAACAGCTCCACCAACCGGTCGATGTCGTAGGTCTCGAACGCCGCGATGTAGCGCGTCAGCAGATCCTGCGCCTCCGCCGAATCGGGTGCGCAGAGCTGGTCGTCAGCACTGGGCGAGACGGCGTCCAGTTGGGTTCGGGCCCGCTGTAGCAGGCTGTTGACGGCGACGGTGGTGGTGCCGATCGCCTCGGCCACCTCGGCCGCCTTCCACTGCAGCACGTCGCGCAGCAGCAGCACTGCCCGTTGCCGGGGCGACAGATGCTGCAGCGCGGCCACGAACGCCAGCCGCACCGACTCGCGCGAACCGACGATCACAGATGGGTCAGTAGGGTCGTCGGGCCCTTCCGGTAGCGGCTCCAGCCAAGGCACTTCGCCGCGCTCGACCAGCTCCGCGGTGGGATCCGAGCTGGGGGCGCCGAGTCCAGTCGGCAGTGGCCGCCGCTGCCGGCCTTCCAGCGCGGTGAGGCAGGTGTTGGTGGCGATGCGATGCAGCCAGGTGCGTACCGAGGACTTGCCTTCGAAGCGGTCATAGGACTTCCAGGCCCGCAGCAGCGTCTCCTGCACCAGGTCTTCCGCGTCGTGCAGCGAACCCATCATCCGGTAGCAGTGCGCAAGCAGTTCACGCCGGTAGGGCTCGGCGTGGGCGGAGAAATCACCGACCGACTGGTCGGTACTCTCGCCGATCGGATCTGCGGTGTTTTCAGCGAGGACACTCACCCGTTCGAGGTTACGCAAACTCCCCGACAAACTCGCCGTGAGGAGTGGGTACCGAGCCCGTAAGCTGCCCGTAATGACTACCACCCGTACTGAACGGACCTTCGACGGCATCGGTGGCGTGCCCATCGTCTACGACGTGTGGACACCCGACGTCGCGCCGCGTGCGGTGGTCATCCTCGCTCATGGTTTCGGTGAGCACGCCCGCCGGTACGACCACGTCACGCAGCGGTTGGGCGCCGCCGGATTGATCACGTACGCCCTCGACCACCGTGGCCATGGCCGGTCGGGCGGCAAGCGGGTGACGGTCAAGAACGTCACGGAGTTCACCGGGGACTTCGACACGCTGGTTTCGATCGCCACCCGGGAAAACCCGGGTCTCAAGCGCATCGTGCTCGGGCACAGCATGGGCGGCGCGATCGTGTTCGCCTACGGCGTAGAGCGCCCCGACAACTACGACCTGATGGTGTTGTCGGCGCCCGCGATCGCCGCGCAGGAAATGGTGCCCGGGTTCGTGGCGCTGGCCGCCAAAGTGCTGGGCGTCATCGCGCCGGGGCTGCCGGTGGAGTCGCTCGACTTCAACGCCATCTCGCGGGATCCGGAGGTGGTCAAGGCCTACAACGAGGACCCGCTGGTGTACCACGGCAAGGTTCCGGCCGGGCTGGGGCGGGCATTGCTGCAGGTCGGCGAGACGATGCCGCAACGGGCGCCCGCGCTGACGACTCCGCTGCTCGTAGTGCACGGCACCGGAGACACGTTGATTCCCATCAAGGGCAGCCGTCGTCTGGTCGAGTGTGTGGGTTCCCCCGATGTGGAACTGAAGGAATACGACGGTCTGTACCACGAAGTCTTCAACGAGCCCGAGCAGAACAAGGTGCTCGACGACGTGGTGTCGTGGATCAACTTGCGGTTGTGAATGTAGGACTGTCCGTGTCGCCGCGCTGCGTTATTTTGGCGGCATGACCGACGACAAGATGCTGTCCCGTATCGCGGCACTGCTGCGTCAGGCCGAAGGTACCGACAACTCGCACGAGGCGGACGCCTTCATGAGCGCCGCGCAGCGGTTGGCGACGGCCGCATCCATCGACCTGGCGGTGGCGCGCTCGCATTCCGCGAACCGCTCGGCTGCCCAGGCGCCCACCCAGAAAACCGTCACCATCGGCGAGGCCGGCACTCGAGGACTACGTACCTACGTGCAACTCTTCGTTCTGATCGGCTCCGCTAATGATGTGCGCTGTGACATCGCGACGAATTCGACATTCGTGTACGCCTACGGGTTCGCCGAAGACATCGACGCGACGCATGCGCTCTACGCCAGTCTGGTGGTCCAGATGGTTCGGGCCTCCGACGCCTACCTCGCTACCGGCGCCCACCGGCCGACGCCGACCATCACCGCCAGGCTCAACTTCCAGTTGGCTTTCGGGGCGCGCGTCGGTCAGCGGTTGGCCGAGGCGCGTGAACAGGCCCAGCAGGAAGTGGCCAAGGACCGCACCCGTGCTCCGGGAACCGCGATCGCACTGCGGAACAAGGAAGTCGAGTTGCGCGACCATTATCGTGTTGCGTCGAAGGCGCGGGGCACCTGGCGGGCCAACAGGGCAACGGCCGGGTACTCGTCGGCGGCGCGAAATGCGGGTGATCGGGCCGGCCGGCGGGCGCACCTGGGGAACAGTCCCGAATTGCCCGGAGCGCGAACCGCATTGGGCCGGTGACCCGAGACTCTCAGCGCGGCAAGGTTTACGCGGCTGAGCAATTCGTCCGAGTCATGTTCGATCGAGCGATCGAGCACGGGTCGCCCAGCCTCGAATTCTTCGGAACCCAGCTGACGCTGCCGCCGGAGGCCAAGTTCGCATCGGTGGCGTCGGTGCAGCGCTACGTCGACGACGTGCTGGCCCTGCCCGCGGTGCGCCGGCAGTGGCCGGACTCTTCGGCGCTGCTCGTGCGGGCGCGACGTGCCGCCACCGCGGCACACTACGAAAACCGTTCTGGCGCAGGCACTATCGCTGTCCCCGACCGGGACACCGCGGACTGGGCGATGCGTGAACTGGTCATACTGCATGAGGTGGCGCACCACTTGAGTCAGACACCCCCGCCCCATGGACCGGACTTCGTGGCCACGATGTGCACGCTGACGGAGTTGGTGATGGGACCCGAAGTCGGTCATGTGCTGCGGGTGGTGTACGCGAAAGAGGGTGTGCGGTGAACGATCCCGATCAACGAGCGCGTGATGTCGAGTCTGCGCTGACCGACGACGAGCGCTTCTCCCTGGTGGTGGGTGTGATCGGTGCCGGGGAATTCTGGCCGCTGCGCGACGAGCGGATTCCAGCCGGGGTGCCGATGAGCGCGGGATACGTGCCGGGGATCGACCGGCTGGGTGTTCCGGCACTGCGGATGAGCGACGCCGGCCTCGGGGTGACCAATCCTGGCTTCCGGCCCGGGGACACCGCGACCGCGCTGCCTGCCGGACTGGCGCTGGCTGCCAGTTTCAATCCCGCCTTGGCCGGGGCCGCCGGCTCGGTGATCGGCGCCGAGGCGCGTGCCCGAGGATTGAATGTGCAACTGGCCGGTGCGATGAATCTGGCCCGTGACCCGCGCAATGGCCGCAATTTCGAATACTTCTCCGAGGACCCGTTGCTGACCGCCGCCATGGCCGCCGAGCAGGTCATCGGAATCCAGCAGCACGGTGTCATCTCGACGGTCAAGCACTTCTCGCTGAACTGCAACGAGACCAACCGGCACTGGCTGGACGCGGTGATCGATCCCGACGCCCATCGCGAATCGGACCTGTTGGCCTTCGAGATCGCCATCGAGCGGGGCCGGCCGGGTGCGGTGATGGCGGCCTACAACAAGATCAACGGTGACTACGCGGCGGCCAACGACGTGCTTCTCAACGACGTGCTCAAAGGTGCCTGGGGATACCGCGGTTGGGTGATGTCGGACTGGGGCGGGACGCCGAAGTGGGAGTGCGCGCTTCGTGGCCTGGACCAGGAGTGCGGCGCCCAGATCGACGCCGTGCTGTGGCAGGCAGAGGCGTTCAGCGACCCGCTGCGGACGGCCTATGCCGAGGGTCGGCTGCCCAAAGAGCGGTTGTCGGATATGGTCCGGCGGATCCTGCGGTCGATGTTCGAAGTCGGGATAGACCGGTGGGAGACCGTGGCCGCGCCAGATATGCACGCGCACAACGACATTGCCGCGGATATCGCGCGGCAGGGAATTGTGCTGCTGCAGAACCGCGGCGCGTTGCCGGTGGCGTCCGTTGCACGGATTGCCGTTATCGGTGGCTACGCGCAGTTGGGTGTGCCCGCCGGGTACGGGTCGAGCATCGTCTTACCCGCGGGTGGCTATGCGGGCGTCGTCCCGATCGGTGGCGCGGGCCTGGAAGCGGGAATGCGCCGGCTGTATCTATTGCCGTCGAGCCCGCTCGACGAACTGCGAAAGCAATTCCCGCACGCCCAGATCGACTTCGATCCCGGCATCAACCCGGCCGACGCGGTGCCGGTGGCAAAGCGGGCCGACGTCGCGATCGTGTTCGCGGTGCGACCCGAGGGCGAGGGCTTCGACAGCGTCGACCTGTCATTGCCCTGGGGGCAGGATGGGCTGATCGCCGCGGTCGCCGCGGCCAACCCCAACACGGTCGTGGTGCTCGAGACCGGCAACCCGGTGACCATGCCGTGGCGCGACTCGGTGAATGCGATACTCCAAGCCTGGTACCCGGGTCAGGACGGTGGCCGGGTCATCGCGGAAATTATTGCCGGCCAGACGAGTCCGTCGGGGCGCCTGCCGATCACGTTCCCCGTCGATCTCGATCAGACGCCGCGCCCGCGGTTGCCGGAGGTTGATGGGCTGGGGACGCCGAGCACCATTCACTACTCGGAGGGTGCCGAAGTCGGCTATCGCTGGTTCGCGAAAACTGACCGACAACCGTTGTTCGCGTTCGGATATGGGTTGTCCTACACCAGCTTCGAGTACCGCGATCTGGAGGTGACGGGCGGTGACACGGTGACCGCTGACTGCACCGTCGTCAACACGGGCACGCGCACCGGAACGGACGTCCCGCAGCTGTATCTGATCGGCGCGCCGGGTGAAAATCGCTTGCGGCTACTGGGATTCGAGAGGGTAGAGGTCGAACCCGGTCAGTCTCGCCGGGTGCGTATCGAAGCGGAGCCGCGATTGTTGGCACGGTACGACGGCCGGGCCGGGAACTGGCAGATCGCACCGGGTCAACACACCGTTGCGGTCGGCGCTTCGGCGGCGGCGCTGCATCTGGTGGCGGAAGTCGAACTGGCCGGTCGTACGTTCGGAGGCTGAGGGGAGCCGCCCGAACGTACAACCGGCCTGGCTTCGCGATGGTCGCGAGCGCGGCGAAGCCGGGCGCGGCGGGCCATCGCCGTCATTCTGGGGGCACTACTGGACGGGGACGAGTGCCTCGCCGCAGGTGCAGCGGTACTCCTCGGTGGCGCCGGAGCAGTGGCAGGGGACTTCCACGCGAACGCGACAGCCACAGCCTTCGTGGCCGCAGGAGAGCAGGGTTCCGGCCTCATGAGTTGCCATTTGGTATCACCTTCGTCGTTGTCGGGACCGGGGTTTGTTGCGCCCCGCTGGGTCACTCGAACTTAGTATATACCCCATAGGGGTACGGGTAAACAGCATGCAACGGGTCAGCGGCTTGGGTTAGCGTTGGGCATGGCGAAAGAAGCAACCGCACAAGCCGTCGACGCTTTCCTGGACAGCACTCTGATCGGCGACGACCCCGCCTTGGCGGCAGCAGTCGAGGCCAGTGACGCGGCCGGGCTGCCACACATTGCGGTGTCGGCGCAGCAGGGCAAGTTTCTGTGCCTGCTTGCCTCGGCCATGCAGGCGCACCGCATTCTCGAACTCGGCACGCTGGGCGGGTTCAGCACCATCTGGCTGGCGCGCGGCGCCGGCCCGCAGGGGCGGGTCGTGACCCTCGAATTCGAGCCCCGGCACGCAGAGGTGGCTCGGGCCAACTTGGAGCGGGCCGGCCTGGCCGACCGGGTGGAGGTGCTGGTCGGGGCCGCGCTGGACACGTTGCCGACGGTGACCGGAGGACCGTTCGATCTGGTGTTCATCGACGCCGACAAGGAAAACTATGCCGCCTACCTGGAGTGGGCGATCAAGCTCAGCCATCCCGGCACCGTCATAGTGCTGGACAACGTCATTCGCGGCGGAAACATAGTCACCGAGTCTGAGGACGTCAGGGTGGCCGCGGTCAAGGAGACGCTGCAGATCATGGGCGCTCACCCGCGCCTGGACACCGCAGCGCTACAGACCGTCGGCTCGAAGGGCTGGGACGGGTTCGCGCTCGCGCTGGTTCGCTAACCGCAGACGGCGCCGTTCGCGGCCGATCCGACGAGCTTGACGTACTTGGCCAGGACCCCGGTCTTGTACCGCGGCGGCGGGGGAGTGAAGCCCTCCTGCCGCGCCGCGAATTCGTCGGGGTCCACCAGCACGTCGAGGGTGTGGTTGGCCACGTCCAAGCGGATGCGGTCGCCGTCGCGCAGGAACGCGATGGGTCCGGCGTCGACGGCCTCGGGCGCGATGTGGCCGACGCACAGGCCAGTGGTCCCTCCGGAGAACCGGCCGTCGGTCAGGAGCAGCACATCCTTGCCCAGCCCGGCACCCTTGATGGCACCGGTGATGGCGAGCATCTCACGCATCCCCGGACCGCCCTTGGGGCCCTCATAGCGGATTATCACCGCGTCGCCGTGGGTGATGGTGCCGTCTTCGAGCGCATCGAGAGCGGCTCGCTCGCCATCGAAAACCCTTGCGGTGCCTTCGAACACGTCGGACTCGAAACCGGCCGACTTGACCACCGCGCCCTCCGGAGCCAGCGATCCGTGCAGGATCGCGATGCCGCCGGTCGGGTGGATCGGGTTGTCCATCGCGCGTAGCACCTTGCCGTCCGGGTCCGGCGGTGCGATGTCGGCCAGGTTCTCGGCGAGCGTCTTTCCGGTGACGGTCAGGCAATCGCCGTGCAGCAGGCCCGCGTCCAGCAGGGCCTTCATCACGACCGGGACCCCGCCGATGTGGTCGACGTGCGACATCACGTGCCGGCCGAACGGCTTGACGTCGGCCAGGTGCGGCACCTTCGAACCGATCCGGCTGAAGTCGGCCAGCGATAACTCGACCTCGGCCTCGTGCGCGATGGCCAGCAGATGCAGCACCGCATTGGTGGAGCCGCCGAAGGCCATCACCACCGCGATCGCGTTCTCGAACGCCTCCCTGGTCAGGATGTCCCGGGCGGTGATGCCCTTCTGCAGCAGTCCGATGACGGCCTGTCCGCTGCGGCGGGCGTATCCGTCGCGGCGACGGTCGGTCGCCGGGGGTGCGGCGCTGCCCGGCAACGACATGCCCAGGGCCTCGGCGGCGCTGGCCATGGTGTTGGCGGTGTACATGCCACCGCAGGCGCCTTCGCCCGGACAGATGGCCCGTTCGATGGCGTCGACGTCCGCGCGGCTCATCAGGCCGCGCGAGCACGCGCCGACCGCCTCGAACGCGTCGATGATGGTGACCTCACGCTCGCTGCCGTCGGACATCTTGGCCAGGCCCGGCAGGATCGAACCGGCATAGAGGAAGACCGAGGCCAGGTCCAGGCGCGCGGCGGCCATGAGCATCCCGGGTAGGGACTTGTCGCAGCCCGCCAAGAGCACGGAACCGTCCAGGCGCTCTGCCTGCATCACGGTTTCGACGCTGTCCGCGATCACCTCGCGAGACACCAGGGAGAAGTGCATTCCCTCGTGACCCATCGAGATGCCGTCCGAGACCGAGATCGTGCCGAACTCCAGGGGATAGCCACCGGCGGCGAACACACCGTCCTTGACGGCCTTGGCCAGCCGGTCCAGCGAGAGGTTGCAGGGGGTGATCTCGTTCCAGGAGGAAGCGACGCCGATCTGAGCCTTGGCGAAGTCCTCGTCGCCCATGCCTACCGCCCGCAGCATCCCACGGGCGGCGGCCTTCTCCAGGCCGTCGGTGACGTCGCGGCTGCGGGGTTTGATGTCGATCTGGTCAGGGGCTTGGTTAGTGGCTAGGGCCATCCTGCAATTATGCGGTGCCGCGCGATCCGCCCAAAATCAATTAACGGCTGACACCAATACCCCGCTGGGGTATAAAGTGTCTTAGGATACGAAACGCCCCGGCCGACCCGCTCGGGTTCGCAGTCCGTTCGGGGTTCTTTCGGGTTTGGGAGTGACATGACAGCACCACACGGGTACGCGCAGCAGAAGGACAACTACGCCAAACGGCTGCGGCGCATCGAGGGGCAGGTGCGGGGCATCGCCCGCATGATCGAAGAGGACAAGTACTGCATCGACGTCCTCACCCAGATCAGTGCGGTAAACAGCGCCATGCGGTCGGTGGCACTCAACCTCCTGGACGAGCATCTGGGTCACTGCGTCACCCGTGCCGTGGCCGAGGGCGGCTCGGAGGCGGACGAGAAACTCGCCGAGGCTTCCGCTGCCATCGCGCGCCTCGTTCGCTCCTGACCGAACGGGCGTGTTGAACTGCAAAGTTAGGTAAAGCCCGGGGTGGGTTGCGTACGGTAATGGCAGCGTAAATCGTGCCCGTGAGTTACTGCAGCACCCGATCGATCTCGCATCCCACAACATGACTGTCGAACCCGGAACCCTCGCAAATAATCCGCGAACGTGGACGCCACGGATCGCGGTTCAACTGACAGTGCTGGCCGCGGCCGCCTTCATCTATGTCACCGCCGAGATCCTTCCCGTAGGAGCGTTGTCGGCGATCGCGCGCAACCTGCACGTCAGCGTGGTCCTGGTCGGAACGTTGCTGACCTGGTACGCGCTGGTAGCGGCACTGACAACGGTGCCATTGGTGCGTTGGACCGCGCACTGGCCGCGCCGCAGGGCGCTGGTGCTCAGCCTGGTGTGTTTGACGGTCTCGCAGCTCATCTCGGCGCTGGCGCCCAACTTCGCGGTACTGGCTGGTGGTCGGGTGCTGTGTGCCGTTACCCACGGTCTGCTCTGGTCGGTGATCGCCCCGATCGCCACCCGACTGGTGCCGCCCAGCCATGCCGGACGCGCCACCATGTCCATCTACATGGGAACCAGCCTGGCGCTGGTGATCGGCAGCCCGCTTACCGCGGCGCTGAGCTTGATGTGGGGCTGGCGACTGGCTGCGGTCTGCGTCACGGTCGCGGCCGCCGTCATCACCGTCGCGGCCCGACTGGTACTACCCGAGATGACGCTGAGCGCCGACCAACTCCAGTACGTGGGTCGCCAAGCGCGGCACCACCGCAATCGGGCGCTCATCCTGGTCAGCCTGATCACCATGGTCGGCGTCACCGGACATTTCGTCTCCTACACCTACATCGTGGTCATCATCCGCCAGGTCGTCGGTGTGCGCGGACCGGACCTGGCCTGGCTACTGGCCGCATACGGCATCGCCGGGGTGCTCGCCGTGACCCTGGTGGCCAGGCCACTGGACCGTCGTCCCAAGGGTGCCATCATCTTCTGCATTGCGGGGCTGACGGCGGCTTTCGTACTGCTCAGCGCGCTGGCGTTCGGATGGCATGGCTCCGCGATGACGACCCTGGTGGTCGGTACCGGCGCGATCGTGCTGTGGGGCGCCATGGCTACTGCGGTGTCGCCGATGCTGCAGTCGGCCGCGATGCGAGCCGGCGCCGACGATCCCGACGGGGCCTCCGGCATGTACGTGACCGCGTTTCAGGTCGGCATCATGGCCGGATCGTTGGCGGGTGGGCTGCTGTACGAGCGCAGCGTGGCGATGATGCTGACCGCATCGGCGGGGTTGATGGCAGTCGCATTGGTGGCGATGACGGCCGTGCGGCCGATCGTGGAAGCCCCCGGCCCCGACCCCTGCGCTGGGCCCGCTGAGGCGGCCGCGGCACCAATTTCACACAACGACTAATGCTGCAGGTCAACGGCCTGAACTGCGGTTCGTAACGGTATAAACGAACTCGGCGAATGGCTAATCAACGCTGTGCCTGTGCCACACTGGGGCCACGCCTTGGGGCGAAGAATGTTACCGGAGGGAATCGATATGTCGCGCTGGATGAGGGCTGCCACGCTCAACGCTGCGGGGTTGGCCGCCGTGTTGGTGTTGGGCGCCGGAACAGCTCTGGCCGACCCGGACGACGCGCCGGGCGACCCCGGCCCCGTCCCCGGACCTGTTGTCGGACCTGTCGTCGTCGCACCGCCCGGGGATCAGCCCGGACTCGACCCACAGGCGCTGCCGCCGGTAACCGATCCATTCGGGTTGCCGCCCGGTGACCCGTCGGCGGTGCCGGCGTCCGGACCCGCGCAGGGACAGGACCCGACCCCTTTCACCGGCGAAGCGCCATACCGTCCGCCGACCTTCAACCCGATCAACGGCTCGATGGTGGGCGTAGCGAAGCCGATCATTATCAACTTCGCCGTGCCGATCGCCGATCAGGCAATGGCCGAGCGCGCCACCCACATCTCGTCGATCCCGCCGGTGGCAGGCAAGTTCTACTGGATGACGCCGTCGCAGCTGCGCTGGCGGCCGCTGAGCTTCTGGCCGGCTAACACGGCCGTGAACATCGATGCTGCCGGTACCAAGTCCAGCTTCCGCACCGGTGACTCCTTGATTGCCACCGCCGACGACGCCACGCACCAGATGACGGTCACCCGCAACGGGACCGTGGTGCAGACCTTCCCGATGTCGATGGGGATGGCATCAGGCGGCCACCAGACCGCGAACGGCACGTACTACGTGCTCGAGAAGATGGCCACCGTGGTGATGGACTCCTCGACCTACGGCGTGCCCGTCAACTCGGCCAATGGCTACAAGGTGACGGTGAATGACGCCGTCCGGATCGACAACAGCGGAAACTTCGTGCACAGCGCGCCGTGGTCGGTGGGCGATCAGGGTAGGCGCGACGTCAGCCACGGCTGCATCAACTTGGCACCCGCCAACGCGAAGTGGTTCTTCGACAACTTCGGCAGTGGCGACCCGATCGTGGTGAAGAACTCTGTCGGGGTCTATAACAAGCCCGACGGCGCCTCCGACTGGCAGCTCTGAGTCGGCATCTGCAATAGGTAAGCACACCGTGGCCGGGAGGAAGGCTGAGATAATGGCTGGCAAAAGTCGTCGCTACCGCGCATTTAAGGTAGCTGGAATCTCTTCTGTCGTCGGTTTGGCGATGGCGCTCAACGCCGGCACCGCGCTCGCTGATCCGGATCCCGCTCCCGGCGATCCGGGCCTCTTCCCGCCGCCCATCCCGGCGGCTCAACCGGTGGAGGCGGATCCAGGCGCCGGACAGGACCCGACCCCGTTCGTCGGTGTCGCTCCTTTCGCGCCGCCGAGCTTCAATCCGGCTAACGGTGCAACCGTGGGCGTCGCGCAGCCGATCATCATCAACTTCCCCGGGCGCATCGATGACGCAGGTGCGGCGCAGGGCGCCGTGCACATCTCCTCGACCCCGCCGGTCTCGGGCAAGTTCTACTGGCAGACCCCGACCCAGCTGCGCTGGCGTCCGCTGAGTTTCTGGCCGGCCCACACCGACGTGACCATCGACGCGGGAGGCACCGTGTCGAGCTTCCGCACCGGTGACGCGCTGCTGGCCACCGCCGACGACGCCACCCACCAGCTCACGGTCACCCGCGACGGCGTCGTGCAGCAGACCTTCCCGATGTCGATGGGTATGGCCAGCGGCGGCCACCAGACCGCGAACGGCACCTACTACGTGCTGGAGAAGGCGGCGTCGGTCGTGATGGATTCCTCGACGTACGGAGTTCCGGTCAACTCCGCGAACGGCTACAAGATCACGGTCGCGGACGCTGTTCGATTCGACAACAGCGGCAACTACGTGCACAGCGCCCCATGGTCTGTCGATGACCAGGGCAAACGCGACGTCAGCCACGGCTGCATCAACCTGAGCCCTGCCAATGCCAAGTGGTTCTTCGCCAACTTCGGTCCGGGTGATCCGATCGTCGTGAAGAACTCGGTCGGCTCCTACACCAGGAACGACGGGTCGAACGACTGGCAGCAGTAGGGCCGGCCGCGCAATCCGGGGGTGCGCAATGTACCCTTCTCGTGCGATTATGTAGATCGTCATACATAGCGCGAGTGCCGACGGAGGCGCAATGCGAAGTCCTCGTGAGCGGATGGTGGTGTCCGCCGCCCTGTTGATCAGGGAGCGCGGCGCACGTGCCACCGCAATCGCCGACGTGCTGGAGCACAGTGGGGCCCCGCGCGGGTCGGCATACCACCACTTCCCGGGCGGACGCACCGAGTTGCTGTGCGAAGCGGTCGATTTCGCCGGCGGATACGTCGCCGGCATCATCGCCGAGGCCGGCAACAGCCTCGAGTTGTTGGACACCTTGATTGCGAAGTATCGCGAGCAACTGGTCGCCACCGATTTTCGCGCGGGCTGCCCGATCGCGGCTGTGTCGGTGGAAGCCGGCTTCGAAAAGGAGGACGGCGGAGCCCGCGAGCGGATGGCGCCGGTGGTCGAACGCGCCGCGGCGGCGTTTGATCGCTGGACCGAGTTGATGGTGCAACGCTTTATCGCCGACGGCATACCCGCGGAGTCCGCGCGCGAGATGGCGGTGTTCGCGACCTCGGCGTTGGAAGGCGCGCTGCTGATGGCGCGGGTGGGGCGGGATCTGACTCCTCTTGCGGTCATGCACAAACAGCTGCGCAACCTGCTACTCGCTGCACTCCCGAAAGGGGTCCATGATGACGACTGACTGGCAGCACACCGCCTGCATCCTCTGCGAAAGCAACTGCGGCATCGTGATTCAGGTCGAAGACCGCAAACTGGCCCGCATCCGCGGCGACAAAGAGCACCCGGCATCGCAAGGGTACACCTGCAACAAGGCATTGCGACTCGACCATTACCAGAACAACCGGTCCCGGTTAACCTCGCCGATGCGCCGCCGCCCGGACGGCACTTTCGAAGAGATCGACTGGGACACTGCAGTTGTCGAGATCGCGGAAGGCTTCAAGCGCATCCGCGACGTCTACGGCGGGGACAAGATCTTCTACTACGGGGGCGGCGGGCAAGGCAACCATCTCGGCGGCGCCTACAGCGGCGCGTTCCTGAAGGCGCTGGGCGCAAAGTATCGCTCAAATGCGTTGGCGCAGGAGAAGACCGGCGAGGCGTGGGTGGACGCGCAGCTCTACGGCGGACACACCCGGGGGGAGTTCGAGCACGCCGAAGTATCGGTGTTCGTCGGCAAGAATCCGTGGATGTCGCAGGGCATTCCCCGAGCCCGGGTAGTGCTCAACGAGATCGCGAAAGACCCGTTGCGGTCGATGATCGTGATCGATCCCGTCGTCACCGACACCGCGAAGATGGCCGACTTCCACCTGCGAGTGCGGCCCGGTACCGACGCTTGGTGCCTGGCCGCGCTGGCCGGCATTCTGGTGCAGGAAAACCTCTGCAATGAAGCGTTTTTGGCGCAGCATGTGCACGGTACGGAGGTGGTTCGCAATGCGCTGCGAGAAGTGCCGGTCGCCGAGTACGCGCAACGCTGCGGCGTGGACGAGGAATTGTTGCGGACGGCGGCGCGCCGCATCGGGAAGGCCGCCAGCGTTGCGGTGTTCGAGGACCTCGGTGTCCAGCAGGGACCGAACAGCACGCTGTGTTCCTACCTGAACAAGCTGCTGTGGATCCTGACCGGCAACTTCGCGAAAAAGGGCGGGCAGCACCTTCATTCGTCGTTCGCGCCGTTGTTTTCCACGGTGTCGGGCAAGACGCCGGTCACCGGCCAGCCAATCATCGCGGGGCTGATACCGGCCAACGCGGTGCCCGAAGAGATTCTGACCGATCACCCGGACCGATTCCGGGCGATGGTCGTCGAAAGCGGTAACCCCGCGCACTCGCTGGCCGATTCGACGGCGTGCCGCAAGGCATTTCAGTCGCTGGAACTGATGGTGGTCGTCGACGTAGCGATGACCGAAACGGCGCGGCTTGCCCACTACGTGCTGCCGGCGGCCTCCCAGTTCGAGAAGCCGGAAGCCACCTTCTTCAATTTCGAGTTCCCGCACAACGGTTTTCAGCTGCGTCGGCCGCTGCTCGAGCCGTTGCCCGGCACCCTGCCGGAGCCGGAGATCTGGGCGCGTCTGGTACGGGCGCTGCAGGTGATCGACGAAGTGGAACTACGGCCGTTGCGCGAGGCTGCGCAACAGGGCCGCCAGGCGTTCACTGAGATGTTCTTCGGTGCGGTAATGGGCAATCCGATGCTGTCAAAGCTGCTGCCCTACGTTTTGTACGAGACACTCGGGCCCACTCTGGGCGACGGCATGGCGGGTGCCGCGGCGGTGTGGGGTCTGGCGCAGAAGACGGCGATGACCTACCCGGATGCGGTTCGTCGAGCGGGCCACGCCGACGGTAATGCGCTGTTCGACGCCATCTTGGCGGGCCCGTCGGCGGTCACCTTCACCGTGCACAACTATGAAGATGACTTCGCGCTGATCAACCACTCCGATCGCAAGATCGCGCTCGAAATCCCCGAGATGCTGGATGATCTCGCGGCACTCGCGCAAACTCCGCCCCAACTGACGACGTCCGAATTGCCGATGGTGCTATCGGTGGGGGAGCGGCGCGCCTTCACCGCCAACGACATCTTCCGCGACCCGTCCTGGCGTAAGCGCGATGCCGACGGGGCACTGCGGGTCAGTGTCGAAGACGCGCTCAGCCTGGGTCTGGTCGACGGCGGGCGGGCGCGAGTCACCACCGCGGCCGGCACTGCCGAGGCGACGGTTGAGATCACCGAGACGATGCTGCCCGGACATGCCGCGCTGCCCAACGGATTTGGGCTGGACTACATCGACGAGGACGGCCGCACCGTGGTACCGGGTGTTGCGCCCAACTCGCTCACTTCGACAGGCTGGCGTGACGCGTATGCCGGCACGCCCTGGCACAAGCACGTGCCGGCGCGTATCGAGGTGGCGCGAGCAGACGTGAAAGCCCCTGTTTTGCAGTAGTTTTGGGGGCTTTAGCGTCTGCTCGCGGGGGTGGGGCGACCCCTTGCTAGTTCCAGATGCGCACGCGACGTTGGGGTTCCAGGAACAGCTCGTCGTCTTCGGCTACCTCGAAGGCCTCGTAGAAGGCGTCCACGTTGCGGATGACACCGTTGCAGCGGAACTCCGGCGGGGAGTGCGGGTCCACGGCCAACCGCCGAATCGATTCGGCGTCACGGGATTTCGTTCGCCACACCTGGGCCCAGCCGAAGAACACCCGCTGTACACCGGACAATCCGTCGATGACCGGCGCAGGCTGGCCGTTCAGCGAAAGTTGGTAGGCCAGTAGCGCGATCGACAGGCCGCCGAGGTCGCCGATGTTCTCGCCGACGGTGAACGCGCCGTTCACGTGGTGCCCTTCAGTCAATCCGCGCGGCGTGTACGCCTCATACTGCTCGATCAGCGCTTTGGTGCGGGCGCCGAACTCGGCGCGATCGTCGTCGGTCCACCAGTCCACCAGGTTGCCGTCGCCGTCGTACTTGGCGCCCTGGTCGTCGAAGCCGTGCCCGATCTCGTGTCCGATCACCGCGCCGATGCCGCCGTAGTTGGCGGCGTCGTCGGCCTCGGCGTCGAAAAACGGAGGCTGCAAAATGGCTGCGGGAAAGACGATTTCGTTCATTCCCGGGTTGTAATAGGCGTTGACGGTCTGGGGCGTCATGAACCATTCGTCCCGGTCGACCGGTCCGCCGAGCTTGGCAAGTTCGCGGTCATGGTTGACGGCGTACCCGCGCTGAAAGTTGCCGTACAGGTCGTCACGGTCGATCACCAGTGTGGAGTAGTCGCGCCAGTTGACCGGATAGCCGACCTTCGCGGTGAACTTGGCCAGTTTGGTCAGGGCGCGTTCGCGGGTCTGCGGAGTCATCCAGCCCAGGTCGCTGATGCTGATCCGGTACGCCTCCTGAAGATTGTCAACCAGCGCATCGATGCGGGCCTTGGCTCCCGGCGGGAAATGCTTTTCTACGTAGAGCTTTCCGACGGAGTCACCCATCAGGGTCTCCACTACCGAGACCGCCCGCTTCCAGCGATCCCGGATCTGCTCGGTGCCGGTCAACTGGCGGCCGTAGAAATCGAAGTCGGCGTCGATGAGTTCCTTGGTCAGCCACGGGGCCCGGGCCCGGATCAACCGCCAACGGGTCCAACTCTTCCAGTCTTCGAAGTCTCCGCCGTCCCACAACTCCGCGAAGGCGGTGAGGTAATCGGGTTGGCGCACGACCAGTTCGGCGACGGATTCCGGGGTGGCACCCAGACCGTTGACCCAGCGGGTCCAGTCGAAGCCGCTGCCCTCGTTCTGCAGTTCGGCGAAGGTGCGCAGGTTGTAGGTGAGGTCGGCGTCACGGCGCTTGACCACGTCCCAGTGCGCGGCGGCGAGCTTGGTCTCCAACGCCACGATGCGGGCGGCGGTGTCGGCATGGTCTGCGCTGGTGCCGCCGAGGACCAGGCTGAACATTGTGGCGATGTGGCCGGGGTAGGCGGCCAGTACGGCGGCGTGCTGCTCGTCGCGGAAGTAGGACTCGTCGGGCAACCCGATCCCGGATTGGCTGACGTGCACCAGGTAGCGGGAGGAGTTTTTGGAGTCGGTGTCGACGTAGAGTCCGACCCCACCGCCCACACCGGTGCGTTGCAGGGCACCGATCAACGATGCCAGCGCGCTGCGGTCGGCGGCGCCGTCGATGAGGGCCAACTCGTTGTGCAGCGGTTGCAGACCCCGGCGTTCGACGGCGTCCTCGTCGAGGAAGCTGGCATAGAGGTCGCCGATGCGCTGTTCGTCGGTGCCGGGTTGGGCCTGACTTGCGCTAGCTTCCGCTATCAGGTCACGGACCTGTTCCTCGGCGCGGTCGAACAGGGTGCGGAAGGCGCCGTCGGTCGCGCGGTCGGCGGGAATGTCGTATTCGGTCAGCCAACGGCCGTTCACGTGCCCGAAGAGGTCGTCTTGCGGGCGGGCGGCTGCGTCGACGTAGCTCAGGTCGATCCCCGAGCGGATGGCCTCTACTGTCACCCCGCCATCCTTCCATCTCTTTTCGGGTGCAACGATCGGGCCATGCCTGACCAGGACGAAAGCGAGAAGCCGGCCGTCAAGGACGCCAAGTTGGATGTCGCGAGCAAGAAGAGCGCCGCGAGTGCTGAGAAGCCGAAGGCGCCGAAGGAAGCCAAGAAACCGGCCCTGCCGGACAAGGTCGTCGACGAGGGCACCGACGACGAAACCGACGAGTCCGGGGGCCCGTTGGTGTCCAGCTTCGGCATCGCATCGAGCGTGCTGGGCGTGGTTTCGGTCGTGGCGGTGGTGCTCGGCGTGCTCATCTGGACCGGGCATCGCGACGATTCGGGCGAGCGCGTCTATTTGGCGCGGGTGATGCAGGCGGCCGCCGACTGGACGGACGTGCTGATCAACATGAACAGCGGCAACCTCGACGCGAGCCTGCAGCGACTACACGACGGAACGGTCGGACAGCTCAGTACCGACTTCGATGCGGTGGTTCAGCCCTACCGGCAGGTGGTGGAGAAGCTGCAGACCCAGACGCTAGGCCGGATCGAGGCGGTGGCGATCGATACCGTGCACCGCGACCTGGACAGCCAACCCGGATCCCCGCGGCCCGTGGTGACGACCAAGCTACCGGCGTTCGCTACCCGTACCGATTCGGTGATGGTGGTCGCGACATCGGTCAGCGAGAACGCCGGCGCGAAGCCGGCAACGGTGCACTGGAGCCTGCGCCTGGACATCTCGAACGTGGACAACAAGCTGATGATCTCGATGCTGGAGTCGATCCGATGAGAAACGCATGGCGGCTGGCGACGTTCGACATCCTGGCGCCGCTCGGGGCGATCATCGGGCTGGCGGCGATCGGTGCGGTGCTCGGCTGGCCGCGGTGGTGGGTGGCGACCGGTACCGCACTGGCGTTGCTGATCGTGCAGGGCATCACCATCAATTTCTGGTTGCTGCACCGAGACAAGGTCTCGGTCGGTACCGACGACGACGCACCCGGACTGAGGCTGGCCGTTGTCTTCTTGTCCACGGCAGCGTTGTGCGCAGCGGTATTGACCGGCTACACGCACTGGACGAACGTGGACAGCGAATTCAAACGGGATTCGGTCACCGTGGTGCATGTTGCTTCGGGGGTGGCCGAAGCGGTCGCGTCGTTCTCGCCGACTGCTCCGGCGGCCTCCATCGACCGGGCCGCCGCGTTGATGGTCCCGGAGCGGGCCAACAAGTTCAAAGAGGAGTTCACCAAGAGCAGCGCCGACCTGGCGCAGCGCAAAGTCACCGCTCAAGCCCAGACGCTGGCGGCCGGTATCGAGGCCATCGGGCCGTCGGCGGCCAGTGTCGCGGTGATCATCCGGGTCACCCAGAATGCACCCGGCCAGGCCCCCAGCCAGGCGGCGCCGGCGGTGCGGGTGACGCTGACCAAACGCGGCGGCGACTGGCTGGCCTCCGACGTCGTGCCGATCGCAGCCCGCTAGCGCGCCGCCGTCAGACCTGGTTCGCGCTCTAGTTGGTGCCGGCCGAGCGCTCGTTCTTCACCCGGACGAACCGGTCAGACAACCGGCGCATCCGAATCATCAGGGAGGCTGACGGGCTGACCGTGCCATCGAGGTAAGTGGTCAGATCCTCCGCGGCCACCCCGATGCGCGAGGCGAATTCCTGTTGCGCCAGGCCAGAGCGCTCCATCAGCAACTTGATGTGCCGGGCGACCTCGGCGCGCTCGTTGGCCTCGAGGTGGTTGCGGGCACGTTCCAGCACTTCCCACAGCGCCTTGGCGATGCCAACAGGTCGGCTGCCGGTCAGGATCTCTTCGACCTGGCGGGCCGTGCGGCCGAAAGGATCGCGTTTCAGGGCGCCGGCGATGCGCTTCCAGGTGGCGATGTCGCCGCCCTGAAGCGCGGCGTTGATGGCGGCGGTGGACCAGAATTCGACGGGCTGGTCAGGGTCGGGTTTCCGAACTGCGGAGGGCTGTTGCTCGGTCCGGCCCGATTGCGGAGCGGGCGCGGCTTTTCGCTGGTCGGCTGCCAACGTCACCTCGCCTCCTCCAACATTGCAACGGCCACGGACAGGCAGCGCTGCCTGACCTCCTCCCAGTTTGCCTGTGCACCGGGTTCGGGCCAATCCTCATCGAGGTCGGACGGGTCGGGATCGGCCAGTTGTTGCACCAATTGGGAGGCCATCCACTGCGGTTTTGACGACAAGCCGTGAGATTGACCACAGTAATACCTGTCCATTCCGGCAAGCACCACCGCCGCCGTCTCCGCGTCCATGACGTCAACCATGTCTGCAAAATCGGCAAAGTCGCGGCGACTGTTACGGCTCATGATCAGAAAGCCCTTGAGGCGCAGCGTTTCGGCCCCGGTCGGAACCAGCAGGCGATCGCCGGTGGGCAATTGGACGTTGGTGGTCTCCACGGGGCTGCGGCGCTGGTACTTGCCCCGCTGTCTGCCGCCACTCGCGCCCCCGCTTTCTAGAGCGTCGAGGGCGACCGAAAGGCGGCCGCGCCACAGCGTCACTGGATGAACGGGGCGGTCCGTCCATGACATGGCGCGGGCGATGCTGTTGCGGTACGCCTCGCTGACCTTCTTTGATTTCTTGGCCGAGAGGGCTTGACCCACGCCGATTGAGGCGACCGCTCCGCTGGCACCGGCAGGACCGAACGCGACGGTCACCGCTTCAGCGTTGTCGGCTCCCGGAGGCGGATTCTGGTCGGGCTCCTTGCGGCCGCAGCCGGTGAAGGCAAGCGGGTCTGCGACGCAGATGGCATCCGGAGCAAGGTGTTTGAGTTTGGCCGCCGATTTGATCACCATGCGCAGATCCGCGCTGGGGGCGATCGCCGCGACGATGTCCTCGGGGATGACCACGACGCCACCGAGATCGACGTCGGGCAGCGGCCGGTCGAAGTCGACGGACGGCAGCATCCGGGCCATCCAACCGGGCAGCCACCAGTTCCATTTGGAGAACATCGCCATCAGCGCCGGGACCAGCACCAGGCGCACGATGGTCGCGTCGACCGCGATCGCGACGGCGCACGCCACCCCGATCTCGGCGACCAGCGGCATCCCCGCGAACGCGAATCCGCAGAACACCGCGATCATGATCAGCGCGGCGCTGGTGATCGTGCGCGCGCTGGTGCTCACACCGTAGGCGACCGCATCGCGGGTGTGCCCGGTCTGCAGGAAGCGCTCCCGGATGCGGGTGAGCAGGAAGATCTCGTAATCCATGGACAACCCGAAAGTCATCGCCAGGACCAGCGGGGGGACGGTGCTGTCAATCGAGTCCAGGTGCGGAAAGCCGAGTTTCTCGCCCCAACCCCACTGGAAGACCATCACCAGGCTGCCGTAAGCGGCCGCCACTGACAGCAATGTCATCAGGACGCCTTTGAGCGCCAGCAGGACGGAATGCACCGAGAGCAACAGCATCGCGAATGCGATCAGGGCGACGAAGCCCAGCACCAGTGGCTGGGTTTGCGACACACGGTCGTCGAAGTCTTTGATCAGCGCGGTCGATCCGCCGACAGCCACTTGTGCGTCGCCGGCCGTCCTGGGCAACTGGCTGCGCATCCAGTCGATGGTGTGCCGTGCGCGAAGGTCCTCGGGGTCGACCGTCAGTACCGCGCTGAGCAGGGCGCTCTTGTTGTCGTCGGCGAACTTCGGCGGCGCCACCGAGGCGACGTCGGGCGCTCCCATGAGCTGTTGGCGCAGTGCCGAGAGGGTTTGCGCGTGGGCCGAAACGGCGTCTTGGCCCTGCGGCCAGTCGGGGAACGTGACAAGTATCTGAACCGGGCCCATGGCGCCCGGGCCGAGCGCCTGGGACGCCGCGGCCACGCCGGCGCGGATCTCGTGCGAGGAATCGAACTGGCGCAGCAGGCTGTTGCCCATCACCATCGACAGCGCCGGCGCCGCCATCAGTAGCAGCACTGCCGAGGCCGCCAGCGCTGAAATCCAGGGCCGGCGCATCACCCAGGTGACCCACCGGGTCCAGAACCGGGACACCGTGCTCTCCGGGCGGCGTGACCAGTGCAACAGTGCCGATCGCTTGGCGGCCGCCCGGGAGAAGCTAGCCAGCAGTGCCGGCGTCAAGGTCGCCGATGTCAACATCGCGACCGCGACCGCGAGAATCGCACCGGTGGCCATCGATCTCAGTGCCGGGGTATTTATCAGGTAGATACCGGTGAGCGAGGCGATGACGGTCATGCCGGACAGCACCACCGCGAGCCCGGAGGTGGCCATCGCGGCGTCTACAGCCTCCTGTGGTTGGCGGCCGGTTCGCAACTCCTCGCGGAACCGCATCAGGATGAACAGCGAATAGTCGACGGCCAGCGCGATGCCGAACATGGACACCGTCGAGGTCACGAATACCGACATGGGCGTATGCATGGACAGCGCATAGACCAGTCCCATGGTGACCACCACGGTGCAGACACCGAGGGCCAGCGGGATCGCCGCCGCGGCCAGCGACCCGAACACCGCGAGCAGCACGATCAGGATGATCGGCAGGTTCCACTCTTCGGCTTTGGCGATGTCGTGCTTGGTGTTGGCCGCCGCGGCCGCCGACAGCGCGCCCTGCCCGATGACGTAGAGCCGCACGTGGCCGTTGGCGGTCTGTCCGGACCGGTCGTCCTGGACGCCTATTCGTTGACGCAGCTTTTTGGCGACGTCACCGGTGCTGGGGTTACGGGCGTCCAGTTGCAGCGACACCACGTACGGGCGGTCAGGCTGGGGCGGCCGTTGGGTGGGGTTGGGTGCTTCGCTGACGCCGGGCAACTCGGTGGCGATCCGTTTGAGTTCCGCGACGGCGTCATTGATGTCCTGATAGGTGGCGTCCGCGCGAGGCGCCGCCACCAGCGCCAACGGCGAGGCGCCCAGGTCGGGGTACTGAGCGACGAGCTCGTCGTGGACGGCCAGGGACTGCGAACCGGCGACCTCGAACCCGCCGCCGGTGAGGTTCCCCGACTGCGTGATGGCCAGATATACCGCCGGTACCAATGCGAGCAACCAGCTCGTGAAGACGAACCAGCGGAATCTGCGCAGGTTACGGCTTAGCCGCATCATGAACTGCTGGATTTCTAACTCCCCGTATTTCTTACGCAGCGCGTGCCCGCGAGCCTACCGGAGCGCCCGGTCGTCAGATCTGCTTATCGGTTGCTGAGCTGCGATAACACCGGTTTTGCGGGGAATCTACGGGATCGTTGTGAAGTCGTGATGAAGTACCCCGGTCTCTGCGGGTTGGCGGCTCCGCTGTCGGCGATGGCAAAATGATTCAGTGTCGCGCTCAGGGGGTGCCGCGGCGGATCGTAAGGAGTAAACCCATGCAGCCAAGCACTACGAATGTGCGCCGCGGGCTTTTCGCAGCGGTGATTGCGGCTGCCGTGCCGTGTGCCGCAAGCGCCTTTCTCGCCGCACCCGCGGCGACGGGGTCGACCGATCCGTGCGCGGCGAGCGAGGTGGCCAGGACGGTTGGTTCGGTCGCCAAGTCGACCGGGGACTACCTGGACTCGCACCCGGAGACCAACCAGGTGATGACCAGCGCGCTGCAGCAGCAGGCCGGCCCGCAGTCGCTTGGGTCGATCAAGACCTATTTCGAGGCCAACCCCAAGGTGGCCAGCGATATGCAAGGTCTGGCCACCCCGCTGAACAAGCTGGGGACGCAGTGCAAGCTGCCGATCTCGCTGCCGCAGGCGCTGAGCTTGGTGCAGGCTGCTCAGGGTGCGGGCGGCTTGCCAAGCTTGCCGACTGGCGGTCTCCCTGCCGCTGGTGCACCCGCGAGCCCGCCGGCGGCGAACGGGCCGTTGCTGGGGCAGCCGGGGTCCGTGCCGGCACCTCAGCCGGGACCACAGCCGGCGCCTCAGCCGGTGCCCAAGACCGGCTAAGACCGACCTACGTCGGATTGCCCTCAGCCGGTGGCAGCGGGCCCTGCAGGACCGGGTCGGCGGGGTCGGCGAACGCGAGCAGGTCCGGCACCGGGATCTCGGGATCGGTGGGCGGGTCGTCGGAATCGCTGTCGGCAGCCTTTTCGGCGCGGAACATGAAGAAGAACACCACCCAGCCGATCGCGGCGATGAAGAGCCAGCTGATCAGCCGGTAGATCAGCATGGCCGAGATCGCATTCGGCAGGGCCATGCCGCTGGAAACCAGGCCCGGCACCAACACCGCCTCCACGACCAGCAGGCCGCCCGGCATCAGCGGAATCGTCCCGACCGCGCGGGCCGCCGCGTAAGCGACCGTCAAGCCGGCGATCGATGCGTGGTCACCGGCGGCGTAAGCGGCAAATGCCAGGCACGCGACATCGGCGACCCAGTTGAGCAGCGACCAGCTGAACGCCACCCCGAGATCGCGCCGGCTCAGACTTACCGACTCGAGCTGCATGAGTATCTCGCGCCACTTGTCCAACCCGGTTTCCGCAGGTTTGCCGCGGATTGAGTTGACCCAGGCCAGAACCCTGCCGCCGATCCCTTCGATCAACTCCGGCCGGGACGCAACCGCCTGCGCCAGTAGCAGCAGCGCGACGAAGCCGCCCAATGTGAACAGCAGCGAGAACGGGTTGTTCTTGGCGCCCAGTAAGAACGCTCCGCCCAGCCCCAGCACCGCCAGACCCACCGCTTGCAGCGCGCCCGACATCACCAGCTGCCAGGAGGCCACCACTGTGGACGCGCCCCAGATGCGCTGCTGACGCAGCAGGAACGTCGCCGAGATCACTGGGCCGCCCGGAAGGGTGGTACTCAGCGAGTTCGCGGCGTAGAAGGCCGCTTCGGACCGCAGTTGCTTGACGTGTACGCCGGCAGACGACAACAGCGTGCGCTGAATCTGGGCGAAGCTGTGCATCGACGCTGCCGCGGCCGCCATCGCTGCGACAAGCCACCACCACTTGGCCTGGTACAGGCTCGTCCACGCCTTGGCCAGCTGATCGCGCACCAGCGCGACCTCGACGCACAGCACGATCAGCACGATGGCCAGACCCACCCAGCGCAGCCACCAGTACTTGCCGCGCGGGGCGGCTTTTGCACGCCCCTCTCTGCGGCCCTCTCTTCCGGGACCCAGCCGCGCCCCCACGAGCTTGCGGGCGGCGGCGTCGGGCGACATCGCATTAGGGTAGCTGTGCCGACAGCGCATGCATTGACGCACGTCGCCGACGTGTCGGGGTCGTTCCAGGGTCGTAACCGGATCGTGCCGACCGTGTTTGCGGGCTGCAGCCGCCTTCAACGACCTTGGCCCGGTTACGCTTGCCGAATGTCGGCAACTCTCGACGACGATTCGGTAAGCCCCCTGGTTCGCAAGACCGCCGCGTGGTCGTGGCGATTGCTGGTCATCGTGGCCGCCGCCACCGCGCTGCTGTGGGTGGTCGCAAAGCTGGAGATCATTGTCGTGCCAGTGCTGCTGGCGTTGATGCTCAGCGCTTTGCTGGTCCCCCTGGTGGACTGGCTGGACAGGCGGGGTCTACCACGTGGAGCGGCGGTGACACTGGTTCTGCTGGGGGGCTTTGCGATCCTGGGCGGCATCCTGGCGTTCGTCATCAGCCAGTTCATCGTCGGCCTGCCCGATCTGGTCACCCAGGTCGAGCACAGCATCGACTCGAGCCGCCGATGGTTGATCGAAGGGCCGATTCACTTACGCCGCGAGCAGATCGACAACGCGGGTAACTCCGCCATTGAGGCGCTGCGCAACAATCAGGCCAAGTTGACCAGCGGTGCACTGTCCACCGCGGCCACCATCACCGAACTGCTCACCTCGGCGGTGTTGGTGCTGTTCACGCTGATTTTCTTCCTGTACGGCGGCCGCAACATCTGGCAGTACGTCCAGAAATTGGTTCCAGGCCACGTCCGTGACCGGGTCCATGAGGCCGGCCTCGCGGGGTATGGAGCGTTGACCGGATACATCCGGGCCACCTTCCTGGTCGCCCTGACCGATGCGGCCGGCGTCGGCGCCGGACTGGCGGTCATGGGCGTACCACTCGCGCTGCCACTGGCCTCCATCGTCTTTCTCGGTGCCTTCATTCCATTGATCGGTGCCCTGGTGTCGGGGCTGTTGGCGGTGGTGGTGGCGCTGTTGGCCAAAGGCATTGTCTACGCAGCGCTCACCCTCGGTTTGCTCATCGTGGTGAATCAAATCGAGGCGCATGTACTGCAGCCGCTGGTGATGGGCCGCGCAGTCTCGATCCACCCGCTGGCCGTGGTGCTGGCTATCGCCGCTGGCGGAGTGCTGGGCGGGATCGTCGGCGCCTTGCTGTCCATCCCGACGGTGGCGTTCCTGAACAACGCGCTACAGGTGCTGCTGGCCGACGATCCGGAGGTCGAGGCCAGAGAGCAGAGCGAGGACGCGGGGGCCTTCGTCGCCGCGAGACCGGACAAGCCGGACGGGCCCGACGACGACGACGAGGCCGCGAAAGACCGCTAGTGCACGGCCGGGACGGCGGGGTCGCTGTGCAGACAGCGCGCTCGCGGGGTGCCGGACGGTTGAACCCGGACTAGATCCGGCGGCCCTCGCGACGCAGCAGGTCCTGAGCGCTCAGTCCGCCGCCACCGCTCCGGCGCCGACGTCCGGTGTCGACCGTGCTCTCGCCCTGAATGCTGCGCGCATTGAGCTTCTCGGTGGCCGTCTCCGAGTCGTTGCCTTCGGGCCGTTGGGCCGGGATGGCAGCGGTCTTGTCGGCCGGGTCACCTGCTGCGTCCGAGCGGTTGCCCGGAATCTGCATCTTGTTGGTCTGATCGGCCGACGGCGCAGGTGGTGGCGCCGGCGGGTTGGCTCCCTTGGGCTTCGGTACCGGCCGCGGCGGACGCGTCGTCGCTGCGGACGGTCCACCGGTCACGGGCCCGTTAGTGCGAGCAGGCCCGCCCTGTGGAGCCGACAGGCGTGCCGTTGGCGCCTCCTGCGGCTGGTTCTGTGGCGGGCCCGCAGGCTGAACCGGCCGCACCGGGATCTGCGGCTTGCTGAGGGAGGGGCTGATCGGGGCGGGCCCGAGTTCCGGGCGGGTCGCGCGGGTCAGGGCGGCCGGGTGCGTCGGGTCGTGCGGGGGACGCGGAGTCGCGGCAACCAGGCCCGCCGTGACGGGCGGTCGCACCTTGGTGGCCGGCCGCCTCCGCTCGTCGGGCAACTGAATCTCGCCCAGGCCGATCCGGTTCTGCAGGCGTCGCATCCAGCGCGGCGCCCACCAGCAGTCGTCACCAAGCAGCTTCATCACCGACGGCACCAGGAACATCCGGACCACGGTCGCGTCCAGCAGTAGCGCCGCCATCAGGCCGAAGGCCAGGTACTTCATCATCACCAGATCTGAGAACACGAACGAACCGGCGACGACGGCGAGGACCAGCGCGGCCGCGGTGATCAGGCGGCCGGTGGTTGCGGTACCGATCCGGATCGATTCCTGCGTGGACATGCCGTTTTCGCGCGCTTCGACCATGCGGGAGACCAGGAATACCTCATAGTCGGTGGCCAGACCGTAGCCGACCGCGACCACCAGGGCGATGATCACCACCATCAACGAGGTGGGCGTGAAATTCAGCAGCCCAGCGCCATGTCCATCGATGAATATCCAGGTCAGGATGCCCATCGTGGCGCCGATCGTCAGCACGCTCATCACCGCCGCCTTGATCGGCAGCACCACCGAGCCGAAGGCCAGGAACATCAGGATCATGGTGGTGCTGATCAGCACGAGCACCATCAGCGGTGCCTTGTCCACCAAACTGTGAATCGAGTCCTGTTCCAGCGCGGGCGTACCGCCGACGAGAATCTCAAGGCCCTTGGGCGGTGTGATTGCGCGCAACTCTTCGAGTTTCTTCGCCGAGTCAGTCGCGTTGCTCAGGCCGTTCTGCAGCACCCGTACCGACGGGTCCTTCGATCCGCCCGGTGCCTGTGGGCGTTCCTGCCACATGTTCGCCGGGTCATTGTCCTGCTCGATGAACCCGGTTATCGCCATCGCCTTGGCGCGGACGTCGGCAACCTGCTGGTCGGTGACGGGTTGGTGGTTGGTCGACTCGATCACCAGCGTCAACGGGTTGGTCCGGTAGCCAGGGAACAGCTTGTCGAAGTGTTCCTGAGACTGACGTGCCGCATTGTTCGGCGGCAGATACTTCTCGCTCATGCCGCCGAGCGACATGTTGCCAAGTGGGATGATCAGCAGGATCATGCCGATGACGATCGGGATGGCGAAGGCCAGCGGACGCTTCATCACGAAGTTGGTCAGCTTGCCCCAGAAGCCGGCTTCGACCTCTTCGCGTGTCTTGGTCTTCTGTAGGCGCTCGGCCAGCCAATTCAGGTAGGCCCGCGACACCTTCCAGTTCCGCAGGAACGGCACCCGGAACGCGGTCCGAACACCGAGCGCGTCCACGTTCTTGCCCAGCACGCCCAGGCAGGCCGGCAGCAACGTGATGGACAGGATCGCGGCCAGCGTGACAGCGGTGATCAGGGCATAGGTCAGCGACTTGACGAAACCTTGCGGCAGCAACAGCAGGCTGGCGCCCGAAGCGGCGATCAGCACCGCTGAGAACACGACTGTCCGACCGGCCGTCATTACGGTACGGCGCACGGCCGCCTCGGTGTCGTAGCCCTCGGCGATCTCCTCGCGGAATCGGCTCACCACGAACAGCCCGTAGTCCACCGCGATACCGAGACCGATCAGCGAGACGACTGGCTGGGCGAAGAAGTGCACCGGCCCGAACATCGAAATCAACCGCAGAATGCCCAGCGAGCCGGCGATGCTCAGACCGCCGACCATCACCGGTAGGCAGGCGGCGACCGCACCGCCGAACACCAGGAACAGAACCACCGCGACCAGCGGCAGCGCCAGCACCTCCATGCGACGCTGGTCGGTGGCGATGGTGCCGGTCAGTGCGCTGGCGATCGGTTGCAGGCCGGCGAGCTGGACGGTACCGCCGTCCAGCTTCTGCATCGCGGGTTCGACGTCCTTGTAATTGGTCAGGATGGCGTCGTCGTTATCGCCCTTGAGTGGGATGGAGACAAAGGTGTAGTGCTTGTCATCGGTCGCCATGCCTTTGATGACCGAACTGGTGCTGTCGGGGGCGCGCAGGTATCCGGCCCAGCCGACGACCTGCTTGGGGTGGTCGGCGACGAATTGGTTGAGCTCGTCGGTGATCTTCTTCGACCACGCCGGATCCGTGACGGTCTTGCCGTTCGGCGCGTGGAATATCGCGACGACGTGGCCAGTTCGGTCGCGGCCGTAGACCTGGTCGCCGAGGATCGATGCCTTGACCGATTGACTGCCGTCGTCGTAAAAACCACTCTGCGTGACGTGCTTGCCCAGGCTCAGCCCGAAGATGCCGCTGCCCAAGCAAAGAGCCACCGTGACCCCGATCACGATGTACCGCAATCGGTACACAGTTCGACCCCACCAGGCGAACACGTAAGCTCCTTACTGGATCTCTAGAGATCCATGCACTGCGCTGCACCGCGTTGGTAGCGCTTCACAAACTCTTCAGTTGTCCGGTAATTATCGCTGGTACACACGCGAACCCTGTCACACACGCGAGGTCAACAGCGAGGACAGCGGCCGGAATGGCTGCAGCCAAGCCCCCTGCTCGGGTAGCGAATCGAGGCCGATTCGTGGCAGTGGCTCCCGGAAAACACCTGCAATGTCCTCCAGGTCGACGAACTCCAAGGTAACCGACGCTAGCGCCCAACTGGCATGTTCACGAAATCCAAGCACTTGAACAGGGGTTCCGCCACGGGCTACTTCTTCTAGCGGTAGACGGAAAGCCTGACCGTCGGCGGAGGCCACCATCAGGGCGGCCAGGCCGTCGCGGTAGCGCCGATCGATGTGCTCGAGCATGTCGCGGTCGACGTCACTGTCCTCGTCGATCTTCGGTTTGGCGAAGACAGCGAAACCGACGTTCCGCAGCGCATCCACCCAGGGCCGCACGACTTCGGCGCTACCGGGCGCGATGTTGGTGAAGACGGTGGCCTCGGGTTCGATTCGGACGTCGTCGGCCCCGTCCTCGCTCGAGATCCTGGCCGAGACTTCGGCGGTTCGCGCCAGCAGCCAGCGCCCGAGGGCGTCGAAACGGGGCCGCTCCAGGGCCGTCGGCCGGCGTCCCAGGATCGAACCCAGTCCCATGTCGAGGTTCGGCGCATCCCAAACCAGCAGGACACGTCGTACCGGTTTGGCGAGGGTGGCGAGTGACGCTTGGTTCGTCACTTCTTCAGTAAGGCTCATGCGCTCATCTGCTTTCGGGTCAACGCCACGTCAACCCCGCTTCCATACGAACTCACTGACGGCGCTGCCCGCTTCTTGGGCCTTCGTCTCGTACTTGGTATTGGGGCGAATGACTGAGATCGGCAGTGATTCGGAACCGGGATCAGCACGGACGAGTCGAGACTCCGCATCGCCGACCTCGGCAATGTGCTCGGCATAGCCGGGATGATCGGTCGCGGCATGCAGGACACCACCAGGGAGTAGCCGGTCAGCGATCAGGGAAACCGTGCCCGCCTGTATCAGCCGTCGTTTGTGGTGCCGCGCCTTCGGCCACGGGTCGGGGAAGAAGATCCGAACGCCGGTCAGCGAATTCGGGGCGATCAGGTCTTTGAGTACGTCAATGCCGCTTCCGCGGATCAGTCGGACGTTGCTCACCTGCTCGCTGTCGATGCCACACAGCAACTGCGCCAGGCCGCGGCGGTAGACCTCCACCGCGATCACGTCGATTTCGGGTTCGGCCTGCGCCATCGCCAGCGTCGACGTACCGCTGCCGCAGCCGATCTCCAGTACTAGAGGTGCGCTCCGGCCGAACCAGGCTCTGGTGTCCAGCGGTCCGGTACCAGCGCTGGTGTCCTCGGGTATCGCTTGTCGGCCGAGCTGCGGCCACAGCCGCTCCCATGTGTCGCGTTGAGCGTTCGACAAGGATGCGCGTCGCGACCGGAAACTGGTAGGCGGAAGGTAGCCCCAGGCGCTGTCCGTTTCCCCCTCTGCGGCCTCAACCTCCCGGGCCTCAACCGGCGTGTCGGGACTTAACCCCACCCCGGGCTGCGCATGCATCCGTCCATCGTGGCCCATGAACCCCGGGTGTAGCCGCCTGTGGTCCAGATTGATACCCAACAGTTGCCTTTTGCTGGTAGCGAGTGGCTCGCGTGCCGGCCACCCAGATGTCACCATTCGGTGGAGGGACTGTTTCGGTGTACGGATTAGTAGGCCTCGATCGGAAAAATGAGGGCAATCAGATTTTCGCTGACGAACTGACGCGATTCGCCCAGGGGGCCGCTGACCAGCGGGTTAGGGCGATAGCGGATCGAACGGCGGCGCCGCTGCGGGTGCTGGTCCGGGGACGTCGGGGGGTGGGCCGCAGCACGGTCACGCGCGCCTTGAACATCGCCGGACGCCGGTCGGGTATCTCCGCAGCGGAGCGGGCGGACCCGGAGACAAAAGCGGACGTAGAGATATATGTCATAGCGGAGGTCGTCAAGCCCGAGGATCGAGCGGCAGCGGGCGCGATGACAGTGCTGAACAAGGCAGACCTGACCGGATTGCGCGGCGCCGGCCCGATCGCCGCGAGCGACCGCTGTGCTGAGTTCGCCGCGCTGCTCGGCGCACCAGTACTGCCGATGAGCGGGTTGCTTGCCGTCGCAGGGCTCGACGGTCTGGACGCGGAAAGTTGGGCCGCCCTTCAGGCGTTGGGCGACCATCCCGGCACCACCTATTACCTGGACCAGTCATTCGACGGGTTTTTGACGGCGCAGCTCCCGGTATCGGTGCCGGCGCGGCGGCGGTTGCTCGCAACCCTCGACCTGTTCGGGGTGGCGCTGGCGGTCGAGGCGCTGCGGCGGGGGGCCGGTGCGGCGCAGGTGTGGGCGCTGTTGCGCAAGGTCAGTGGCGTCGACGCGGTGATTCAAGGCCTGGTCGCCGCTGGTGCCGGGGTCCGCTACCGCCGGGTAGGCGAAGCCGTCGCCGAACTCGAGGCATTAACTGTCTCCGATTCGGCGACGGGGGAGTTCCTCGCTCGTGACGACACCGTGGTCGCCCGGATGTTCGCCGCACTGGACACAATGCAGGCCTGCGGCCTGGAACCCGGGCCGGCTGCACCCTTGTCGCGTGCGGTGCATTGGCAGCGCCTTTGTCGCACACCCGTGAGCGACCTGCACCGTGCGTGCGGAGCCGACATCGTCAGAGGGTCGCTGCGGCTGTGGTCGCGATCGGGCGCGCCCGTCCGTGGGTATCGGGAGCCGGTATGACACCGCGCGACGAGACACCCCGCGACGACCCGGCGGCCCGGGTGGACGCCCTGGTCGCGGCCATCGGGCCGAATGTGAGTCCGCCGGTCATCGACCGCCGCGATGCCGTGTTGGTCGCCGGTCCGTGGCTGGCCGGCGTCAGCAGCGTGGCCGCGGTGTTGCGACAGCGGGTTCCGGAACATCGGTTCGTCGAGGCGTCGGAATTGGCGGCGGGTGAAGCTCCGATCGCGGTGGTGTTCGTTGTGTCGGCGGCGGCGGAACTGACCGAATCGGATTGCCAGCTGCTGGACGCTGCCGCCGAAAACACCGACCTGGTGGTGGGCGTGGTGACCAAAATCGACGTGCACCTGCCCTGGCGTGAGGTGCTGACCGCGAATCGGCGCCGACTGGCCGAGCACTCGCGGACCTACGGTCAGGTGCCTTGGATCGGCGCGGCTGCCGCACCGGATGTCGGCGACCCGCAGGTCGAGGAATTGTTGACAACGATCCAGAGACTGCTCGCCGACTCCGATATCGTGCGCCGCAACAGGCTGCGGGCGTGGGAATCGCGGCTGCGGAAGGCGGCGCAACGGGTCGATCGGGATGCGACGGGAAGCGGGCGCGGGGCACGGGTCGAGGCGCTGCGCGAGCAGCGCAGCACTGCGCTGCGGCAGCGACGGCAATTGCGGTCCGAACGCACCATCACGCTGCGCGGTCAGGTGCAGCAGGCCCGGGTTCAGCTGACCTACTTCGCGCGTAACCGCTGTTCGTCGGTACACACCGAACTGCAGGAGGAGCTCGCCGGATTGTCGCGCCGACGCATCGCTGGATTCGAAGAACACGTGCGAGGTCGGCTCGGTGCGGTGGTCGCCGAGGTCGCCGAGGGCGTGGACGATCACCTCACCGAAGTCGCGCGGGCTACTGGGGTGGAGTTGGCCCTGCCGCCCCGCGAAGCGCTGCCGGCGATCGGTGTCCCATCTCCGCAACTGAAATCCCGGCGACTGGAGAATCGGCTGACGATGGTGTTCGGCGCTGTCTTCGGGCTGGGCGTTGCGTTGACATTGAGCCGGCTGGTGGCCGGTCTGATCGCGCGGTTGGACGCGGGCTTGGCGCCGCCGATCGTCGGAGCCGGGATCGTGGCGTGCGTGCTGCTCGCATTGGCGATGACCGCGTGGGTGGTCAACAGCCGCGGCTTGATCGGCGACCGTGCCGTGCTGGATCGGTGGGTGGGTGACGTGACGTCTTGGCTGCGATCCGTGGTTGAGCAGATCGTGGCCAGCAGGGTGCTGGTCGCCGAATCGCTGCTGAGTACCGAGGCGACGGCGCGCGATGAGGCCGAGAACGTCCGGGTGACCGACCAGGTCAACGTGATTGACGCCGAACTACGCGAACACGCTCTCGCTGCCGCTCGCGCCGCGTCAATGCGAGACCGGCAGATGCCGGCCATCCAGGCCGCGCTGGATGCGGTTCGAGCGGAACTCGGGGAACCGGGTATATACAGAACCGACCGGGGGATTGTGCGGGCCAAGCCCTCGGCACGGTCGGACGACGGGCGCAAACCTTCTTCGTGACCCGTCGTGTAGGCGCCGGAAAACCGGATTGTCTGGCGGGAAGTGCCGAAAGTAAAGGAAGCAGACCTTTCTGAATCGGTCTTGTGAGCAGTCTTATACCCGCCTGGGACTTCCGCGACAAGTGATGCACGTTAATCTGTATAAGAAAGCGTTAAGTGTCTGAGACGTGCAAGCCACCACACGAACCAGCCGACCAACAGACGATTACCGAACAGCAAAATTCAGGAGAGTTCGATGACCTCAGCGACCATCCCCGGCCTGGACACCGCACCCACCAACCATCAGGGGCTGCTGTCCTGGGTGGAAGAGGTTGCCGAGCTAACTCAGCCCGACCGGGTGGTGTTCACCGACGGCTCCGACGAAGAGTTCCAGCGCCTGTCCGACCAGTTGGTCGCGGCCGGGACCTTCCAGCGGCTGAACCCGGACAAGCACAAGAACTCCTACCTGGCGCTGTCCGACCCTTCCGACGTCGCCCGGGTGGAATCACGGACCTTCATCTGTTCCGAGCGTGAGGTCGACGCCGGGCCGACCAACAACTGGAAAGACCCCAGCGAGATGCGGGACCTGATGAAGGACCTGTACCGCGGGTCGATGCGCGGTCGCACCATGTACGTGGTGCCGTTCTGCATGGGACCCCTCGGTGCCGACGACCCCAAGCTCGGCGTGGAGATCACCGACTCCGAGTACGTCGTCGTCTCCATGCGGACCATGACCCGGATGGGCAAGGCCGCGCTGGAGAAGATCGACGCCGGCGGATTCTTCGTGAAGGCGCTGCACTCGGTCGGCGCCCCGCTGGACGAGGGCCAGGCTGACGTGCCGTGGCCGTGCAACGACACCAAGTACATCACCCACTTCCCGGAGACCCGCGAGATCTGGAGCTACGGCTCGGGTTACGGCGGCAACGCGCTGTTGGGCAAGAAGTGCTACTCCCTGCGTATCGCGTCGGCGATGGCCCACGACGAGGGCTGGCTGGCCGAGCACATGCTGATCCTTAAGCTGATCTCGCCGGAGAACAAGGCCTACTACTTCGCGGCCGCCTTCCCGTCGGCCTGCGGCAAGACCAACCTGGCGATGCTGCAGCCGACCATTCCGGGCTGGCGTGCCGAGACCCTCGGCGACGACATCGCCTGGATGCGGTTCGGCAAGGACGGGCGCCTGTACGCCGTCAATCCCGAGTTCGGCTTCTTCGGGGTGGCCCCGGGCACCAACTGGAACTCCAACCCCAACGCGATGCGGACCATCGAGGCCGGCAACACCGTCTTCACCAACGTGGCGCTGACCGACGACGGCGACGTGTGGTGGGAGGGCCTGGAAGGCGACCCCCAGCACCTCAACGACTGGAAGGGCAACGAGTGGACCCCCGAGTCCGAGGGCAAGGCCGCTCACCCCAACTCCCGCTACTGCACGCCGATGTCGCAGTGCCCGATCCTGGCTCCCGAGTGGGATGACCCGCAGGGCGTGCCGATCTCGGGCATCCTGTTCGGCGGTCGCCGCAAGACGACCGTTCCGCTGGTCACCGAGGCGCGCGACTGGCGGCACGGTGTGTTCATCGGAGCCACCCTGGGCAGCGAGCAGACCGCCGCGGCCGAGGGCACGGTCGGCGCGGTGCGCCGCGACCCGATGGCGATGCTGCCGTTCCTGGGCTACAACGTCGGCGACTACCTGGGCCACTGGATCAACCTGGGCAAGCAGGCCGACGAGTCCAAGCTGCCGAAGGTGTTCTTCGTCAACTGGTTCCGCCGCGGCGACGACGGCCGTTTCCTGTGGCCGGGATTCGGCGAGAACAGCCGGGTGCTGAAGTGGATCGTCGACCGCATCGAGCACAACGCCGGTGGCCAGGACACCCCGATCGGCGTGGTTCCGACCGCCGCGGACCTGGACCTGGAGGGCCTGGACGCCGAGGCTGCCGACGTGACCGACGCACTGGCCGTCAACACCGAAGAGTGGCGCGCGGAACTGCCGCTGATCGAGGAGTGGCTGGAGTTCGTCGGTGAGAAGCTGCCGACCGGTGTCAAGGACGAGTTCGACGCTCTCAAGGAGCGCTTGCGCGTCGCTGACTAATAGCGCGAGAAGACGCAAAAGCTCCCGCACGCACGGCGTGTCGGGAGCTTTTGCGTCTGCTGGGCAGGTCTGTCTGGCGCCTGGCCGCTGAGGTTTGCCACATCAAATACTTCGGATCTACGAAAAAAAAGATATCAGCCCTTGAGCAGCTGAGACAGGGCTATAACACTCTAAAAATCGTAGCAACACTAAGTTGCTACCGGCGTGAACACGGGCTACAGTCGTGGTCAGCGAAGGGGAGTAGTTCCAGGTAGCCGCTTTCGGGCGGTGACTGCGGATGGTCGACATGCTGGCGGTTAACCCCGCCCGGTCATCCACCGGACGCCAAGTCCGGCGAGCGAGACCTTCGGCCGACACACAAAAGTCGGTCCGAAGTCTCGCCGTGCGCCGACGGGACCCGGGTCGCTGATCCCGAAGGAGTTGCAGGAAATGACCCTGCTCGCCGATCGCCGTCCGACTCGCGCACCCGCCGACACACTGCTGCGCTCGCTGTTCACCACATTGCTGTTCATCGCGCCGGCAATCGTCGTGCGCTGCGCGGACCTGCGCCCGGCTCCGGTACTCGCATTACTCATTTACGGCGCTGCTGTCGTCGCCGCGAGTTTCCTGCTCGCCTGGGCGGCCGAGGCGGCGCAGGTGGACGTGTCCGGCGGCCTCGCCATCGCGGCGCTCGCGCTCATCGTGGTACTGCCTGAATACGCCGTCGACCTCTACTACGCCTACACCTCCGGGTCCAACGCCGAGTACACGCAATACGCCGCGGCGAATATGACCGGGTCCAACCGGCTATTGATGGGCCTCGGCTGGCCGCTGGTGGTACTCCTGGGCCTCTGGGTGGCGCGCAAGGCGAACGGGCGCAAAGCGGCCGTTCTTACGTTGGAACGGGGCAACCGGGTCGAGCTCGGGTTCCTGCTGATCGCGGGTGCCGTCGCGTTCATCATCCCGGCGACCGGGCGGATCGACATCACCCTGGGCGTCGCGCTGCTCGCCTGGTTCGGCTTCTACCTGTATAAGTTGAGCCGCGGTGACGTCGAGGAGCCGCACCTGGTCGGCACCGCCGCGGCGCTTGGCGCGCTACCGCGCGGGGCCCGTCGTGCCGGCGTGATTGCGCTGTTCGTCTTCGCCGCCGCCGTCATACTCGCCTCCGCAAAACCGTTCGCGGAAAGCCTGATCGGCGCGGGCTCCCAGCTCGGGGTGGACCGGTTCCTGTTGGTGCAGTGGCTGGCGCCGCTGGCGTCGGAGGCCCCGGAGTTCGTCATCGCGATCATCTTCGCCAGCAGAGGGAAGGGCACCGCGGCTATCGCGACGCTGATCTCGTCGAAGGTCAACCAATGGACGTTGTTGGTCGGATCGCTGCCGATCGCTCACCTCGCCGGCGGTGGCGGATC
Source organism: Mycobacterium sp. IDUB_37 (assembly GCF_055419245.1). Lineage (NCBI taxonomy): Bacteria > Bacillati > Actinomycetota > Actinomycetes > Mycobacteriales > Mycobacteriaceae > Mycobacterium > Mycobacterium sp. IDUB_37. Next base: position 330,916 of record NZ_JBVAXG010000003.1, on the reverse strand, counting down.
CGGGCTCGTGCTCGACGGCAGGCAGGTCGAGGAGATGCTGCTGACCGCCACCCAGACGCTGATGGGGGTGGCGCTCGTGTTGGCGCTGCGCTTCCACCGCAACGCGGCATGGGCGCTGTTGGCGCTGTTCCTGGTGCAACTGCCGGTCACCTCGACCGAGATCCGGTTCGTGCTGTGCGGTGTTTATGCAGCCGTAGCAGTCGTCGGCCTTATCGTGAACCGGCGTCACCTGTTGCCCGCGCTGCGCGCACCATTCGTGCCGACCGCGGGCTGACCCGCGCCGGAACCAAGGCCTTGACGTGCGTCAAATATGCGCGTCGTAAAGTTCAGCCATGCAGATTCGCTCGCATGCGCAGACTCACCCCGACCGACCCGCCGTCATCCTGCACCCGTCGGGCACGGTCGTCACCTTCGACGAACTCGAGGCCCGGGCCAATCGGCTGGCGCACGCGTTCCGGCAGGCGGGGCTGCGCGAGGGCGATGCCGTCGCCATCCTGATGGAGAACAACGAGCACATTCACGCGGTCATGTGGGCGGCTCGGCGCAGCGGGCTCTACTACGTGCCGATCAACACCCATCTGACCGCGGCCGAGGCCGCCTACATCGTCGAAAACAGCAATGCCAAGGCCATAATCGGGTCGGCCGCGTTGCGTGACGTCTGTGCCGGGCTGGCCGAGCATCTTCCCGGTGGGCTACCGAAGCTGTTGTTGTTGGTGGACGGCGACCTGGCGGGCTGGCAGCGCTACCCCGAATGCGTTGCGGATCAACCGGATACCCCGATAGCCGACGAAATCGAGGGTGACCTGCTGCAGTACTCGTCGGGCACCACCGGCCGGCCAAAGGGCATCAAGCGCGAGTTGCCGCACGTCCCACCCGAAGACGCGCCGGGCATGATGTCGGCACTGGTCGGGTTCTGGATGGACGCCGACACGGTCTATCTGAGTCCGGCGCCGCTCTATCACACCGCACCGTCAGTGTGGTCGATGACGGTGCAGGGCGCCGGTCTCACCACGGTGGTGATGGAGAAGTTCGATCCCGAGGAGGCACTGAATGCCATCGCGCGCTACGGGGTCACACACGGGCAGTTCGTCCCGGCGATGTTCATCCGGATGCTGAAACTTCCTGAAGCCGTTCGTGATTCGTACGACCTGTCCAGCCTGAAACGGGTGATGCACGCTGCCGCGCCGTGCCCGGTGCAGATCAAGCAGCAGATGATCGACTGGTGGGGCCCTATCGTCGACGAGTACTACGCATCCTCGGAGGCGATCGGTTCGACGTTGATCACCGCCGAAGACTGGCTGGCGCATCCGGGTTCGGTGGGCAAACCGATGACGGGCGTCGTGCACATCCTCGGCGAGGACGGCAGCGAGCAACCGCCGAATGAGGCCGGCGAGATCTACTTCGAGGGCGGCTATTCATTCGAATACCTCAATGATCCGTCGAAAACCGCTGCGTCCCGGGATCGGAACGGGTGGATGACCGTCGGCGACATCGGCTATCTCGACGACGAGGGCTACCTGTACCTCACCGACCGTCGGCACCACATGATCATCTCCGGCGGGGTCAACATCTACCCGCAGGAAGCCGAGAACCTCCTGGTCACGCATCCAAAGGTGATGGACGCCGCCGTGTTCGGCGTTCCCGACGACGAAATGGGCCAGCGGGTGATGGCGGTCGTGCAGACCGTCGAGCAGGCCGACGGCACCACTGCCTTCGGTGAGGAGTTGCTCGGCTGGCTGCGAGACCGGTTGTCGCACTTCAAGTGTCCGCGGTCGATCGCGTTCGAAGCGCAGCTGCCGCGCACCGACACCGGCAAGCTCTACAAGAACGGGTTGATCGAGAAGTACTCGGGCTGATCCATGATCCGGGTGATCGACCTGTCCAACCCGCCGGCCGAGGCGGCGGCGGTGCCCCCGGGTGTGATCGTGGCGCATGGCCCGTTATCGGATGAATCCTGGCTCGAGTGTGCGACTTTCACCCTGACCGAGCAGGCATGTGCCGATCGGCGGGTGGTCACGGTGGACTCGGTGCCGGCGACCCTGGCCGAGTTGAGTCGGCGTTGTGAGCACTGGCCGCACGCCAGCGCAGTTTGCGACGACGTGTTGCGCGGCGTCAATCCTGCCGGCCCCGCACTGCCTGGCGTAATTACCGAATCGCTGGCCTATTCGACGTTGCAGGCCGGACCGGAGTTTGCGCGTTGGCTCTCCGAACGCGGGCCCTCGCAGCTGCCTATGCTCGCCGATCCGGTTCAGGCGCAACGCGATGAGGACACGCTGCGGATCAGCTTCAACCGGCCGCAACGACACAACGCATTCTCCACGGACACGCGTGCGGCGTTGCTCGAGGCGCTCGCCGTTGCACAGCTGGACTTGTCGGTGGCCGGAATCGTGTTGGGCGGCAACGGCCCGTCGTTCTGCAGCGGTGGAGATCTCGCCGAGTTCGGCACCTTCGCCGACCCGGCCAGTGCTCATCTGGCCCGGACGCGGTTCAGTCCGGCCCTGGTGCTCGACCAACTCACTGCCCGGCTGGGGCGCGGTTGTCGCGCCGAGGTGCACGGACAGGTGCTTGGCAGCGGATTGGAGATGGCCGCGTTCTGCGGATGGGTTGAGGCAAAGCAGGATTCGGTGTTCGGCCTACCCGAATTGAGTCTGGGGCTGATACCGGGCGCCGGTGGCACCGTCAGCGTCACGCGGCGCATCGGTCGTTGGCGCACCGCATATCTGGTGTTGTCCGGCCGAACCATCGACGCCGGAACGGCGTTGGCGTGGGGTTTGGTGGACGCGATCGGCGATCAGTAGCCGGAGTACGTGGTGTACGTCGAGTGGATGTTGCTGTCGATCGAGACTGCAGTGACGATCAACGCGACGTAGATGATCACAGAGATCACCGCCACCACAACGCCGACGATGGCGCTGATAATCGCCCACTTCTTGGCGCTGGCCGAGGCGGCCTGCGCCTCGCCGTAGCGGCCCTGCGCCCACAGACTAGAGACCTTGGTGGAGTAGACGATCGAGACGATCCCGGCCGGAAGGCAGCACATCACGGTGCTGAGAATCGCCCATACCAGGTAGTTGTCCGGCTGCGGCTGGCCGCCGTAACCACCGGGGAAGCCGCCGTATCCTGGTTGCTGGCCTGGTTGCTGGCCCTGCCAGCCTGGGGAACCGCCGTAGGGGTCTGACGGATAACTCATGGCAGCTGCCTTCCCCTGAATAGCCGCTACTGGGCTCAAGTCAGCAAATATTAGCGCACCCAAGCGCTTCAGATACCGCCGCGCGACACCAATTGCGCGGCAATCACGTTGCGCTGGATCTCGTTCGTGCCCTCGCCGACGATCATCAAGGGGGCGTCGCGGAAATAGCGTTCGACGTCGTACTCGGTCGAGTAGCCGTAGCCCCCATGGATCCGCACCGCGTTCAAGGCGATCTCCATCGCGACCTCGGAGGCGAACAGTTTGGCCATGCCGGCCTCCATATCGCAGCGCTCGCCGCTGTCGTAACGCTGCGCGGCATAACGGGTCAGCTGGCGAGCAGCGGTGAGTTTTGTTGCCATGTCGGCCAAGTAGTTGCCGACCGCCTGGTGCTTCCAGATCGGCTTGCCGAAACTCTCACGCTGCTGGGCATAGGCGAGTGCGTCTTCCAATGCCGCGGTGGCCACTCCCAACGCCCGTGCCGCCACCTGGATGCGGCCCGTCTCGAGGCCCTTCATCATTTGCGAAAAGCCTTCTCCCATAATGCCGCCCAGCACCGCCGAAGCCGGAACCCGGTAGTCATCGAAGGACAGTTCACACGACTCGACGCCTTTGTACCCCAACTTGGGCAGGTCTCGTGACACCGTCAAACCTGGCCCGTGCTCGACGAGCAGCACCGAGATGCCCTTATGCCGGGGCTTGATCTTCGGGTCGGTCTTGACCAACAACGCGATCAATCCGGACCGGCGAGCGTTGCTGATCCAGGTCTTCGAGCCGTTGACTCGCAACATGTTTGAGTCGTCGGGCAGTGCGGTGGTGGTCAAATTCTGCAGATCGGAACCGCCGCCGGGTTCGGTGAGCGCCATGGTCGCCCGCAACTCGCCGGTCGCCATCGGGGGCAGGTACTTGCGCTTCTGTTCCTCGGTGCCGAACAGGCTCAACAACTTTGCGACGACGGTGTGCCCGCCCATTGCGCCGGCCAGACTCATCCAGCCCCGGGCCAGTTCTTGAGTGACCTGCACATAACACGGCATCGAGACCGGCGAGCCGCCGTATTGCTCATCGATAGCCAGGCCGTAGATGCCGATCCGCTTCATCTGCTCGATCCACGCCTCGGGGTAGGTGTTGGCGTGCTCGACTTCGCGCACGGTCGGCTTGACGTCACGGTCGATGAACGCCCGCACGGTGGCCACCAGCATCTGTTCGTCTTCGTCGAGTTCACTGTTCACTGCGGACCTCCGGATTGACCCTCGGTTTCCCACACTGCCAGCATGAGGATTTGTGACTAACGGGTATGCGGCTATTCGCGAAGGCGGACCGTACTTCGACGACCTTTCGGTGGGCCAGGTATTCGACTGGGCGCCTTCGGCCACTCTGTCCGCGGGCCTCGCCGCCGCGCATCAGGCGATCGTGGGTGATCGGCTGCGACTGGCGTTGGACGCTGATCTGAGCGCCGCGGTGACCGGTGCGCCGGCCGCCCTGGCGCATCCGGGCTTGGTGTGCGACGTGGCGATCGGCCAGTCGACCTTGGCGACCCAGCGGGTCAAGGCGAACCTGTTCTACCGCGGGCTCACCTTTCATCGGTTCCCGGTAATCGGTGACACCCTCTATACCCGCACCGAAGTGGTCGGGCTGCGTCCGAACGCCGCCAAGCCCGGCCGCCCGCCGACCGGCCTGGCTGCCCTGCGCATGACCACCATCGATCAGGCCGATCAGTTGGTGCTGGATTTCTACCGGTGCGCGATGCTGCCGGCCAGCCCGGACTGGCTCCCTCGGGATGCTGGGGCGGACGACCTGTCCGTCATCGGTACGGACGCGGCGCCGCCGGCGGTGGAACCAACTGCCGCGTGGGATGGCGACGCCTTCCGGAACAGGGTGCCTGGTCCGCACTTCGATGCTGGGATTGTTGGATCGGTGCTGCACAGCACTGCCGATGTGGTCAGTAGCGGGCCCGAATTGGCCCGGCTGACGTTGAACATCGCTGCCACCCACCACGATGCGCGGGTAGGCGGGCAGCGCCTGGTCTATGGGGGACACACGATCGGTCTGGCGTTCGCGCAGGCGAACCGGCTGCTGCCGAACCTGGCGACGGTGATGGGCTGGGAGTCCTGCGACCACATCGGCCCGGTGCGCGAGGGGGACACCCTCTACAGCGAACTGCACGTCGAATCGGCGGAGCCGGTGGCCAATGGGGGAGTGCTGGGGTTGCGCTCGATCGTCTACGCGGTCAGCGACCCCGCAGACGAGCCGGACCGGCAGGTGTTGAACTGGCGCTTCAAGGCGCTGCAGTTCTAACCTGCCGGTCCGGTCCGCCGCTGGGTTAGCCGTTGGTGCCGGCGGTTCCCGGGTCACCCTTGCCCCCGGCGGTTCCGGTGCCCACCGGGGTTCCACCGTTGCCGCCCTGGCCGAGTGCACCGCCCGTACCGGCGGTACCGGCGGTGCCGTTACCGAGGTTGGTTCCAGTGCCGCTGGCAGTGCCACCGGTCCCTGCCGCACCCCCGGCCGCGCCGTTGCCGCCGTTGCCGCCGTTGCCGCCCTTACCGCCGTTACCGTCGGGGTTTGCGCCGTTGCCGCCGACTCCGCCGGTTCCTGCAGCTGCGGAGCCGCCGTTGCCGCCGGCGCCGCCGTTGCCGCCCTTGCCGCTGTTTCCGGCAGCACCCGCGCCGTTGCCGCCGTTGCCGGCCGCGCCGCCGATCCCACCGTTACCGGCGTTGCCTTCGTTTCCGCCGTTGCCGCCGTTGGGCTGGGTGACGGTACCGGCACCGCCTGCGCCGCCGGCGCCTGCCGCACCACCGGTTCCGGCCGCGCCGCCGTTGCCGCCAGTGCCACCGTTACCCGAGCCGACCGCACTGCCGCCGGCGCCTGCGGCGCCACCGGCCCCGCCGACCGCGCCGTTGCCGCCGTTGCCGCCCGTGCCGCCGTCGGTTGCGCCCGCCTGGCCTGCGCCACCGGCGCCGCCGGTACCACCGATACCGCCGTTACCGCCGGCGCCACCGTTGCCGGATGTCGAGCCGCCCAGGCCGCCGGCACCACCGTTACCGCCGGCCGTACCAACGTTGCCGTTGGCGCCGGTGCCACCTGCCGTGCCGGTTACGCCGTTGCCGCCAGCGCCGCCGGCGCCGCCGTTGCCGAACGTGCCGCCGTTACCACCAGCACCACCGTTACCGCCCGCGACGCCTTGAGTGGTGGAGGTCCAGCCTGCGCCACCCGTGCCGCCGTTGCCGGTTCCCGCTGTGCCGGTGCCATCGGCGCCGGCGACGCCGCCACCGGTGCCTGCGGTGCCGCCCTTGCCGACGATGGCCGTGCCGCCGTTACCGCCGGCGCCACCATTGGCGTTGGCGGCGGAGTTGCCTGCCGCGCCGTTGCCGCCGCTGCTGGCCTGGCCGGCGTTGCCGCCCTTGCCGCCGTTGCCGCCGGTACCGCTGGTGCCGGCGGTGCCGGTACCCAGGGCCGCGCCGCCTGCGCCGGCGTTGCCGCCTGCGCCGCCGTTGCCGCCGGTGCCGCCGTTGCCGCCGGCCTGACCGCCGCCGTTGCCGTTACCGAAGTTGTTCTGGCCGGCCGTGCCGTTGGCGCCTGCTGCCCCGGCGTTGCCGCCGTTGCCGCCGATGGCGCCGGTGCCGCCGTTACCGCCCTTGCCACCGTTGCCGAGGCCCGCTCCGGTACCGCCGGCGCCACCGGTGCCGCCTGCACCACCGGCCGTGCCTGCGTTGCCGCTGGCGCCTGCACCGGACCCGGCCGTGCCGGCCGTGCCGGCTGCACCGTTGCCGCCGTTGCCGCCGGCGCCGCCGTTGCCGTTGCTGCCGCCGTTACCGCCGGCACCGCCATTGCCACCAGCGGTGCCGGGGATGCCAGCGGCGTTGTTGAAGCCGTTGCCGCCCGCGCCGCCGTTACCGACAGTGACGCCTGCAGTACCTCCGTTGGTGCCGGCTGTGCCGCCGTTGGTGCCGCCGGTGCCGCCCTTGCCTGCGGTCTCGTTGCCGCCGTTGCCGCCGTTGCCGCCGTTCGGGTTGGTGACTGTGCCGTCGGCACCCTTACCACCGTCGCCCGGGGTTCCGGCCTTGCCGCCGTTGCCGCCGTTGGCGCCGGCACCGGTAGTGCCGTCAGAGCCCACGCCTTGGGCCTTGCCACCGACGCCACCGTTACCGCCGTTGCCGCCGTTGCCGCCGGCGCCGCCGTTGCCGCCGTTTTGCGCGCTGCCGATGCCGGTGCCGTACTGGTTGGCGTCCGCGACGCCGTTGCCGCCGGTGATGCCCTTGCCGCCGTCGCTGCCGTTGGCCCCGGTGCCGCCGTTACCGCCGGCGCCGCCGTTGCCGGAGATCGAGCCGCCCTTACCGCCGACTCCACCGTTACCGCCGTTGCCGCCGTTACGACCGTCGACACCGGAGTCACCCGGGTTGATCCCGTTGGCACCGGCGATGTTGTCCACGCCGTTACCGCCGTTACCGCCGGCGCCACCGTTACCGATCGAGCCGCCGTTACCGCCGTTGCCACCGTTACCGCCGCTGGATCCCTTGGTCAGCGGGTTGTAACCCTGGCCACCCTGGCCACCGTTGCCGGCCGGGCCGACCACCGCTTTGCCACTGGTGCCAGCGGTGGGCGCTCCGGAGCCGGTGCCTGCGGCGCCGCCGGTGCCCGCAACGCCGGCGGTGCCGCCGTTGCCGCCGTTGCCGCCGTTCGGGCTGCCGACGGTGCCGGCCGCGCCGGTGCCGCCGTTACCGGGGGTTCCGGCGTTGCCGCCGTTGGCGCCGTTGCCGGCTGCACCGACGGTGCCGTTAGATCCGGTGCCGTTGTTCAGCGCACCCGCAGCGCCGCCGTTGCCGCCCTTGCCGCCGTTGCCACCGTTGCCGCCGTTGCCACCGTCCTGGCCGGCACCGCTATTGACGCCCTGCAGACCAGCCTTGCCCTGTACGCCGCTGCCGCCCTTGCCGCCGGCTGCGCCGTTACCGGCCGCACCGCCGCTACCGGCGTTACCGGCGAGGTTGCCGCTGGCGCCACCGGTGCCACCGTTACCGCCGGAGCCACCCGCCTGGCCCGCAGTGCCGGAGCTACCGGGTGCGACGCCGTTGACGCCGGCCTTACCGACTGTGCCGTTGCCGCCGGCCCCACCGTTGCCGCCGTTACCGGTCGAGCTGCCGGCGCCGCCGTTGCCGCCGTTGCCGCCGTTCTGGCCACTGAGTGGGGAGGTGTAGCCCTTACCGCCGTCGCCACCGTTACCGGCCGTGCCTGCAGCGATCGAGCCGGCCTTGCCGTCGGCTCCGTTGTTACCGGCAATGCCGATCCCACTGTTGCCCTTGGCGCCGCCGAGGCCCTTGGCGCCGACGCCACCGGTGGTACCGCCGTCGCCGCCGTTACCGCCGGCGCCGCTGTTGAAGCCCGGGTTGTTGGCGTCGCCGCCCTTGCCGCCGTTGCCTGCGGAACCGCCGTTGCCGCCGTTGCCGCCGTTGCCGCCGTTGCCGTCCTTGTAGCCCGCGACGAGTGCTTTGCCGCCGGCGCCGCCGGAGCCGCCGCTGCCGCCGGTCCCGCCGTTGCCGCCGTTGCCGCCGTTCCAGCCGCCGGTGGCGTCGCCGCCGTTGCCGCCGTTGCCGCCGTTGCCGCCGTCGCCCGCGTTGCCGCCGTTGCCGGCGTCACCACCCTTGGTACCGCCAAAGCCGCCGGTGCCGCCGTTACCGGCCGAGCTGCCGCTACTGCCGTTGCCGCCGATCCCGCCGTTGGCAATGCCGCCGCCGGCCGCGCCGTTGCCGCCGAGTGAGCCGGTCGAGCCGCCGCCGCCCTTGCCGCCGACGCCGCCGACACCCCACTCGCCGGCGTTACCACCGGTGCCGCCGTTGCCGCCGGACTTGGTCGGGTCGTTAGACGCCCAGCCTTCGCCGCCGGCGCCGCCGTTGCCGACGATGTCAGTGGGAGTCTTGCCGGTTCCGCCCGCGGTTCCGGTGCCCGCCTTGCCGGTACCGACTGCGCCGCCGCTGCCGCCGGCACCCGGGTTTGCGCCGTTGCCGCCGGTGCCACCGTTCGGGTTGGCCGCAGTGCCTTTGGCGCCGACGCCGCCGACACCGCTGAGGCCGCCGTCGCCGCCCGTTCCACCGTTCCCTTGGTTGCCGACGGTGCCGTTCGTGACGGTGCCGGCGTTGCCGCCCGCAGCGCCCTGACCACCGGTGCCGCCGTTACCGGCGTTGCCGCCCTTGCCGCCGTTGACGCTGAAGTCGCCGGTGCCGCCGTCGCCGCCGGTGCCGCCCTGGCCGCCGTTGCCGCCCTTGCCGCCGTTGCCGCTGTTGCCCGCGACGGTGCCGCCGTTGCCGCCGTTACCGGCAGCGCCGCCCTGCCCGCCGGTATTACCGACCGAGCCGTTCCCGCCGGTTGTGCCGTTGGCGCCGGTGACACCCTTGCCGCCGGTCCAGCCGTTGCCGCCGTTGCCGCCGTTGCCGTACTGGCCAGCGTTGCCGCCGTTACCGCCGGCGTAGCCGGTCTGGCCGGCACCTGGGACGCCGAAGGCGTTGCCGCCGTTGCCGCCGTTACCGGTCATGGCCTTGGAGTCGGCGCCGTTGGCGCCGTTCTTTCCAGGCGTCGCACCGGATGCGCCGGCGCCGCCCTGGCCGCCGACACCGGACTGACCGCCCTTACCGCCGTCGCCACCACCGAGGAAGCCGTCGCCGCCCGCGCCACCGGCGCCGGCGTTGCCGCCGGCACCGCCGGTGCCGCCGCTGCCGCCCGTGCCGCCTGGGTTGGGAACGCCGTTGCCGCCGGTGCCACCGGTCGCGCCGCTACCGGCATCGCCGCCTACGCCGCCCTTGCCGCTGGCCGAGCCGCTCTTGCCGCCAGCGCCGCCGTCGCCACCGTTGCCGCCGGCCTGGCCGCTGCCACCGTTGTCGCCTGGGTTGACCCCGTTGTCGCCGGCCTTGCCGACAGCACCGTTGCCGCCCTTGCCGCCCTTGCCGCCGTCGCCGGTCAGGCCGCCATCACCGCCGGCGCCACCCTTGCCGCCGTTCGCGCCAGGAGTAGTGGCGTTGTAGCCGTCGCCGCCCGCGCCGCCGTTGCCGCCGGGACCACTCGGAGTGGTGCCGTTGGTGCCGTTGTTGCCGTTCGCCGCCTGGTTGCCGCCCTTGCCGTCGACGCCACCGCTGCCGCCGGTACCGCCGTTGGCGCCGGTGCCGGCGGTGCCGCCCTTGCCGCCCTTGCCGCCGTCCGGGTTCTGCAGGGTGCCGCCGGCGCCGTTACCGCCATTGCCCTGGCCGCCGCCGTTGCCGCCGTTGCCGGCGTTACCGCCGGCTGCTCCGGAGCCGATGTTGCCGTTGGTTGCGTTGCCGCCTGAGCCACCGGCACCACCGTTGCCGCCGGTGCCGGCCTTGCCGCCCTGGCCGCCGTCCTGACCGCCGCCGATGCCGTTGCCGTATGCGTCGACGTTCGGAACGCCGTTCTGGCCGTTGGTGCCGCCGCCGCCGTTGCCGCCGTTGCCGGCGTTACCGCCGAGTCCGCCCTTGCCGCCGTCGCCGATGACCGTGCCGCCGACGCCACCCGAGCCGCCGACGCCGCCGTTGCCGCCGTTGCCGCCGCTGGTGCCGGAAGCGCCGGTGTTGCCGCTGTTGGTGCCGGTCGCGCCGTTGGAGCCGTTACCGCCGGCGCCACCGTTACCACCGTTGCCGTTGGTGCCACCGGTGCCGCCCTTACCGCCGGCGCCACCCGCGAAGCCGTTTCCGTTGGCGTCGACGGCGTTCGGGTCCCAGCTGTAGCCGGTGCCACCGTTACCGCCGTTGCCGGACTTTCCGGTGAGGCCGGTGCCGTTGGCGCCGTTGGCGCCACTGACGTCGCCACCGCCGTCGAGGCCACCGATACCGCCGGTGCCGCCGGCGCCGCCGTTGCCGCCGTTGCCGCCGTTGCCGCCTGCGGTGTTGGTGGAGGTGCCTGCCGCGCCGTTGCCGCCGCTGCCGGTCGCGCCGGATGAACCGCCGTTGCCGGCGTCGCCGCCGTTTCCGACGTTGCCGCCGACGCCGTAGATCCCGGCGCTACCGCCGGCGCCACCGGCGCCGCCGTTGCCGCCGTTGCCGCCACTGCCGCCGTTGCCGCCGTTCTGGCCGCTGCCGATGCCGTTGCCGTAGAGGTCGACGTTGGCCATGCCGTTGCCGCCGTCGCGACCATTACCGCCGTTGCCGCCGTCGCCGCCCTTACCGCCGGCGCCGCCGTTACCGCCGTCGCCGAGGTTCACGCCAGCGTTGCCACCTACGCCGCCCTTACCGCCAGCGCCGCCGTTTCCGCCGTTGAAGCCGCTGCCGCCGTTGCCGACGCCGTCGCCACCTGCCGCGTTACCCACGCCGTCGCCGCCGGCACCGCCGTCGCCGCCGCTGCCGTAGTTACCGCCCGCGCCACCGGCGCCGCCGTCGCCGCCTTTGGCGCCCGCAACCCCGGACGTGTAACCGGCACCGCCGTCGCCGCCGTTGCCGCTCGGTGCGTCGGGCAGCGAACCATCCGTGCCGTACTTGCCGAAGCCGATGCCGTTGCCGTTGCTACCGCCGGTACCACCCGCACCGATGGTGCCCGCGTTGCCGCCCTGACCACCCTTGCCGCCGGTGGTGTTCGTGCTGGTACCGGCCGCGCCGTTACCGCCCGCCCCGCCGTTACCGGCGTCACCGCCGTCGCCCGCGGCACCACCGAGACCGGATGTGCCCTTGCTGCCGGTGCTGGACGCGCCGCCGACTCCGCCGTTACCGCCGGCGCCACCTTGTGCGCCGTTACCGCCGAGGCCACCGTTCTGGCCGCCGCCGATGCCGTTGCCGTAGAGGTTCTGGTCGGCCACACCGTTGGCGCCGTCGCCACCGTCACCGCCGTCACCAGAGGAGCCACCGGTACCGCCATTGCCACCCGCGCCGCCGTTGCCCGCGTTGACACCGGCCTTACCACCGCGTCCGCCGTCACCGCCGGATCCACCGGCCTGGGCGTTGCCACCCTTGCCGCCGGGAGTGGTGGCGTCGGTGCCGTCGACACCGGCCACGCCATTGCCGCCGTTGCCACCTGTGCCGCCGTTACCGCGGTTACCACCGTCACCACCGGCGCCACCCGCGCCGCCCACTGCGCCGGGAGCCTGCGGGTTGAAGCCTTGGCCGCCGTTACCGCCGTTGCCCACGATGCCGCCGACTGCGGTGCCGTCAGTGCCCTTGGCCGCGCTGCCGCCGCCGCCGTTGGTGCCGCCCGCGGCACCCTTGCCGGCCGTGCCAGTGTTGCCGCCGTTGCCGCCGGCGCCGCCGGCGATGTTGTTGCTGGTACCGGCCGCGCCGTTACCACCGTTGCCCGGTGTACCCGCGTTGCCGCCGTTGCCGCCGACGCCGCCAATTCCGTTGGTGCCGGTGCTGGAGCCGGACCCGCCGACACCGCCGTTGCCGCCGACACCACCGGTGCCGCCGTTACCGCCGTTGCCGCCGGCCTGGCCGCCGCCGATGCCGGTGCCGTAGTTGTTCTGGTCGCTGACGCCGTTGTTGCCGGTGATGCCGGTGCCGCCGGAGCCGGCGTTGCCGCCGATGCCGCCGTTGCTGGCGTTGCCGCCGGCGCCGGTTGCGCCCTTGCTGCCGCCGCTGCCGCCGGTGCCGATGTTGCCGCCGCTGCCGCCTGCGCCGCCGTTGGCGCCGTTTCCGCCGGCGCCGCCGTTGCCGCCGTTGTAGCCGGAGCCGTTGTTCACACCGGAGGTGCCGTTGGCGCCTGCCGCGCCATTGCCGCCGTTGCCTGCGGTTCCGGCGTTGCCGCCCTTGCCGCCGGCGCCGCTGTTGCCATTGGTGCCTGCGCCGCCGCTGCCGGTCGCGGCACCCGCGTTGCCGCCGTTGCCGCCGGTGCCGCCGGCGCCACCGGCGCCCGCGTTGCCGCCGCCCGTGCCGGAACCGCCGACACCCGTGGTGCCCGCGCCGTTGCCGCCGTCTATGCCGCTACCGCCGTTACCGCCCAGGCCGCCAGCGCCGCCGGCGCCGCCGTTACCGCCCTTGAAGGCGCCGCCGCTGCCGAGACCACCGTTACCGCCCGCGCCACCGGTGCCACCGGTGCTACCGACGGCGCCGTTGGGGCTGCCGGAGTTGACGCCGTTGTTACCCGCTGTGCCAGCCGCACCGATACCGCCGCTACCGCCGTTGCCGCCGTTGGCGCCGGTGCCGTTGGTGCCGTTGCCGGCCCCGCTGCCGCCGGTACCGCCAGTGCCCAGGGTGCCTGCGTTACCGCCGGCCGCACCGGCACCGCCGGTGGGGTTGTTGGACGTGCCGGCCGCGCCGTTACCGCCGTTGCCCGCAGTACCGGAGTTACCGCCGTTGCCGCCGACCCCGCCGGTGCCGTTGGTGCCGTTGCTCTTGCCGGTACCGCCGGTACCCGCAGTTCCACCGTTGCCACCGGTGCCGCCGTTGCCGCCGTTGCCGCCGGTCTGACCGGCGCCGACGCCATTGCCGTAGGAGTTCGAGTCACTGACGCCGTTGTTTCCGCTGACGCCCGCGCCACCGTTGCCGCCCGCGCCACCGGCGCCGGCGCTGCTGCCGTTGCCACCGTTGCCTTGGGTGCCGGCGCTGCCCGCGGTGCCGCCGTTCTGAGCACCTGCAGCACCAGCGGTGCCGGCGTTGCCGCCGTTGCCGCCGTTGCCGCCGAGACCGCCGTTACCACCGGCGTAGCCGCTGCCGTTGTTGACGAAGGCGGTACCGCCGGCACCTGCTGCGCCGGTGCCGCCCTTACCGGCGGTTCCGGCATTGCCGCCGTTGCCGGAGTTGCCGCCGTTGCCCGCGGTGCCCGCACCGGCACCACCATTGGCCGCGCCGGCCGCGCCACCGGCGCCACCGTTACCGCCGGCACCACCGCTGCCTGCGTTACCACCGGCTGTGCCGACACCGCCGGCCCCACCGGTGAACGCACCGTTGGTGCCGTCCAGGCCATTGCCGCCGTTGCCGCCGACGCCGCCGTTACCGCCCAGGCCGCCCTTGCCGCCGGTGAAGCCAGTGCCATTGCCGAGACCGCCGGCGCCACCGGCGCCACCGTTGCCGCCAGCAGTGCCGTTGACGCCATTGGCGTTGCCGCCGTTGCCGTTGGCGCCGGTCTGGCCGGCGAAGCCGTTGCCGCCGTCGCCGCCGAGGCCGCCGTTGGCGCCGGTGCCGTTGAGGCCGTTGGTGCCGCCGGCACCCGCGGTGCCGCCGAGACCGATCCCGCCGGCGTTGCCGCCCTTGCCGCCCGCGCCGCCGTCGGCGAAGCCGAGGACGCCGTCGGCGCCGCGACCACCGGTGCCGGCGATACCGGCGTTGCCGCCGTTGCCGCCATTGCCACCGAGTGCGCCGGCACCCGCTGTGCCCGTGCCGGCCTTGCCGCCGGTGCCCGCTGCGCCACCGGTGCCTGCGGTGCCACCGGCACCACCCTTACCGCCCGCGCCACCGTTGCCACCGTCTTGACCGGCGCCGTTGTTGTTGCCGGCGAACCCTTGGAGGCCATTGACACCCTGGCCGCCGGAGCCGGCGTTGCCGCCCACGCCACCGGCGCTAGCCGCGCCACCGTTGCCGTTGTTGCCGGCAGTCGCGCCAGCACCACCGGCCGCGCCACCGGCGCCGCCCTTACCGCCGTTGGCACCGTTACCGCCGGCGCCACCGTCGCCACCGGCGTAACCGGCGTTGCCGTTCTGGCCCGGGATGCCCTGGTTACCGGCGGCGCCTATGCCGCCCTTGCCCGCCGCGCCCGCCGCGCCACCGTTACCGGCCGCGCCACCGTTGCCGTTGTTACCGGCGATCGGGCCGGTGCCTGCCGCACCACCCTTACCGCCGGCGCCGCCGTCGCCACCGGCACCGGCGTTGCCGCCGGCCTGTCCAGCGGTACCCGCGCCAGGAGTGGTGACGCCGTTCTGGCCGTCGATACCCGAGCCACCCTTGCCGCCGTCGCCACCGGTGCCACCAGCGCCACCGTCGCCGGCCTTGGTTCCGAGACCACTGGCGTTACCACCAGCGCCGCCGTCGCCACCCTTACCACCGGCGGTGCCACTCGCGCCGCTGCCGCCGGGGCTGACGCCGTTGTTGCCTGCGGTTCCGGCCAGGCCGTTACCACCAGCACCACCGATGCCACCGTTGGCGCCGGTGCCGTTGGCGCCGTTGGTGCCACCGGCACCCGCGGTGCCGCCGAGGCCGATCGCGCCCGCGTTGCCGCCCTTGCCGCCGGCACCGCCGTCAATGAAGCCGAAGGCGCCGTCAGCGCCGCGACCACCGGTACCCGCGATACCGGCGTTACCACCGGCACCACCGTTGCCACCCAGCGCGCCCGCACCCGCGGTGCCGGTACCGGCCTTGCCACCGGTACCCGCCGCACCCGCGGTGCCTGCGGTGCCACCGGCACCACCCTTACCGCCCGCGCCACCGTTGCCACCGTCTTGGCCGGCACCGTTGTTCTGTCCGGCGAAGCCGTTCTGTCCGTTGACACCGGCGCCACCGTTACCGGCCGCGCCACCGACACCACCGGCGGAGGCGTTACCGCCGTTGCCGTTGTTGCCCGCAGTCGCGCCGGCACCACCGGCCGCGCCACCGGCGCCACCCTTACCGCCGCTGGCGCCCTGACCGCCAGCGCCACCGTCACCACCGGCGTAACCGGCGTTGCCGTTCAGCGTCGGGATGCCGTCGTTGCCGGCCGCGCCCGCGCCGCCCTTGCCCGCCGTGCCCGCGTTGCCACCGTTGCCGGCCGCGCCACCGTTGCCGTTGTTGCCGGCGATGTCGCCAATCGCGCCGGCCGCGCCGCCCTTACCGCCCGCGCCGCCGTCGCCACCGGCACCGGCGTTGCCGCCGGCCTGACCGGCAGTACCCGCGCCCGCGGTGGAGACCCCGTTGAGACCGTCGATGCCCGAACCGCCGACGCCACCGGCGCCACCGATACCACCGGCACCACCGTCGCCGGCCTTAGTTCCCGTACCGCTGGCGTTACCGCCGGCGCCACCGTCGCCGCCCTTACCGCCGGCCGCGCCCGCGCCGCCGTTGGGGTTGCCGCCGTTGACGCCGTTTGCACCCGCTGCGCCGGCCAGGCCGTTACCGCCCGCGCCGCCCGCGCCGCCGTTGGCGCCGACGCCGTTGGCGCCGTTGGTGCCACCGGCACCCGCGGTACCACCGGCACCGACCGCGCCCGCGTTACCGCCAAGACCGCCGGCCCCGCCATCGGCGAAGCCGAAGGTGCCATCCGCACCGCGACCACCGGCGCCCGCGACACCGGCGTTACCGCCGGCGCCACCGTTGCCGCCCAATGCGCCCGCACCCGCGGTGCCGGTACCGGCCTTGCCGCCGGTACCCGCCGCACCAGCGGTGCCCGCAGTGCCACCGGCGCCACCCTTACCGCCCGCGCCACCATCGCCACCGGCCTGGCCCGCGCCGTTGTTGGTCCCGGCCACACCGTTCTGTCCGGTGACACCGGCGCCACCGTTACCGGCCGCACCACCGACACCACCAGCAGAGGCGTTACCGCCGTTGCCGTTGTTGCCCGCGTTGGCGCCGGCACCACCGGCCGCGCCACCGGCACCACCCTTACCGCCGTTGGCGCCCTGACCGCCGGCGGCACCGTCGCCACCGGCGTAGCCGGCGTTGTTGTTCAGACCCGCGATGCCGTTATTGCCGGCCGCGCCCGCGCCACCCTTGCCCGCGGTGCCCGCGTTGCCACCGTTACCGGCCGCACCACCGTCGCCGTTCGCGGCCGCCGTCTGGCCCGCGCCGGCAGCGCCCGCGGCGCCACCCTTACCGCCCGCGCCACCGTCGCCACCGGCGCCGGCGTTACCGCCGCCCTGACCCGCAGTACCCGCACCGGCCGTGGAGACGCCGTTGAGACCGTCGATGCCAGATCCGCCGTTACCACCGTTGCCACCGATACCACCGGCGCCACCGGCGCCCGTCGTGGTTCCGGTGCCGCTGGCCAGACCACCGGCGCCGCCGTCGCCGCCCTTACCGCCGGCCGCGCCTGCGCCGCCGTTGGCGTTGCCGCCGTTGACGCCATTCGCGCCCGCCGCACCGGCCAGACCGTTACCGCCCGCGCCACCGGCGCCACCGTTGGCGCCGACACCGTTGGCGCCGTTGGTGCCGCCGGCACCCGCGGTGCCACCGAGACCGATCGCGCCCGCGTTGCCGCCCTTACCGCCCGCGCCGCCATCGGCGAAGCCGAAGGCGCCGTCAGCGCCGCGTCCACCGGTACCCGCGATACCGGCGTTACCACCGGCACCACCGTTGCCGCCCAGGGCGCCCGCACCCGCGGTGCCGGTGCCGGCCTTGCCGCCGGTACCCGCAGCACCGGCGGTGCCAGCGGTGCCACCGGCACCACCCTTACCGCCTGCGCCACCGTTGCCACCGTCTTGGCCCGCACCGTTGTTCTGTCCGGCGAAACCGTTCTGGCCGTTGACGCCGGCGCCACCGTTACCGGCCGCGCCACCGACACCACCGGCGGAGGCGTTGCCGCCGTTGCCGTTGTTGCCCGCGTTGGCGCCGGCACCACCGGCCGCGCCACCGGCACCACCCTTACCGCCGCTAGCGCCCTGACCACCGGCACCACCGTCACCACCGGCGTAACCGGCGTTGTTGTTCAGACCCGCGATGCCGTCATTGCCGGCCGCACCCGCACCACCCTTACCTGCGATGCCGGCGTTGCCACCGTTACCTGCTGCACCACCGTTGCCGTTGGCACCGGCGGTCTGGCCGCCACCGGCAGCGCCCGCGGCGCCACCCTTACCGCCGGCGCCGCCGTCACCGCCAGCACCGGCGTTGCCGCCGTTCTGGCCAGCGGTTCCCGCGCCCGCGGTGGAGACCCCGTTGAGACCGTCGATACCCGACCCGCCGACGCCACCTGCGCCACCGGTGCCACCGGCGCCACCGGCACCAGTCGTGGTGCCCGTGCCGCTGGCCAAACCACCGGCACCGCCATCGCCACCCTTACCGCCGGCCCCGCCCGCAGTCCCGTTCGGGTTCTGAGTGTTGAAGCCGTTGCCACCTGCTGCGCCGGCCAGACCGTTACCACCGGCACCACCCTTACCGCCGTTCGCGCCGATGCCGTTGGCGCCGTTGGTGCCGCCGGCACCCGCGGTGCCGCCGAGACCGATCGCGCCTGCGTTACCGCCCTTGGCGCCAGCGCCACCGTCGGCGAAGTTGCCGGCGCCGTCGGCGCCGCGGCCACCATCGCCGGCCGTGCCGGCGTTGCCGCCGAGGCCGCCGTTGCCGCCCGTGCCGTTGGTGCCCGCCGAGCCGGTACCGCCGCCGGCAGCACCACCGGTGCCGCCGGTACCACCGGCACCACCCTTACCGCCCGCGCCGCCGTCGCCACCGGCCTGGCCGGCACCGACACCCGTGCCGTACTGGTCGACTCCGGCCAGGCCGTTACCGCCATTGACGCCGGTGCCACCCTTGCCGGCCGCCCCACCGGCCGCACCGCTGCTGGCGTTACCGCCGTTGCCGTCCTTGCCCGCGAGGCCGCCGGTGCCGCCGGCACCGCCGGCGCCACCCTTACCGCCGTTGGCGCCGTTACCACCGGCGCCACCGTCACCACCGGCAGTGCCGGAGAGGTTGTTGGTTCCGGCAATGCCATTGTTGCCGAGCGCGCCCACGCCGCCCTTGCCTGCAGCGCCGGCGTCACCGCCGTTGCCCGCCACACCACCGGTGCCGGCCTTGCCCGCGATCGGACCCGTACCGGCGTTGCCGCCCTTACCGCCCGCGCCGCCGTCACCGCCGGCGCCTGCGTTACCGCCCGCCTGGCCGCCGCCGACACCGGTGCCGTACTGGTCGACCCCGGTGACGCCGTTACCGCCGCCGACGCCCGAGCCACCCTTACCGCCGACGCCACCAGCGCCACCGGCGCCGCCATCGCCGGCCTTGGTTCCGAGACCACTGGCGTTACCGCCGGCGCCACCGTCGCCACCCTTACCGCCGGCAGAGCCAGCGGTGCCGCTGTCGCCCGTGCTGATGCCGTTGTTGCCTGCGGTACCGGCCAGGCCGTTACCGCCCGCGCCACCGGCGCCACCGTTGGCGCCGACGCCGTTGGCGCCGTTGGTGCCACCGGCACCCGCGGTACCACCAACACCGATCGCGCCCGCGTTGCCGCCCTTGCCGCCAGCGCCGCCGTCGCTGAAGCCGAAGGCGCCGTCAGCACCGCGACCACCGGCGCCCGCGACACCGGCGTTACCTCCGGCGCCACCGTTGCCGCCCAATGCGCCCGCACCCGCGGTGCCGGTGCCGGCCTTGCCGCCGGTACCCGCCGCACCTGCCGTGCCTGCGGTGCCACCGGCACCACCCTTACCGCCTGCGCCACCATCGCCACCGTCTTGGCCGACGCCGTTGTTCTGTCCGGCGAAGCCGTTCTGTCCGTTGACGCCGGCCCCACCGTTGCCGGCTGCGCCACCGACACCACCGGCGCTGGCCGCGCCACCGTTGCCGTTGGCGCCGGCACTGGCTCCGAGACCGCCCGCTGCGCCGCCGTTGCCGCCCTTACCGCCGTTGGCGCCGTTACCGCCGGCGCCACCGTCACCACCGGCGTAACCGGCGTTGTTGTTCAGACCCGCGATGCCGTCATTGCCGATCGCACCGGTGCCGCCCTTACCCGCGGTACCGGCCGCGCCACCGTTACCGGCCGCACCACCGTCGCCGGCCTTGCCGGCGATGTCGCCGACCGCGCCCGCCGCGCCACCCTTACCGCCCGCGCCGCCGTCGCCACCGGCACCGGCGTTACCGCCGGCCTGGCCGGCGGTGCCGGCACCTGAGGTGGTGACCCCGTTGAGGCCGTCGATGCCCGAGCCACCCTGACCGCCGGCGCCACCGGTACCACCGGCACCACCGTCACCGGCCTTGGTTCCGACACCACTGGCGTTACCGCCAGCACCACCGTCGCCGCCCTTACCGCCGGCTGCGCCTGCGGTGCCACTCTGACCGTTGTTAAGGCCGTTGCTGCCGGCAGCTCCGGCCAGGCCGTTACCACCGGCGCCACCTGCGCCACCGTTGGCGCCGATGCCGTTGTTGCCTGCGGTGCCGTTACCGGCCGCGCCGACGCCGCCGGCACCACCGGTGCCGATCGTGCCGGCGTTACCGCCCAGGCCGCCAGCGCCTCCGTCGACAAAGCCGACGACGCCATCGGCGCCGCGGCCACCGGTGCCCGCGACGCCCGCGTTACCGCCGACGCCACCGTTGCCGCCTGTGGCGTTCGTGCCCGCGACACCACCGGTACCACCAGTGCCTGCAGCACCACCGGTGCCACCCGTACCACCGGCACCACCCTTACCGCCGGCGCCGCCGTTACCGCCGGCCTGGCCCGCACCCAAGTTGTTTCCGGCCACACCGTTCTGGCCGTTGACGCCGGCCCCACCGTTGCCGGCCGCGCCACCGACACCACCGGCGCTGGCCGCGCCACCGTTGCCGTTGGCGCCTGCACTGGCTCCGAGACCGCCCGCCGCGCCGCCGTTGCCGCCCTTACCGCCGTTGGCGCCGTTACCGCCGGCACCACCGTCACCACCGGCGTAACCGGCGTTGTTGTTCAGACCCGCGATGCCGTCATTGCCGATCGCACCGGTGCCGCCCTTACCCGCAGCACCGGCCGCGCCACCGTCACCGGCCGCACCACCGTCGCCGGCCTTGCCGGCGATGTCTCCAACTGCACCCGCCGCGCCACCCTTACCGCCCGCGCCGCCGTCGCCACCGGCACCGGCGTTACCGCCGGCCTGCCCGGCGGTACCGGCACCGACAGTGGTGACTCCGTTCAGGCCATCGATGCCCGAGCCACCCTGACCGCCGGCGCCACCGGTACCACCGGCACCACCGTCACCGGCCTTGGTTCCGACACCACTGGCGTTACCACCAGCACCACCGTCGCCACCCTTACCGCCGGCCGCGCCCGCGGTGCCACTCTGACCGTTGTTAAGGCCGTTGCTGCCGGCAGCTCCGGCCAGGCCGTTACCACCGGCGCCACCTGCGCCACCGTTGGCGCCGATGCCGTTGTTGCCTGCGGTGCCGTTACCGGCCGCGCCGACGCCGCCGGCACCACCGGTGCCGATCGCGCCGGCGTTACCGCCCAGGCCGCCAGCGCCTCCGTCGACAAAGCCGACGACGCCATCGGCGCCGCGGCCACCGGTGCCCGCGACGCCCGCGTTACCGCCGACGCCACCGTTGCCGCCTGTGGCGTTCGTGCCCGCGACACCACCGGTACCACCAGTGCCTGCAGCACCACCGGTGCCACCCGTACCACCGGCACCACCCTTACCGCCGGCGCCGCCGTTACCGCCGGCCTGGCCCGCACCCAAGTTGTTTCCGGCCACACCGTTCTGGCCGTTGACGCCGGCCCCACCGTTGCCGGCCGCGCCACCGACACCACCGGCGCTCGCGTTACCGCCGTTGCCGTTAGCGCCCGCGTTCGCGCCGACACCACCGGCAGCGCCACCGGCGCCGCCCTTACCGCCGTTGGCGCCGTTGCCGCCGGCACCACCATCGCCGCCGGCGTAGCCGGCGTTGCTGTTGAGACCCGCGACACCGTTGGCGCCTGCCGCGCCCGCGCCACCCTTGCCGGCCAGACCCGCAGCGCCACCGTTACCGGCGGTCCCGCCGTCGCCGGCCTTGCCGGCGATGTCGCCGACGGCACCGGCCGCACCACCCTTACCGCCCGCACCGCCGTCGCCACCAGCCCCGGCGTTGCCGCCGGCCTGACCGGAGCCACCTGCGCCGTTCGTCTGAAGCCCGTGGTCGCCGTCGACACCCGAGCCGCCCTTGCCGCCGGCCCCGCCGACGCCGCCGGCACCACCGTCACCGGCCTTGGTTCCGACACCACTGGCATTACCGCCGGCGCCACCGTCGCCACCCTTACCGCCGGCGAGACCGTTTGTGCCGCTGTCGCCGGTGTTGATGCCGCTGTTACCGGCCGCCCCGGCCAAGCCGTTTCCACCGGCACCGCCGCTACCACCGTTGGCGCCCAGACCGTTGAGTCCGGTCGCGCCGGACCCGCCACCCTTGCCGCCGTCGGCTCCACCGGCGCCACCGGCACCGACCGCGCCGGCGTTACCACCGGCACCACCGGCACCACCGTCGACGAAGGCGCCAGCACCGTCAGCGCCGCGACCACCGTCACCGGCAGTGCCTGCGTTTCCGCCCTGGCCACCGACTCCACCCTTACCGTCGGCACCCGCCGTGGCCGTGCCGCCACCGGCAGTACCACCGGTGCCGCCAGCCCCGCCGGCGCCACCCTTGCCGCCCGCTCCGCCGTCGCCGCCGGCCACACCGGCGCCGTTGTTGACGCCGGCAACGCCATTAGCGCCGGAGACGCCAGCGCCACCCTTGCCGGCCGTTCCCCCGGCCGCGCCGTTGCTCGCGTTACCGCCGTTGCCGTCCTTGCCTGCGGCACCGCCGGTACCGGTGCCGGCTTGACCGCCGGCCCCGCCGTTACCGCCGTTCGCACCGCTACCGCCGGCGCCACCATTACCGCCTGCAGTGCCTGCGCCGTTGTTGACTCCGGCGACCCCTGCAGCGCCGTTGACGCCTATGCCGCCTGCGCCCGCGGTGCCGGCGTTACCGCCATTGCCCGCCGCGCCACCGCTGCCCGAACTGCCGGCGATGTCACCGCTACCCGCAGCACCGCCCTTACCGCCGGCCCCGCCATCACCACCGGCGCCTGCGTTTCCACCGTTCTGGCCGCCACCGATTCCGGTGCCCCACTGGTCGACTCCGACCTGTCCGTGGTCGCCGCCAAGACCGCTACCACCCTGGCCGCCGGCACCACCGGTGCCACCGGCGCCACCGCTGCCGCCCTGGGTACCAACACCGCTGGCCGCACCACCGGCACCGCCGTCGCCGCCCTTGCCGCCGGCAAGACCATTGGTGCCGCTGTCACCGGTGTTGATGCCGTTGCTACCGGCCGCTCCAGCCAGACCGTTACCACCAGCGCCACCGCTACCACCGTTGGCGCCCACCCCGTTGAGGCCTGCTGCACCCGTGCCGCCGCCGGTACCGCCATTGGCGCCGCCGGCGCCACCGAGACCGACCGCCCCGGCGCTGCCGCCGTTACCACCGGCACCACCGTCGACAAAGCCGGTGATGCCGTCGGCACCGCGGCCGCCGTCACCAGCGATGCCGGCGTTGCCACCGAGTCCGCCTGCTCCACCAAGTCCGTCTTTACCGGCGCTCGCGAGGGCGCCACCGGCTTGACCTCCGGTACCGCCCTTACCACCCGTGCCACCGGTGCCACCCGCGCCACCGTTGCCACCGGCGATGCCGGCACCATTGTTGACACCGGCCACACCATTGGCGCCGTCAACGCCAGTGCCACCGGCACCCGCGTTTCCGCCGACGCCACCATTGCTGCCCGCACCGCCGTTGCCGTCGGCGCCCGCGTTGCCACCAGTTCCGGTGCCCGCCGCGCCACCGACACCGCCCTTACCGCCGTCGGCGCCCGCACCACCGTTACCACCGTTACCACCGGCGTATCCGGCGCCGTTGTTGGTCCCGGCCGCGCCTGTGGCGCCTGCCGCGCCGGTGCCACCAGCGCCGGCCTGACCCGCGTCGCCACCATCGCCGGCCGCGCCACCGCTACCGGCGTTGCCTGCCGAGCCACCCTTAGTGCCAGCGCTACCCGCGGTACCACCGGTGCCACCGTCACCACCAGCGCCGCCGGAGCCGGCGTTACCGCCGGCCGTGCCCGAACCACCAATGCCTGCAGTGGCAGCGCCGGTCTTTCCGTCGACGCCGCTGCCGCCCTTACCGCCGGTGCCACCCTGGCCACCCGTTCCACCGTCGCCACCCGTGGTGCCGACGCCGCCGGCCGCGCCACCAGCGCCACCGGTGCCGCCCTTACCGCCGGCAAGACCGTTGGTGCCGCTGGCACCAGCACCGACGCCGTTGTCGCCGGCCTGGCCCGTCGCGCCGTCGCCACCGTCACCGCCGCGACCGCCGTCGACGCCGATACCGGCAGTGCCGTCCGTGCCCTTGCCGATACCGGTGCCGTTGGTGCCACCCTGACCGCCGGAGCCGGCCACGCCGGCGTTACCGCCCGCACCACCGCTGCCGCCGTCCAGAATCTTGGAATTGCCGTCGGCGCCGCGACCACCGTCACCCGGGGTACCGGCGTTACCGCCGGCGCCACCGTTGCCGCCCAGACCCGCCGCGGCGGCATTGCCCTTGGTGACCGTGCCGGCCGCGCCGCCTTGGCCACCGGCGCCGCCGGTACCACCGTCGCCGCCGTTACCGCCGGATTTACCGGACTGACCGGCACCGAAGTCATCGCCTGACCGGCCGCCAACACCCTGGCCACCGTTGCCGCCGGCGCCACCGTTACCGCCGAGCCCGCCGGCTCCGGCGTTACCGGAGACCGCGCCGCCGTTGCCGCCGGTGCCACCCTTACCGCCTGCGCCACCGATCAGGCCGCTGGTGCCGCTCTCACCCGCGTCGACGCCATTGGCGCCGCCCGCGCCGGCCGCACCGTTGCCGCCGGCGCCGCCGTAGCCGCCGTTGCCGTAGGTGCCACCGTTACCGCCGTTACCGCCGCTGCCGCCGGCGAGACCGGCGACCGACCCGGTCGACGCGTCGTAGCCAGCGCCACCGTTACCGCCGTTGCCACCGCCGATGGCCGTGCTGCCGATCTTGCCGTGCGTTCCATTGACCGAACCGGCACCACCCGCGCCGCCGGCGCCGCCGACGCCGTTGCTGTTGCCACCGTTACCGCCGTTACCGCCGTTGACGCTGAACGCGTTGCCGGCCGCGCCGTTACCGCCGTTGCCGGCGAGGCCACCGAGACCGCCGTCGCCGCCGTTTCCACCGCGACCGATGATGCCGTTCTCACCAAAGAGCAGGCCGCCCTGGCCAGCCGCGCCACCATTGCCACCGTTACCGCCGAGCGCGCCGCCGCCGCCGTCACCACCGTTGCCACCGTTGCCGCTGGGGTACGTGCCGTCGGCGCCATTGATGCCGCTACCACCCGATCCGCCGCGGCCACCCAGGCCGCCGTTACCGCCATTGCCGCCGTCGCTGAACAGCAGACCGCCGCGACCGCCGGCGCCACCGTTACCGCCGTGGCCGCCGTTGGTGCCGATCCCGCCGGTAATTCCGGCCAGCCCGTTGCCACCGTTGCCGCCGTTACCGCCGACGCCACCATTGCCGTACAGCCAGCCGCCGTTGCCGCCCGCTCCACCAACGCCGCCGTTGTAGCCGGCGCCGCTGGTGCCACCGCTGCCGCCGGTGCCGCCCATGCCGAACAGCCAGCCGCCGTTGCCGCCGATGCCGCCGACGCCGCCTTGGGTGGCGCCAGTCCCGCCGGTGCCACCCGCCCCGCCGACTCCGTACAGCCCGCCATTGCCGCCGACGCCACCTAGCCCACCGAAGCCCGTGCTGCCGATGCCGCCGGTGCCGCCGGCACCGCCCGATCCGCCGGAAAGCCATCCGGCGGTACCGCCGGCGCCGCCTGTCCCGCCGACTACACCCGACCCAGCAGCGCCACCCGCGCCACCCGCGCCCGCGAAGAGACCACCGTGGCCGCCGTAACCGCCGTAACCGCCGGTGCCGTTGCCCGTCGGTCCGGCGCCACCCGCGCCACCAGCGCCACCGGCGCTCAGCAACCAGGAGTCGCCACCGGCGCCGCCACTACCACCGACACCGGTCGGGCTCAGGTTGGCACCGCCGGCGCCACCAGCCCCGCCGTCGCCGTACAGGAATCCGCCGAGGCCACCGGTTGCGCCGTGGCCGCCGTTCGCACCGCCACCGCCCGCGCCACCGATTCCACCGGCACCGAGCAGGAATGCCCGGCCGCCGGCGCCGCCGGCGCCGCCGAACCCGAAGCTGTTGAGGTTTGCCCCGCCGACACCGCCAGCACCACCGCTGCCGTACAACCAACCGCCGCTACCACCGGCACCGCCGGCACCGCCATTGCCGACCGCCGAGGCGCCGCCGGCCCCGCCGGTGCCGCCCGCACCGATCAACCCCGCGTCACCGCCGGCTCCACCGGCCTGACCGGTCGCACCGGCCGCGCCGGCACCGCCGTTGCCGTAGAGCAAGCCGCCGGCGCCACCGGCTTGACCTGGCGCGCTGCCGTTGGCGCCATCACCGACGAAGGGCCGACCGAACAGGATCCAGCTGGGTGCGTTGACGGCGCCCCATACCGCTTGGCCGAAGTCCGCCAGCGGCGCCACGTTCGCGGCCTCGGCGAAGGCGTATTGGCCCGCGCCCGCGGACAGGGTTTGCAGGAACCGGCTTTGAAAAGCCTCGGCCTGCGCGCTGATGTCTTGATACGCCAGCCCGTGGTTGCCGAACAGGGCCGCAATGGCCTCCGACACCTCGTCTTGGGCCGCGGCCGCCAGGTTGGTAGTCGAGGCGGCCGCTGCGGCATTCGCCGTCTGGAGCGACGAGCCGAGGCCCGCCAACTCTGAAGCCGCTGCGGAGAGCACGTCAGGTGCTGCGATCAAGTACGACATCGGTATCCGTCCACTACCTCGGACATGACCAAGGTCACGTTTAGATGCCCCCGGTCATGCATATCTGGCAAAGCCGATACGAAGATAACTCGAAACCGGCAAAAACAAACTATCTTTCTGTCGGAAACCTGGTATTTCATCCAAAAAGTTTCTGAAACGGGCCGCACGCCACATCCGAGTCCGCGAAATGTGGCACAGGCCACAGCGCAGCACTGGTTACGCGCTTATCCATGACCATCGGTACCGTGTCGCGAACAGCAATCGGGCCCGCCCTGCGAAAGGGCGGGCCCGCCACCGAAGTCAACGGCTTTCGGGACGGCCGATGGACGGCCCAGCGTCAGCCGAACAGGCCCTTGCGTCCGCCGTTACCCGTCGTTCCGGTGGTTCCGACTGACACTCCCGTGCCGCCGGAGCCGCCGACTCCGCCGACGCCGCCGCTACCGATGAACGTGGCGTTGCCGCCAGTGCCGCCGCCGCCGCCAGGTCCGCCCTGGCCGACTGGGTTGTTGTCCGCACCGCCGGCCCCGCCGGTGCCGCCGCCGCCGCCGTTGCCGTAGATGAAGCCACTGTTGCCGCCAGCACCGCCCTGGCCGCCCGCCGCGCCTATCGCCGAGAAACTCGCGCCACCGCCGCCGCCGATGCCGCCGGAACCGCCGTTGCCGAACAAGGTCGTCGAGGCGCCTTGTCCGCCGTTCCCGCCTACGCCGGCGAGAGCGACCCCGGTGCCACCCGCGCCACCGTTCCCGCCGCCCGCGCCGTTACCGGCGAGGAGACCACTTGCGCCGGCATTGCCGCCCTGACCGCCGTTACCGCCGGCCAACACGGCGGTGCCGTCACCGCCGTTGCCACCCGCGCCGCCGAACCCGCCGGTGCCGAACAGCCACCCGCCGCGACCGCCGGTTCCGCCCGCTCCGCCGTTGCCGGTGCCGCCCAAGACCAAGCCGGTGCCCCCGGCCCCGCCGGAGCCGCCGAAGCCGAAGAGGATGCCGCCTTCTCCGCCGCTGCCGCCGTTGAAGCCGTTCCCGTTGGCGACGCTCAACACGCCGCCGCTGCCGGCACCCCCCTGGCCACCATCGCCGAACAACCAGGCCCTGCCGCCGTTGCCGCCGTTAGTGCCCAACTCGACGCTGCCGTTGCCGCCGTTGCCACCGTTTCCGAACAGCAGGCCACCGTTGGCGCCGTGCTGAATGGTTCCGCCGTCGCCGCCGAAGCCGATTAGCAGTCCGGCGCGTCCGGCAGTGCCGCCGATCACGCCATTGCCGCCGTTACCACCGTTACCCAATATGAAGGCATTGCCGCCGCCGCCGCCGATGCCGTCAGTGCCTGCCGCGCTGAAGCCAGCGGCACCCCCGTGGCCACCGTTGCCGAGCAGGATGCCACCGTTGCCGCCTAGGCCGCCGTTGCCGCTGAAGCCACCGAGGGCGTTGTTGGAAGCGCCGCCGGCGCCACCGTTACCGCCTCGACCGAACAGGCCGGCGTTGCCGGCGGTGCCGCCGTTGCCGGGTGCGCCGTTCAGGAGATTTGTGCTGCCACCATTGCCGCCGGAGCCGCCGGTACCGAGCAGGACGCCCGCCTGAGCGCCCGTACCACCTGCACCGCCGACACCGTTGACGCTGCTGCCACCGGCGCCGCCGGAGCCGCCCTCGCCGACGAGCCAGGAAATGCCGCCGGCTCCACCGGCTCCGCCAGACCCGACTGCCGCGGTGGTAGAGCCGCCGGCTCCGCCATGTCCGCCGCTGCCGAGCAGGAGCCCGCCAGCCGCGCCCGATCCGCCTGCTCCGCCGTAGCCGCCCTGACTGAAGCCGCCGGCCGCACCATTTCCGCCGTAGCCGAGCACGAACGCGGCGCCGCCGCCGCCACCCGCACCCGCGTCGGAGCCCACGCTGTTACCGCCCGCTCCACCGTTTCCGCCGAGTCCGGCCAGGTACGCGTTGCCACCGAGGCCGCCCGCTCCACCGACGCCAGTGCCGCCGGAATTACCGCCGGCGCCGCCGGACCCGGCGATGCCGAGGATGGTGTTCCCGCCGTCACCGCCCGCGCCCGCACCGCCGATGCCCGCTGTGTTGCCGCCGGCGCCGCCAGCCCCGGCGTTGCCGAGCAGCCACGAGTTGGCGCCCGTGCCACCAGCGCCACCGCTTCCGGTAAGGCCCGCGTTGCCGCCCGCGCCGCCCGCGCCGCCGTCGCCGTACAAGATCCCACCGGTATTACCCGCGCCGCCGTCGCCGCCGTTGGCGGTGGTGCTCGAACCACCGAGGCCGCCGTTACCGCCGCTGCCGAACAGATAGGCCTGGCCGCCTGCGCCGCCGAATCCGCCGGATCCGAGCCCGCCGGTGTTGGCACCGCCGGCACCGCCGGGGCCGCCGTTGCCCCACAGGAAACCGCCGTTGCCGCCGCGTCCGCCCGCGCCGCCGGCGATAAGAGCCGAGGCGCCGCCGGCGCCGCCCGCGCCGCCGCTGCCGATCAGGCCGGCCGAGCCGCCAGCGCCACCTGCTTGTCCGGCCGCACCCGTGCCGCCGCGTCCGCCGTTGCCGTATAGGTAGCCGCCGTCACCGCCATTCGAGCCGGTCCCGTCGACCCCGTTGGCGCCGTCACCGATCAGCGCGCGCCCGAAGAGCGTCTCGGTCGGTGTGTTGATCAGATTGATCAGCGGTTGCAGCGGGCCCGCGTTGGCCGTTTCCGCAGTGGCGTAGGCACCGCCGCCCAGCGATAGGGTCTGCAGGAACTGATCATGGAACGCCGCCGCTTGCGCACTGACGGCCTGGTAGGTCTGGCCGTGCGCGCCGAAGACGGCCGCGATTGCGGCAGACACCTCGTCTTCGGCCGCGGCCAGCAGACTCGTAGTCGAGGCTGCCGCGCTGGCATTGGCCGATTCGAGCGTTGAGCCGAGACCGGCCAAGTGTGAAGCGGCTGCATAGAGCACATCAGGTGCTGCGATCACGTACGACATCGGGAACCCGTCCATCCCTCGGACACGACCCAAGCGTCGAGAAGATGCCCCCGGTCATGTTCACTGGCTAAGCCGATACGAAGATAACTCGAAACCGGCAAAAACATACTATCTTTCCGCCAAAATACTGTGAACCGTTCTAATGGTCTCCTCCAGTCCCCCCTTGCCGCACCTCGGTCGGTCATAGTGGGCCTGCTCGAAGCAAGGTCGGACAACCTCGCCGCACCCGGTAACCGACGGCCGTCAGCGGCGCGCACCATGGTGGGGTGAGTTCCGGGTTAGGAAGCCAGTGGGCTGATAGCGGGCTCGCTTTCCTCACCGGCCTGTCCGACGGCCCGCCCGACTTCTCCCGATCGAACGTGCTCCAGCGTGCCCAGCGGATCGCCCCGGATGCGGCGGCCCTGCTGACCGGACGAGCCGCGCTGCTCGGCCTGGCACGGGGCGGCCGCGTGTCGAACGGGGGTTCCACTCGTTTGTTCGAGGCCCGCGACGGCTGGTGCGCAGTCACGTTGTCGCGTCAGGACGACATCGCCGCAGTACCGGCGCTGCTGCGCATCGACGACATCAACGAAGCGGGCGAAGATCCGTGGCCGCTGCTGCAGCGCTGGGCGGCCACCCGTCCGCTGGCCGAGATCATCGAGCGTGCCGAACTGCTCGACATCCCCGCCGCAGCTCTGAGTGAGGCCGCCGCCGCGCCGCCGCGGATCCGGCAGACGTCGCCGCGCGTACCCGGACGCGGTCCGGCCGGACTGATCGTGGCCGACCTGTCGTCGATGTGGGCGGGCCCGCTGTGCGGCAAGCTGCTCGCCAGGACCGGCGCCACCGTCATCAAAGTGGAGAGCCCCGGCCGCCCCGACGGCACCCGGGCCGGGCACCGGACCTTCTTCGACTGGATCAATGCCGACAAGCTCTCCTACTGTCTGGACTTCGACGGGCAGGCGGACCAATTGCGCGACCTGCTGTCGGTGGCCGACATCGTGATCGAAGGGTCGCGACCCGAAGCGCTGGCACGCAGACACCTCGGGCCTGACGACATCGCGCCACCCGCTGGGCGCATCTGGCTGCGGATCACCGGGTACGGCACACAATCCCGCCGGCCGGCGTTCGGCGACGACGCCGCCGTTGCGGGCGGTCTGGTGGGCGGTTCATTAGGGACGGGCGGTCCGGTGTTTTGCGGCGACGCCATCGCCGACCCGTTGACCGGCCTGGAGGCCGCCCGCGCTGTCGTCGAATCGCTGGACCGCGGCGGCGGCGAACTGATCGAGGTTTCCATGGCGGCGGTCTCCGCGACCTATGCGGCGCTGCCGACTCATCCCCCGGACGCGAAGTTCCTGGCCCGACCGCCGTCAGCTCCCGCGGTCGATAAGGCCGCCGTGGCGCTGGGGGCCGATAACGCCGTCGTGCAACAGATGGTCGCCGAACGAAGACTCCTGACGTGCTGATTCAGCGAGCCACCCTGCTGGATGGGACGAGTGCCGATATCCGCGTCGGGGTGCGGGTCGAAGAAGTGGGTGCCCGCCTGACGCCGCGACACGGAGAGGGCGTGCTCGACGCCGGCGGCGGAACCGTTTTGCCCGGTCTGCACGATCACCACGTGCACCTGCGCTCGGCGGCGTCGGCACTGGATTCGCTCTCCGTCGGACCTCCCGCGGTCTGCAACCGGCAGCAGCTCGCGCATGCCCTGTCGAACGCGGCACCGGGCGCCGACGGCTGGATCCGGGCTATCGGATACCACGAGTCAGTGGCCGGAGACCTGGACCGCAGGGCCTTGGACGCTGTGTTGGCGCATGTGCCGGTACGCGTCCAGCACCGCAGCGGCGCGTTGTGGGTGCTCAATTCGGCCGCGTTGGGACGCGTCGGCCTGGCCGGTCATCCCGACGGCCGGCTGCGCAGCGCCGACCCTTGGTCGGAAGCTTTGCAGCAACGCGAAACCGATCTGGCCGAACTGAGCCGGCGCATCACTTCGACCGGCGTCACCGGCGTTACCGATGCCACGCCGGATGTGGACGCCGGGCACCTGATTTCGCTGATGATGGCGCACCGCAGCGGCGAATTCCGGCCGGGAGTGCGGTTGCTGTCACCGGGTAAGAAGATCCTGCACGACGATCGTCTGGACCTGGATGCGCTGACGGCCTGGATAGCTGACCGGCACAGCGTCGGGCAACCGGTAGCCGTGCACTGCGTGACCGCCGCCCAATTGGTGGTGACCATTGCAGCCTTGCGGGTGGCGGGCAGTCATCCGCTCGACCGCATCGAACACGCCGCCGTGGTGCCTGAAGACAACTTGGTGGATCTGGCCGACCTGGCCCTCACGGTGGTCACACAGCCCAACTTCGTGGCCGAACGCGGCGACCAGTACCTCGCGGAGGTGCCCGCCTACGAGCACGATCAGCTCTGGCGGGTCGCGTCGCTGTTGGATGCGAAGGTTGCGGTGGCGTTGTCGACGGACATGCCGTTCGGCCACGGCGACCCGTGGGCGGCGATGCGGGCCGCGGTGACGCGCACCACCCGATCCGGCGCGGTCCTCAATGCGGCCGAATGTGTCTCGCCGCGGACGGCGCTGACGATGTTTCTCGGCTGGCCGGATCGGCCGGACCGACCCCGCACGGTCGAGATAGGCGAGCCGGGGAATCTGTGCGTGCTCTCCGAACCGCCGCAGGTCGCACTGGCCGAGCTGGATGCCGGACTCGTGGCCGCGACGATTATCGGCGGCGACCTCGTCTACTTCGCGATGTGATTCACCCGGCTGGCGCCAGCGCGGCACTCAGGACTTCACACTGCTTGTCGAAGAATTGCCGTGACACCGGAAGTTTTGCTGCCACCAGGTCGAATCCGTGGAACGCGCCCGGCACCAGGTCGACCTGGCACGGCACTCCGGCGTCGCGTAGTCGTTCGGCGTACGCCAGGTCCTCGTCGTGGAACAGGTCGTGAGTGCCCACTCCTATCCAGGCGGGCGGCAGACCGGCGAGATCCTCGCGCCTGGCCGGGACGGCCACCGCGGGATCCGCATCGCCGAGATAGGCCGCCCAGCCGAAGCGGTTGGACTTCTGGTTCCAGAGCCGAAAGTTGTCGCTGACCGGGCTTGCAGATGCAGAGCTGCGGTCATCGACCATCGGGTACACCAACAGTTGGAATAGTGGTGCGACTTCACCGCGATCTCGCGCCAACAGGGCCAACCCGGCGGCCAACCCGCCCCCGGCGCTGGCGCCGCCGATGATCACCCGCGCCTGATCTACCGTGCTCAGCCCGGCCAGCCACACCAAGGCCGCGTGACAGTCTTCCAGCGGAGCCGGATACGGGTGCTCGGGCGCCAGCCGGTACTCGACCGACGCGACGGTGATCCCCAGCCGTCGGCTGTAGCGCAGGCACAGGTCGTCGTCCTGTTCCGCGCTGCCCAGCACATAGCCGCCGCCGTGAATCCACAGCAGGGCCGGACCCGGCTCGGCGACGCCGGCAGGTCGGTACAGGCGAACACCGACACCGGATCCCAGGGTGAGTACTTCGACGTCGTCGGATCCGCCACCGGGCCGCAAATTCATCAGCACCCGCATGATCCGCAGACTTCGGGGACCCACCAATCGTCGCGGCGCGAAGCGCGCGATGCGGCGTAGGTCTGGATGGACGGGATCGTTCAGTGGTGCCGACACGAACTCAGTATCCAACCTGCGCCATCTCGGCCCGCTTCGGCACCGAATCATTGGTGTGGACTTTTCGCGATCGCTGAGCGGAACCATTGACATCTATGGGTTGGCCTCTCAGCGAACGGGGTATCGATGGAGAAGCTGGCAGACGTGGCCGGCGGTCACCGAGTGTTCACGCGACGTGGTCAAGCGGGATGCGAGAGGCGTGAAATGCTGGGGCATCTGTACGAGCGGGCACTGGACGGCGAACGATGTTGGATCCGGCACGATGACGGCGAGATAACCCCGCTGCCCGCTCACCGCTGGCTGGGCAAGGTAGCGCCCGCAGCCGACCACACTTCTGCGAACGCTCAGGAGCAGGCGTCGGATGACGCGTTCGATCAGGCCGTCACCCAGATGTGCAGCGGACCGACCATCGAGCTGGGCTGCGGTCCGGCCCGTCTGGTGGCCCGGCTGATCGAGCGTGGTGTGCCGGCGCTGGGTATCGACCGGTCAGTGACCGCGATACGGCTCGCGACCCGTGGCGGTGCTCCGGTCTTACTGGGTGACGTGTTCGAGCCGCTGCCCGGGACGGGCCGTTGGCAGACCGTGTTGTTGATCGACGGCAATGTCGGCCTCGGTGGCGACCCCCGGCGCATTGTCGGTCGGGCCGCGGAGTTGTTGGGCCGTGGCGGTCGCTGCATTGCCGAGTTCGACACGCAGGCCATCGGTATCCGAGAGCGGTGGGTGCGGTTGGAAGCCGGCAGCGAAGTCGGGGAGTGGTTCCGCTGGGCCTCGGTCGGCGTGGACAGCGCCGCAATCCTTGCCGCCCAAGTCGGCCTCACCCTGACCGGTATCCGGATGATCGGCGGGCGGGTGATCGCCACCCTGGCCGCGCTGTGAGCGCACGCGTGCGGGTTCGGTTCAAGAGCCCGCTGCGCGGCCTGTGGCTGACCTCGGTGTTCGGGCTGGTGCTGCTGATAGTGCTGCCGGTCATCATCGTCACCGGCCTGCTCTCCTACATTGCCTACGCGCCGCAGTTCGGCCAAGCCATCCCGGCCGACGTCGGATGGCTTCGACTACCGCTCTTCACCTGGCCCACCCACCCGTCCTGGCTGTACCGGCTGACGCAAGGGCTGCATGTGGGGCTCGGGCTGGTGATCATCCCGGTGGTATTGGCCAAGTTGTGGTCGGTGATCCCGAAGTTGTTCGTCTGGCCGCCGGCGCGTTCGATCGCGCAGCTGGCCGAGAGGCTGTCGTTGCTGATGCTGGTCGGCGGTCTGCTGTTCGAGATCGTCACCGGCGTGCTCAACATTCAGTACGACTACATCTTCGGATTCAGCTTTTATGACGCGCACTACTTCGGGGCCTGGGTCTTCATCGCGGGTTTCCTGACGCATATCGCGCTCAAGATTCCGCACATGATCACCGGGCTGCGATCGCTACCGCTACGAGAAGTGTTTCATACCAGCACCTCTGGTACTCGTGCGGAGTCGCCGGACGACACCGGACTGGTCGCCGAGGATCCGGCCGAGCCGACGATGAGTCGGCGCGGTGCGCTGGCCCTCGTCGGATCCGGCGTGCTGCTGATCGCGGTTCTGACGGTCGGCCAGACTCTCGGCGGGCCGGCCCGCAGTGTTGCGCTGCTGCTGCCCCGCGGCCGGCAGCCCTCGGGCAGTCGAGATTTCCCGATCAACAGGACCGCGGCCGTCGCCGGCATCACGCCCGAAGCGGTTGGCGAGCAATGGCGACTGGTCCTGCGCGGTGGGCCGGCCGCGGTGGTGCTGGACCGTGCGGCGCTCAACGGCATGCCACAACACACCGCGCGGTTACCTATCGCCTGCGTCGAAGGCTGGTCGACGGTGCAGACCTGGAGCGGGGTGCGGCTGGCCGATCTGGCGCGCTTGGCCGGGGTGGCGGCACCGGATTCAGCGCGGGTGACGTCGCTGCAACGTGGCGGCGCGTTCAGCGTGGCCACGTTGGCGGCCAATCAGATCGTCGATCGGGACGCGCTGCTCGCCTTGCGGGTCAACGGCGCAGACCTGTCGATGGACCACGGCTATCCGGCCCGGATCATCGTCCCCGCGCTGCCCGGGGTGCACAACACCAAATGGGTTGCCTCCATCGACTTCGCTCCGGGTCGAAATGCGTAACCTGGCAAAGCTTTTCACGCGGTACTACGGAGCCCATCCGCTGCATCTGCTGACCATGCTGGCCGGTCTAGCGATGCTGGGTTACGTACTGCTGATCGCCAAGCCCGTCACGTTGTGGAATCCGGGTGTGTGGTGGCAGTCGATCGTCGTCTGGTTTGCCGCCGCCGTCATCGGCCATGACCTGGTGCTGTTCCCGATCTACGCGCTGGCCGACGCGGCACTGGACTCGGCGCTGTCCAGGCCGGCGCGCCGCAGTCGGCATGAATCAAAAGTTCCGGTGCGTAACTACATTCGAGTCCCGGCTCTCGGAGCGGGCCTCACGCTGCTGGTATTCCTGCCCGGCATCATCGAACAGGGGGCGGATACGTATCAGGCCGCCACCGGAGGGTCCCAACAGCCATTTCTCGGCCGATGGTTGCTGCTGACCGCCACGATGTTCACCGCCAGTGCCATTGCCTACGCGGTGAGACTGATTCGGATGCACAGGCGTTCCGGGCACCGCCAGGCGACCCCGAGATAATGCTGGGTTATTACCGGTCAGTAGGGGTACGCTCCCCAGCATGACCGCGAGTGGACAGTCCAAATCTTGCGTCAAGTGGATGCTGCAGGCCAGTCCTGCTGACTATCTGCTGGCCATGAGCAAGGCGGGGGCTTCCCTGCCGTTGGTCGGAAAGCGACTCGAGCCGATCGGGACCGTCGCCGCGCTGAGCGTCTGGGGCATGCGGTTCGCGCCTGAACTGATGTCCGCATCGTTCAAGGGTCGGGGCAGCGAGGAAGAGCGCCGTCGTGATCGCGAGAGCACCAACGACGTGTCGATCGCGGCCTTGCGCGGGATGGTGTCGGCCGCCGAACTGGACGTCGAGTGGCCCGCCGCAGACCCCACGCCCCCATTCAGGAAGGCGCTGCGCCGGAGTAAGTACCTCTACCGCCGGGGCGTCCACTACGGCGATAACCCGGTTCAGACGCTGGACGTATGGCGCCGCAAGGATGTGTCACTGGAATCCGCGCCGGTGCTGGTGTTCGTGCCGGGCGGTGCCTGGGTGCACGGCAGCACCCAGATGCAGGGGACCGCACTGCTGTCGCGGCTGGCGGAGCAGGGCTGGGTGTGCCTGGCGATCAACTACCGCGTGTCGCCGCAGAACCGCTGGCCGCGCCACATCACCGACGTCAAAACCGCCATTTCGTGGGCGCGGGCCAATGTCGACAAGTTCGGTGGCGACCGCAATTTCGTCGCGGTGGCGGGTTGTTCGGCCGGCGGTCACCTGGCTGCCCTGGCCGGACTGGCCCCCGATGACGCGAGCTACCAGGCCGAGCTGCCTGAGGGTGCCGACAGTTCCGTCGACGCCGTCGTCGGTATCTACGGCCGTTACGACTGGGAGGACCGCTCCACGCCGGAACGCGCGCGGTTCGTCGAATTCTTGGAGCGGGTGGTGGTCCAGCGTTCGATCGCCCGTCGCCCCGAGGTGTTCCGGGACGCGTCGCCGATTGCCCGCGTGCACCGAAACGCACCGCCGTTCCTGGTGATTCACGGCAGCAAGGACAACGTGATCCCGGTGGCGCAGGCCCGTAGCTTCGTTGAGCGGTTGCGTGCGGTTTCGACCTCGTCGGTCAACTACGTGGAACTGCCGGGCGCGGGCCACGGCTTCGACATGCTCGACGGACCACGCGCGGGTGCGATGGCCCACGCCACGTCGCTGTTCCTCAACCAGGTCCACCGCACCCGGACACAGTTCGCCAAAGAAGTCATCTGAAGTCCGACCGCTTGTAAGGTCGCGCTATGGGTAGGGAACTGCGGTGAAGCGGCTGACCGGGTGGGACGCGGTACTGCTGTACAGCGAGACGCCGAACGTGCACATGCACACGCTCAAGGTGGCCGTCATCGAACTCGATCCGGCCAGTCGTGGCTTTTCTATCGATGCGTTTCGTCAGGTCATCGCCAGCCGGATGGACAAGCTGGTCCCGCTCGGTTACCAGCTGATCGACGTTCCGTACCGGTTCCACCACCCGATGTGGCGGGAAAACTGCGAGGTTGACTTCGATTACCACGTCCGGCCATGGCAGGTCGCGGCGCCGGGTGGCCGCCGTGAACTCGACGTGGCGATCGGGGAGATCGGCAGCACGCAGTTGGACCGCGCCCGCCCGTTATGGGAGATGTACTTCGTCGAGGGCCTGGCCAATGACCGGATCGCCGTTGTGCTCAAGATCCACCACGCCCTGGCCGACGGTGTCGCGTCGGCCAACTTGATGGCGCACGGCATGGATCTGATGCCGACGCCGCAGGTCAGCTCCTACACGCCTGATCCGGCGCCGACCAAACGGGAGCTGATGAGTACGGCGTTCGTCGACCACATGCGGCACATCAAGCGCATCCCTGCAACCGTCGCTTACACCGCGCAAGGCGTCCGGCGGGTACGACGCAGCTCGCGCAAGCTTTCGCCGGAACTGACCATGCCGTTCACGCCCCCGCCGACTTTCATGAACCACATGCTTGACTCCGAGCGCCGGTTTGCCACCGCCACGCTGGCGCTGGCCGATGTCAAGGCGACGGGCAAGAAGCTGGGCGCGACGATCAACGACATGGTGCTGGCCATGGCCAGCGGGGCGTTGCACAGCCTGCTGCTGCGCTACGACGGCAAGGCCGAGCCGCTGCTGGCCTCGGTGCCGATCAGCTTCGACTTCTCGCCGGAGCGGATCTCCGGCAACAAGTTCACCGGAATGATGGTCGCGCTGCCCACCGACCTGGACGACCCGCTGGAACGGGTAAAAGCCGCACATGACAACGCGGTCTTCGCCAAGGAAAGCCATCAGTTGCTGGGGCCGGAACTGATCAGCCGCTGGGCTGCCTACTGGCCGCCGACGGCGACGCAGGCGATGTTCAGGTATTTGGCCAGCCGCGACGGGCAGAACAAGGTGCTCAACCTGAACATCTCGAACGTGCCGGGTCCGCGGGTCCGTGGCCGGGTGGGCGGTGCGCTGGTGACCGAGATCTATTCCGTCGGGCCACTGA
The DNA here is from genome assembly GCF_055419245.1 of Mycobacterium sp. IDUB_37. Taxonomy (NCBI): domain Bacteria; kingdom Bacillati; phylum Actinomycetota; class Actinomycetes; order Mycobacteriales; family Mycobacteriaceae; genus Mycobacterium; species Mycobacterium sp. IDUB_37. The sequence continues at coordinate 292,634 of NZ_JBVAXG010000003.1, read as the reverse complement.
CCGCCGGCAGCGGTCTGAACATCACTGTGTGGAGCTACGTCGATCAACTCAACATCTCGGTGTTGTCCGACGGCCGCACGCTCAAGGACCCGCACGAAGTGACCGAGGCGATGGTCGCCGAGTTCGTCGAAATACGCAGGGCCGCAGGACTGTCCGGTGAGCTGACGGTGGTCCCGGAGGCGCTGGCTCCGGCCTGATCCCAGGTCGCCGACAGCGTTACATTGACCGGCCGATTCGTCACGCAGGTCGGCGGTTACGATCGGCAATGTGAGCGACGAAGCTAACACCGAGCCCGAGGTCCTGGTCGAGCAGCGGGACCGCATCCTGATCATCACGATCAACCGCCCGAAGGCAAAGAACGCGGTGAATGCCGCGGTCAGTAGGGGCCTGGCCGATGCCATGGATCGGCTCGACGACGACGCCGGCCTTTCGGTGGCGATCCTGACCGGCGCCGGCGGCTCGTTCTGCGCAGGCATGGACCTTAAGGCTTTTGCCCGCGGCGAGAATGTCGTCGTCCAAGGCCGGGGCATGGGCTTCACCGAGCGTCCGCCCGCCAAGCCGCTGATCGCTGCGGTCGAGGGATTCTGCCTGGCCGGCGGTTGCGAGCTGGCGCTGGCCACCGACCTGATCGTGGCCTCGCGAGACTCGGCGTTCGGTATTCCGGAAGTCAAGCGCGGCCTGGTCGCCGGCGGTGGGGGATTGTTGCGGCTGCCCGAGCGCATTCCGCCCGCGATCGCCATGGAGCTGGCGCTGACCGGTGACCAGATATCCGCCGAGCGCGCGCATGCGCTGGGCCTGGTCAACGTGCTGGCCGAGCCCGGCGGGGCGCTGGATGCGGCGATCGCACTGGCGGAGAAGATCACCGCCAATGGCCCGCTCGCGGTAGCCGCCACCAAGCGGATCATCACCGAATCCCGCGGCTGGAGCCTAGAGACCCGGTTTACCAAGCAGATCGAAATCCTGGCGCCGATCTTCATGTCCAAGGACGCCAAGGAAGGCGCCATCGCGTTTGCCGAGAAGCGCCCGCCGAAGTGGACGGGCACCTGATCCGTCGATCCATGAGTTACACTGTGGGCTAGATTTGTAACGGGCCCGGAGGATCGAACTTGAGCATTTCGCTGCTTCTCGAGATGGCTGTGTCGGGCAACCCGGACCGCACGGCCGTTGTCTCTGGGGACCTGCGGCTGACGACGCAGGAGCTCAGCGACCTCGCCGACGGCAGTGCGGGGGTTATCGCAGCGTCCGGTGCCAAGCACGTGGTGTACATCGGAACCGGCGGCGCGATGCTGCCATTGCTCATCTTCGCGACCGCCCGCGCTGGGCTGAGCTTCACGCCGATCAACTACCGGTTGTCCGCCGACGGCATTGCCGCGCTGATCGACCGGTTGCCCGATCCGCTGGTGATCGTCGACGAGCGCTACCGAGACACGGTTGACGACGTCGAACGTCGGGTGATGCTGTCCGATGACTTCGTCACCGCCGCCCGTAGCGCCGACCCGGTCGCGGAGTTCCCCGACCCGGATTCCGTCGCGATAGTGCTGTTTACGTCAGGAACCACGTCGCAACCGAAAGCCGTCGAACTCACCCACAACAACCTGACCAGCTATGTCACCGGGACGGTCGAATTCGACTCGGCCGGCCCCGCGGACGCTGCGCTGATCTGCGTGCCGCCGTATCACATCGCCGGGGTCGGGGCCGCGCTGTCTAACCTGTATGCGGGCCGAAAGATGGTGTATCTAACCAGCTTTGACGCCAACGAGTGGGTACGTCTGGTCAATGACGAGCAGGTGACCACCGCGACCTTGGTGCCGACCATGCTGGACCGCATCGTCAACGTGCTCGAGACCGGCGAACACAAGCTGGCCGCACTGCGAAACCTGGCCTACGGCGGCTCGAAAGTCGGTCTGCCGCTGGTGCGGCGGGCTCTTGAACTGTTGCCGGACGTCGGTTTCGTCAATGCCTACGGACTGACCGAGACCAGCTCGACGATTGCTGTGCTGACGCCCGACGACCACCGCGATGCGCAGGCGGCCTCCGACGCGACGATTGCCCGGCGACTGGGCTCGGTCGGACAACCGGTGCCCGGCATCGAACTGCAGATTCGCGGCGAGGACGGCACCGTGCTGGCGCCGGGGGAGACCGGCGAACTGTTCGTCCGCGGCGAGCAGGTGTCCGGCCGCTACACCGGCATCGGCTCGGTGCTCGACGAAAACGGTTGGTTCCCAACCAAAGACATCGCCATGCTGGACGTCGACGGATATCTGTTCATCGGCGGCCGCAGTGACGACACCATCATCCGCGGCGGTGAGAACATCGCGCCCGCCGAACTGGAAGAGGTGCTGATCGAACACCCGCACGTGCGCGACGTAGCGGTGGTCGGGGTGGAGGATTCGCAGTGGGGCCAGGCGATCGTCGCCGTCGTGGTACCGCTCGCGGGCATCGATCCGGACCCGGACGAACTGCGTGAATATGTCCGAAAGAGTTTGCGAGGGTCCCGCACGCCGGACCGAGTAGTGTTTCGCGACGAGCTGCCAACTACCGCGACCGGCAAGGTGCTTCGCCGGGAGATCATCGAGAATCTAGTAGGGACGCAATCATGATCAAGAACGGAAGCCGCCTGGCCAGCCAGGTCTGTGACACCCAGGTGATCGTCGTCAGAAGTGCCGACAGCCTCGACGACCTGCGTTGCGGCGGCGCGCCGATGGTGGAGATGGGCGGCCCACGAGAGGGCGACCTCGATCCGGCGTTTGCCGACGGCAGTGTGATGGGCAAGCGCTACGTGGACGAAACGGGCGCCGAGGTGCTGGTGACCAAGCCCGGCAAGGGGAGTCTCAGCGTGGGCGAGACCAAACTGGGGCTCAAAGAGGTCAAGCCGCTGCCCGCCAGCGACTGAAGTTTCTGCCCGGCCAGGGGTTAATGGGGCCCTTTTGCTCCGTTGTCCCCGTTGATGCTGACGAGCAGTCCGGCGGTGCCGCCGATGCGCCGGTACCGCCGGTAACAACGGCGCCGTTCTGTCCGGTGCCCGGTGCTCCGTTGGTGCGTCGCCGATCAACGGGCGGTGCAGCAGCAGTTCGGTGGCTGTCCGATGGCGTTGAGGGTTTGCTGTTACACCATTTGCTACGGGCCGGTGGCCGCGGCGTTGGGCAGCCTCGGTGCCGGCGTAGGCGCCCGTCGTCGCGTCGAGCGCTTCGGCACTCAGTCGAGGCCGTTCAGGCGCCGCGCTTGTCGGCCAATTCATTGCGACGAACGAATTCCCTTGCCTTGACCAGGAATTCAAGCTGCTCACCGACGGCGCGAAGGGGTGCGGCGCTGCGCGTCGATCGGCACAGCATGATGGCGCCTTCCATTGCGGCTATCGATGTGACCGCCAGCGACGCCGCAGTCGGTTCGTCAAAGCCATCGGCGATGAATGCCCGGGTCATCGCTGTCGACCAGCGGTCCAGGATGTCGCCGGCCGCGACAGTGAGTTCGAGCTCATCGTCGGCCGAGCCGAGCGCGGCGGCCGCGACCGGGCAACCGGCGGTGAAGCCGCCATCGGTCAGCAGGTGGTCCCAGTAGTTGACGAATTCGCGCAGCAGCGCCCGGGCGCCCCGGTCGGCCGCGTCGTCGATCACGGTGGTGATGGAGTCGCCCGCGTAGCGCAGTGCCTCGAACAGGATCTGGCTGCGTCCTTCGGGGAAGTGGTGATACACCGAGCCGCGCGGCGCGCCGCTGCGGGCCAGAACCGAGTCGATGGTCACGCCGGCGGCACCGCGCTCGCGCATCACCTGGGCGGCGCTGACCAGCATCTTGTCCCGCGTGCTGGGGCGCTTGGTGGTTGTTGGCGTCATGCGGCTTGGGATGCCTGAGGGCTGTGCCGGAGTGCCGGCCAGTGCAGATGGCGAGAACCCTTTCGGAACGGGTGCCGCACGTCTGGCATCTCGCGGGTATATCGCAGACCGGCGATGTTGAGCTCGATGATCCACATGGTTACTCCCGGCGTTTCCTGCTCATGCGCGGCGCCTCCCCACTGAGACGCTCAACCCATGAATATGCTGAGAAGCATATAAGAACGCCACTTAGTAAGCAACCGCTCGCTATCGACTTGTGATCGAGTCGATCTAAACGATTATGGACTATTGTATAATTCATATTTATGCGGTTCACTGGGTCGATGACAAGCCTCGATGCCGGCACTCTCATCTCCCTCGACACCGTTTCGCTCGAGCGGGACGGGCATGTTCTGTTGATCGGCCTGAACCGGCCGCACAAGCGCAACTCATTCGATCGGGCGATGCTCGCCGATCTGTCCCGCGCCTATGCGCTGCTGGAATCCGACGACTCGCTTCGCGTCGGAGTGCTGTTCGCCCACGGCGACCACTTCACTGCGGGCTTGGACCTCGTCGACGTCGGCCCCGGGATTGCGGCCGGAGAGCTGGCGTTTCCGGAGGACGGCCGCGACCCGTGGCGGTTGGACGGCTCCTGGACCACGCCGCTGATCGCGGTCGCGCACGGCTGGTGCATGACGCTGGGCATCGAACTGCTGCTGGCTGCCGACATCCGCATCGCGGCCGCCGGAACCCGCTTCACCCAGCTGGAAGTGCAGCGCGGGATCTATCCGTTCGGCGGCGCCACCATCCGGCTGCCCCGCGAGGCGGGCTGGGGCAACGCCATGCGCTGGTTACTGACCGGCGACGAGTTCGACGCCGCCGAGGCCTATCGGCTTGGGCTGGTCCAGGATGTTGCCGAAGACGCTGCCGATGCCTTGACGAAGGCTCGCGAGATCGCGCACACCATCGCCGATCGCGCCGCCCCACTGGGGGTACGGGCCACGCTCGCATCCGCGCATCTGGCCCGGACCCAGGGTGAGTCGGCCGCGATCGAGCGACTGCGACCCGCGGTCGGCGAGTTGTTCGCCAGCGCGGACGCCGCCGAAGGCGTGCAGTCGTTCATCGAGCGACGCCAGGCCCAGTTCAAGGGTCGTTAGTTCGGCCCAACAGACGCAAACGCCCCCAAAACCGTTCGGTTTCGAGGGCGTTCGCGTCTGCTCGCCGCAGTTACTCGACCGTGTACCCCATCGGCATCAGCACGCTCTTCTGCTGAGTGAAGTGCTCGACACCTTCAGGCCCGTTCTCCCGACCGATGCCGGAGTTCTTGTAGCCGCCGAACGGACAGCAGGGGTCGAAGGCGTACCAGTTGATGGCATACGTCCCGGCGCGGATCTTCTCCGAAACCTCGATGCCCTTGGGGATGTCGGTCGTCCACACGCTGCCGGCCAGGCCGTACACCGAGTCGTTGGCGAGCTTGATCGCATCCTCTTCGGTGTCATAAGGAATGATCGCCAGCACCGGCCCGAAGATTTCCTCCTGGGCGATGGTCATCTTGTTGTCGACGTCGGCGAACACCGTGGGCTGCACGAAGAAGCCCTGGTCCAGACCTTCGGGACGGCCGCCGCCACACACCAGGCGGGCGCCTTCCTCGATGCCCTTGGCGATGTAGCCCTCGACCCGGCTGCGCTGCTTCTCCGAGATCAGCGATCCGATCTGGGCGGCCGGGTCGGACGGCAGCCCGACCGGCAGCATTTGCACGAAATTGCTTACCGCTTCCACGATCTCGTCGTACCGCGAGCGTGGCGCCAGAATGCGGGTCTGGCCCACACAGGCCTGACCGGTGTTCATAATCCCGGAGAACACCATCATCGGGATCGCCGACGCCAGGTCGACATCCTCGAGCAGAATCGCCGCCGACTTCCCGCCGAGTTCCAGGGTGCAAGGCTTGAGCAGGTCCGCGGCGCGCTTGCCGATCTCTTTGCCGACCGCCGAACTGCCGGTGAAGGTGAACAGGTCGACGTCGGGGTTGGAGGTCAGTGCCTGTCCGGTTTCGATGCCGCCGGGTACTACCGACAGCACACCTTCGGGCAGCCCGGCCTCGGCGAACACCTCCGCCAAAGCGTTTGCCGTCAGCGGTGTTTCGGCCGCCGGCTTGAGCACCACGGTGCATCCGGCCAGCAATGCCGGACCGAGCTTGTTGATCGCCAGGAACAACGGCACGTTCCAGGCCACGATCGCGGCCACCACACCGATCGCTTCGCGGTGCACGATCGTCTGCCCATAGGAGCCGTTGCGGATCTCGCGCCACTTGACCTGGTCGACGGCGGGGCCGGCGAAGAAGTTCATCGCCCCCATCGAACCCATCCAGTGCATCGTCTCGATGGTCATCGGCGGCTGGCCGGTTTCGTCGGCGAGCAGTTTGGCGAAGTGCTCCTTGCGCTCTTCGAGCAGCTTGAGCGCGCTCGCGATGACGGCCGCGCGTTCCTTGGGCGGCGTCGAAGGCCACGGGCCGCTGTCGAATGCCGCCCGGGCCGCAGCGACCGCTGCGTCCACATCGGCGGCCGCTGCCAGCGGAACCTTGCCGACGTATTCGCCGGTGGCCGGGCAGTGCACCTCGATGGTCTGGTCGGTCGACGGCTCCGTCCACTTGCCGCCGATGAATAGCTTGTCGTACTCCGTCGTAGCGGTTGTTACTGCAGTCACAATCGCCACCCTACCCAAGCCGGCGCAAAACGAGAACATGTTTCATTACTGCGCTTGCAGGACCAGCACCAGATTGCTCACCAGTAACTCGCGAAGTCCAGGTACCGACGTCATCCACCAGGCCCATCGCGGGTGGTAGCGAGGGAAACTCGCCAAAGCCGCCCCAGTGCTCGCGGCCCACTTCATGCCGTCGGCGGCGGACACCGCGAACAACGACGACCCGTAGTTGTTCTTGGCCGGACGGCCATGCTTGCGCGCATACATGGCTGCGGCACGTGCGCCGCCGAGGTAGTGCGTAAGTCCCATTTCGTGGCCTCCGAACGGGCCCAGCCACACGGTGTAGGACAGCACCACCAGCCCGCCGGGCCGGGTCACCCGCAGCATCTCGTTGCCAAGCTGCCAGGGACGCGGCACATGCTCGGCGACGTTCGAGGATAGGCAGATGTCCACCGAATCGTCGGCGAACGGCAGTGCCATGCCCGACGCCCGGACGAAACTGCCTCGTTCGCCCGCGAACACGGGTCCGCTGGCGTGCATTTCACTCGGATCCGGTTCGACGCCGATGTAGCGGACCCCGAGGTCGGCGAACGCCGAGGCGAAGTAGCCGGGTCCGCCGCCGACGTCGAGCAGGGTGCGCCCGGCCGGGGACGCGCCCCGGTTCGCCAGCCAGAGGTCGCCGACCATCGCTGCGGTGTCGGCGGCGAGCGCGCCGTAGAAGCGCGCCGGGTCGGACTGTTCGAAGCGGAACTCCGACAGCAGTCGTGCCGATCTGCGCAGCCGCGCGCGTCGCGCGAAGACGTCGGTGACCGCCACGCGCACACCCTACGTCCGCGCCGCACCCATGGATCGGGCGCTACTTGGGAACATTCGCCGCGATCTGCTCAGCGATGCTGACCCCCTCACTCGTGAGGCCGTAATTACATGCCGAAACGTTGACCACCACGTTGTTGGCAGAAGTTAGCGCCTGCTGACAACTCCAACCGCTGCCTTTGAGGTTGATCGAGAGGGTCCCGAGGACGTTCGATACCGGCCCGGAAGACCATTGATTGGGTTCGCTGTTAGGCCACTTCACGGAATAGGTTGCGTTCTCGCAGGCCGCCCATACTGGCAGTGATTTCTCCACGAACTCGGCCGCGCTCGTCGCTGAGGGAAACCGCACGACAGCCTGGTCGATCCAGTGATTGGCCGGATCCTCGACGAACTCCTCCTGTAGCGAATCGGTCCACGCACTACCCGTGTAGGCAGCGGAATCCAGCGCGTGGACGACCCGGCACTCCGCGGGCGAGATCTGGACGGGACTCTTGCCGATCGCATGGCGACCACCCGAGTCGGCCAGCTTGGTGGCCCCCATCGCCGCGTTGATCGCGTCGACACTGAGGAGCAGCCCGTTCAATGCCCCCCGGGCAACGAGAGGGGCGGCAGAGGTGGTGGTGGTCGGTGCCGAGCTGACCGCATCGGCGCTGTCCGAGTTCCGGCCTCTCACTATGACAACGGCGGCAACAACGGCCAACACGACGACGACGGCAGCGATGCCTGCCCACACCCGTATCTGGCGGCTACGGGGCTTCGGGGTGGCCGGCGGCGTACTAGGCGGATTGGGGACGGATACCGCGGGCCGCGCGAAGGATGCCGCCTTCGGCGGGGTCGGGTAGGGCGAGTACATGACCGGGGTCTTGGGCTGGTGTCCCTGCGGTGCCGGGTACGGCGCGCGGACAGTTGGCTGGTCGGATCCGGATTGGGCCCGTGGCGGTGTTGGTGCTGGTGGTGACGCGGGCTTGGGGAGAGGTGCGGTGACGGCGGTGCGCGCCGCGGTGATCAATTCCTTGGTAGTGCGGTATCGATCGTCGGGGTTCTTGGCCATCCCTTTGGCGATGACCCGGTCGAGGTCGGCGGGCAGGTTCGCCCGCAGGGTGGACGGACGCGGTGGGGGTTTGGATAGGTGGTTTCCGACCTGCTGTTCGAGACTGCCGCCTGGGAAGGGCTGGCTTCCGGTGAGGCATTCGTGCAGCACGCAGGTCAGAGCGTAGATGTCGGCGCGGTGATCGCTGCGCCCGTTGGTCAGCCGTTCGGGGGACAGGTAGGCAAAGGACCCGACGACGCCGCCGCCGTGAGTCAGTGATGTGTCGCCCGCCGAGCGAGCGATACCGAAGTCGATCAGGTAGGTGAAATCGTCCTCGGCGACCAGGATGTTGGAGGGTTTGACGTCGCGATGGACCAGGTCGATGCGGTGAGCGGCGTGAAGCGCTGAGGCCACCTGCTCGATGATGTAAACCGCGCGCGTGGGGTCCAGCGGCCCATCGGCCAGCACGGTTTGCAGATCATGACCCTGAATGAGGCGCATCGTGACGAACAAGCGTCCGTCGATCTCGCCGAAGTCGTAGATGGGGACGACGTGCGGCTCGTCGAGTCCGGCTGCCGAGCGAGCTTCGCGGCGGAATCGTTGCTGGAAGGTTTCGTCGTCGGCGAACTCGGCGGGAAGCACCTTGAGTGCGACCACGCGTTCGGTGACGGTGTCGAACGCCCGCCACACCTCGCCCATGCCACCGCGGCCCAGCAACTCGATCAGGCGGTAGCGGCCAAATGGTGTGCCTTCCACACCCCACCTCCCGTTGACGCACGGTACTGCGCCCACCATAGGATCTCGCCACCGATTCGCCGAGCCTAATCTGGATAATTCTTTCAATGCGGGCCAGTGGCGGGCGAAACAGCAAAGGTTACGACCGCTGCGTCCAGTTTGCGGCGAGCGCTGGTCTCATCGCCCGTTACGCTGTAACCGATGTCTGACCTGCGATCCGTGCTGCTGCTGTGCTGGCGCGATACCGGGCATCCGCAGGGCGGCGGCAGCGAGACTTATTTGCAGCGCATCGGCGCGCAACTCGCCGCCGATGGCGTCGATGTCACGTTGCGCACTGCGCGCTACCCGGGCGCCCTCCGTCATGAGGTCGTCGACGGGGTACGCATCAGTCGGGCCGGGGGCCGCTACACCGTCTATATCTGGGCGATGCTGGCGATGGCGCTGGCCAAAATCGGGTTCGGCTCACTGCGCCACGTCCGACCCGACGTGGTCGTCGACACGCAGAATGGGTTGCCCTTCCTGGCCAGGCTGCTCTACGGACGGCGGGTGGTGGTGCTGGTGCATCACTGCCACCGCGAGCAGTGGCCGGTGGCGGGTCCAGTGTTGTCCCGGGTGGGTTGGTTCGTCGAGTCGACGCTGTCCCCGCGATTGCACCGACACAACCAGTACGTGACCGTGTCGCTGCCCTCGGCGCGGGATCTGGTGGCACTCGGTGTGGACGGCGAACGAATCGCTGTGGTTCGCAATGGTTTAGACGAGGCGCCGGCGCAGACGCTGTCCGGTCAGCGGGCGGAGGCGCCGCGCGTGGTGGTGCTGTCTCGGCTGGTGCCGCACAAGCAGATCGAGGACGCGCTGGATGCGCTTGCAGCGCTGCGACCCCGCATCCCGGGTCTGCACCTCGACGTCGTCGGCGGCGGGTGGTGGCGTCAGCGGCTCGTCGACCACGCGCAACAGCTAGGTGTGTCTGACGCCGTCACGTTCCACGGCCACGTTGACGACGTGGCCAAACACCATCTGCTGCAACACTCCTGGGTGCACGTACTGCCGTCCCGGAAAGAGGGGTGGGGCCTGGCGGTGGTCGAGGCGGGCCAGCACCACGTGCCGACCGTCGGGTATCGCTCCTCCGGCGGCCTGTCCGACTCGATCATCGACGGCGTCACCGGCATATTGGTCGATACCGGCGCCGAACTGGTGGACCGGCTCGACGAGTTGCTATCCGATCCAGTCCTGCGCGACCAACTCGGATTCAAAGCCCAAGCGCGCAGTGTGGAGTTCTCCTGGCGGCAGAGTGCCGACGCGCTGCGTACCGTGCTGGAAACCGTTCAAGCGGGCCAGCGCGTCAGCGGGCTCGTCTAATCCCGATCAACGCACCAACGCCCCCGACCACCAGCAGGGCCAGCCACGCCAGATGCGCAGCCAGCACCGCGTGCCGACGGGCGGCGGGGACCCCCTCGGAATGTCCACCGATCCGATAGACCGCAATGTCCTTGTCGCGGTAGACCGCTGTCAGCTGCGACACCGTGTGTGCGCTCGCCGCCATGTCACCGGCAGTGCCGCATTCGACCACCAGCCACGCCACCCCGGCCGAAGCGAGCGTCACCGGTTCGGTCCCGGACTTGAGCATCTCCTGGACCGCCCGGGCGTGGGCACCCTCGCCGGGTACGGTCACGCCGGAAATGACCAGATCGCCGGTGCTGAGCACATCCGCACTCACCCAGCGGGGGAGGGGATCGAGCACTGGGGCCGGGCCTGACCAGACGAACCGCCGCATGGTGCCGGCCGGCAGGACGGCCACCGGGCCGGGCTCGCGGTTGATCGCCGCCGCCGCGGCTGACCAGCCGGGTGGATAGTGCACCGCGGCGACCTTTCCCCAGACTCCCCAGGCCAGGTCGGGCAGCGCCAGCAACAGCAGCAGGCAGCAGCAGACGGCCGCCACGGCGGGGCGCAACCAGCGTCGCAGCACGAGCACCGCGCCGGCACCGGCCAGCGCGTACCCGGGCACGGCCAGCGCAACCCACTTCTGGCCGTCGCGCAACACACCGAAGCCGGGTATGGCGTCGACGATCGCGCGCAGCAACTGCAGACCCGGCCCGGTGGCCATCAAGGCCGGCACCAGCACGGACACTGCGGCCAACACCAACAACGGCACCACGGCCGGACGACGTAGCACCGCGGGAAGTCCGGCCGCCACCACGGCGAACAGCGCCAGGGTGGACATCAGTGCGAAAAGCGTTGTCCGCGAGTCCGGTACGGCGTGGCTGTTCCAGATCCCACCCAGGCCGGCCAGGCTGACTAATGTGCCGAGACCCGGTTCGGCCCGTGCCGCGAACGCATTCACACCGAGCCCGTTGGCGGCCGTGGCTGTGGCCAGCGGCGAGCCCAGCAGCGACGCGATCAGCCACGGGAGGGCAGCTACCACCGCAACGCCCAACGCTGTGATCGCACACAACAACCGCGGCCAGCCGTCACCCGGGGCCGCCACGCACACCAGTGCCGCCGTCGCCGCGAGTAACAGCCCGGTCGGCGTCAGCCCGGCCAGCGCCACCCAGAAGGCCAGGCCGCAGAAGCCCCACCAGCCACCGCCCCGCATCCGCAGTCCCAGCATTGTCGCCGCGATCCACGGCAGACAGCCGTAGCCGACCAACAGGCTCCAATGTCCCTGCAGCAGTCGCTCAGCGACATACGGGTTCCAGATCGCCAGGGTGATCGCGATGAACTCGCCCGCGGCGCCGGCTTCGGGCAGCGCTGTGGCGATCAGTCTGGCCGCCCCCCAACCCGCCAGCCACAGTCCGATCAGCAGCAGCGCCTTGACCACGATTCCGCCGTCGAGCACATGCGATGCCAGTGCAACCGCGAAATCCTGCGGGCTGGCGCGCGGAGCCGCCGTCAAGCCCAGCGTGGTATCCGACAGATACGACCTCGGAGTGGACACCGCGTCGCGCAGCAGCAGATACCCCGGCGCCAGAACCGGCCCGAGCACCAACAGCGCAAGGACCAACGCGTACGCCGGCCGGGACCAGCGTAGAAGTAAGGCCCGGACGGGCAGCGTTAAGCCCGCTCGGTCGGGCCGGCGGGACTCGCGGGCGGCGAACCGGGCTCAGTCGGCCCGGCATCGGGTGGGGCCGGATCCGCGGGCGGATCTGCACCCGGTGGACTCGACTCCTCATGGAGATCCGGCCGCTGCGCGGGAATCTTCTCGGTCTCTGCCTCAGCCCCCGGGATCGGTGGCTCCAGTCCGGCACGCCGGAGAAAGTCGGTGTCCTCGCGGTCCAGGCTGGGGTCGGTCAATGCGCTCTCGGTCCGCAGGCTGAACGACGCGAGCACGCCACCCCCGAGCAGCGCGATCAACCCGACAGCGGTGAACGTGATCGGCAATACCCGTGACCAGAGGGCCAGTCGGTCCCGCTCGTCGCGCGCCGAATTGACCTGAGATTCGACGGTCTCCGGGGTGGATGTGACCTTGAAGTCGGCCAGTGTCACCTCGGGCTTGAGCGCGTCGCGGGCGTAGTAATGGTCGGCCTGATCGGTTTCCTTGACGATGGTGCCGGACACCGGGTCGACCCAGAAAGTGCGCTTCGCGGTGTAGTAGCGCGTCATGGTGATCTGCTCACCCGGCTCGCCGGGGACCCCCCACATCTGCGCGGAGGTGGTGATCTTGCCGTCCTCATTCGCCCCGTACAGCGACAGATAGGGGATCGGCGCGGCCGGTTTGCCCTCGCTGTTGACACCGACGTTCTGGGTGAACCGATACGTGGTCAGCCCGTTGACGTCTTCTTCACCCTCGTAGTTCGCGTCGTATGGCTTCTGCGCGATCGGATCGAAGTAGGGGTACGTCTTGCGTTCGGTGTTGAACGGAAAGCGGTACGCCAGACCTTCGTGGCGCACCGGCTTTGCGGTCGGCGGGGTCTCGTCGCCGACGCCGCGCGGGTTCTGCACCGCGCCGCGGTGTGACTCGTCCGTCGCCGCCAGCGCGGTCTTGCGGTTAAGGGTCACGATGTCGACGATGGCCAGCAGCAGGCCGGTGTCCTTCTGCTTGTCGCTGCGCCGGACGGAGGACCCGACCTGCAGGGTGACCACCTCGGCGTTGGCGGGCGTCTCCACGCTGATCTGCTGCTGCGAGACCAGCGGCACATTCTGGTTGACGACGACGTGATCACTGGACAGTGACGCCGCGTCCAGCGCGGTTCCGTTGCCTTCGGCGATCAGCGTCGCATCGATATTGAGCGGGATCTTGGTGATCCTGTTGCTGGTATAGGTCGACAACAGCAGCGCGGCGATCAGCAGTGCGGCTCCGAGTCCGATTGTCCCGCATGCGGCGATGCGCAACATGACTGCTCGGTTCACGTTGCTGTGACCTCCTTCTGGTCCAAGAATTGGTCGCGACCCGCTCCGACCTGACCAAGCAGCGAGGCAGACCCGCTTGACCCTAACAGCAGAGGGCATTCGCTCGACGGACGAACTCGAGCCAAGCTTAGGCGCACTGAAGACTTCGGAGCAGCGCCCCGGCAGACTGTGACCGTGACCGACGACCAGCAGGTGGGTGGGACCCGTAGCTTTCTGCCTGCCGTCGAGGGCATGCGCGCGTGCGCCGCCATGGGTGTAGTAGTCACCCACGTCGCCTTCCAGACCGGACACGCCAGCGGGATCGACGGCCGGTTGTTCGGCCGCTTCGATCTGGCCGTCGCGGTGTTCTTCACGTTGTCCGGATTCCTGTTGTGGCGTGCGCACGCGGCGGCGGCAAGGGATCTGTCGCCGAGGCCGCGGACGGGCCACTATCTACGGTCGCGCCTGGTTCGCATCATGCCGGCATATCTGGTCGCGGTGGTGGTGATCCTGACCCTGCTGCCGGATTCGAACCACGCCAACCTGACGGTGTGGTTGGCAAACCTCACCCTCACCCAGATTTACGTGCCGCTGACCCTCACCGGCGGTCTTACCCAGATGTGGAGCCTGTCCGTCGAGGTCGGTTTCTACCTGGCTCTGCCGATCCTGGCGTTCCTGGCGCGCCGGATCCCGGTAGGCGCCCGCATTCCGACGATCGCTGCGCTCGGAGCGCTCAGTTGGGGCTGGGGCTGGTTGCCACTGGCCGTTCTGGGTGGTGGCCCCGGTGCCAATCCGGTGAACTGGCCGCCGGCGTTCTTCTCCTGGTTTGCCGCCGGAATGTTGCTGGCCGAATTGGTGCACAGCCCGGTCGGCTGGCCGCACCGGTTGGCTCGCCGCCGCGTTGTGATGGCTGTGGCGGCGGTGGCGGCCTTCCTGGTGGCGGCATCTCCGCTGGCGGGTCCGGCCGGCCTGGTGCCGAGCACCGCCTTGCAGTTCTCGGTGAAGACCGCGATGGGTTCGGTGGTGGCGTTCGCTCTGGTGGCGCCGCTGGTGCTGGACCGCCTCGATACGCCGCACCGACTGCTCGGCAGCACGTTGATGGTCACCTTGGGGCGCTGGTCCTACGGCCTGTTCATCTGGCACCTGGCCGCGCTGGACATGGTATTCCCGGTGCTCGGGGTATTCGCGTTCTCCGGGCACATGCCGACGGTGCTGGCACTGACTCTGCTCTTCGGCATTGCGATCGCTGCGGTGAGCTATGCGCTGGTCGAGTCACCTTGCCGGGAGGCGTTGCGCCGCTGGGAGAAACGCGAAAAGCAGGACGAATCACAGGACCGGGAAGCCGACGCGATCGCGCCGTGAGCCTCATCCGCTCGATCGTCTGGTAGTCGATGGTCGTTCCGGTGCACCCCGAATGGTGTTCCCAACGTGTGGCAGGCCCCGGTGTGGTCGGCGGAGGGTACGGAGAACCGTATGACGGTGGTTGCGCGGGGTAGGGCGAGTACTCCGGGGGTGCGGGCGACCGGCGCGGCAATCGCATCCACACCACGACGCTGAGGGTCAATGCGGCGACCGAGATGATCGTCAGCATCGCCAGCCACGCGATGACCATCCGAAGATGCTGGCATCGCCGCGCTATGTCTGACCTGACCATATTGACCTCGCCGCGGGATTCGCCAACGCTGCGGACACTGTTGGAGAACTTCGAGAAGTTCAACCGCCACCTCGACGATGCCGGCGCGTGGCGGGCGTCGGACATCGCCGATCAGTACGTCCGTATCGAGGCGGCCGACAGCCTGGTGGCCGAGGTGCCGGAGCGTCGCGAGTACTCCGTCGCGATGCACGTCTTCCCTAGGACGGTGAGTGGCGACCTACACGACCATCGCTGGCCATTCGCAGTCTTCCCGTTCACGCCGGGGGTGCCCGACGGGACGCCGCTGTACGAAATGCCGTGGGAGCACGAAGGTCAGTCCGGGGTCACGACCGTGTGCTCGCGATACCCCTACGCCGTTGAAGAATGCGCCGTGCGGCACGCGGTGCGCGGACTGCGTCCGCACCTATCGCTGACGGTCGCCGACATCACCAATCCGCCGACGCGGCCCAATCGTCTTGCTGTAACACCACTTTCGGCGAACGTTACCGAGGTCATGCTGGCCTATGTCCGGGATGCGTTCCGGCGACGGCACTTTGGGGTCAGTCAGCCATCTTCACCGGCTGCGTCGCCGGCAACCCGTGTTGACTGAAGATGTTGATCACCACAGCGGTGATGTTGTCGGGTCCGCCGCCGTCGCGGGCCGCCGAGATCAGGTCCCGGCACGCGTAGCCAGGATCAGGATTCAGATCCAGAATCTTGGCCAGCCCCGCCTCTTTCACCACACCGTGCAGGCCGTCGCTGCAGATCAGGATCCGGTCGCCGGGTTGCAGTTCCACGGCGCTGCCGTCGGCCTTGGCGGGTGGCGGCATCCCCATGTAGCGGGTCACCACGCTGCGGGCCTTATGGCGGCCGGTGTCCTTGGCATCGACCTGGTGGGCGTCGACCAGGGCCTGTACCAGGGTGTGATCGCGGGTCAACCGCTGCAGCGGTAGTTCCCGGTGCAGGTAGGCCCGGCTGTCGCCGAGGTGGGCCACCAACGCGCGGGTGCCCGCGATGACCACCGCGACCAGCGTGCTGTTCGCGCCCTGATAGCGGGCATCGGTCTGCGCCTTGGCGTGCAGGTCGTCGGAGAGTTCGGAGACGGCGCGGGCCAGTCGGTCGGCCGCGTCCGGTTGGTCGCGCTGGTCCAGCGGCAGGTGGTGGGCGACGTACCTGGGCAGGATGTCCACCATCGTCTGGGCGGCCAGCGCGCCGTCCCTACTGCCACCAACACCGTCGGCGACGATGAACAAGTACTGATCGTCGTCCCTTCCCCAGCGGTCCTGATTCTCGGAACGTTCGCAACCGATGTCGCTCAGCCCGGAGTACTGCACAGCAAAGGCCTCGTTCACGGTTGACCCCCTGGGTGTTCCGCAGCGCGCAGTCGCGCTATCACATTGTCACGCACCGCCGTTCGACGTGCCTTACCGGCGTCGTCCCGCAGGGGCGCATCGACAAATTCGACGGTGCGCGGCACCTTGTATGCCGCTAACCGTTCGCCTACGAACGCTTGCACCGTTGCAGCGTCCAGGACAGACCCGCTGACGGTGTGCACCAGCGCGTGCGGGACTTGGCCCAGGTCCTCGTCAGGAAGGCCGACGGCCAAGCAGGACAACACGTCGCTGTGTTCGGACAAGGCGTTCTCGATCTCTGCCGGATAGACATTGCGGCCGCCGACGGTGAACATATCGACCCGGCGGTCCGACAGGTAGAGGAAACCTTCGGCGTCGAAATAGCCGAGATCGCCCAGCGAATCCCAGCCGTCCCGGTTCTTGGCTTTGACGCCCACGTAGCGGTAGGTCGCGGGACTGCCCGGGCTGGGGCGCATATAGATCTCGCCGACCACGCCGGGCGGGCAGGGATTGCCGTCGTCGTCGAGCACCTTCATTTCCCCGGCGACTACCTGGCCCACCGATCCGGGATGTGCCAGCCACTGCTCGCCGTTGATGAAGGTCAATGCCTGCAATTCGGTGCCGCCGTAGAGCTCCCACAGCGCCTCGGGCCCCAGCAGCTTGATCCACGCCTCCTTGACGGCAGGCGGGCAGGGCGCGCCCACATGCCAGAACCGGCGGATCGAAGACAGGTCATAGGAGTTCGGGTCGGCGTTGTAGACGGGCAGCACCCGCTGCATGATCGTCGGCACCGTGGTGATGAAAGTGACCCGGTGTTCGCCGATGAGTCGCAGGAATTCGTGCGGATCGAAACGGGGCAGCAGCACCAGGTGGTGGCGCATCAACAAGGCGATCGTCGCGGTGGTGAACCCGGTGTTGTGACTCAGCGGCACCGGCACCAGGCTGGTGTCGCCTTCTGCGGCCCCCAGCGGGTAGCCGATCGCCGACGGAATCCGGCTGTCGCCGCCGGCCTCGATCAGCTTGGGTCGTCCGGTGCTGCCCCCGGAGGCCAAAGACTTCCAGGCCGGCGACACCGCTTCGGGGAGTTCGGCATCGGACACGCCTTCATCAGGAACGAAACCCGGAGGCACGCTAGGTATTACACCGTTCGGATCCGCACGCCCGATCAGCAGCGATCGCGGCTTCAGCTCAAGCAAGCCTTCGAATTCCGCATCCGGAAGCCGCGGCGACAGCGGTTGGGGCACCGCGCCCAATTTCCAGCACGCCACCGTCGCCTGCACCCACTCGATCGAGTTGGGCAGCACGATGCTCACGTAGCTGCCGGCGGTGACGCCGCGTTCGGCATAGGCGCGAGCCAACCGGTTGGCCGAGGACTCGAGTTCCGCACGGGTGATGGTTTGTCCGTTGCAGCTGACGGCCGGTTCGTCCGGGGCGAGTTCGGCCAGCCGTGAAATCTGGGTTCCGATCGGCGGGACCGTCACGAATAGGCGCCCTGCCTCTCGAATATGCGGCGTGGATTGTCGACGAGCATGGTGTGCAACTGCTCGTCGGTGACGCCACGCTCTTTGAGGGCGGGAATCACGTCGTTGTGGATGTGCAGGTAGTGCCAATTAGGCGCCATCTGCGGCACCAGATCTTCGGGCAGCGCGTCGAAATAGCAGTTGGCGTCGTGGGATAGCACCATCTTGTCAGCGTGCCCGCGTTCGCACATGGTGGCGACGATGCCCACCCGCTCCTCGAAGGGCAGGATCACGTCGATGCCGAACCGGTCCATCCCGAGGTAGGAGCCGGCGGAGATGAGTTCCTCGAGGTAGCCGACGTCGGTGCTGTCGCCGGAATGCCCGATGACCACCCGAGTCAGATCCACGCCTTCTTCCTCGAAGATCCGTTGCTGCTCGAGGCCGCGTCGTAACCCTGCGTGGGTATGGGTGGAGATCGGTACCCCGGTGCGCTTATGCGCCTGAGCGACGGCGCGCAGCACGCGTTCGACCCCGGGCGTGATGCCGGGTTCGTCGGTGGCGCACTTGAGGATTCCGGCCTTGATGCCGGTGTCGGCGATGCCCTGCTCGATGTCGCGGACGAACATGTCGGCCATGATCTCCGGGCCGCCCAGCATCCCGCCCGGGCCTTCGTAGTGAAAGCGGAAAGGTATGTCGTTGTAGGTGTACAAACCCGTCGCAACGACGATGTTGAGGCCGGTGGCGGCGGCAACCCGGGCGATGCGCGGGATGTAGCGGCCCAGGCCGATGACCGTGAGGTCGACGATGGTGTCCACCCCTCGCGACTTCAGCTCGTTGAGTCGGGCGATGGCGTCAGCGACCCGCTTCTCCTCATCACCCCACGCCTCGGGGTAGTTCAGTGCGATCTCGGTGGTCATGATGAACACGTGCTCATGCATGAGCGTCACGCCTAGATCAGTGGTGTCGATCGTTCCGCGGGCGGTATTGAGTTCTGACACGCCTTTGATGCTAGGTCGGTTTGGTGGTCGGCCGACAGTGCCGTTTTGTCCAGACCTGCTCCAGCAACAAGACCGGTGCAGTACGGTCGAGCCGTCGTGCCTTTTCTGACCTCACTCACCCCTCGTGCTGGAGCCACCCTGATGCTGCTCAACCCCAACAACCTGCAACGCAAATACCCGGACGCCAGGTCGGGCGAGATTATGCAGGCCACGGTGGACTTCTTCGAGAAGCGTGGCAAGGCGAAGCTCAAGGAAGACGCCCGCGAGCGCGCCTGGTACACCGACTTTCTCAACCACATCGCGGAGAACCGCATCTTCGCGTCGCTGCTGACCCCGGCGGAGTACGGCGCCGACGACTGCCGGTGGGACACCTACCGGATCAGCGAGTTCGCCGAGATCATCGGCTTCTATGGGCTGAGCTACTGGTACCCGTTCCAGGTGACCGCGCTGGGTCTGGGCCCGATCTGGATGAGCGACAACGAGGACGCCAAGCGCAAAGCGGCAGCTCAGCTCGAGCAGGGTGAGGTGTTCGCCTTCGGTCTGTCCGAGCAGGCGCACGGAGCCGACATCTACCAGACGGACATGATCCTGACGCCCTCCGAGCACGGCTGGACCGCATCGGGCGAGAAGTACTACATCGGCAACGCCAATGTCGCCCGGATGGCGTCCACCTTCGGCAAGATCGCGAGCCCGGACGCCGAGGACGAATACGTCTTCTTCGCCGCCGACTCCCACGACGACCGCTACGACTGCAAGAAGAACGTGGTGAACTCGGCGAACTATGTGGCGAATTACGCGCTGAACGAGTACCCCGTCACCGAGGCCGACCTGCTGCACCGCGGCATGGGTGCGTTCCACGCCGCGCTCAATACCGTCAACGTGTGCAAGTACAACCTCGGTTGGGGCTCGATCGGCATGTGTACCCACGCCTTGTACGAGGCGGTCACCCACGCCGCCAACCGCCACCTCTACGGCTCCGTCGTCACCGACTTCAGCCATGTGCGCCGACTGCTCACCGACTCCTATGCGCGTCTGGTCGCGATGCGACTGGTCGCCACTCGGGCCAGCGACTACATGCGCAGCGCGTCCGCCGAGGACCGCCGCTACCTGCTGTACAGCCCGCTCGTCAAAGCAAAGGTCACCGGCGAGGGCGAGCGCGTCATCACCGCGCTGTGGGATGTCATGGCCGCCAAGGGCGTCGAGAAGGACATGTTCTTCGAGACTGTCGCCCAGGAGATCGGCATGCTGCCCCGACTGGAAGGCACTGTCCACATCAACATCGGACTGCTCGCCAAGTTCATGCCCAACTTCCTGTTCGCGCCGGACGCCGCGCTGCCGCTGATCGGCCGCCGCGACGACGACGCCGACGACTCGTTCCTGTTCAACCAGGGCCCGACCGGCGGCCTGGGCAAGGTGCGCTTCCACGACTGGCGGGCTTCTTTCGACAGCTACGCCCACCTGCCCAATGTCGCGCTGCTGCGCGAGCAGATCGACGTGCTGGCCGAGTTGCTGGCCGCCGCGACTCCGACTGCGGCGCAGCAGAAGGACATCGACTTCGCCTTCGGGGTCGGCCAGATCTTCGCCTTGGTGCCCTATGCGCAGCTGATCCTGGAGGAAGCGCCGCTGACTGGCGTGGACGAAGCGCTGCTCGACGAGATCTTCGGCCTGCTGGTCCGCGACTTCAACAGCTACGCCGTCGAACTCAACGACAAGGCCGCCACCACCGACGACCAGGCCAAGTTCGCGCTGCGGATGATCCGTCGCCCGGCCAACGACGCGGCCCGTTACGACAAGGTGTGGAACGAATACGTGCTGCCGCTCAACGGCGCGTACGAAATGGCACCATAACGCGTCCGTAGCGGCAACCTTTGGTCCCGCGCGGGCGCGCGGACCCGGCATTAACCTTGACTGTGAACTACCTCACAGTAATATGACCAGTGGTCATATTCGTCGCAAGGAGTCTTATGCCGACGGTTACTTGGGCCCGTGTCGACCCGGCTCGCCGCGCCGCTGTCATCGAAGCCGCAGAGGCCGAATTTGGCGCGCACGGCTTCTCCAACGGCAGCCTCAACGTCATCGCCCGGCGCGCCGGGGTCGCCAAGGGCAGCCTGTTCCAGTACTTCGCGGACAAGCGCGACCTGTACGCCTACATCGCCGATGTCGCCAGCCTGCGGGTGCGCACCTTTGTCGAGGACGTCGTTCGCGAAATCGACCCGAGCCGGCCGTTCTTCGATTTCCTCACCGACCTGCTTGACGCTTGGGTCGCCTATTACGCGGAGCATCCACGAGAACGCTCGCTGCATGCCGCGGCGACTTTGGAGGTTGACACCGACGCCCGTATCAGCGTGCGGACCGTTGTGCACCGGCATTACCTGGAGGTGCTCCGCCCGCTGGTCAACGACGCGCACCGCCGCGGTGACCTACGGCAGGATTCCGACACCGACGTGCTGTTGTCGTTGCTGCTGATGATTTTTCCGCACCTGGCGCTGGCGCCCTATATGCGCGGCTTGGATCCGATCCTCGGCCTCGACGAGCCCACCCCGGAGCAGCCGGCACTGGCCGTGCGCAGGCTCGTCGCCGTCCTGTCAGCTGCGTTCTCCGCCCCCAGACCTGCCGTCAGCCCAGCCCTGGTCCGATCAAAGGAGATCCCATGACGCGCACACAATTCGGCTCGATCAGTGCCGGTGGCCTGAACTGGGCCAGCATGCCGCTGAAGTTGTTCGCCGGCGGCAACGCGAAGTTCTGGAATCCCGCCGATATCGACTTCTCCCGCGACCAGACCGACTTCGCGGAGCTCTCCGACGATGAGCGCGACTATGCCATCCGGCTGTGCGCGCAGTTCATCGCCGGAGAGGAGTCGGTCACGCAGGACATCCAGCCGTTCATGAGCGCCATGCGGGCCGAGGGACGACTGGGCGACGAAATGTACTTGACGCAGTTCGCTTTCGAGGAAGCCAAGCACACCCAGGTGTTCCGGATGTGGCTCGACGCCGTCGGGGTGACCGACGATCTGCACAAATACCTCGACGATCTGCCCTCGTATCGGACGATCTTCTACGAGGAGTTGCCGAACTCGCTCGACAAGCTGGCCATCGACCCGTCACCGGCCGCTCAGATTCGGGCGTCGGTCACCTACAACCACATCGTCGAGGGAATGCTCGCCCTCACCGGTTATTACGCCTGGCAGAAGATCTGCGTCAAGCGCGGCATCTTGCCGGGGATGCAGGAACTGGTGCGGCGCATCGGTGACGACGAGCGTCGGCACATGGCGTGGGGCACCTTCACCTGCCGGCGGCACGTCGCTGCCGACGATGCCAACTGGACGGTGTTCGAAAACCGGATGAACGAGCTCATTCCGCTGGCGTTGCAGCTCACCGAGGACGGCTTCACCCTGTACGGCGAAAATCCGCCTTTCGAACTGTCGAAGGACGAGATGCTGCAGTACTCCGCCGACAAGGGCATGCGCCGGTTCGGCACAATTTCCAGTGCGCGGGGCCGGCCGCTGAGCGAGATCGACGTCGACTATTCGCCATTGCAGCTCGAGGACACCTTCGCCGTCGAGGACGACAAGGTCTTCGCGTCCGTGTGACGCCGAGCAGTCGCAAACTCGCACAAAATCGGCTCGATTCGTGCGAGTTTGCGTCTGCTCGCCAGCGCTAGCCGACCCAGACCGTCTTCGCGTTGCAGAACTCCCGGATCCCCAGACCCGCGAGTTCGCGACCGTAGCCCGACCGCTTGATGCCCCCGAACCCGAGTTCGGGGAACGACACCGTCATCCCGTTGATGAACACCTGCCCGGCCTCGATGCCATCGATGAACTGCTCCTGCTCGGCCTCGTCGTTCGTCCAGGCGTTAGAGCCGAGCCCGAAGGTGGTGGCGTTGGCGATTTCGATGGCCTCGTCGATGTCCGCCGCGCGGTACATCGAAGCGACGGGGCCGAACACCTCTTCGGTATAGAGCGACATGTCCTTGGTGATGTCGGTGATCACCGTCGGCGGATAGAACCAACCCGGCCGGTCGGGCGTCTTGCCGCCGAGGCGGACCGTGGCGCCCGCCGCGACGGCGGCGTCCACCTGCCCGGCGATCTCGTCGCGGCCGCTCTCGGTGGCCAGCGGACCCACGTCGGTGTCCGGGTCGGTCGGGTCACCGACCTTCAGCGCCTGCATGTGCTCCACGAATTTGTCGACGAACGCGTCGTAGATGTCGGTGTGCACGATGAATCGCTTCGCGGCGATGCAGGATTGCCCGTTGTTCTGGGTCCGGGCCTTGACCGCGGTCTTCGCTGCCTCATCCACATTCGCCGACGGCATCACGATGAACGGGTCGCTGCCGCCGAGTTCCAGCACGGTGGGCTTGATCTCGTCACCAGCGATGGCGCCCACCGACTGGCCGGCCGGTTCGCTGCCGGTGAGCGTGGCCGCAGCCACCCGCGGGTCGCGCAGGATGCGTTCGACGGCTCCGGACGGGACGAGCAGGGTCTGGAAGCAGCCGTCCGGGAAGCCGCCCCGGGCAATCACGTCGGCAAGGTAGAGGGCCGACTGCGGCACGTTCGACGCATGCTTGAGCAGACCGACATTGCCCGCCATCAGCGCGGGGGCAGCGAATCGGACGGCCTGCCAGAGCGGGAAGTTCCACGGCATGACGGCCAGCACCACTCCCAGCGGCTGGTACCGGACGTAGGCCTTCTTCGCGCCGACCTTGGACGCTTCGGCCGGCTCGTCGGCGAGCAGCTTCTCGGCGTTCTCGGCGTAGTAGCGAAAACCTTTGGCGCATTTGATCGCTTCCGCCTTGGCCGAAGCCAGCGTCTTGCCCATTTCGAGGGTCATCATGGCCGCTGTTTCGTCGGCTTCCTTCTCCAGCAGTTCAGCCGTGGCGTGCGCCCACTCGGCGCGCTGGGCGAAGGTGGTCGAGTGGCGGTAGTCGAGGAACCGTTCATGGGCGCGCGCGATCGCTGCGTCGACCTCGCTATCGGTGGCGGCGGTGAAGGTTTTGACTGTCTCGCCGGTGGCCGGATTGATGGTGGCGATGGCCACGATGGGCCTCCTTCGTCTGCGTTCGTCTGTAGTGGTTGCAAAACGGGTAACACCTAGCCTGCCACTATCGTTCCAAGAGGGAGGTGGCGGATGAGCACCGCAGCTCAGTTGATCGTCAAGTGTTTGGAAAACGAGGGGGTAGCCGTCGTTTTCGGTATACCCGGTGAAGAGAACATCCGGTTCATTCAGGCGTTGGCGGCTTCCGATATCCGCTATGTGCTTACTAGGCACGAGCAGGGCGCGGCGTTCATGGCCGAGATGTATGGCCGGGTGACCGGGCGCGCCGGGGTGGTGTCCGCGACGCTGGGCCCGGGCGCGATCAACATGCAGCTCGGGGTTGCCGACGCCACCACCAACAGCACCCCGGTGGTCGCGATCTCGGCACAGGTCGGGCAGGACCGCGAGTACAAGGAGTCGCATCAGTCGGTCGACCTGGTGTCGATGTTCGCTCCCATAACGCGATGGTCGGCGGCGATACCGACTCCGCATGCCATCCCGGAGATGGTCCGCAAGGCCTTCAAAACGGCCGAGACCGAACGCCCGGCAGCCGTCTATCTGGCCGTCCCGGAACATATCGACGAGGACGACGACGACTACGAGCTGACTCCGTTGCCGCGCAACGTTGTTCGCGCCGACGCGCCGGCAGCCCGCCAGATTGCTCGTGCGGTTGACATCCTGCGCAAAGCGCGCCTTCCGGTGGTGTTGGCCGGACACGGGGCGGCACGCAGCGACGCGACCGAGGCCCTGGTGCGCTTCTCCGAAGCGTTGGGTATCAAGGTGGCCAGCAGTTTCCACGGCAAGGGCGTCATGCCCGACGACCACCCGAACGGCATCGGAACGCTGGGCTTCATGACGCATGACTACGTCAACTTCGGCTTCGACAACGCCGACGTCGTCATTGCGGTGGGCTACGAACTGCAGGAGTTCGACCCGGTCCGGATCAACCCGAACGCCGACAAGAAGATCATCCATATCCATCGGTTCCCGGCCGAGGTCGACGCGCACTACTCGGTCGAAGTCGGCATCATCGGCGACATCAGCGACTCGCTGAACGAGCTCACCGACGCGCTGCCCGATCACCGGTTCGACGACGCCGACGTTCCTGGATCCGGGCTTTTGTCTGAGGAGTTCGAGCGGGGACAACAGGATTCACGCTTTCCGCTGGCTCCGCAGCGGATCGTCGCCGACACCAGGGCGGCATTGGACCGCGACGACGTGGTTTTGGTGGACACCGGCGCGACCAAGATGTGGATGGCGCGGCTATATCCGACCTATGAACGCAATACCTGCTTGATCTCAAACGGGCTGTCCACCATGGGTTTTGCCTTGCCCGGTGCGCTCGGTGTCAAGCTGGCACTGCCGGATGTCAAGGTACTGGCCGTGGTTGGCGACGGCGCATTCCTGATGAACTCCCAGGAGATCGAGACGGCGGTGCGGGAGAGGATACCGCTGGTGGTGCTGATCTGGGAGGACGGCGGATACGGTCTCATCGAATGGAAGATGGACCTGGAACTCGGCGAACACCACTATGTGTCGTTCGGCAACCCGGATGTGGTGAAGTACGCAGAGAGCTTTGGCGCCAAGGGATATCGAATCAATAGTGCTGAAGAGTTGCTGCCGACACTACGTACCGCACTGGAGGGCGACGGGGTTTCGCTGATCGCCTGTCCCGTGGACTATTCGGAGAATCTGCGGCTGACCGACCGGCTCGGCGAGCTGGACGAAACGCTCTGATGCCGCCACGGCGCTCCAATGTGACGGCATAGGCACGCTCGACCCCGAATGTGACTGCAGCGTCACACTCGCTGAATCGGGGCGACGTAACTCCCGATCAGAGTGCGATGCCACCAGTTGCGGTCGCGGCGCCACTCGGCAACTGTGGTGAACCGGTACTGGTAGAGCTGGGCGCGCACATACTGAGGCGGGGCATCCGGGAAGGGGCTGTGCCGCAACAATCTCAACGTGTCGGTGTCGTTGTCCAGCAAGCGATGCAGGAACGCTGTCATCCAGGGCTGTGCATAGCTGGGGGAGATGGCGGCGAACCACATCAGCCAGTCCAATCGCAGGTGGTAGGGCGCGAATTGGCGCGGCAATCGTCGTAAACCGGTGGGTTTGCCCTTGAACTCGTACTCCTGCCACACCGTCTGCTCGGTGAGCGACACCTCGTCGGTTCCCTCGATCACCACCTCCCCGCGGGTGCGGCAGATGCTGCCGAAGGCTCCGTAGGTGTTGCACAAATGAAAGGTATTGAAAGACATGTTCATTCGCTGCCGCGCCGAAAGCATGTTGCGTGCCGGCCAATAGCTCAGCACCAGCATGATGGCCGCGAAGGCGATCACGAGGCCGGCGAACCACAGCGGCGGTCCCGGCACCACAGGATGAGTGAGTCCAGGCAGCAACATCGCCACCGACGACTGATCGATGGCGCTGAACGCCAACAAGATCGTCAGCCAGTTGAGCCAGGCAAAGTTCCCCGACAGCACCAGCCATAGTTGCGTGACGATGATGATCGCCGCCGCGATGCTCGCCACCGGTTGCGGCGCGAACAGCCCGAACGGCACGACCAGTTGCGCAAAATGGTTGCCCGCCACCTCAATCCGATGCAGAGGCTTGGGCAGGTGATGGAAGAACCAGCTCAATGGCCCCGGCATCGGCTGGGTTTCGTGGTGGTAGTAGAGGCAGGTCAAATCACGCCAGCACCGGTCCCCGCGCAATTTGATCAGTCCGGCGCCGAACTCGACCCGGAACAGCAGCCAGCGCATCAGCAACAGCGTCAGCAGCGGCGGGTCGACCCGGTCGTTGCCCAAAAAGACCATCAGGAACCCTGCCTCCAACAGCAAGGATTCCCAACCGAATCCGTACCAGGCCTGGCCCACGTTGACGATCGACAGATAAAGCCCCCACAGCGTCAACCACATCAGCATGCCGGCCCACAACGGCACCAGCCCGGCCGCGCCGCACGCCACGGCTGCCGACAGGGCGGCCCCCAGCCAGCACACGAAGGCAAACGATCGGTCGGAGTAGCCGAATTGAAAAATACTGGGCGCCCGCCAGAATGACCGTTTCGCCAGATACGCCGGCACCGGCAGCATTCCGCGTTCTCCGATGAGCGGCCGGAACTGTCGCGCGGCCGCGACGAACGCGATCAGATAGATCAGCGCCACGCCACGCTCGAGGACGAGTCGGCCCAGCCAGAATTCGGGTGCCGAGAACCATGAGGTAACCATCTATCGGCCCACAACTCCTCGGTCGGCGGTGTTCACGTCAACCTGGATATCCAGTCAACCGCAGGAAGTAACGGGTGCCAACTACTCTCCGTTGGTTTCCCGGCGTGGCGCGGTCAGCGCTACGACAGACGTCGCCACAGCGGCGACCGAAATCAGCGCCAGCAGTTGGACGCTCGCTGCGTGCCCGGCGTACCCGTCGACCGAGCGCCAAGGTTGCCGCGAAAGCAATGCTCCCGCCATGATCAGGCCGCCCGCGCTCGCCGCGACTGTAAGCCCGTCGCGCAACGATTCCCGCTTGCGCAGCGCGTACCGCACACCCAATGCTGCCCCGACGACGATGGCTCCCACCGCGCCGGCGATCAATGCACCCGCGCCCAGCACCGCCACCGCCGCCCAGGGGCCGGTGTTCCACGCAACAGTCGGAGGGCCCTGGTCGACGCCTCGGCGTCGCCAGAACGCCAGCAATGCCAGCAGCGGCAGCAAGGCCAGTCCAACGGCGAGACCGGCCCGATAAACCGTGTTGGAGGCAAAGGTCAGCGTGATGGTGTCGGCATCCCCGGCGGGCACCAACCAGCCCTGCTGCCACCCGTTCACTGTCACCGGCGTCAGTCGCACTCCCTTGCCGGTGCGTGCCACCCAACCGGGGTTGATGCTCTCCGGTATCACCAGAACCCGCGAGGCGGCCGAGGCAGGTGCCCGCACTTCGCGCCGGGCCGGCCCCCACGCTCCGGTTGCGGCCGAAGTGGTTGTGGCACTGGGTGACTGGGCGACCGTGGACAGCTCAGCTCCATCGACGACGAAGGCCGCACCGGGGCTGATCAACAACTCCTGCTGGCCTGCCGGAAGCTCGATCGGTCCGCTTTGACACGGCACCGCCGCGACGGGCCCGCCGTCCAACAGCGCGCCGACGGTGCTGCGGATAGAGGTGTGCACAAACCGGCCTGCCACCGCAATGATCGGGCCGTTGTCGCAATCCAGGGTGATCTCACGGGTGCGGTCGCGGGCGGCGTCGGCCGCCGCGATTGGATTGCCGTCGGCGCCCAGCGCGACAATCTCGGCCAACCCGGGTGGCTTGAGCTGATCGAAACCCAGCGCATTGCGGTCGATGATGTCCTGCCAATTCAGCAGGCTGATGGTGATCGTGTCGGTAACCCGCGGGTGCAACGGCAGCGTCTGAGCATCGGATTTCGTGCTCATGGCCTGCACCTGCGGCCCGTCGCCGAGGTCGACCGCCACCATTGTCGGATGGGCGGGCAGGGCTGAGCGGCTGGGCAGCAGACGCAGCCCGGTGACCTCGGTTGCCCGGGGGAGTGTGAGGGTGATCGTGGGCGGGTTCTTGAACTGCACGACCCGCTGCGGCGCCGTCCATGCGGTGGCCGGATCGCCGTCGGTGGCCGCGTACGCCGAGCCGAGGATCTCGACCGAGTCCGAGTCGCCGTGTGCCCGGGTGGTATCCGGCTCGGCGATCAGGTCGGCCAGCTTGGGGCCCTGCCTCGGACGGACCCACACCGTCGGGATCACCGATGTCGGACTCGGCACGGTAAGGGTGCGGCTGAGGTTGACCGGCTCTTCGGGCGCCAACGCCATCGAGGCGGCGCAGCGCACGTTGTTGGGCCCTTGCGCGCACCCCGGCCGACCAAGCAGTTCGGCTCCCAGGTCCCAGCGTGTGATCGCCGCGCCTTGTGGCGGTCTGGGCACCAGCACGGTGTGCCTGAGCTGAAGCGGGTGCGCAAATCCGGACGCGTCGTATTGGGTGATGGTCAAGTCGGTGATGCCGAACTGCACACCGGGCGAGCCGTCGTCGGTGGCGGCGGCAGTGATCTTCACCCATGGCGTTTCGCCGTACGGGAGCGCGACGCTGAGTGGTTTGCCGGCCTCGTCGAACCGTAGCGTGGTGCTGCCGTTGGCGGTCTCGACCAGAATGCGGCGGATCTGGGCGCCGACGGCCGACGCGCTGGGCGTCAGGGTGAGGACGGCGTTGGTCACCGGATTGTCGAAATCCACCCGCAGCCACTGCCCGACGGCTGCTTGGAGCGAGTTCGACACCCACGCGGTCGCCGGGTCGCCGTCGACTGCTGCCGCCGCCGAGGTCGCCGGGGCGACATCGGGCAGTGCGGTGGCATCCGCCGACGAACTCGAAGTGGTGATCCGGCCGCCGGTCCAGCCCCCGTACACCGTTTGCGCGCCTGGGTACGGGTAGTCGAGCACCCGATTGAAGGTGTGCCGGGCATCTCCGGGCGCCCGGATCGCCGATGAATGCTGGTCGACGCGACCGTAGTCGGTCTCGCGGGCCAGCGGAGTGTCGGTAACAGTAACTACCGGTGTCGGCAAGCTCGCGGCCCGGGCATCCCCGGTCATCAGCACCGGCCCCAGTGCGGGCTGGCCCAGCAGCCGTCGTCGCTCGTCGAGACGCAACAACACCTCAGGGCCGCCGTCGACGCGGGGCAGTTGGTCGGTTTCGGCGAAGTACGGTGCGCCCGGGTTGGCGCCCGAACCCACTCGGTAAATCTCCAAAGCGGGATAGCGCGGTCGCAGACCGCTGTCGTTGACGAAACCATCCAGCGTGCCCGGGCCTACCGGTGCGCCGAATTCGGCGACCTTGGCCAGCCCCGGCGAGCCCGCGATGGCGCGGTGGACCAGGATGGGTCGCGCCGACCGAGAAGACTCCGGATCAAGATCGTTGCGCACCACGACGAACGAAATGCCTTGTTGGGCAAGGGTGTCTGACAGGCCGGCGGACGGCTGACCGGACGCGACCAGGCGTTGCACCGAATCAATGGCCCGGATGGTCTGCGGCGGAGTCAGCGGGATGGAGTCGCGCACCCCCCACGGGCTGCTGCCCAGGACCTGAAGTGGCTCGTCGTGACTGGTGCCCCACAGCTGAGTGGCGAAGGGCGCGCCGGGTACCACCAGAACGCGCCCGGGTGTTGGGGTGCCCGTGTTGTGCGTGTCCAGCCAATCCGCGGCTTGATGCCAGTAGTCGGGTATTGCGTTGAACGCTCCCGCCGGGGTGAGCCGTCCCGTCCAGGCGAGCGAGGTGCTCACCATCAGGGCGATCAGGGCGACGACCCCGACGGCGACCCGGCGGTCCCGTTCCGGGTGGGCTAAAGCGTTACGCCACAGCGGCTTCGGCGCACTACCCGGCAACGGGATACGGCCCAGTAGCTGGGCCAGGCCGAGCACCAGCGGGATACGGACGACCGGGTCCAACTTGTGCACGTTGCGCAGTGGAGTGCCCGCCGCGTCCAGAAACGCCTGCACCTGCTGGGCAATCGGTGAGCCCAGTCCGCCGCTGTAACCGATGGCCAGCAGCACCACGCCGACCAGCAACATCGTCACCAGTCGGCCGCGCGCCGGCATCGCCACACTGGCCAGGCCGGCCAGTCCGGCCGCCGCGACCAGACAAGTGCCCAGGATAGCTACCGTCCCGGTGACCAGTGGTGCGCCGGCCGTGGCGGTCGGCGCCACGAAAGGTGTCCAGCTGTCGGTGCCGCGCAACAGTTCCACCAGCGAGGACCACTGTGTCGTCACGCCGGAGGATTCGATGAAGTCCAGGAACGGTGGACTGACGTCGCGCAACTGACTCAGCGCCACCACCCACCAGAGCACCGCCAGGATGAGGGCCAACAGCAACCAACCCGTGTAACGCAGCCACCGCCGATTCGGCCGGTGACAGACCAACCAGATCGCGGCGGGTAGGCAACCAGCCATCGTCGCGATCGCGTTGACCGCGCCCATCAGGGCCACCGCCGACCCGGCCTGGGCGGCCAACACCCGGACTGGTCTATCCGGCATGCCCGGCAGCGGCTTGCCGCGCAGCGCCAGAATCGTCGGCAGCAGCACCCAGGGGGCCAGCATCATCGGCAGGGTTTCCGACGAGATCGATCCGAGCGTGGTCAGTACCCGCGGCGACAACGCGAAGGCGACCGCCCCCACCACCCGGGACGTCGGACTGCCGATGCCCAGCGCTTCAGCGACCCGCAGCACCCCCCAGAAACCGACCGTTAGCAGCAGCGCCCACCAGAGGCGCTGGGTGACCCAGCCGGCGACGCCGAGTTGATGTCCGATCAGGAAGAACGCGCCGTGCGGAAACAGGTAGCCGTAAGCCTGGTTCTGCGACTGGCCGAACGGCAGTTCGCTGTTCCACAGGTCGGTCGCGCGAGACAGAAATCGCAGTGGGTTGGCGGTGAGGTCGAGCTTGGTGTCGGGCGAAATCTGCCCGGGGGACTGGGTGAAAGTCAGGATCAGCGCGACCGCGCCGACCAGCAGCAGCCATCGGCGAGAAAGCGGCGCCACCAGTGAATCCAATGTCGTGTCCGCAGATCCCGCGCTCGGGGCCTGCGCTGTCTGGCTAGCTACGGTTGCCGTACTCGACCCGGTTGAGCACCGACGACCCCGGATCGCCGCCGGGCAGCGGCGGCTTGGTGTCCTGCTGGACCATCAGGGTGATACCGAAGATCGCGGCTGCACCGAGCAACAGGCCAACTACAACGCTGGCGGCGGCGGGCGCGACGATCCGATTCATGGCCCTCAACCTAGCAGAGCGATGGTGCCTGACCCGCGAGGTCTAATGCAGCCACGGGGGCAGCAGGCCCCGACAAGACTGAACGCTGTTGCACGGCAAATTTGGTAGGCGCCCGCCGTACTCCACCGAGTTCAGCCCGATTGGAGCCTGCGCAGGGACCACCTGCACCGGCGCGTACTGGTCTGCAGCGGCAAGGGTGATCCCGACGGTCGCCGCCGCACCGATCGACAATCCCGCCGCGATGCTTGCGATTGCAGCGAGCGTGAACCCGGGCACTGCTGGCTCCTCCCTGCCAGTCAATAGGGCGTTGGGCAAAAACTAGCAGCATCCGCCTATTTGCGGCAGGGTAAACAATTTCGTGCGCCCAACGTCGGCCCTGACATCACCGACCGGGCACGCGCCATGACAGCATGGCCGGATGGCTCTCCCCCGCACCCTGGCCGTACGTCTAGCAGCAGGACTGGCAGCATCGGCGCTGGTGGTGGCCTGCGGTCACGGCAGCTCGCCGAAGGGATCGGCCACCTCGTCCCCGCCGAATTCGTCGACCAGCAAGGCGACTCCCGCCGCCGCGCCGGCGCCTCGGGTCTGCGCTGATCCGGCCGACGTCCCCGCAAAGATCCCGAATCTCCGCGACAAGCTGGCCCAGTTGCTGATGGTCGGTGTGAAGGATGCCGCCGACGCCAAGGCCGTGATCACCGATTCGCATGTGGGCGGCATCATCATCGACAGCGACACCGACCTGACCATGCTCCCCGGTCCGCTCGCGGAGATCGCGGCGGCCGCCACTCCGCTGCCCCTGGCAGTGGGCGTCGACGAAGAGGGCGGCCGGGTCTCTCGGTTGCGGACGTTGTTGGGAGGCAGGGGGCCGACGGCCAAGGAGATGGCCGCGACCATGACCCCGGCGCAGGTCCACGATCTGGTGGCCGAGCGTGGCCGCAAGATTAAGGACCTGGGTATCACCGTCGACTTCGCCCCGGTCGTCGATGTCACCGACCAACCCGACGACACCGTGATCGGCGATCGCTCGTTCGGCTCGGATCCCGCCAAGGTGACCGAGTACGCCGGCGCATACGCGCAGGGCCTACGGGATGCCGGCCTACTGCCAGTGCTCAAGCACTTCCCGGGTCATGGGCATGCTTCCGGCGATTCGCACACCGGCGGTGTCACCACGCCGCCGCTGTCCGAACTGATCGCCAACGATCTACTGCCCTATAAGACGTTGCTGACCTCGATACCGGTAGCTGTGATGGTGGGCCACATGCAGGTGCCCGGCTTGACCGGCAGCGAGCCGGCCAGTCTGAGCGCGCCCGCAATCAAGTTCCTGCGCGACGGCACCGGCTACGGCGGTCCGCCCTTCAACGGGGCGGTGTTCAGCGACGACCTGTCCAGCATGGCCGCGATCTCCGACCGGTTCGGGGTGACCGAGGCAGTGCTGAAGACCTTACAGGCGGGCACCGACATCGCGCTGTGGATCACCACCAAGGAAGTTCCGGCGGTCCTGGACCGGTTGGAGCAGGCGGTCAATGCCGGGGAATTGCCGCCGCAGCAGGTCGACGACGCGCTGGTGCGGGTGGCGGCAATGAAGGGCGTCAAGGCCAATTGTGGGCACTAGCCGATTGCTTACTTTAAAGTCAGATAGACAGGCTAGATAGACAGGCTGGGGGGCGCAGAAGGATGGCAGGTGGGACCAAGCGGTTACCCCGTGCTGTCCGTGAGCAGCAGATGCTCGACGCCGCAGTGCAGATGTTCTCGGTCAACGGCTATCACGAGACTTCAATGGACGCGATCGCCGCCGAAGCGCAGATCTCCAAGCCGATGCTTTACCTGTACTACGGATCGAAGGAAGACCTGTTCGGTGCCTGCCTGAATCGCGAGATGGGCCGCTTCATCGACGTGGTGCGCGGCGATATCGATTTCAGCCAGAGCCCAAAAGATCTGCTGCGCAACACCATTGTGGCGTTCCTCCATTACATCGACACCAACCGCGCGTCGTGGATCGTGATGTACACCCAGGCCACGAGTTCGCAGGCGTTCGCCCACATGGTCCGTGAGGGACGCGAGCAGATCATCGAACTGGTGGCGGGACTGGTGCGGGCCGGCACCCGCAATCCGATGACAGACCGCGAAATCGAGATTATGGCGGTGGCTTTGGTGGGCGCGGGTGAGGCAGTGGCCAGCCGCCTGAGCACCGGCGACATCGGTGTCGACGCGGCCGCCGAGATGTTGATCAACCTCTTCTGGGCCGGCCTGCGGGGGGCGCCGCGCGACATCGCGCTGTAGCCGATGAGCGCGACCCGCGGCGCCCGGCTTCGCCGCGCTTGCGATCGCGCTGTAGCCGATGAGCGCGACCCGCGGCGCCCGGCTTCGCCGCGCTTGCGATCGCGCTGTAGCCGATGAGCGCGACCC
>NZ_JBVAXG010000003.1:178738-258497 GCF_055419245.1 Mycobacterium sp. IDUB_37 | reverse complement strand
GCGACCCGCGGCGCCCGGCTTCGCCGCGCTCTAGTCCGGAAGCGACGACCGCTCGACCGGAAAGTCAAAGTACCTGTCCGGGTACGACTCTGGTTGGTAGGTGAAGTGCCACCATTCGTTGACGTAATTGACGAAGCCATGTTCTTGCATGACCTCCCGGAGGACCAGTCGATTCGCCAACTGCTCGCCGTGGATGTCCGGGTCCAAGGTGTGGGCGAGCGGGTCGAAACAGTCGAAGCCGGTACCCATATCAACTGAATCGTCGGGAAATCGCATCGACGCTGGGGCCGTGCAGTCGACGAGCGGTCGACCGGGTTGATATGCCGGGGTTGCCGGGGGTAGGCGAACCAGCGTGAGATCCACGGTGCTGCCCCGACTGTGCCCCGAGTGGTAGTCGATGTACCCATCCTCGAACAGTGTCGACTTATCCACCCGCGGATAGAACTCGGCCTTCATCCGTTGGTCGCGCACGTCGCCGGCCCATCGGACGAAGTCGTCGACGGCGCGCTGCGGGCGGTAGCAGTCGTACACCTCCAACGCATATCCTTGCTCCGCCAATTGCTGCTGAACTGCCCTGAGTCCTTCCGCGGCAACACGAGTGAGGATGCACAGTGGCGCACGATAGCCGTCGACGCGATCCCCGGTGAAATTGTGCGCGGTGAAGTAGCGCATGTCCTGCAAGATCGTGGGGTCGATGTCCTGCAGTGCGACAAAGTCCATCGGCGCAACGTATTCCGGTTGTGCCACCACCGTGCTGGCCGGCGCGATGGCAGTTCCGACGACAACCGCCGCCACCGCGGCGGCGGCGCGGAGGGGAGACAGCATGGGTCATCTTGACCGCCGGCAACTCGATGCGCAATGGCTGCGGTGTCCGTAGTGTCGGCAGGCGTGTCCCGATTGCCCCGCCGCGAACTCGACTTCTTCTGCGCGGTCGTCGTGGTCGGATTGCTGGCCGGGGTGGCCGGGTTGGCGACGACGGTGGTGCTGCGCTCGGTTGAACACCTCACGTATCACTACACTTTCGGCTCGCTGCTCGACGGGATCACCGACAGCAGTCCGGTCCGTCGCGCGCTCGGTCCGATGATCGGAGCCGGTTTGGCCGGGCTGGGTTGGTGGCTGCTGCGACGTCGGACCGATGTGCCACCGCTTGCCGGAACCATCGAACGTCATGAACGGATACCCCGGCTGACGTGGAGCATCGATGCGTTGTTTCAGGTTGTCCTGGTCGGCGCGGGCGCCTCGCTGGGCCGCGAAGGAGCACCACGTCAATTCGCCGCTGTGCTAGGCGATTTCGGCACCACTTGGCTGAAACGGCTGACACCAGGGGATCGAGAGATCCTGCTGGCGTGCGCCGCTGGCGCGGGCCTCGGCGCGGTGTACGCCGTACCGGTCGCCGGCGCTCTGTTTGCCGTACGGATTCTGCTGAGCACCTGG
Organism: Mycobacterium sp. IDUB_37; assembly: GCF_055419245.1. Classification (NCBI taxonomy): domain Bacteria; kingdom Bacillati; phylum Actinomycetota; class Actinomycetes; order Mycobacteriales; family Mycobacteriaceae; genus Mycobacterium; species Mycobacterium sp. IDUB_37. The sequence goes on along the minus strand of NZ_JBVAXG010000003.1, from coordinate 257,063 downwards.
CAGTTACGGGCGGTCGGTGCGGCGTTGATCAGCTCCAGCCTGGCTGTCGCGGTGGGTTCGGTGATCACCCACGATCATCCTGAGTTGAATTGGCCCAGTGCGGAATCGGCGTACCTGCTCAGCGCACACGGGCTGGCGCTGGCGCCGGTGGCTTTCGCGGTGGGGTGGGTGTTCAACAAGATCATCGCCGCGGCGCGTCCGGCCAAGCTGATCCGGTCGTGGGTGCTGATCCCGGGTCTGGCCGTTGCCGGCTTGCTGACCGGCATCTGTTCCCACTGGTGGCCCGAACTGCCCGGTAACGGCAAGAGCGTCCTGACAGTCAGCCTCGCCTCGGGCACTGCTGGACTGACCCTGGCGTCCGCACTGGTTATTTTGCTGTTGAAACCGGTTCTAACAGCGTTGTTCCTGCGTGCTGGGGGAGCGGGCGGCCTACTCACGCCGTCGTTGGCCACCGGCGCCGCGGCCGGATCGGCGCTGGTGCTGGCCCTCAATCAAACGGCCGGAATGCACCTGCACGGGCCGGTCATTTCACTGGGCGCCGCGGCGGGGGTGCTGGCGGTGACGCAGGGTTCGCCGCTGTGGGCCGCGATATTCGTCTGGGAACTCGCTCGGCCGCCGATTTGGATGCTGCTGGTGTTTGCCGTCACCGCGGTCGGGGCGCACGGGCTCAAGACCTTGGCGCTCGGGCGTCGTCGCCCGCACCTGGATCATCGGGCGGGCTGAGTGTCGAGGGAGTTACGGACGACCCTTCGTATGCGACGACAGCTCGGTGACAACTGACGGACTTACCCCCCGCGGCGATGTTTGTGCGGCGGCGACCAGAATGCCAACCGATTCGGCTATGCCGGTTGCTATTTCGTCAACCGCGGGAACGTTGTCGGGGCACACGCACACGCTGATGTCCACCACAGCGCCGTGCGGGATCAGGGTGATGTTCAATCCCGCGCCTTCGGTCAGGGGAGCGGCTGCATGCATGCCCGTCACCTTGACGCCCGCGCAGTACATCGACGCGCGCAAGCCAGGAAGGGTCGAGACGATCCCGTGCGAGATCGGTGCGACTCGCCGTGACAATCCCAACCCCTCAGCAACCTGCATGCCGGCGCGAATAACGGTCGGTGGCACCAGGCAAGCGATGGTGGCGAAGTCGGTGATGGGACCCAGTGTGCCGACCTGATCGCTGCCGACGGACTTCAGGTTTTCGGTAGCTGTGTGCAGATGGGTCAAGACCTGAACGGGGTCGTCCAGCTGCACCGGAATCCGCAGCCGCCCTAGCGTGTATCGGCCGGTGGGGCCTGCGGAATCGGTCCGACGCGCCGGCAGGGGTATCTGCATCGAGAGCGGCCCGCTAGGCACCGTGTCATGCCGTTGGAGCCAGGCCCGCAACGACAGCGTGCAGGCCGCAAGCATGACGTTGTTGACGCTCCCGCCGAACGCGCGGGTGACAGCGCTGATCTGGGTAAGCGGGACCGAGGCGAACGCCGTCGCACGCCGACCCGTCAGCGGCTTGTTGAACAGGGTCTGGGGCACCACTCCGCGCATCGATGACGGTGTGTGCTGCCGTGTTCTGGGTAAGACGCCGCCTTGCAGTGCACGCCGCCCGGCGCTAACCACTTCGGGCAGGGCACCCGCAACCAGCAAAGCGCCGGTGACTTGGTTGTGCACCAATTCGCGCATCGTGTCGGCGACAAGCTCGCCGATGGACGGTTGGCATCCCAGGCTCGGTTCAGTGTGCAGATCCGTGGCGAGGTTGTCCCGCGGGCCGACGGTCAACAATCGGCGCCAAATTGCGGTCAGCCCGGCCGGCCCGTCGGTGACGGCCGGCGCCATCTTCAGCGCCAACGCCCACCGGCCGCCGTCGAGGCCATCGATGGTCCATGCCTCCCACAGCGGTCTGCGACGATCCAGCGGCTGCGCGGACAGCTCCGCGATCAACTCCGTCAGCCCCGGTTGGCCGCCGGGGAAGGGAAGAGTTGCGCAATGCAGGTGCGGTGCGGGGTCGAAGTCCTCAACCTCTGCCCATACCGGCTGGCCCAGCCCAAGCGGCTTGTTCACGACCCGGCTGCGAAAGCGCGCAAGCCGCGGCAGCGACGAGCCAACGAGCTCGTGCAGCCGATGATGACTGAGATCGGCCGACGGCTCGAGGACCACTAGCGCGACGACATGAGCAGGCATGGTCGAACGCTCCATACTCAGCGCTAACGCTTCGATTCCCGTTAGACGTTCGACCATTGCCAACTACCCTAGCCCTCGATCGTGGCGGCCGTTCGGTTCGCCGATTGGCGAATCTCACGTTGCTGGCGCATCATCTCGCTATGAGACGGGAAGTCAGCGCAGAGATCGAGGTCGAAATCATCGCGCCGACCACGTTGGAGTTTCAGATTGCTGTTGCGCCTCATCCCAATACGCAAGTCTTCGAGTCGTTGCAGTTCGTTCTGAACGGAATGCCCATCCAGCCCTTGGAAATCAGCGGCGTGCACGGCAACCGAATCCACAAGTTCGGCGCCGGCGTCGGCGCACTGAGAGTCGACTACTCGGCAACGATCATCGGCCAGACCGATCAAGCACCGGTGACCGAGCACGATCAGTCGATGTATCTGCGACCGAGTCGGTACGCCGAATCGGACAAGTTTTTCGGTTTCGCCGCAAGAGAGTTCGCGCACGAGAGCGACCCGGCGACGTTGCTGGCGCACGTCAGTTCCTGGGTGGGCACCAGGCTGAACTACGTACCCGGCTCCAGCGATCCGATCGACGGAGCGGTCGATACGCTGCTCGCCGGTGAAGGGGTATGCCGCGACTTCGCGCACTTGGTGGTGGCACTTTTGCGTGCGGTCAAGGTTCCGGCGCGGCTGGTTTCCGTCTACGCACCCGGTGCCTATCCCATGGATTTCCACGCCGTAGCAGAGGCTTTCGTCAACGGGGAGTGGCGCGTGGTGGATGCGACGCTGCTGGCCCCTCGTCAAACCATGGTCCGCATCGCCACCGGCCGCGATGCCGCCGACACTGCCTTCCTCGACAATCACAAAGGTACGATCGCGCTGAACTATATGATGGTGTCTGCTGTTGTGGACGGCGAGTTGCCGCAGGATTCCATCGATGAGTTGGCTTCGCTACGCTGACGTGCGATCGAAAAAATACTCAGCACCAACAGCTTTCGATGTTCGCACCGACGGCCGCTCATAGCGCTCGGGCGTGGCGCGCCCCAGAGGTATAGGCTGGCCGAACAGGGACCACTCAGGCCCCCATATCAAGGGGTCGCGATGTCCGACAAGAATCCCCGTCAGGCGATGTCGAAAAAGTCCGGCAAATCGTTGAAAGAGAAACGCGCCGCCAAGCGCGACCAGTCTGACCAGAGCCCGTCGATCGACGTGATTGCGCACACCAAGAAGCGCTGATTCATCCAGTTCGCTTGACGTAAAACGCTTTTGGCGTGCCTAAAGCGGCTTGATGCTGCCGGTCAGGTGTGGATACCCCTTGGAGATATGGCGTAGCGCCAGCTCCCAGGTGTCGTCTTTCTCGTCCACATAGAGACCCACGGTGGCCGGCAGCAGTACCGGTTTGCCGAATCGCACCGAGTACTGCACCGCGTCCGGGAACCGTCCCTCGATGTTCGCCAATACCGCTGCCGCACTGAACATTCCGTGCGCGATGGAGGTTGGGAAGCCGAACAGCTTGGCGGCCACCCCGCTGGTGTGAATCGGATTGTGGTCGCCACCCACCGACGCGTAGCGACGGATCTGGCTGGACGAGATGCGCAGCAGCGAAGCGGGCGGGGGCAGCTTGGGCTGCTTCTTTTGTGGTGGCTTCGGTTCGCCCGACAAGCTGGTGCGCTGCTGGTGCAGGAAGGTCGTCACCTGGTGCCAGGCCAGCTCGTTGCCGACGCTGACCTCGCTCACCAGGTCGACCAGCAGCCCTTTGCGGTGATCGCGCAGGTTCTCGGCATGCACCTGCACGCTCACGGTGTCGGTCACCGCGATCGGCCGGTACTGCGTGATCTGATTCTCGGTGTGCACCGATCCCATTGCGGAAAAAGGAAAGTCGAACCCGGTGACCAGGGACATGACCGATGGGAACGTCAACGCGAACGGGTAGGTCAGGGGCACGTTGTTGCCGTACTGCAGTCCGGTCACCGAGGCATAGGCGGCAACGTTGGTGTGGTCGATCGGTAGTTCCTCGACGGTCACCGTTCGGTTAGGTAGCTGATCCGAGCGTGGCACGCCGGGCAGTGCCCCTGCCGCCGCGCGCAGCATGTTCTTCAGACCGCTTGGTTGGTTCATGATCTTCTCCTTCAGCCCTGGTGTCAGGCGCCGATCAGGCCCTGGCCGCAGACTCGAACCACGTTGCCGGTCACCGCATTTGATGCTGGGCTGGCGAAGTAGGCGATGGTCTCGGCGACGTCGACGGGTTGGCCACCCTGCAGCAACGAGCTCATCCGGCGAGCCGCCTCGCGGGTAACCAGCGGAATCGCGGCCGTCATTTCGGTTTCGATGAATCCCGGTGCGACCGCATTGATGGTGATGCCCTTCTCGGCCAGACTCGGCGCCAGCGCCTGCGTGATGCCGATCATGCCTGCCTTGGTAGTGCCGTAATTCGTCTGCCCGCGGTTGCCCGCGATTCCGGCGATGGACGACAGGCCGATCACCCGGCCGCCCTCGCCGAGGGTGCCGTTGTCGACCAGTCCTTCGGTGAGTCGCAGCGGCGCATACAGGTTTACCGCCAGCACGGCGTCCCAGCGGGCGTCGTCCATGTTGGCCAGCAGCTTGTCGCGGGTGATACCGGCGTTGTTGACCAGGATGTCGGCCCGTCCGCCGTGATGGTCGCGCAGGTGGTCGGTGATCTTTTGCACGGCATCCTCGGCCGTCACATCGAGCCACAGCGGCGTCCCGCCGACCGTGCTGGCGGTTTCGGCCAGCGCGTCGGCGGCCGACTCGACGTCGATCGCGACGACCCGGGCACCGTCACGGGCGAACACTTCGGCGATGGTCCGACCGATACCGCGGGCCGCCCCGGTCACGACGGCGACCTTGCCGTCCAGCGGCTTGTCCCAATCGGCCGGTGGGGTGGAGTCCTCGGACCCGACGTAGAAGACCTGGCCGTCGACGTAGGCAGACTTGGCCGACAGCAGGAACCGGACGGTGGATTCCAGGCCGCTGGCCGCCGGTTTGGCGTCCGGTGCCAGATACACCAGGTTCACCGTCGTTCCGTTGCGAACTTCCTTGGCCAGCGAGCGGCTGAATCCCTCCAACGCGCGCTGCGCGATGCGTTCCTCGGCGCCGGCAGCGGCCTCGGGTGTGGTGCCGACGACGACGATGCGTGCCGAGCGCTTGACGTTGCGCAGCAGTGGGGTGAAGAACTTGTGCAGCGCCTTGAGTCCGGCCGGTGTGGTGATGTCCGTCGCATCGAATACCAGCCCGCCGAACGAGTCGGCCCAGCGTCCGCCCAGATTGTTAGAGACCAGGTCGTAGTCGCTGTCCAGGGCCACCCGCAGCGGTTCGACGACTCGTCCTTCGCCGCCTATCAGCAGCGATCCAGCCAGCGGGGCGTCACCGACGCTGTAGCGGCGCAGCGGTTCAGGTTGCGGTACGCCGAGTTGCTTGGCCAGGAACGATCCGGGTCCGGAATTGACGACCTGAGAAAACAGATCAGGCGAGCGCTTGGTGGCCACAGAGGTGCCTTCCGTGTGTGTCTGGGGCGAACTTACTTCAGAGTAAGAACAGTGAGTAGTATTGCCTGGAGAGGCGGATACCCCAAAACTAACCCCCGAGTAGCGGAGACAAACGTGAGCCCTGCAAGTTCCGAGTCGAAAAGGCGCGTCGCCGTTCTGGGTGGCAACCGGATCCCGTTCGGACGATCCGATCGCGCCTACGCCGAGGCCTCCAACCAGGACATGTTCACCGCCGCACTGGGCGGGTTGGTGGACCGGTTCGGCCTGGCCGGCGAGCGACTGGATGCGGTAATCGGCGGTGCTGTGCTTAAGCACAGCCGCGATTTCAACCTGATGCGCGAGTCGGTGCTGGGCTCCGAACTCTCTCCGTACACGCCGGCGTTCGACGTGCAGCAAGCCTGCGGTACCGGTCTGCAGGCGGCCATCGCCGCGGCTGACGGAATCGCCGCCGGCAGGTACGAGGTAGCCGCCGCGGGTGGGGTGGACACCACCTCCGATGCGCCTATCGCGCTGGGCGACGACTTGCGCCGCACCCTGCTGAAGTTGCGCCGCGCCAAGTCGAACGTGCAGCGCCTGAAGCTCGTCGGCACGTTGCCCGCGAACCTCGGCGTCGCCATTCCGACAAACGGTGAACCGCGTACCGGCCTGTCGATGGGTGAGCACGCTGCCATCACTGCCAAGCAACTGGGTATCAAGCGCGTCGACCAGGACGAGTTGGCCGTCGCCAGCCATCGCAACATGGCCGACGCCTACGACCGCGGCTTCTTCGACGACCTGGTGACCCCGTTCCTGGGCCTGTACCGCGACGACAACCTGCGCCCGGACTCCAGCGTGGAGAAGCTGGCCTCGCTGCGCCCGGTCTTCGGGGTGAAGGCGGGTGACGCGACGATGACAGCGGGCAACTCGACGCCGCTGACCGACGGCGCCTCCGTGGCATTGCTGGCGACCGAACAGTGGGCCGCCGACCACTCGCTGACTCCGCTGGCGTACCTCGTCGACTCCGAGACCGCCGCTGTGGACTACGTGAGCGGCAATGACGGGCTGCTGATGGCACCCACCTACGCGGTGCCGCGCCTGCTGGCGCGCAATGGCCTGACGCTGCAGGACTTCGACTTCTACGAGATCCACGAGGCATTCGCGTCGGTGGTGCTGGCGCACCTGCAGGCCTGGGAGTCCGAGGAGTACTGCAAGAAGCGGCTCGGCCTCGACGAGGCGCTCGGTTCCATCGACCGGTCCAAGCTCAACGTCAACGGCTCGTCGCTGGCCGCTGGACACCCCTTCGCCGCCACCGGCGGGCGGATCCTGGCGCAAGCCGCCAAGCAACTGGCGGAGCTCAAAGCAGAGCAGAAAACCGACGGCACCGTCCGTGCGCTGATCTCGATATGCGCCGCAGGCGGGCTCGGCGTGGCAGCCATTCTCGAGGCATAACCGGTCCAAACGAATCGGTCGCCCAGTTTTTTCGGTCGGGGGGTTTGTGCGACGGACAGGTGGGTATTACAAGGTCCGGATGGCCCCGTGTTGTGGTCTGACCCCCCGACCCCGACGGCAACGCGGGGCAATCCCCAGATCGATTGCCGGTCAGCGCAGACGGGCGAACGAAAAGGGCCGCCGCTGGACTGAGGGGATCCAGCGGCGGCCTTTTTGCATCGCTTTCGCTGATCCTGTCGTTACGCCGGCAACGCAAAAAGGTCCTCCACCCCTTTGTGGGAGTGGAGGACCTTTTACGTTTCGCGGCTTGAAGAGGCTTAGAAAGCGGCCTCGTCGAGCTCCATGATGTCGTTGTCCAGGGCGTCGATCACGTCGCGCGTGCTGGTCAACAGCGGTAGGAAGTTCTTTGCGAAGAACGACGACACCGCGATCTTGCCCTCGTAGAAGGACCGCTCGGAACCGGTGGCGCCGGCGTCCAGCGCCTCGATTGCCACCGCCGCCTGACGTTGCAGCAACCAGCCGATAACGAGGTCGCCGACGCTCATCAGGAAGCGCACCGAACCCAGGCCAACCTTGTAGAGGCTGGTGACGTCCTGCTGCGCGGCCATCAGGTAGCCGGTCAGTGTAGCCGCCATCGATTGGACGTCGGTGAGTGCCTTGGCCAGCAGAGCGCGCTCGGTCTTGAGCCGCCCGTTGCCGGACTCGCTGTCGACGAACTCCTGGATCTGACCCGAGATGTGGGCCAGCGCCACGCCCTTGTCGCGGACGATCTTGCGGAAGAAGAAGTCCTGCGCCTGGATGGCGGTGGTGCCTTCGTACAGGGAGTCGATCTTGGCGTCCCGGATGTACTGCTCGATCGGGTAGTCCTGCAAGAAGCCGGACCCGCCGAGCGTCTGCAGACTCTCGGTGAGCTTCGCGTAGGCCTGCTCGGAGCCGACACCCTTGACGATCGGCAGCATCAGGTCATTGATCTTGGCCGCCAGCTCGGGGTCGACACCGTGCACGGCGTCAGCGACCGCTGCGTCCTGGAAGGTCGCGGTGAACAGGTAGAGCGCCCGCAGCCCTTCGGCGTAAGCCTTCTGGGTCATCAGCGACCGGCGCACGTCGGGGTGGTGGGTAATGGTCACCCGCGGCGCGGACTTGTCGGTCATCTGAGTCAGATCGGCGCCCTGCACGCGGGACTTGGCGTACTCCAGCGCGTTCAAGTAACCGGTGGACAGCGTGGCGATGGCCTTGGTGCCGACCATCATGCGGGCCTGCTCGATGACCTCGAACATCTGCGCGATGCCCTCGTGCACGTCGCCTACCAGCCAGCCCTTGGCGGGCACGTCGTGCTGGCCCAGGGACAACTCGCAGGTGGTCGATACCTTCAGGCCCATCTTGTGCTCGACGTTGGTGACGAACACGCCGTTCCGCTCGCCCAACTCGCCGGTCTCGGAGTCGAAGTGGAACTTGGGCACGAAGAACAGCGACAGCCCCTTGGTGCCGGGACCAGCTCCCTCTGGGCGCGCCAGCACCAGGTGGAAGATGTTTTCGAACAGGTCATCGGAGTCAGCGGAGGTGATGAACCGCTTGACGCCGTCGATGTGCCAGGAGCCGTCTTCCTGCTGCACGGCCTTGGTCCGGCCGGCACCCACATCGGAGCCGGCGTCCGGCTCGGTGAGCACCATGGTCGATCCCCAGGCGCGCTCGGCCGCGATGACGGCCCACTTCTTCTGCTCCTCGGTGCCGAGGTGGAAGAGGATCTGGGCGAAACCTGCGCCGCCGGTGTACATCCACACTGCCGGGTTGGCGCCGAGGATGTGCTCGTGCAGGGCCCACATCAGCGAGCGAGGCATCGGCATGCCGCCGAGTTCCTCGTCGAGGCCGGCCTTGTCCCAACCGGCGTCCAGCACCGACCGGACTGACTTCTTGAACGACTCGGGCAGTTTCACCGAGAACGTGTTCGGGTCGAAGACCGGCGGATTGCGGTCACCGTCGACGAACGATGCGGCGACGGGTCCCTCGGCCAGACGGGCGACCTCGGCCAGCATTTCGCGGGCGGTGTCGGCGTCCAGATCGCTGAACTCACCTTGGCCGAGTGCCTTATCGACACCCAAAACTTCGAACAGGTTGAATTCCTGGTCGCGGACGTTGCTCTTGTAGTGGCTCACTACGGGTCCTCCTCATTGAGAATGCCACCTGTGGTTGGGTACTTGCGGCTAAGTTACCCACCAGTAACACTGTTAAAATATATCGATTCGATACCTGCGCGCAAGTGACTGTGAGCTACATTTCACCCGTAGCCCAACCAACCGGTTGGGATCACGCTGATCGACGCGCTGGCACCCGCCGCGACCTGCGACGATGATGTTCAGTATGAAAAGTGTGGGGTCCGTCACGGCTCTTCCGGTAGTGGATCTCAACGCGGATTCCGGACTGTTACGCGAGAGGCTCCGCGAGGCGGCGCATCGGGTGGGTTTCTTCTATCTGACCGGCCACGGAGTGTCTGAATCGCTGGCGGTGCGGGTGCTCGACGCGGCCCGTCGGTTGTTTGCTTTGACGCGGGCCGACAAGGACGCGATCGCGATGGTGCGCAGCCCCCACTTTCGCGGTTACACCCGACTTGGCGGTGAATTGACCCGCGGTGAGGTGGACTGGCGGGAGCAACTCGATATTGGTCCGGAGCGCCCGCCGATCGGCGGACCCGGCCGGCCCGACTACCTGTGGCTGCAAGGTCCCAACCAGTGGCCGGCGGCGCTGCCCGATCTGCCCGGGATCATCGCCGAGTGGGACGCCGCGCTGGCCGAAGTGTCGCGCACCCTGCTGCAACACTGGGCGGCCTCGCTCGGCAGCGCACCCGACGTGTTCGACGCGGCGTTCGCGGAATCGCCGGCGACCCTGATCAAGATCGTGCGATATCCGGCCAGCGCGGCCAGCCCTCAGGGCGTCGGCGCGCACAAAGACTCCGGGGTGCTCACCTTGCTGCTGGCCGAACCGGGTAGCCAGGGTCTGCAGGTGCGGCGGCCGCACGAGGAAGAGTGGGTAGCTGTGCCCGTCTTAAAAGGGGCCTTTGTCGTCAACATCGGAGAGTTGCTCGAGGTCGCCAGCGGCGGCTACCTGCGGGCGACCGAGCACCGGGTGAATCTGCGCGGTGCAACCTCGGAGCGGATTTCGGTTCCGTACTTCTTCAACCCCCGGCTGGACGCGCAGCTACCGGTGTTGACGCTGCCGGCCGATCTGGCGGCCGAGACGGGGCAACCCCGGCGTGTTGATCCCGCCGACCCGATCCACTCGGTCTATGGCCGCAATGCCTGGAAGAGCAGGTTGCGCGCGCACCCGGATGTGGCTGCCGCACACGGGTATGCACCGGGTACGCTCGAAAGCGAGAATCCCGTTCTCGGCTCGAGGGGCGAATAGGCTCGGTGAACTCCAACAACAACCTGACACCGCTATCACTGCGGGAAGCTTTCGGTCATTTCCCGTCCGGCGTGGTGGCGATTGCCGCCGTGGTCGACGGCGTCCGGGAGGGCCTGGCGGCCAGCACCTTCGTGCCCGTCTCGCTGGATCCGCCGCTGGTCTCGTTCTGCGTGCAGAACATCTCGACCACCTGGCCCAAGCTCAAGGGAGTCCCGACGCTGGGTATCAGCGTGCTCGGCGAGGCCCATGACGAAGCGGCGAAGACGCTGGCAGCCAAGACAGGAGACAGGTTCGCCGGATTACAAACGGTTTCCAGGACGTCGGGCGCGGTGTTCATCGAGGGCACCGGCCTGTGGCTGGAAAGTGCAATCGAGCAACTGATTCCGGCCGGTGATCACACCATTGTGGTGTTGCGCGTCAGCGACGTCACGGTCGACGCCGAAGTAGCGCCGATCGTGTTTCACCGCAGCGTATTTCGCCGTCTCGACGGCTGAACTGCGGCGGTGCGTCAGGGACGCTCGCCCAGTTGTTTCCGGTAGGCGTCGATCCGTCCCTCGACTTCGGCCGCGTCGTCGTGCCGTCCCTCTTTGTGCGCCAGCTCGGCGCGGACGGACAACTCCCGGATCGCCGTTCGTATCTCATTGACGCTGGTTGTTTCCCGCATACCCAACGGGTACCCGGTGTTACGAGTGCCTAACGACGGAAAAGCTTGTTGCCCAACCACACGATCGGGTCGTATTTGCGGTCGGCGACCCGCTCTTTCATCGGAATCAGCGCGTTATCCGTGATCTTGATGTGCTCCGGGCACACCTCGGTGCAGCACTTGGTGATGTTGCAGTAGCCCAGGCCATGCTCTTCTTGCGCTTGTTTCTGCCGGTCCACCGTGTCGAGCGGATGCATGTCGAGCTCAGCAATCCGCATCAGGAAACGCGGTCCGGCGAACGCCTCTTTGTTGTCGTCGTGGTCACGGATCACGTGGCAGACGTTCTGGCACAGGAAGCATTCAATGCACTTACGGAACTCCTGCGACCGTTGCACATCGACCTGGGCCATCCGGTATTCGCCGGGCTGCAGGTCTTTGGGCGGTGTGAACGACGGGATCTCGCGTGCCTTCTGGTAGTTGAACGACACGTCGGTCACCAGGTCACGGATCACCGGGAAGGTCCGGATCGGGGTGACGGTGACGACCTCGTTCTCCTCGAAGGTCGACATCCGGGTCATGCACATGAGGCGCGGCCGACCGTTGATCTCGGCAGAGCAGGATCCACATTTGCCGGCCTTGCAGTTCCACCGCACGGCCAGGTCGGGCGTCTGCGTCTGCTGAAGGCGGTGGATGACGTCGAGCACCACCTCGCCCTCGTTGACCTCGACGGTGAAGTCCTCGAGGTCGCCGCCGCTCTCATCGCCGCGCCAGACCTGCAAGCTTGCGTTGTACGCCATTACGATCTCCGTTCCGGGTGCTCAGCCAGCTCGTCAGCGGTGTAGTACTTCTCCAGTTCAGAGACTTTGAAGAGCTCGAGCAAGTCGGGCCGCATCGGTATCTGGGGTTCCTGGGTGATGTTGACGTGGACGCTGTCGTCCGAACCGTCTGACTCCCGGCACACCAGCAGCGTCTGGCGCCAGCCGGAGTCCATGCCGGGGTGGTCGTCGCGGGTGTGGCCGCCGCGGCTCTCGGTGCGCTGCAGGGCGGCCTTGGCCACACATTCGCTGACCAGCAGCATGTTGCGCAGGTCGATCGCCAGATTCCAACCGGGGTTGTATCGCCGCTGGCCCTCGACTTGCACGTTCTTGTAGCGCGTCCAGAGCTCCTGCAAGTGCGACAGCGCCTGGGTGATCTCTTCCTCTTTGCGGATGATGCCCACCAGGTCGTTCATCACGTGCTGCAGATCGCTCTGCAGGGCGTACGGATTCTCCGGCGCCGAACCGTCTTTCGGCCCTTCGAAGGGGTTGAGAGCGAGCGCGGCGGCCGCCTCGACCGCTTCGGGGGAGACCGCCGGACGGTTGCTCAGTCGTCCCACGTAGTCAGCAGCCCCCAGTCCGGCGCGGCGGCCGAAGACCAGCAGGTCGGACAGTGAGTTCCCGCCCAACCGGTTGGACCCGTGCATGCCGCCGGAGCATTCTCCCGCCGCGAACAGCCCGGGGACCTTGGCCGCGCCGGTGTCGGCGTCGACTTCCACACCGCCCATCACGTAGTGACAGGTGGGCCCGACTTCCATGGCTTCCTTGGTGATGTCGACCTCCGCCAGTTCCATGAACTGGTGGTACATCGACGGCAGGCGCCGCTTGATTTCCTCGGGGGTGAGCCGGGATGCGATGTCGAGGTAAACCCCACCGTGCGGGGTGCCGCGGCCGGCCTTGACCTCGGAGTTGATCGCGCGCGCGACCTCGTCACGCGGCAGCAGGTCCGGGGTGCGGCGAGCCGAGTCGTTGTCCTTGAGCCACTGGTCGGCCTCGTCCTCGGTCTCCGCGTACTGGCCTTTGAACACCGGCGGGATGTAGCCGAACATGAAGCGCTTTCCCTCGGAGTTCTTCAAAACTCCGCCGTCACCGCGGACACCTTCGGTGACCAGAATCCCCTTCACACTGAGCGGCCACACCATGCCCGTCGGGTGAAACTGGATGAACTCCATGTTGATCAACGTGGCGCCGGCGCGCAGCGCGAGCGCGTGCCCGTCGCCGGTGTACTCCCAGGAGTTCGAGGTCACCTTGAACGACTTGCCGATCCCGCCCGTGGCCAGCACCACCGCGGGCGCCTCGAACAAGACGAACTTGCCGCTCTCGCGCCAGTATCCGAACGCCCCGGCGATCGCGTCACCGTCTTTGAGCAAGTCGGTGATGGCGCACTCGGCGAACACCCTGATTCGCGCTTCGTAGTCACCGAATTCGGCGAAGTCCTCCTGCTGCAGCGAAACGATCTTCTGCTGCATGGTGCGGATCAACTCCAGGCCGGTTCGGTCGCCCACATGCGCCAGCCGTGGGTACGTGTGCCCGCCGAAGTTGCGCTGGCTGATGCGTCCGTCTTTGGTGCGGTCGAACAGTGCGCCGTAGGTCTCCAGCTCCCACACCCGGTCGGGTGCTTCCTTGGCGTGCAATTCGGCCATCCGCCAGTTGTTCAGGAACTTGCCGCCGCGCATGGTGTCGCCAAAGTGCGTCTGCCAGTTGTCTTTCGGGTTGGCGTTACCCATGGAGGCGGCGCAGCCACCCTCGGCCATCACCGTATGCGCTTTGCCGAAAAGCGATTTGGTCACCACCGCGACCTTCAGGCCGTGTTCGCGCGCCTCGATGACCGCACGCAATCCCGCGCCGCCGGCGCCGATTACGACTACGTCGTAGGCATGCCGTTCGACCTCAACCATGAAACCTCACTCAAATTTTCGATATTCGTTCTTGCAGCTGACGGGCTGGTCAGCTGCCGATGAACCTGATGTCGGAGATGGTGCCGCTGGCTACCAGCATCACGTAGAAGTCGGTCAGCATCAGCGTGCCCAGCGTGATCCACGCGAACATCTTGTGCTTGGTGTTGATCCTGCTGACCTGCGTCCAGATCCAATACCGCACAGGGTGTTTGGAGAAGTGCTTGAGCCGTCCGCCGGTCACGTGCCGGCAGGAGTGGCAGGACAGCGTGTAGATCCACAGCATGATCACGTTGCCGAGCAGGATGATGTTGCCCAGGCCGAACCCGAAGCCACCATGCTCGCCGCCGGAATGGAACGCGACGATCGCGTCGTAAGTGTTGATGATCGAGATGAGGCCGGCGATGTAGAAGAAGTACCGGTGCGTGTTCTGGATGATCAGGGGAAGCTTGGTCTCGCCGGAGTAGTGCACGCGGGGCTCGGCCACGGCGCAGGCGGTAGGTGACTGCCACACCGTGCGGTAATAGGCGCCGCGGTAGTAGTAGCAGGTGAGCCGGAATAGCAGCAGGAACGGCAGCGTCAACGCCGCATACGGCACGAACCACCAGTCCGGCAGAATCTGCGGCCAGAATTCGCTGGCCTCACCGCAGGCCTTGGCCATGCACGGCGAGTAGAACGGCGTCAGGTAGTGGTACTGGGGGACGTAGAAGTATTCCTTCTGCAATCCGCGCGCCGTGGCGTAGATCAGAAATGCGGCGAACCCCAAGTTGATCCGCAGCGGCTGCAGCCACCACTTGTCGGTGCGAAGCGTCTTCTGCGCGATTTCAGCGCGGGTTGGTGAAAAAACGCCAGACTCAGAACGGCTACTCGCCGTTGGTGCGCTCATTTATGGTGTTCCTCTTCGAACGGGCTGTAGTTCGAAGGTTACACAGAAAGCACACCCGTCATTGTGTCGGGCGGCGCTGTCAAGACCGGTTGTGACCCCCGACACCCTCGTCGTCGACGTCGCGCCAGAAGTCGCTGTCGTACTCGCCATCTGGGATCGCGATCTTCTCACCGGAGTGGTGCACAGTCGCACGGGCGAGGTCTAATTCGGCAACATCAGTGTCCAGTAATTGGATATCGCTGAGGATACGGTCAGCGTCGATGATGATGCGGCGTGTGGCCGGGTTGTCTCCGTATCGCGACTTCAGTGAGGCCACGCACCGCCGCAGGCCCCTCATGAGGTTGTGGAGTTCGGCGATTTCGGTGGTCGTGGACAATCGATGCTCCCTGGGCTGAAGGTGTTACAAATCACAATACTCAGCCGATACTATCCGCTGTTTCACCCGAGCGTCGGGTGAGTCGTGTCCCGCCATCGGATTGCAACAGAAAGCATTGCCGCCATGCCGTACGAACCTGGTCTGCCCGAACGCGCTGCGGCGTTTCTGGCCCTGCATCAACCGGGGAGCCCGGTCATTCTGCCAACGGTGTGGGACGCCTGGTCGGCTCGATTGGCGGTCGATGCCGGCTTTGTCGCGCTGACGGTGGGCAGCCATCCGCTCGCTGATTCGGTCGGGAAACCCGATAAGGAGGGCCTGTCGTTCGACGAGGCCCTGACCCGGGTCGCCCAGATCACCGCGTCGGTTGACGTGCCGGTATCGCTGGACATCGAATCGGGCTACGGACTACCTGCGCCGCGCCTCATCGACGGACTGCTCGAAGTGGGTGTGGTCGGCTGCAACATCGAGGACACCATTCACTCCGAAGGCGGGCGACTGCGCTCGGTCGGCGAGCACGCCGAACTCGTCGCCGAGTTACGGTCCGCGGCCGAGGCGTCCGGGGTGCATGTGGTGATCAACGCTCGCACCGACCTCTTCATTCGCAAAGACGGTGACGAGTCGGACCGGGTCGAGCGGGCCGTGGTGAGGCTGGCCGAGGCTGCCGCAGCAGGCGCCGATGTTCTCTACCCGGTGGGACGTCACAGTCCGGAAACGTTGCAGCGGTTGACATCTGAGTTGCCACTGCCGGTCAACGCGATCGCGTTGCCGGACCAGGACGACCCGGCGTCATTCGGCCCGCTCGGTGTTGCGCGGGTCAGCTTCGGGCCGTTCCTGCAGTTTGCGTTGTCCGCGCGGGCCAAGGAGATCCTGGGCCGCTGGCAGTGATGCCGAGCAGCCGCAAAAGCCCGCGACACGCCGTGCGTGCCGGGACTTTTGCGGCTGTTCGCGTGGTCGCGCCTAGTTGGTGATCTCGATGCGCTGGGCCTGCGCGCCCGCATAGGCACCGGCGACCCGGACGGTCAGCACGCCCGCGTCGTAGGACGCCGCGATCGCATCGCTGGTGACGTGCGCGGGCAGTTGGAACGACCGGCGGAACGAGCCGTAACGGATCTCCCGCAGCGACCGGCTCTTCTTGTCCCCTTCTTCCTGCTCGGCGAGGGCGTCACGGTGTTCGCCATGGATGACCAGGCGGCCCTTGTCGACCTCGACGTTGACGTCCTTCGCCACATCGACGCCGGGGAGCTCTAGCCGCACCACCGCGTCATCGCCGTCCTTCACGACCTCGGCCGCTGGGTTGAATCCGCTGCTCACAGGCTTTTGCCAGTCCGCCGCGGCGGGACCGAAAAAGTCACTTGAAACACGGGCGAGCCACCGGTCGGTGTCCCACGACGGACGCGACCACATTGCGAGATTACTCATGGACAACTCCTTCTTCTTCGTTGTGAGTTAGCTGTGCCCGACGCTGGGTCGGTCGGCTATCCGATAGAACTTGAGTCTCCTACGCTGAAGTTCCACCTGGGCGTTCGCCCAGAGCGAACTTCGTCACACAGACACTTTTCAGCTGTGAGCACGGCGTGATGCACGCGTCACATTTCGCGTCATTTTCGGCAACATCGCGTTCGTAGGCTCGTGACATGTCCTCAGCCGGAAGTACTCCCGCGCGCGCTGCCGTCGGTCGCGTTGTCGTGATCGGCCACGGCATGGTGGGCCATCGGTTCGTCGAAGCGCTACGCGCCCGTGACACCAGTGGTTCGTGGCGCATCACCGTGCTCGCCGAGGAGGCCGATGCGGCCTACGACCGTGTCGGCCTCACCTCATACACCGAAAGCTGGAACCGCAGTCTGCTCGCGCTTCCCGGCAACGACTACGTCGGCGACGAGCAGGTGCAGTTGCTGCTGAACACCCGCGTCGCCGAAATCGACCGGGCGACAAAGACTGTGGTGACCACCGACGGACAGCGCCACCCGTATGACTCGCTGGTGCTATCCACCGGGTCTTACGCTTTCGTCCCGCCGGTGACCGGTCACGAGTTGCCGATGTGCCACGTTTACCGCACGCTCGACGATCTCGACGCCATCCGCGCCGGCGCGCAGCGTGCCCAGGAATCGGGGCACGCGCTCGCCGGCGTCGTGATCGGCGGCGGCCTGTTGGGTTTGGAAGCCGCCAATGCGTTGAGCCAGTTCGGATTACCGACGCACGTTGTCGAGATGATGCCGCGGTTGATGGCACAGCAGATCGACGAGGCCGGCGGTGCGCTGCTGGCCAGGATGATTTCGGACCTGGGCATCGCTATCCACGTCGGAACCGGCACCGAATCGATTGAGTCGGTTGCACATTCGGACGGCACCGAATCGGTGCGGGTTAGCCTGAGCGACGGCAACACCATCGATGCCGGAGTGGTGATCTTTGCGGCGGGTATCCGGCCACGGGATGCATTGGCGCGCGCGGCGGGCCTCGACGTTGCTCCTCGGGGCGGAGTACTCACCGATTTAGCCTGCCGCACCAGCGATCCCGACATCTATGCGATCGGCGAGGTGGCCGCGATCGACGGGAAGTGCTACGGCCTGGTTGGGCCCGGTTACACCAGTGCCGAAGTGGTGGCCGACCGACTGCTTGACGGCGTCGCGGAATTCCCTGAAGCCGACCTGTCCACCAAGCTCAAGTTGCTGGGCGTGGACGTTGCCAGCTTCGGCGACGCAATGGGGACCACTGATAACTGCCTCGAGGTCGCCGTCAACGACGCGGTGAACCGCACTTACGCGAAACTGGTGCTTTCCGACGACGCCAAGACACTGCTCGGCGGGGTGTTGGTCGGCGATGCGTCGTCGTACGGGGTGTTGCGCCCCATGGTCGGCAGCGAACTGCCCGGAG
Organism: Mycobacterium sp. IDUB_37; assembly: GCF_055419245.1. Taxonomy (NCBI): domain Bacteria; kingdom Bacillati; phylum Actinomycetota; class Actinomycetes; order Mycobacteriales; family Mycobacteriaceae; genus Mycobacterium; species Mycobacterium sp. IDUB_37. Next base: position 239,088 of record NZ_JBVAXG010000003.1, on the reverse strand, counting down.
ATCCGTTGGCGCTCATCGCACCTGCCGGATCTGGGGACGGCGCGGGTGCGTTAGGTATTGGGGCGCTGCCGGATTCGGCGCAGATCTGTTCCTGCAACAACGTCACCAAAGGTGACTTGAAGTGCGCCATCGCCGACGGCTGCGGCGACGTTCCGGCGCTGAAAGCGTGCACCACGGCGGGGACATCGTGCGGGTCGTGTGTGCCGTTGCTCAAGCAACTACTGGAAGCCGAGGGGGTGAAGCAGTCAAAGGCGTTGTGTGAGCACTTCGGCCAGTCGCGGGCTGAGCTCTTCCAGATCATCTCGGCGACCGAGATCCGCACCTTCTCCGGCCTGCTGGAGCGCTTCGGCCACGGAAAAGGTTGCGATATCTGCAAACCCGTGGTGGCCTCGATCCTCGCGTCGACGGGTTCGGAGCACATCCTGGAGGGCGAGCAGGCTTCGCTGCAGGACTCCAATGACCACTTCCTGGCCAACATTCAGAAGAACGGCAGCTATTCGGTGGTGCCGCGGGTTCCTGGCGGTGACATCAAGCCCGAGCACCTGATCCTGATCGGTCAGATCGCCCAGGACTTCGGGCTCTACACCAAGATCACCGGCGGCCAGCGGATCGATATGTTCGGCGCGCGAGTGGACCAGCTGCCGGCGATCTGGAAGCGACTGGTCGACGCCGGGATGGAATCGGGCCACGCTTACGGCAAGGCCCTGCGCACGGTGAAGAGCTGTGTCGGCAGCGACTGGTGCCGCTACGGGCAACAAGATTCGGTGCAGTTGGCCATCGACCTGGAATTGCGCTACCGCGGCCTGCGGGCACCGCACAAGATCAAGCTGGGTGTCTCGGGTTGTGCGCGCGAGTGCGCCGAGGCGCGCGGCAAGGACGTAGGCATCATCGCCACCGAAAAGGGCTGGAACCTCTACGTCGGGGGTAACGGCGGCATGACCCCCAAGCATGCGCTGCTGATGGCCAGCGACCTGGACTCCGCGACGCTGGTCCGCTACATCGACCGGTTCCTGATGTATTACATCCGCACCGCCGACCGGCTGCAGCGCACCGCGCCATGGGTGGAAACGCTGGGTCTGGACCACATACGCGAGGTCGTTTGCGAGGACTCGCTGGGCCTGGCCGAGGAGTTCGAGGCTGCGATGGAGCGCCACGTGGACAACTACCAGTGCGAATGGAAGGGCGTGTTGGAGGACCCGGACAAGCTGTCCCGGTTCGTTTCCTTCGTCAACGCGCCTGACGCCGTCGATCCGACAGTGACCTTTACCGAACGTGCCGGCAGAAAAGTGCCGGTTCCCATTGGCATCCCGCGAGTCCGGTCCTAGACCGCACGCCTTATCCGAGCAACAGGGAGGAAAGAAGAAATGACACTTCTCAACCACATTCAGGCATGGACCACCGCCTGCGCATACGACCACCTGATTCCCGGACGTGGCGTCGGCGTGATGCTCGACGACGGTTGCCAGGCGGCGTTGTTCCGGCTCGACGACGGCTCGGTGCGCGCGGTCGGCAACGTTGATCCGTTCTCCGGCGCTGCGGTGTTGTCCCGCGGGATCGTCGGCGACCGGGCCGGCCGTGCGACGGTCCAATCACCGATCCTCAAGCAGGCTTTCGCGCTGGATGACGGTACTTGCCTCGACGATGAAAACGTGTCGGTGCCGGTGTACCCGGTGCGGGTGACCGCTGACGGTCGCATTCAGGTTGGCCGGTTCGCCGCGCGGATGGCTGCTTAACCGCTATATGACGCGGCCATAAAGCCAGCTCAGTCGATCTTGCCGACGAGGTAACGCTGCATAGTCGGGCCGATTGCGTCGACCAACTGGTCCACCGTCATCGAGTGCATTGGTTCGGAGCGGACTCCGTAGCGCATGATGCCCAGTCCCACCAGTTGCGAGGCGCACAGCGACGCCCTGATGGCGACCTTGTCAGCACCCAACATCCGCAGCAGCGGGTTGAAGACCGGCCCGACGAACATGGACTGGACCACCTCGGCGGTCTTGGCCATTCCGGTGGATGCGATCGCACTGGCGGCAAAAGGGCCGCCCGCCGCCGCATCCCAGGTGGTGATCAGCACGTAGAGCGTTCGACGGCCTACCTGATTAACGCTTCCGGTAACGATCCGGTCGATGAACTCCGGTGTGCCGAATGGCAAACGTAGCATCTTCGCTACTGGGTCGAGGAGCCCACGTTGGGGCTCTTCGTTGCGCGCCATGTAGCCAGGATTGCCTGGATATCACCAAAGATCAAGTGTTGCCGGTGTCGGCGTGCCTTATCGGCAAACCACTTTGATGGCCGGACGCGAAGGTAGGATCGCTCGGCGAAATCGGCTGGCCACCAAGCGCGCCAACCCAGGATGAGTACCGAGCGGTTGCGTCACCAGATCCGCGCCGCAATCGTGCAGCCGCTGCTGGAAAAGACCGTCGGCCAGTAGGTAAGAGGCGACCGCGACCCGCTTCGCGCCGCGCCGACGGGCGTCGGCGACGGCTTGGCGCACATCCGGAATCTCGTTGGAGATGGCGGCCGAGACGAAACTCAAGTCAACCCGCGATCCCGTCAGCGCCGACAACAGCACCGCCGCGTGGTGTAAATCCGCTCGGGCCCGGCGATCTGAGGTGCCGGCCGCCGCAAGAATGACCGAATCGCGTGCTCTTAGACCGGATTCCGCTAGTCGCTGCCGCAGGATCTGGGCGATCTCCGGACCGGGTCCCAAAGCGGGCGTGGTGCTCACGTTCGGGTGCCCGCTGGCCGCGATGTGTGCCGGCAGATCGGCGCGGACGTGGTACCCGCGAGATAGAAAGGCCGGCACCACGATTGCAGGCGGGCAATCCTGCCGACCGATGGGCAGGCTCGAAAGTATGTCGCTGGGCGTGGGTCCCAACACGTCGACGAATGCGACCTGGACGTTGCGGTCCAGTAGTTCACTCACCCGGGCGGCAAGGTCGCCGATCATTGCGATACCCGCCGCGCGGCGTGTGCCGTGCGCGGTCAAGATCAGGCTCATGCGATCTCGTGCTCCGTGTCAGGCCCGCCGTCCGGATCGCTGTCGAGGGCCAGCCGGTATCCGCGCTTGACTACCGTGGCGACGATGTTCTTGTCGCCCAGAGCTGTTCGCAGTCGCAGCACGGCGGTGTCCACCGCGTGCGTGTCGTCGCCGTTGCCGGGCAGCACGCGGAGTAGCTCGGCGCGGCCCACAACGTCACCCGGGCGTTGCGTCAATGCGCGCAGAATCGCCATGCCCGACCCCGAAACCGTCTTGACCGAACCGTCGACTAGGACGCAGGTGCCCCGAATGTCGATCAGGTGCCCGGCAGCTTTGACGCTGCAGGAACCCAGCAACGGGAGTTCTTCGGCGATGTGCCGGGCCAAGGCCCCCAACCGCATTCGCTGCGGCGCGGACGTCGGGATGCCGCGGCGAATCAGTGGCCGTGACGTCACCGGGCCGACACACATGGCATGCACGCCGGAGCGCAAAGCTTCCAGCACCTGGTCTTCGATGTCGAGTTCGCGGCTGCGTTCCAATACCGCTACGGCCGCGGGTGCCGACGTGAAGCTCACGGCGTCGAACTGTCGTCGACCGATCCCCGTGACCAGTTGGTCGAATTCGCCACCCAATGGCGTTGGTGTCCAACGGTATACCCGGATCGGAACCACCTCGGCACCCGCGTCACTGAGTGCAGCGAGGAATTCCGGAAACGGATCCCAGCCGTCGGCGGCGCCGTGCAACTGAATAGCGATGCGCTTACCGGCCACGTCGCCCTCGAGCAGATACTCCAGGACTTCCTGTGAAGACTCCGACTCGGGCGACCACTCCTCGCGCAGGCCGGCGGCACGCAGTGCGCCAGTCGCTTTGGGGCCACGGGAAATCACCCGCGCCGACGACAGGGACTCCATGAGTTCGGTGGCCAAACCCCAGCCCTCGGCCGCGGCCACCCAGCCCCGAAACCCGATCCCGGTGTGAGCGATGAGAATGTCCGGCGAATCGGCGATCAAAGCTTCGGTATTGCTGTGCAGTTCATCATCGTCAGGCAGTGAGATCATGTTGATCGCCGGGGCGGCGAAGATTTCGGCTCCATGACGACGTAGCAGTGCACACAGCTCCTCCGAACGGCGGGCTGATGTCACTGCTATCCGGTAGCCAGTTAGTGGCGCAGACGATGGCTGAGCCATAACACCTTTATATGCCCTCGAGATTTCCACTTCGTTACCTAGCATTGCTGCTGCATTGCCCTCACCTGGGTTTTCGTCACATTCGTGCGGGGTGTGTCGGTGGCCACATTTAAGTGAAGAGGCTTGCGCCGCTGTCTGTTTCGATGCTCACATCGAGCAGGGCGGCAGTCAACTCAGCAGGGCCGATATCGGCTGAAAGTTGAATTCCAGTTGTCTGGTAGGTCGCTGGCAGTCTAGACGTAGGCCAGGCCGGCCGGCGCGGCACTGTCCGGCAGGTGGTTGGTCGCCGCTAGCGGCTTGCGCACGTAGATCGCCCAAGTCAGTAAGGATGCGCCGACGTAGAACCCGACGAATACCCAGAACGCTGACGTCGCGGTGCCACTGGTCAGATATGACTGGCGCAGAGCGAGATTGACGCCCACGCCGCCCAGTGCGCCGATGGCCCCGGCGAATCCGATCAAGGCGCCGGACATGGACCGTGACCACTGTCGCCGCTCGGCCTCGCTAACCGGTAGCGAGTGGCTGCGTGCCTCGAATATCGACGGAATCATCTTGTACACAGAGCCATTGCCGATTCCGGACAGGATGAACAGCGCGACGAACCCGGCGATATAGCCGATCATCGTGGCGGCCGGCGCGGGGCCATGGTGGTGATCACCGAAAGTGCTTGCAGAGACCAGTATTCCAGCCGCCAAGATCATGGCGCAGAACGCGGCCAGGGTGACGCGGCCGCCGCCGATACGGTCCGCCAGGCGGCCGCCGTACACACGTGACGCGGATCCCAATAATGGTCCCAGGAAGGCGATCTGGGCGGCGTGTAGCGCTGCCTGCCCGGTGCTCTGACCCCCGGCGATGAAGTTGATCTGCAGCACCTGGCCGAATGCGAAAGAGAAGCCGATGAACGAACCGAAGGTGCCGATGTACAGCAGCGAGATCACCCAGGTGTGCTTCTCGGCCAGCACCGCGCGCATCGTGTTCAACTCGATGCGGTACTGCTTCAGGTTGTCCATATAGAGCGCCGCGCCGATGCCGGCGACGGCCAACAGCACCAGGTAGACGGCGCAAACCCAGTAGGGCTGGCGGTCGCCGACCGTCGCGATCACCAGCAGGCCGATCAGCTGGATCATCGGCACTCCGAGGTTGCCGCCGCCGGCGTTGAGGGCCAACGCCGAGCCCTTGAGTCGCTGCGGGTAGAAGGCGTTGATGTTCGTCATGGACGACGCGAAGTTGCCACCACCAAGTCCGGCAAGCGCCGCGCACACCAGGTAAGGCCACAGTGGCAAACCGGGATTGGCAAGGAGGAGCATGCTGCCGATGGTCGGAATCAGCAGTACCATAGCCGAAAATATCGTCCAATTGCGTCCGCCGAATTTTGCGGTGGCAAACGTGTAGGGAAACCGCAGGCAGCCACCGACCAACGTCGCGGTGGCGCCCAGCAGAAACTTATCGCCGGCGGAGAAGCCGTACACCGAGGCGGGCATGAAAAGCACCATCACCGACCAGATGGACCAGACGGAGAACCCGATGTGCTCCGCGGCAACCGACCAGATCAGGTTGCGCCGGGCGACCTTCTTGTTCCCGGCCTCCCACGCCACGACATCTTCGGGGTCCCAGTCCGAAATCACGTGCGAACGGCCCCTGTGTGATCTGGCCCACTCGGCAATCATGAAGACTCCTAACGTATTCGGCTTAGCCACCGATCACGTTACGAATCCTTTGTTGCCCGAGCGCTTCAAGCAGTGACCCGGGAGTGAACTTTCGATCACCGCACCACCAGGGGTGCTGTGAGACGGTTTACCAGACGTCTCCGTCGCGCCAGTCGCACGTCAGCTCCGCCGAAGTGTCCAGGTTCACACTCACCGGAAGGACGAACACCGACCCGTCGTCATCTGGCGTGCGGGTAGGGCCCTCGGGAGCGAGCACCGACGTCGGTCCGAGCCACGGCGTCCAGCCGCGGGCAGCGTAGAGTCCGCGGGCCTGGGTCGACGAGCTGAGTGCGCCGACCTGGTAGGCGCCGCGCATCACCTGCTCGACGCCGTCCAGTAGCGCCCGTACCAGTCCCTTTCCGCGCCAATCTTCGCGCACCGCAACACCTTCGACGTAGCCGCAGCGCAGCGCACTGCCCTGGTAGACCAGCCGTCGCTGCACCACCGCGGCGTGCGCGATGATCGCGCCATGGTGCCAGATGAGCGCGTGCATGCCGCCGAGGGCGTGTTCCCAGTCGGTGTCGGCGAAGTCGCCGGCGAAGGCCGTCGTGACCATCCGGCAGATGCGCGTGAGAGTGTCGCTGTCGAGATCCGCGGTGTGGACCAGGCGCGCGGTGTGCACGATCTTTGTCTACCAGGCTTTGGTTACCGGGGCTTTCTGGGGCGGGACCAATGCAGTCGTACTTGTTGGCCCGGTCGCACCTGGGCGACCTTGTCGATGTCCTCATCGATCACTACGCCGGCCACCGGGTAACCGCCCGTGATTGGGTGATCGGGTCCCAGGATCACCGGTAAACCGTTGGGCGGCACCTGGATTGCGCCCCGCGTTGCGCCCTCGCTGGGCAGCTGTCGATCGGGCCAGCGGTGCCGCAGCGGCCGGCCCTCCAATCGCATACCCACTCGGTCGCTACGGTCGGAGGCCATCCAGGTGGTATGCACCAAGGCGTCGGGATCTGCCAGCCAGTCGTCGCGCGGTCCCGCAATGACCTGTAGCTCGACCAGGTGCGTGTCGATCGCGGCGACCGGGGCTTGGTCGAGTTCGGGGTACTCGTCGCTGTGTTCACCCACCGGCAGCACATCGCCGGGTTGCAGTGGCAGTGGCCCGATTGCCGACATCACGTCGTAGCTGCGTGAGCCGAGTACCGGCGTGACGCACAGGCCGCCGCGTACCGCCAGGTACGAGCGCAGCCCGGCCCGCGGGGTACCCAGGGATAGCACCTGACCGTCCCGAACCCGCTGAATGCTGTTGGTGCCGAACATGGTTCCGCTGACGCTGGGGTTGGCGTCCGCGCCCGTCACCGCGATGTCGACGTCGCCGCCGCGGACTCGGGCCGCGAAACCCCCGAATGTCACTTCGACGGTGGCGCGATCGGCAGGGTTGGCGACGAGTCGGTTGGCCAGCGTGTGGGAACGACGGTCGGCGGCGCCGGACCTGCCGACGCCGAGGTGGGCCAAGCCGGGGCGGCCGAGGTCCTGGACGACGGCTAACGGTCCACTGCGCAGAATCTCCAGCGTCGTCATCGCCGGTCTCCTCATACGGCCCGGAACTGGACCCACATGCCCTGGGTGAGCAGCGCGGGGTCAGGGCGGTCGATGTCCCACAGCACCGCGTCGGTGTGGCCGATGAGCTGCCACCCGCCCGGGGACTGGCGCGGATATACCGCGCTGAATTCGCCGGCCAGACCTACCGATCCGGCCGGCACCGAGGTCCGTGGTTCCGAACGGCGTGGCACTCGAAGCCGCTCGTCGCCGCCGATCAGATACGCGAAACCGGGCGCGAATCCACTGAATCCGACCCGCCAACGGGTGCTGGTGTGCGCGTGGATCACCTGCGCGGTGCTCAGGCCGGTGCGGTCGGCAACCTCGGCCAGGTCGGGCCCGTCGTAGACGACGTCGACAATGACGGTGTCCGCCGAAGCGTCAGCAACTTCGAGTCCGGGAGCGCCCGGGGTAACCCGTAACTTGCGCAGGCGCTGGCGAGTCACCCCCTGAAAGCGGGGCCCATCCAGTTTGACCAGCACCGTGGCCGAGGCGGGAACGACGTCGACCACGCCGGGTAATTGCGCCGCCTTCAGCGCATCCGCACACGCCAGCACCTCTTCAGTGCTGTCGCATTGCAGCATCAGCGCCTGGTCCCCGTAATCAATGACGCTGCATGCCAAGTCGGTGATCTCCGTCACGCTCATAGTTCACGGTAGCCCGGCACTAGCGGACTGGCGAGGAACCTTCGAGCACTGCCAGAGCTGCCTTAGCAAACGCTCAAGCAAGCGCCGGCTAGGCCTGATCAGCCTAGGATCGGGCCAATCTGCGCTGGCAATTGGTTCGCCACCAGTGGATAGCTCAGCGGCGAAGCGAAGGCGATCGCGCCGGCCAGATCCTTCGTTGTGAAGATGTGGCGCTTCTGTGCGGTCGCCTGCGAACCCGCCACCTCGGGGTCAGCGAGCAGCGCCTGCTCGTCTTCGGGGCTCTCTGTCTGCCAGATCACCACATCGGCGGAATCGAGCACCTCTTTGATGTGGTCGCGGGGGATCACCGCGCGGTGATCGGTGGCGTAGGACTTGATGCTGTCGGTGATGACCAGGCCCATCTGGTTCAAGAAGTCAGTCCGCCAGCCCGCGGCGGTGGCGATCACCGTGCCCTGCCACAGCCGGCCCTGCATCAGCAGCGCCTTCTTGCCCTTCCACTGGGGATTTCTCTGGGCGACCTCGGTGAACCTCTTATCGACGGAGTCGACCAGCGACTTCATCTGGTCGGCCTTGAACACCGCCTGACCGATCTTGGTGGCCTGGTCTTTCCAGGGCTCGAAGAACGCGTCGCCGTCGGATTGCGCGATGGTCGGGGCGATGGCCGAGAGCTTCTGGTAGGTGTCAGCGTCCAGGCCGGCGTTCGTCGCGACAATCAGATCTGGCTTAAGACCGGCGATCTGATCGATTTGGATCCCGTTGTCCAGACTGAGTAGAACCGGTTGTGCCCCACCGAGTTTGGATTGCGCCCAGGGCCACACCGCGAACGGCTGGTCGCCGAACCAGTTGGTCACCGCGATGGGCATCACGTCGAGGGCGAGCAAATCGTCCTGCTCGGTGTAGCCGGCGCTGACAACCCGCTTGGGTGGCTCCGGTATGACCGTCTGACCGAACAGATGGGTCACCGTCACCGCCCCGCCGCCGGCGGTGCCCGGTGCCGGCTTCGGCTTGGAGCATGCCGTCACAGCCCCCGCGGCCCCGGTCGCCAGCAATCCCGCGGCTCCGGCTACCTGCAAGAATCCTCGCCGGCTCCATCCTTGTTGCACAGCGTGAGAGTATCGCGTGCGTTACCGGCCCGTCAGTTCCGAGGTCGAGACTTGTTTCCCTCGCGAGGTGAGTAGCCCTCCCAGGGCGAGTAGTCGGCGATCAATTCCTCTTGTGGCGGTCGTTGCCCGGCAGGCACGTGTTGCAGGTTGATCCGGATCCGGTACCAGATCGAGCTGGGTCCGCGCATTCCGTCGACCAGGATGTCGGCGGGCTGCAGTCGGTCGGCGACGGCGGGGTAGCGGTCACGCCAGGTTTGTAGCGCGGCCATGGCCTCGTCCTTGGTCTTGGTGCGGGCGACTTCGATCAGGGGCATCACCGACTGTCGTCTGCCGTCGGGACTCTTCTTGGCGCCCTTGGGCGCACGCTCGGGTGGGCCCAGTTCGTCGGCCAGTGCGAGCAGCTGATCGAGGCTGCCGGTGGCATCGTCCATGCCGGCCCATGGATCGCCGACGTCGGCGAATCGGCCCGGGACGGTGGCGATGGTGAACTTCTCCGGCCGGCAACCGGACACCTCGTCCCAGAGCAGGGGAGTGGAGACCCGGGCGTCCGGGGTCGCCCGCACCGAGTAGGCCGATGCGACCGTGCGGTCCTTGGCGTTCTGGTTGAAATCGACGAACACTTCCTCGCCGCGTTCTTCCTTCCACCACCGGCTGGTCGCCAGGCCGGGTGCCCGCCGCTCGACCTCGCGGGCAACGGCTTGCGCCGCGAGGCGCACCTTGGTGAACGGCCAGTTGGGGGCGATGCGGGCATAGATGTGAAAACCCCGCGAACCCGACGTCTTCGGCCACGCGGTCAGTCCGTTGTCTTCAAGTACCTCGCGGGCCACCATTGCGACGTCGATGATGCGCCCCCAGTCGACCCCGGGCATCGGGTCCAGGTCGACGCGCAACTCGTCCGGGTGATCGAGGTCGTCGGCGCGCACCGGATGTGGGTTGAGGTCGACGCAGCCGAGGTTGATCACCCAGGCGAGCCCGGCGGGGTCGTGGATCACGGCTTCCTCGGCGGAGGTACCTGAGGCGTATTGCAGCTTGGCCACCGCCACCCAGTCCGGGCGCTTGGCCGGGGCGCGCTTCTGGAAAATCGCCTCTTCGGTGATGCCCTTGACGAACCGCTTGAGAATCATCGGGCGGTCGGCCACACCGCGCAGCGCGCCGTCGGCGACGGCCAGGTAGTACCGGATCAGATCGAGTTTGGTGTGCCCGGGCTGACCGTCGTACCCGGGGAAGACGATCTTGTCGGGATGGGTGACGGCGACCTCGCGGCCGGCCACCTCCAGCGACACCGGACCGCTCATAGGACTCAATGGTAATTCTCTGCAAACCTCCTGGCTGCGCTGCGACGCCCGTCACATATGGTGAGGTTTATGCCTAACCTCAGTGACCTGCCCGGGCAGATCCCCGCGAAGATTCAGCAGTACGTCGAACGTGGCGCCGCCGAACTGCACTACGTGCGCAAGATCTTCGAAGCAGGCGCGTTCAAGATCGAGTCGCCGCTGAAAACCGCCGCGATGGCAACGGACATCGCGAAGTGGGGCGAATTCGGCATGTTGCCGTCGCTGAACGCCAGACGCACTCCGGATCGAGCCGCGGTCATCGACGAAGACGGCGAGTTCACCTTCAAGGAACTCGATGAGGCGGCCCACGCGGTGGCGAATGGCCTAGTTGAGATGGGCGTCAAGGGCGGCGACGGGGTAGCCATCCTGGCCCGCAACACCCGGTGGTTCGTCATTGCCAACTACGGTGCGGCCCGTGCCGGTGCCCGCATCATCCTGCTGAACAGTGAATTCTCGGGCCCGCAGGTCAAAGAGGTGTCCGAGCGCGAAGGCGCCAAGGTGATCATCTACGACGACGAGTACACCAAGGTGGTCAGCAAGGCCAAGCCGGATCTGGGATTTCTGCGCGCGCTGGGCACCAACCCGGACAGCGACGAAGATTCGGGCAGTAAGGACGAGACGCTCGCTGACCTGATCAAGCGCAGCAGTAAAGAACCTGCGCCCAAGCCCAGCAAGCACGCCTCGATCATCATCCTGACCAGCGGAACCACCGGTACGCCCAAGGGCGCCAACCGCAGCACCCCGCCAACCCTGGCCCCGGTCGGCGGCATCCTGTCACATGTGCCGTTCAAGGCCAACGAGATCACCTCACTGCCGGCGCCGATGTTCCATGCGCTCGGCTACCTACACGCCACGATCGGCCATTTTCTAGGCTCGACGCTGGTGCTGCGGCGTAAGTTCAAGCCGCCGCTCGTGTTGGAAGACCTCGAGAAGCACAAGGCGACCGCCATGGTGGTGGTGCCGGTGATGTTGTCCCGACTTCTCGATGCGATCGAGAAGATGGACAAGAAGCCCGACCTGTCCAACCTGAAAATCATCTTTGTGTCCGGCTCGCAATTGGGTGCCGAGTTGGCCACGCGCGCGCTCAAGGATTTCGGACCGGTCATCTACAACATGTACGGCTCCACCGAGATCGCGTTCGCCACCATCGCGGGACCCCAAGATCTGCAGAAGAATGCGGCAACCGTGGGACCTGTGGTCAAGGGCGTCAAGGTCAAGATTCTGGACGACAACGGCAAGGAGAAGCCGCAGGGCGAAGTCGGCCGGATCTTCGTGGGCAACGCGTTCCCCTTCGAGGGCTACACCGGGGGCGGCCACAAGCAGATCATCGACGGCCTGATGTCTTCGGGCGACGTTGGCTATTTCGACGAGGACGGCTTGCTGTACGTCAGCGGGCGTGACGACGAGATGATCGTGTCCGGCGGGGAGAACGTTTTCCCGGCCGAGGTCGAGGATTGCCTCAGCGGGCATCCCGACGTGGTGGAGGCCACCGCGCTCGGTGTCGAGGACAAGGAATGGGGCCACCGGTTGCGCGCCTTTGTGGTCAAGAAGGAAGGCTCCGACGTCGACGAGGCCACTCTCAAGAACCACGTGAAGGACGAGCTGGCCCGGTACAAGGTGCCGCGCGAGGTCATCTTCCTCGACGAACTCCCCCGTAACCCCACCGGCAAGATCCTCAAGCGCGAGCTGCGTGAGCTCGACATCGAGGACAAGGAGAAGGCGAAGGATAAGGCCAAGGACCTGGCCGAGGAGCAGGAAAAGGGTGAAGCCAAGGATGACGCGAAGGGCGGCGAGTCAAAGGACGAGGCCGAGTAGGCCCGTGCCCGCCTAGCCTGCCGACCGTCGTGCCTGGATCACTCGGGTGATCTGGGCACCCAGTCTTGGATCCACCAGAAGTTGATCGATCAGCGCGGTGATCACCTCTTGGCCCGTCACCCGGGCGACACCCAAGTGATCGGCTGCGTCGCGCTGCCAACGGTCCAGAGCCCGGTGCGTAGCCACCGGCAGGTCTACGGTCCGCCGGGTTCGCTGAGTGCGCGGGGTCTGGTGAAGCGCCGGAGGGATCGGCGATGAGTTCAAGTCTGTCTGTTGGCGCATCGGTTGCGGTTGCGGGTGCGACTGACGAAAGCTGGCAAACCGCTCGGTCGGCGCCCCGTCTCCGGTTGGCGCCACGTGGCCTGACTCGATGCTCATGCGGCGACCTTTCTCACGCGGGCCAGTCGTTGCGCCAGCGTATGTTCCATACCTTGGCAGTTGCTGTGCGCAAATAGGAGAGTCAACTCGGGCGGCGGAATTCCTTCAGCATTTCGAACGGGTTGAAGACTTTCGCTACTGAATTGCGTAAGTAGGTTTCAGTATCTCAGTACTTCCGCATAATCGCTGGTGATGGTGACTTACTGAACGGTGTAAACCGCATCAGTATTTGCGTGATCTGCATCATTTATACAGCAAAATTGGATGCAATTTTCATGGTTGAATTTGGCGCTCGCGAATAGCATTGGAATTGTCAGTTGAGAACCTCCGAGGGAGTTCCAATGTCTGTATTGCATTCAGCGCGCATCGCGGCGACGGTCGCGGCGGGTGCCGGCGCAGTCGCGTCAGCGATGTTGTTCGGTGCTCCGATGGCGCAGGCCACGCCACCCGGTCCAGTCACCAGCGTCGAAACGGCAGGACCTCACATAGTTCCGGTCCGTGGCGGGCACGGCGGACCGGGTCATGGCGGCGGATGGGGTCATGGCGGACCAGGCCACGGCGGCTGGGGCCACGGTGGTTGGGGTAATGGCGGCTGGGGCCACGGCGGTTGGGGAGGTGGTTGGGGTAACGGGGGCTGGGATCACCGACCGTGGTGGCGCCCGTGGTGGTGAACCAGCCCGATCTTGGGGAAGCGCAACCTCGCTAGGGGTCGCGGGGTAGTCCGAGCAGCCGCTCGGCGATGATGTTGAGCTGCACTTCCGAGGTGCCGCCGTAGATCGTGGTGGCCCGGCTGGAGAGCAGGTAGTCGCCCCATTTGCCTGGCGGCTGTGCCGGGTCGCCGATCACGGCATCGGTGCCGAAGGAGGACACCGCGAACTCCGCGTACCCCTGGCCGGTGCGCATCGAGAGCAATTTGGAGATCGCCGCCGAGGGCATGGCGTCGCCACCGGCGAGGGTCAGCAACGTCGAGCGCAAATTGAGCACTTTGGCGGCGTGGCCCTCGGCGATCAGCTGGCCGGCGCGGTGCCGCGCGACCTGGTCGAAATGGCCGTCCCGCACGAACTCGACGAACGCGGGCAGGCTCGCCAGGAAGTTCAGGTCGCTGCCACCGATCGAAACCCGTTCGGCGGTAAGGGTGTTGCGGCTGACCTCCCAGCCCCGGTTGACCTCGCCCAGCACGTACTCATCGGGCACGAACACGTCGTCGATGTAGACGGTGTTGAAAAACTCCTGGCCGGTGAGCTCACGCAGCGGCTTGACCGTCACGCCTTCGCTCTTCATGTCGAGGAGGAAATAGGTGATGCCATTGTGTTTCGGAGCGCTCGGGTCGGTGCGCGCCAGTAACGCGCCCCACTGGGAGTACTGCGCGGCGGTTGTCCAGATCTTCTGACCGGTGATGCGCCAACCGCCATCGACCTTCGTCGCCTTGGTCGACAACCCGGCCAGGTCGGATCCCGCACCTGGCTCGGAGAACAGCTGGCACCAGACCATTTCGCCGCGGAATGTCGGCGGCAAGAACCGCTGCTGCTGCTCGTCACTGCCGAAGGCGACGATCGACGGGATGATCCATGCCGCGATGCCCATCTGCGGTCGCTTAACCCGTCCGGTGGTGAACTCTTGAGAGATGATCACCTGCTCCACGGGACTGGACGCCCGACCCCAGGGTTTGGGCAGGTAGGGCAGCACCCAGCCGGTCTCGGCGATCGCGACCGTGCGTTCGTGGCGATCCATGTCCTTGAAGGCGGTCACCTCTGCCCGGATCTCAGAGCGCAACTTCTCTGTTTCGGGGTCCAGGTCGATGTCCACCGCGCGCATCCCGGTGGTCGTCGCGGTGCGCACCACCCGCTGCGGGTACTCCGAATGACGGCCGAAGCAGGCGGCCAGTAGCAGCGCCCGTCGGTAGTACACGTTCGTGTCATGCTCCCAGGTGAAGCCGATGCCGCCGTGTACCTGGATGCAGTCCTGGGTGCACCGCTGCGCGGCCGCCGGCGCCAGGGTCGCCGCCACCGCGGCGGCGAATTCGACGTGCTCGCTCGTCTCGTCCAAGGCACGCGCCGCGTCCCAGACCGCAGCCGTGGCCCGTTCGGTGTCGGCCATCATCTCGGCGCACTTGTGTTTGATGGCCTGGAACTGGCCGATCGGCCGGCCGAACTGTTCGCGGATCTTCGCGTAGCCGGACGCGGTGTCGGTTGCCCAGCGCGCCACGCCGATCGCCTCTGCGGACAGCAGGGTCGTCATCAGCGCGTGGGCGGCCGTCATGCTCAGGTTGTCCAACACGACGTCGTCACCGACCTCGACGGCATTGGCCCTCACGTGTGCCACCGGTCGTAACGGATCGACGCTGGTGACAGGTTCGATCTCGAGCTGCTCGGCGCGCAGCACCACCCACTCTTCGCGGCTGTCGATAGCCACCGGCAGCACCAGGATCGAGGCCTGGGCGGCGGACGGAACCGCGCGAACTTCGCCGCGAACCACCAGGACGTCACCTTGGCGGGTGGCCGTCAGCCCGGAGTCCAACGCGTAGGCGGCGATGGCCGCTCCGGAGGCGAGTTCGGCGAGCACCTTCGCCTCGGGGTCATGCGCGGAGATCAGGGCACTGGCGATCGCCGACGGCACGAACGGCCCGGGTACCGCGCCGTAGCCGAACTCGGCCAGCACGATGGCCAGTTCAAGGATGCCGAAACCCTGGCCACCGACCGACTCGGCAAGATGCACGCCCTGCAGACCCTGGTCGGAGGCTGCCTGCCAGTAGGGCGGCGGGTTACTCACCGGCGTCTCCAACGCCGCGTGCAGCACTTCTGATGGTGCTACCCGCGCCACCAGGGACCGCACCGAATCGGCAAGGTCTTGATGTTCGGGGGTAATCGCGATCGGCACTGGTCGCCTTCCCATGCATCGGGGTTGTTTCGGCCAAGCACTTTCCAAGCTAACAATCGGTCGGTTGATGCACCACGGGGGCCGGTAGGTGGGCCTGTTATGGCGTCACGCCCACCGTTGGCCGATCCAGTCGGCGATGGTGTCGGCCTGCTCGTCCCGCGCGCCCGGGGTGGTGAAGTAGTGGTCGGTATCGATCGCAGCCTGTGTCTTGTCGGTGCCGGCCAGCGCGTCGTAGATGCGACGGGCGTCTGACGGGAAGACGCCGGTATCGGCCTCGGCGTTGATCACCAGGGCCGGGCAGGTGATGCGGCTCAGGTGTGGCTCGCCCCGCGTCTGGGCGACCCGCAGACTCCACATGCCCAGCCAATTGCGCAGCGTGCACGCCGCGGCGATACCCTGCGCCGAGCGATTCGCCTTTTTCGGAACGCCCGCGTAGCACGAATTCGCCTCCCGTTTCGTGGGTTCGATACTCGGGTCGACCATGCGCGGATCGGCCCACGTGCGCATCACGGAAAATGGCCGATCGGAAAAGCCTGCGGCGCGAACACGTTTGAGCTCTGCCTCGGCCCAATCGGTGATGGCGTGGTTGCGCGCCTGCTGCGCCGCCCGGTAGCGCTGCACAAACTCGGGGGAGAACGGTGGTCCATTTTGCTCGTTGAACAGGTCCAAATCGGGATCGGTTGCGACAGGGTCGATTTCGTCGATGACGGCACCGTCCATCCAGGCAGTCAGCACATCCGGACGCCCGGGGTGGGCGGCGGTCGCCACGTAGCCGTCCGCGGCCGGCAGTTCGGTGATGCCGTCGGCGGGCCGCATGCCTTCCAGCGGTGTGACGTTCGGGTCCACCGCCTGTGACTGGTAGGCCGACATCAATGATCCACCACCCGAATTACCCAGCAGAATAACCGTTTCCACGTCGGCGACGTCGCGCAGCCAGCGCACGCCTTCACCGATGTCGACCAGCGCATGGTCCAGTAGAAAACTGCTTTCGAAGCCGCGGAATCGGGTGTTCCAACCCAAGAAACCAATGCCGCGCTCAGCCATGTAGTCGGCGATGTAGTGCTCGGAGAAATCGATCTGATAGTGCGTGGCGATCATCGCCACCTTGGGCAGGTGCCCCTTGGCGCGGTGGTAGAGCCCCTGGCACGGATGCCCGCCGGCGCCCGCCCGGCCAGCGGTGCGCGACGGCAGCCCGACGAATTCCTGGACTATCTCGGTCAAGGCCGATCCTCCTTGCTGTAGATGGCGCGGTAATAGATGTTGGCCAGCGTCTGAATGCAGGCCTGATCGTCGGGTTGCTCGCCGTTGCGGGAAGACCGGCTGAGCTGGATGTGGCAGAACTGGTTGAACATCGCCACGATCGCCTCCGCCAGCAGCAGCGGGTCATCGCCGTCCCCGTAGCCCTCGGCCTGAGCCCGTCTGACCGATTCGGCGATGAAAGAGATTGGGATCGAGCACATCTCGGCCCAGTACTGCGCGAAGTCGTCGTTGATCATCGCCAACTGGGACACGCTGATCATCTCCGCGAGCCGATGACGGTAGGTGTGCCAGTGTGCTGCGGCGGCCTGTTGCGCGCGTTCGCGGTTGGACAGGCCATGCTGCATTGCCGGCAGAGCGCGCTCGTTCGCCTCGTCGCGGAAGCGCAGCGCCCATTGGCGCACCATCGCCTCTTTGGAGTCGTAGTAGTTGTAGAACGACGCCGCCGAACGGCCGGACTCGGCGGCGATGTCAGCGATGGTGGTAGCCAGAATTCCCTTGCGCGCGATCACCGTTCGTGCGGCCGCATCGATTGCGGCCTGGGTATCTCGGCCGCGCTGAGTGACCCGTTCTGCGGTACTCGACACCTGCGCCTTTCTGGTACCGACCTGAATCTGATGTTAGATTCAGGTTTGGATCTTAGTATCCGATGGTGAGCCCTTGAGGAGCCGCGTGATGATCAAGCCGCACAACACCAACGCCGAGTTCGAGCTCGGCGGCATCAACCACGTCGCACTGGTGTGCTCGGACATGGAACGCACTGTCGACTTCTACAGCAACATCCTCGGCATGCCGTTGATCAAGTCGCTCGACCTGCCCGGCGGCGCTGGGCAGCACTTCTTCTTCGATGCCGGCAACGGCGACTGCGTCGCCTTCTTCTGGTTCACCGAGGCGGCCGACCGGGTGCCGGGCATATCCTCGCCGGGCGCGTTGCCTGGACTTGGCGACATCACCAGCGCGGTGAGCACCATGAATCACCTGGCTTTTCACGTGCCTGCGGAAAAGTTCGATGCGTATCGGCAGCGCCTGAAGGACAAGGGTGTGCGGGTGGGGCCGGTGCTCAACCACGACGAAAGTCCGATGCAGGTGGCCGCGAAGCTGCACCCCGGGGTGTACGTGCGTTCGTTCTACTTCCAGGACCCCGACGGCATCATGCTGGAATTCGCTTGCTGGGTAAGGGAATTCAACGACGCGGACACGCCTGCGGTACCCAAGACCGCGGCCGACCGGCGGCCTCCGGTGGCGGTCAGCTAGCCGTCCGCGACCTATCGTGACCGACGTGATCCGTCTGGCTTTCAGTCTTCACCGCGTTGGCGATCGAGGTGCCGGTGGCGATCTCCATGATCACCGGGGCCACCCGAATCATGCGCCTCACGATGATGCGGCTGTGGCGCCTGGACCCCGGGATGCGCCTGTGGCGGCTGCCACTGTTTCCGTGACGCGGTAGAGGCTGGGTTCGGTGAGTTCGACGAGCAGGGATGCCAAATGGTCGACGAGTTCGTCGGGCTCCATCTGTACGTCCCCGGTCAGCCAGGCGTTCAGCGTCTGACCTACGCCACCCACGGCGAAGTGTGCGGCCGCTTTAACGTGATCGTTCGACGGCGCCCGCAGCGTGTCGATGGCGTACTGACCGGACAGCACCGCGAAGAGTGCGCTCGACTCGGCACGTTTGCGCATCACGACGGCATTGGCGAGTTGGGTGCTGAAGAGTAAGCGTCCGATCCGGGCATCGCCGGCGATGGTTCGCACCACGTTGGCCATGCTGGCGCGGGGTTGCTCCTCCGGCGGCACCGCGGCCACCGCCGCTTGGGTGGTGGCGGCCAGATCGGCAATCACCCAGTCGAAGACGCGGCCGACGAACTCGTCCTTATCGGTGAAGCTTTCGTAGAAATAGCGGGCCGACAGGCCCGCGCGCTGGCACACTCCGCGCACGGTCAGCTCCGAGATGTCCTGGTCGGCGGTGCCCAGCAGATCCAGGCCCGCCGCCAGCAGTTGGTTGCGCCGCACGGCCGACCGTTGGGCTGCGTCGACGCCGCGGTACGGCCGCGCGTTCGAGTTGTCAGCTGCTCCGGTCATGAGAACCATCTTGACATTGGCGCGAGAGACCGGCCACTATCAGGAAACGCGCGTTTCCAGAATTAGCGCTCGACTGCCGGGAGTCAACGATGACAACGCAACAGATCGTTCAACAGTCGATTCCGCATGTAGAGCGTCCGATCGCGGACCCGCCCCGACCGCAGCAGCTTGGGCGGCGGCGTGCACGGATTGCACGCGATTACGGGATGATGGGCGTGGCTTTGCTGGCCGGCCCGGCCAACGTGATCATGGAACTGGCGCGGCCCGGCGTCGGCCACGGCGTCGCCGAGAGCCGGGTCGAGAGCGGCCGTATCGATCGTCACCCGATCAAGCGGGCGCGCACCACCTTCACCTATATCGCGGTGGCGAATTCCGGCTCCGATGCCCAGAAGGCGGCGTTCCGTCGCGCGGTGAACCGCGCCCACTCGCAGGTCTACTCGACCCCCGAGAGCCCGGTCTCCTACAACGCGTTTGATCCGGAACTTCAGCTGTGGGTAGCGGCCTGCATATACAAGGGCGGCATTGACATCTATCGCACCTTCGTCGGTGAGATTCCTGAGGACGAGGCCGATCGCCTCTACCGGGAAGGGGTGTCGATCGGCAGCACGCTGCAGGTGCCGCCAGAGATGTGGCCCGCGGATCGGGCTGCCTTCGACAAGTACTGGCAGGAATCACTCGAGAAGGTGCACATCGACGACACCGTTCGGAAGTTTCTCTATCCGATCGCGGCGTCGCGGGTGCGGGGTGTCCGCCTGCCGGAGTGGCTGCGCAACCGGTCGGAGGGATTCAATCTGCTGATTACCACCGGCTTCCTGCCGCAGCGGTTCCGTGACGAGATGCGACTGCCGTGGGACGCCGATATGCAGCTTCGTTTTGACCGCTTGATGGCAGTGATCGGGACCGTGAACAGCTTGCTGCCGCGCATCCTCCGCGAGTTCCCGTTCAACCTGATGCTCTGGGATCTCGATCGACGCATCCGGACGGGCCGTCCGCTGGTTTAGCTGAGGCGGACCGGCGGTCGGTGGCGCCGGGCAGAATGGCCGGTTATGACCCAAACCATCTTGACCGACGACATGATCGCGGCGCTGACGCCGGAGGAGCGACGGGACCTCATAACCCGCCTCGAGCAACCGCTGGAGGAGATCGAAGACCCCGCCGTCCTGAACAGGATGCGACACATTCGTCTGGGTCTGATTGTCTGCGGCCTGATCGTGATGATCCCCTGGATTGGGTACCTGTCGCTGACCCTGCCGCAGAAGTATGTCGCCCATAACTGGCCAGTCACGTGGATCGGCTTCGACATCCTGTTGCTGGGCTTTATGGGGGCGACGGCGGTGCTCGGATACCTACGCCGTCAGCTGCTGGTTCTCACCGCGTTCACGACCGGAATCCTGCTGATCTGTGACGCGTGGTTCGACCTGATGACCGCCAAGCCGGAAGATGCCGCGCTGTCGGTGGTCACCGCCGTGCTGATCCAGGCGCCGATGGCCTTCCTGCTGATCACCGGGGCGCTGAGGGTAATGAAGCTGACCTGGGTGCGGCTGTGGCTGGATCCCAAGATGCGCCTGTGGCAGGTGCCGCTTATGCCGTGACTGGTCGATTCGTATTGAAAACGATTATCAAAGTCAGTAATCTCCAAAGCCTGAGCTAACAGGTGGAGGGGTGTTCGGATGGGCACGATGTGGATGGGCTCGCCGCCAGAGGTGCACTCCGCGCTGCTCAGCGCCGGCCCGGGGCCCGGATCTCTGTTGTCGGCCGCCGCCGCGTGGTCGGCGCTCAGCACCGAATACGCCGAGGTGGTTGATGAGCTCACGGCGTTGCTGGGTGGGGTGCAGGGCGGCGCCTGGGAGGGGCCGAGCGCCGCACAGTACGTCGCTGCGCACCTGCCCTATCTCGCTTGGCTGACGCAGGTCAGCGCAAAGAGTGCGATAGCGGCCACCCTTCATGAGACCGCGGCGGCCGCGTACGTTACCGCACTGGCCGCCATGCCCACCCTCGTCGAGCTCGCCGCCAACCACGCGATCCACGGCGTGTTGATGGCGACGAACTTTTTCGGCATCAACACCATCCCAATCGCGCTCAACGAGGGCGATTACATCCGGATGTGGGTCCAAGCGGCCACCATCATGACCACCTACGACGCGGTGACGGGCGCTGCGGCGGCATCGACGCCGGTGACCACTCCGGCACCCGAGATCGTCCATGCCGATGACGACCACGACGACCACGACGACGATCACGACCATGGGGACGGCCACGAGGACCACGATCACGGCGACCCCACCCCGTTGGACTACCTCATTGCCGAACTGCTGCGCAGGCTCACCGGTGGGCTGATCGATTGGGATCCGCTCGAAAGCACCCTGAATGGCGTGCACATGCACGACATCACCGACGCGACGCAACCGATCTGGTGGGTCGCCCGATCCCTCGAATTCGGCCAGCAGTTTGAAACGTTTGTCCAGCAGCTGTTCACCAACCCGGCGGGCGCGCTGGAATATGTTGTGGAGCTCGCCGAGTTCGATTGGCCCACCCACGTGGCCCAACTCATTCCGCTGCTCCAATCCCCGCAACTGATCGGTGCTGCGATCGGTGGCGCCGTCGCCAACCTGGGCGCGCTGACGGGTCTCGCGGGTCTATCCGGTTTGGCGGCGATCGAGCCGGCGGCACTTGCCGCGGTCGTCCCGCCGGCCGCCGGTAGTGCGATGCTGCCGGTCGCCGGGTCGGCGCCAAGTGTCATCGCGTCGGCTGCCCCCGCCGCCCCGGCGCCGACGACGGCAACCGTGACCAGCACCGTCGCGAGCGCCGCTCCGGCACCACCGCCCGCTGGCGGAGCCCCTGCCGGCTTCGGATTCCCTTTCCTGGTGGGCGGTGGCCCGGGCATCGGCTATGGCTCGGGGATGAGCGCCGGCGCCAGTGCCAGCGCCAGCGCCAGAAGAAAAGCATCGGAGCCGGATTCGGCGGCCGCCGCGACCGTGGCATCGGCGCGTGAGCAGGCTCGCCGTCGTCGGCGACGGCGCGCGGTGCAGCGCGAATACGGCGATGAGTTCGCGGACATGAATGTCGATGTCGACCCCGACTGGGCCGCTCCACCCGAGCCGGCGACCGTGGCTTCGGGTCGAGGTGCCGGCGACCAGGGATTCACCGGCACGGTGCGCAAGGAATCCGCCGGCGATGCGGCGGGGATCACCGCCCTGGCCGGCGACGACTTCGGCGGTGGGCCCCGGGCTCCGATGCTGCCGCGGACCTGGGATCCGGAACGCAACTAGGGCTGCGACGGTCAGCCCAGGGAACAGGCAGCATCGCCACGTAGGGTTGTCGGGTGCGAAGCGAAGGCGACAGCTGGGACATCACGACGAGTGTCGGGTCGACCGCGCTCTTCGTCGCGACGGCACGGGCATTGGAGGCCCAGAAGCCCGACCCGCTGGCCGTCGATCCGTATGCGGAGCTCTTTTGCCGCGCCGTGGGCGGCTCATGGTCCGACGTGCTCGATCACAACGCCCCCGACCATGAGCTGCTGAGCGACGACTTCGGCCAGCACTTCGTGAACTTTCAGGGCGCCCGCACCAAATACTTCGACGCCTACTTTCAGCGCGCGGCGGCGGCGGGGGCGCGGCAGGTGGTCATCTTGGCGGCCGGACTGGACTCACGGGCATACCGGCTGGCCTGGCCGGACGGCACCACCGTCTACGAGCTGGATCAGCCGCAAGTCCTCGATTTCAAGCGCCAGGTGCTCGCCGAGCACGGGGTGCAACCGCGCGCCCATCGCCGTGAGATTGCCGTCGACCTCCGGGACGACTGGTCACAGGCATTACAGGACAACGGTTTCGATCCCACGCTGTCCTCGGCTTGGATCGCTGAGGGTCTGCTGATCTATCTCCCGGCCGCTGCGCAGGAGCAATTGTTCACTGGCATCGACGCACTCACTTGCCTCGGTAGCCACGTCGCGGTCGAGGACGGAGCGCCGCTTCCGCAGGACGAATTCCAGGCAAAGGTCGAAGAAGAACGCGCCGCTCCGGACGGCGACCAGCGCCCATTTTTCCAATTGGTCTACAACGAGCGTTGCGCCCCGGCCACCGAGTGGTTCGGCGAACACGGCTGGACCGCGGTTGGAACACCCCTGCCCGACTACCTACGCGAGGTGGGCAGGCCGGCGCCCGGCGACGAATCCGAGGCCGGGCCGATGTTGGCCCGCAACACGTTGGTGAGTGCCGTCAAGCCGTAGTCGGCGCAGCCCGGATACAAACTTCTCCGGGATCATTACCCTTCCTATCTTTCTCAATCGGGTCGACGATGAGCGCGTGCAAATCCCCACAACCGCCTCGGTCGCCGTCTTGAAGGCCGGTTGTCCACGGATTGGACGGCGGCTATACGTTGATGCCGCAGGGCTCCCGGCACCCCGAGCGGGGGCGAGTGCACCCCGCTGTTGTTAATGAAAATCATATTCAGTAAGCTGCGTAACCTGACGCCCTGACGCTTCGGAAGTTTTCAGATGTTGCTGGTCAGCGGCTTCGTGACAGGAGTTTATGTGGTGAATCGCACCATTTTGGCTGTATCGACAGTTAGCTTAGGGAATGCTAACTTCGTGTGGCTTGCTTCATGTGAATTTAGCCAATGGCGACCTTAACTTCAGGAGACGGCGCGGGCGTGGAACGCGGTGATATCGGCATGCTTACGGCTCAGACCCGTGCATCCCGGACAGACGGCAGGGTAGACAGCGACGTGGTCAGCAGGTTTGCTACCTGCTGCCGCGCTCTGGGCATATCGGTATACGAGCGGCAACGCCCGGCGGACTTGACTGCGGCGCGGTCGGGTTTCAGCGCACTCACGCGGGTCGCGCACGAGCAATGCGACGCCTGGGTGGGCCTGGCCGCGGCTGGAGACACCTCTAGGCAGGTGCTCGAACAGGTGTCGCGGACCTCGGCGACTTCCGGGGTGTTGCAACGGCGGGTGGAGCTCGATCGCGGGGCCCTCGGGTTTCGCTACGACACGGGCCTCTACCTGCAATTCCGGGCTACCAGCCCGGATGACTTCCACCTCGCCTATGCGGCAGCGCTGGCAGCGACCGGAGGCGCGGGCGAGTACGCCGCGGCCTACGAAGTCGTCACCAACATCGCCGAGCGCCGCCCGAAGCTGCGCGAGGCCCGTTGGATTGCCGTCGTCATCAATTACCGCGCTGAGCGCTGGTCGGACGTCGTCAAGCTGCTGACCCCGATCGTGAACGACCCCGACCTCGACGAGTCCTTCGCGCACGCGGTCAAGATCACCTTGGGCACCGCACTGGCCCGGCTGGGCATGTTCGCCCCCGCCCTCTCATACCTCGAGGAACCGGAGGGGCCCATCGCCGTCGCGGCGGTCGACGGTGCGCTGGCCAAGGCCCTTGCGCTGCGCGCGCACGTGGATGAGGAGGCGGCCAGCGAGGTACTGCACGAGCTCTACGCGGCCAATCCGGAGAACGAAGAGATCGAGCAGGCGCTGTCGGACCCGAGCTTCGGGATGGTTACCACGACCGCCGCGCGCATCGAGGCTCGAAGCGACCCGTGGAACCACGAAACCGAACCCAGCGACGCCGATTTCGTCGACCCGGGGGCCCGCGAGCGCAAGGCCACCCTGCTGGCCGAGGCCGAGGTGCAACTCAACGAGTTCATCGGTCTGGACGAGGTCAAGAACCAGGTATCCCGATTGAAGAGTTCGGTCGCCATGGCCGTGCTGCGCCAACAGCGCGGGTTGACCGTCGCCCAGCGCACCCACCACCTGGTGTTCGCCGGCCCGCCCGGGACGGGCAAGACCACCATCGCCCGTGTCGTCGCAAAGATTTATTGCGGTCTGGGCCTGTTGAAACGGGAGAACATCCGCGAGGTGCACCGTGCCGACCTGATCGGTCAGCACATCGGTGAAACCGAGGCCAAGACCAACGCCATTATCGACAGTGCCCTCGACGGCGTGCTGTTCCTCGACGAGGCGTACGCGTTGGTGGCAACCGGAGCCAAGAACGACTTCGGGCTGGTAGCCATCGACACCTTGCTGGCGCGCATGGAAAACGACCGCGACCGACTGGTCGTCATCATCGCCGGCTATCGCGCCGACTTGGACAAGTTCCTCGACACCAACGAGGGTCTGCGGTCCCGGTTCACCCGCAGCATCGACTTCCCGTCGTACCAGCCGCCGGAGCTGACCGAGATCGCGAATTTGATGGCGCAACAACGAGACAGCCTCTTCGAGCAGTCCGCGCTGGAAAACATGCAGAGGTTGTTCACGCACTTGGCCGCGACGTCGTCACCCGACAGCAACGGCATCGACCGGCGCAGTCTGGACATCGCGGGCAACGGCCGGTTCGTGCGAAACATCGTCGAACGCTCGGAGGAAGAGCGCGAGTTCCGGCTTGACCATTCCGAACAGGCTGGAACAGGTGAATTCACCGATGAGGACTTGATGACAATCACCGCACAAGATGTCACCAATACGGTGGCTCCGCTGCTCCGCGGGCTCGGACTTTCGGTGCCGGCATGAGCAATAAGACGAATGAGTCGGAAGGTGAGTGGGGAGACGACCGGCGTTCCTTCACTTCCCGCACTCCGGTCAACGAAAACCCCGACAAGGTGGAATACCGTCGCGGTTTCGTCACCCGCCACCAGGTAACCGGTTGGCGGTTCGTGATGCGGCGCATCGCCTCCGGAATTGCGTTGCACGACACCAGGATGCTGGTTGACCCGCTACGCACCCAGTCGCGTGCGGTGCTGATGGGTGTGCTGTTGCTGGTGACCGGATTGCTTGGCTGCTTTGTGTTTTCGCTGATCCGGCCGAATGGACAAGTGGGTAACAACACGGTCCTCGCCGACCGGTCCACCTCCGCGCTGTATGTGCGGGTCGGAGACGAGTTGCACCCGGTGCTCAACTTGACCTCGGCCCGGCTGATCGCCGGCCAGCCGGTCAACCCGACCACTGTGAAAAGCACGGAGCTGGACCGCTTTCCGCGTGGCAATCTGGTCGGCATTCCCGGGGCGCCGGAACGCATGGTGCAGAACACAACGCACGACGCCGCCTGGACGGTGTGCGACGGCTTCACCGGGCAGCCCGGACATGGCGCGCACAGCACCGGCGTGACCGTCATCGGCGGCCAGCCCTTCAGCGACGGTAGTCGGGCGGCCGCGATCGGCTCCACGCAGGCAATCCTGGTAGATAACGGGAACAGCACCTGGATCCTGTGGGACGGCAAGCGCAGCCGGATCGATCTGGCGGACCACGCGGTGACCAACGCATTGGGCCTGGGCACCGAAGTGCCTGCGCCGCGGCCTATTGCGGCAGGTCTGTTCAACGCGATCCCGGAATCCGCACCGCTGACCGCGCCGCCGATTCCTAACTCGGGCAACCCGGCTGGCTTCGCTGTCCCCGCGCCCATCGGTGGGGTAGTGGTGTCCTACGCGCTCAATAAGGATGCGTCGGACGGCTCGCTGTACTACGCGGTGCTGCCCGACGGGCTGCAGCCGATCTCGCCCGTCCTGGCAGCCATCTTGCGCAACACCAATTCGTATGGCCTGCAGCAACCTCCGCGGCTTGGCGCCGATGAGATCGCGAAGCTGCCCGTGTCGCGGCAGCTGGACACCACGCGCTTTCCGGCCCAGCCGGTGACCCTGGTCAGCGGGACCAGCAATCCAGTCACCTGCGCGTTCTGGAGTAAGCCTTCCGGTGCTGCCACCAGCTCCTGGACCTTGCTTTCAGGTTCGGCGCTACCAGTACACGAGGGTCTGCGCACTGTCGAATTGGTCGGTGGCGGCGCGAAAGTCGCGCTCGCGCCGGGTACCGGGTACTTCGCCCAGAACGTGACCGGCGGTGCGGCGGCACCGGTCACCGGGGCGTTGTTCTGGATTTCCGACACCGGGGTGCGCTACGGCATCGACAACGAGGCCGACAACCGGTCCGGGTCGGCCGGTAAGGGTAAGGCGGTTGAGGCTCTTGGTCTTGAGTCGCCGCCGATCGCCATTCCATCGTCAATCCTTTCTTTGTTCGCAGCTGGCCCGACCCTGTCGCGCGCCGATGCGCTGTTAGCGCATGACGGCTTGCCGCCAGACAGCAGGCCGGGACGTCCGGCATCCGCCGAAGGGGAACCCCGATGAGCAGACTGATCTTCGAGGCGCGCCGACGGCTGGCGCCGCCGAGTGCCCGCAAGGGCACCATCACCATCGAAGCGCCACCGGAACTACCCCGGTCGATTCCGCCGTCGTTGTTCCGACGGGCCATGCCGTACCTGATCGGCATCCTGATCGTCGGCATGATCGTCGCGCTGTTCGCCACCGGTATGCGGGTGATCTCGCCGCAGACATTGTTCTTCCCGTTCGTACTCCTGCTGGCCGCCACCGCGCTCTACCGCGGCAACGACAGCAAGATGCGGACTGAGGAGGTCGACGCCGAGCGAGCCGACTACCTGCGTTACCTGTCGGTGGTGCGGGACAACATCCGGGCTCAAGCCGAAGAGCAGCGTGCCGCCGCTCAGTGGTCGCATCCGGAACCGGCGGCACTGGCCTCGGTGCCCGGCTCCCGTCGTCAATGGGAGCGCGACCCGCACGACCCGGACTTCCTGGTATTGCGGGCCGGCCGGCACACCGCGCCACTTGCCACCGCCCTGCGGGTCAACGACACCGCCGACGAGATCGACCTGGAACCGGTGTCGCACAGCGCATTACGCGGCCTGCTCGACACCCAGCGCACAGTCCGCGACGTGCCAACCGGAATCGACCTGACCAAGGTCTCACGAATCACGGTGGTCACTGAAACCGGAGGGGCCGACGCTGAGGTACGAGGTGCTGTGCGCGCCTGGATCGCCCAAGCAGTGACGTGGCACGACCCGACGGTGCTCGGCGTGGCGCTGGCCACCCGCGATTTGGAAGGCACCGACTGGTCCTGGCTCAAGTGGCTGCCGCATGTCGACGTTCCCGGCCAGATCGACGGTGTCGGTCCGGCCCGTTACCTGACAACCGACCCCGACGACCTGGTCGACCTACTCGGTTCAGCCTTCGACGACCGTCCGGCCTTCAGCGGTCAACCGGTAGATTCCCTGCGGCACTTGCTGATCGTCGTCGACGACCCTGACTACGACCTGACCGCCTCAGCGCTCGCAGCGGGTCGTGCGGGCGTCACCGTCGTGCACTTCTCGGCGACGGCACCCAACCGGGAGCAGTACTCCGACCCGGAGAAGCCGATATTGCGGGTGGCGCGCGGCGCCATCGAGCGGTGGCAGACCGGAGGTTGGCAGCCTTACATCGACGCCGCCGACGAGTTCGGCGCCAACGACGCCGCGCACCTCGCGCGCCGCCTTTCCCGCTGGGACTCCAACCCGACGCACACCGGGTTGCGGTCAGCGGCGACCCGCGGCGCCAATTTCACTACCCTGCTGGGCATTTCGGACGCATCGCATCTGGATGTGCCTGCATTGTGGGCGCCGCGGCACCGTGACGACGAGTTGCGGGTGCCGATCGGAGTCACCGCCACCGGTGAGCCACTGATGTTCGACCTCAAGGACGAGGCCGAAGGCGGTATGGGCCCGCACGGCTTGATGATCGGTATGACCGGTTCCGGCAAGTCGCAGACCCTGATGTCAATTCTGTTGTCGCTGTTGACAACTCACTCCGCAGACCGGCTGATCGTGATCTATGCCGACTTCAAGGGTGAGGCGGGCGCCGACAGCTTCCGCGACTTCCCGCAGGTCGTCGCGGTGATCTCGAACATGGCTGAGAAGAAGTCGCTGGCCGACCGGTTCGCGGACACGCTGCGCGGCGAGGTGGCCCGACGCGAGATGCTGCTGCGCGAGGCGGGCCGCCGGGTCCAGGGCAGTGCGTTCAACTCGGTGGTTGAGTACGAGAACGCTATTGCGGCTGGACACGACTTGGCTCCCATCCCAACGCTTTTCGTGGTCGCCGACGAGTTCACGCTGATGCTGGCGGATCATCCGGAATATGCGGAGTTGTTCGACTACGTGGCGCGCAAGGGCCGCTCGTTCCGCATCCACATTCTGTTTGCGTCTCAGACGCTGGACGTCGGCAAGATCAAGGACATCGACAAGAACACCTCCTACCGGGTCGGTTTGAAGGTAGCCAGCTCCAGCGTCTCCCGTCAGATCATCGGCGTGGAGGACGCGTACCACATCGAGTCCGGCAAGGAGCACAAAGGCATCGGCTTCCTGGTGCCCGCACCTGGTGCCACCCCGATCAAATTCCGTTCGACCTACGTCGACGGCATCTATGAGCCACCGCAGACGACCAAAGCCGTGGTGATGCAGTCTGTTCCGGAGCCGAGATTGTTCACCGCCGGACTGGTGGAGCCGGACGCGGGCACCGTGATCCCCGCGGACGAGGACGAATCGTTCGGTCCGCCGCGCAAGCTGATCGCCACCATCGGCGAGCAGTTGGCCGGTTATGGCCCGCGGGCACCGCAGCTTTGGCTGCCGCCGCTCGACGAGCCGATCCCGCTGACCGCGGTGCTGGCGCGTGCCGGGGTGCCGGCGCGTCAATGGCGCTGGCCGCTCGGCGAGGTCGACAAGCCGTTCGAGATGCGTCGGGACCCGCTGCTGTACGACGCGACCTCGTCCGCCGGCAATGTGGTGATTCACGGCGGTCCCAAGTCGGGCAAATCGACTGCACTGCAGACGTTTATCTTGTCGGCCGCCAACTTGCACTCGCCGCGCGAGGTCACGTTCTACTGCCTGGACTACGGCGGTGGGCAGCTGCGGGCGCTCGAGGGTCTGGCCCATGTCGGTAGCGTCGCCTCCGCGCTGGAGCCGGAGCGCATTCGTCGCACCTTCGGCGAACTCGAGCAGCTGCTGCTGTCCCGCCAGCGACGGGAGGCCTTCCGCGACCGCCCGGCCAACGGGCACACGAACGGTTCGACCCCGGGTGACGACCTCGGTGAGGTTTTCCTCGTCATCGACAACCTCTACGGCTTCGGCCGCGACAACGTCGACCAGTTCAACACCCGAAACCCGTTGCTGGCCAAGGTGACCGAACTCGTCAACGTTGGCCTGGCGTACGGCATCCACGTCGTCATCACCACGCCGAGCTGGCTGGAGGTGCCGCTGGCGATGCGTGACGGGTTGGGGTTGCGTCTCGAGCTCAAGCTGCACGACGCGCGCGACAGCAATGTCCGCGTAGCGGGCGCGCTGACCCGCCCGGCCGATGCGGTTCCGCACGACATGCCCGGTCGCGGTTTGACCATGGCGGCGCAGCATTTCCTCTTCGCCGCACCGGAATTGGACCAGATCCCCGCGATCAACGCCCGTTACCCGGGCCAGGCCGCACCGCCGGTGCGGTTGCTGCCCACTCACCTGACCCCGGCCGCGATCGGGGCGCTCTATCAGGGGCCGGAGCAGATCGTGATCGGCCAGCGCGAAGAAGACCTGGCGGCGGTAGTGCACGACTTCGCCGAACACCCGCTGCTGATGGTGTTCGGTGACAGCAAGTCGGGCAAGACCACGCTGTTGCGCCACATCATCCGCACGGTCCGGGAGAACTCGACGGCCGAGCAGGTGGCCTTCACCGTGCTGGACCGTCGGTTGCACCTCGTCGACGAGCCGTTGTTCCCGGACAACGAGTACACGGCCAACATCGACCGGATCACGCCGGCGATGCTCGGGCTGGCCAACATCATCGAGTCGCGGCGGCCGCCGGCGGGTCTGTCGACAGCGGAGCTCTCGCGATGGACCTACCAGGGCCACACGCATTATTTGATCATCGACGACGTCGACCAGGTACCGGACTCGGCGGCCACCAGCGGGCCATACCTGGGACAACGGCCCTGGACCCCGCTCATCGGCCTGCTCGGCCAGGCCAGCGACTTGGGTCTACGGGTGATTCTGACCGGTCGGGCTTCCGGATCGTCGCATGCACTGATGACGAATCCGTTGCTGCGCAGATTCAATGACCTGCAAGCAACCACGCTGATGTTGACCGGCAACCCGCAGGACAGCGGCAAGATCCGTGGCCAGCGGTTCAGCCGCCTGCCGGCCGGGCGCGGGATTTTGCTGTCCGACAGCGACACTCCGACCTACGTACAACTGGTCAATCCCCTCGTCGGTGAGGCGGCCGGATTCGGTGATACGCAACAGAAGGGAAGTCAGTCATGACGTTGCGAGTAGTTCCTGAAGGGCTGGCAGCCGCCAGCGCCGCTGTGGAGGCGCTTACCGCGCGGTTGGCGGCAGCGCATGCCAGCGCGGCTCCGTTGATCACCGCGGTGGTGCCGCCGGCGGCTGACCCGGTGTCGCTGCAGACCGCCGCCGGGTTCAGTGCGCAAGGCGAGGAGCATGCCGTCGTCGCGGCCCAGGGTGTCGAAGAACTGGGACGCGCCGGTGTGGGTGTCGGTGAAGCCGGTGCCAGCTACATCGCCGGTGACGCGGCGGCCGCTGCGACCTACGGGATCCTGGGCGGCTGAGAATGCTCTCCCCGCTCGGGCCAGTCTGGATCGCTTCGCCGCCAGAGGTGCATTCGGCGTTGCTCAGCAGTGGGCCGGGTCCGTCGTCGCTTCTAGCGGCAGCCGGAGCCTGGAACGCGCTGAGCGTCGAATATGCCGCGACGGCAGCCGAACTCGATGGTTTGGTGGGAGCGGTGCAAGCGGGGGTATGGCAGGGCCCGAGCGCCGAGCGGTATGCGGCTGCACACCAGCCTTACGTGGCGTGGCTGACCAAAGCCAGTACCAACGCGGCCCAGACTGCGGTCCAGCATGAGCTTGCGGCCACCGCCTACACCGCGGCGCTGGCAGCGATGCCGACGTTGGCGGAGTTGGCCGCCAATCACGTCGTTCACGGCGTCCTGGTTGGCACGAATTTCTTTGGTATCAACACGATCCCGATCGCGCTGAATGAGGTCGACTACTTCCGGATGTGGACGCAGGCCGCTGCCACCATGGGGCTCTACCACGCGGCCACGGGTGCGGCATTGGCGACAGCGCCGCGCACCACACCGGCGCCTCAAGTGGTGACACCCGGCGGTGAGGCCGCATCGGCGGCTGCCGAGGCGAATCCATTCACCAACATCATCGATGCCATCGTCGGGCTGCTGAAGGCATACGTGCTGGCACTGCCCGACGGCCAAATGCTCTGGGATTTCCTGTCGAATCCGCTCCCGGCGATCGAGCAGATGCTCATCGACTTCGCTACGAACCCGGAAGCCGCACTTGTGACCTGGGGGCCGCTGCTCTTCGCGCTCGGGTATCAGGCGTTCTTCCAGCCGTTCGGCTACACCTTCTGGGGAGTTGCGCTCAGCTCGCCGCTGTGGGGTGCCGCGTTGATCGCCGTTGGACTCGGCAGCCTGGGCTTTTTGAGTCAGATCAAATTCGACTTTCCCGACCTCCCGCTTGACGACGCGCCCGTCGCGGCGCAGGCTTCCGCGCACCAGTTGCCGCTCGCCGGACTCAGTCCGACCGTGGCGAGTCCAGCCGGTGCGCCGGCAGCTCCCAGCGCCGCGGGTGCACCCGCGAGTCCCGCGCCGTCGGCACCGGCCCCGGCCGCAACGAGTTTCGCGTATGCGGTTGCCGGGCCTAATGATTGGGGGCCCACCTTCGGTCCGACAGTCGGGGGCCGCACCTCCGCCAAAGCACCGGCCGCGACCATTCCCGCCGCGGGCGCGGCAGCGGTCAGCAGCGTGTCGGCGCGGGCGAAGCGACGCAGGCGCGCACCGCTGCACGACCACAGCGACGAATATCTCGACATGAACTCCGGCGTCGACCCGGTGTGGGACGACGCCCCCGGGGCTTCCGATCGGGGAGCGGGGCGGCAGGGCTTCGCCGGAACGGTGGCGACGGAGACGTTGCTGTCAGCCGCCGGCCTGAAGGCTTTGTCGGGGAACGACTTTGGTAGCGGTCCGCGGATGCCGATGGTGCCGGGGACATGGGACCAGTCGGTCGAGGAGGGGGGCTCAGATCGTCAGCGAGACGATTTACCGCAGAGCAGTCGTTAATCAATTTTT
The DNA here is from genome assembly GCF_055419245.1 of Mycobacterium sp. IDUB_37. Lineage (NCBI taxonomy): Bacteria > Bacillati > Actinomycetota > Actinomycetes > Mycobacteriales > Mycobacteriaceae > Mycobacterium > Mycobacterium sp. IDUB_37. The sequence continues at coordinate 206,240 of NZ_JBVAXG010000003.1, read as the reverse complement.
GAAAAGATCGAAAGGAGAGACACAGTGAGTCTTTTGGACGCTCACATTCCTCAGTTGGTGTCTTCGCAGGCGGCGTTCGGCGCCAAGGCGGGGTTGTTGCGGCACACGATCGGCCAGGCTGAGCAGGCGGCGATGTCGGCGCAGGCTTTCCACCAGGGCGAGTCGGCGGCAGCGTTTCAGGCCGCACATGCCCGGTTCGTCGAGGTGGCGGCACGGGTCAACACGTTGCTGGACATCGCGCAGGCGAACCTCGGTGACGCCGCCGGTACGTATGTGGCCGCTGACGCTGCTGCTGCTTCGAGTTACACCGGATTCTGAGCCGGAATTCACGGGACAGGCTAGAGAAGGTCTAGAGAGGTTTAGTTATGTCGCAGATCATGTACAACTACCCGGCGATGCTGGCGCACGCTGGGGAGATGTCGGGCTACGCGGGCACGATGAGCGGGTTGGGTGCGGATATCTCCGCTGAGCAGGCTGCTCTGCAGAACGCGTGGCAGGGTGACACCGGGCTGACGTATCAGGCGTGGCAGGCGCAGTGGAACCAGGCGATGCAAGACCTGGTGCGGGCCTACCAGTCGATGGCGAGCACGCACGAGTCGAACACCATGGCGATGCTGGCCCGGGACGGGGCCGAAGCCGCCAAATGGGGCGGTTAGCAACCGCTTAGATGAACGCAAAGCCCAATGCCGTCGAGCTGACGGTCGACCAGGCGTGGTTCATCGCGGAAACTGTTGGGGCGGGCAGCTTTCCGTGGGTGCTCGCGATCACGACACCGTATCGCGATAGCGCAGAACGAACCGCGTTCTTCGACCGCCAGAAGGACGAGCTCACTCGGATGGGGTTGATGACAGCCGATGGCGTCATCAACCCGACGGTCGCGGAGTGGATCAAACTGGTCTGCTTCCCCGACCGGTGGCTCGACCTGCGCTACCTGGGTCCCGCCCTCTCCAACGGTGAGGCCGGCAGCGCCGGTGAGATGCTGCGCGGCATCGTCGCGCAGCGTGCCGGGGTCGCTGGGAGGGCTGCGCCGGCAGCGAACACCGTCGTCGCTTTGCGCAGCGCGCAACTGGTCACCTTCACCGTGATGGACATCGATGACCCGCGGGCGCTGGTACCCGTCCTCGGTGTCGGACTTTCGCAGCGGGCGCCCGCGAAGTTCGAGGCATTCAGCATGCCGACCCGCGTCGGCGCACGGGCCGACGAGCGGCTGCGTTCGGGTACGCCACTCGCTGAAGTCCTTGACTACCTTGGCATTCCGGCATCGGCGCGAGCGGTGGTGGAGTCGGTATTCTCCGGGCCCCGCAGCTATGTCGAGATCGTGGCGGGCTGCAACCGCAACGGACACCACACCACCACCGAGGTGGGTCTCAGCCTCGTCGACGCCAAGGCAGGTCGGGTACTGGTGAGTCCAACCCGGGCTTTCGACGGCGAATGGGTGTCGACGTTCAGCCCGGGCACACCCTTTGCGACCGCAGTCGCGATAGAACAACTCACAGCCTGTTTGCCGGACGGGGAATGGTTCCCCGACCACCGGCTATCTCGAGACTTTTCGGCACAGACGTCATAGAGCACGGCTCACCACGAGCGCAAAACCTGACAGCAAGACCTCATAACAAGAATCAGAAAGAGAGCACGATGTCTCAGCAACGGCCCCAACGCAACTCGAGGGTCCAGTGACGGCCGGTACCGTCCTGCCGATCGTCCGCGTCGCAATCCTCGCGGACAGTCGGTTGACGGAGATGGTTCTGCCCGCCGAGTTGCCGTTGCGTGAAATCCTGCCTGCGGTACAGCGTTTGGTGGTTCCGGCGGCGCAGAACGGCAATGCGGGTGAAGCGGACGCAGGCGCGGCCCCCTACCTGAGCCTGGCCCCCATCGGCGGGGCACCGTTCAGTTTGGACGCCAGCCTGGACACGGTGGGTGTGGTCGACGGGGATCTGCTCGCGTTGCAGCCGGTACCTGCCGGTCCGGCTGCGCCGGGAATCGTTGAGGACATCGCCGACGCTGCTGCGATCTTCTCGACATCGCGGCGCCACCCCTGGGGCACCAGCCAAATCCAGCGTGGTGCGCTAGCCGCGGTGGTCGGCGTCGTGCTGGTCGCAACCGGCCTGTCGGTCGCGCATCGGTATGCCACCGGTGCACTTGCCGGACTGGTGGCAGCCGGCGCCATCGCGGCGGTGGTCGCGATCACCGGCCTGCTGACTACCGCACGCTCGCCACGCACCGGGATCGCGTTGTCGATCACCGCGCTGGCGCCCATCGCCGCGGCACTGGCCTTGGCGGTGCCGGGCAAGTTCGGGCCCGCTCAGGTGCTGTTGGCAGCGGCGGGTGTCGCCGCCTGGTCGCTGATCTCACTGATCGTGCCCAGCGCGGAACGTGAACGCGCGGTCGGCTTCTTCACCGCGGCGGCAGTGATCGGCCTGGCGGTGGCACTGGCCGCGGGCGCTGAATTGCTCTGGCAGCTCTCGGCATTGGCTCTCGGCGCCGGGCTCATTGTGGTCGCCTTGCTCGTCACCATTCAGGCGGCACAGCTTTCGGCGTTGTGGGCGCGGTTCCCGTTGCCGGTCATCCCGGCGCCGGGCGACCCGACCCCATCGGCGCCATCGCTGCGGGTCCTGGAAGATCTGCCGCGACGGGTACGGATCAGCGACGCCCACCAGAACGGGTTCATCGCCGCCGCCGTGCTGCTCAGTGTCCTCGGATCGGTGGCCATCGCTTTGCGTCCCGAGACGTTGAGCGTCGCGGGCTGGTATGCGGTGGCGGCGACATCGCTGGCGGCGACCCTGCGCGCCCGCGTGTGGGATTCGGCCGCCTGCAAGGCATGGCTGCTCACTCAGCCGTTCCTGGTGGCCGGAGTGCTCCTGGTGATCTACACGGCGAGCGGACGTTTTGTCGGTGCCGTCGGCGCGGTGGTCGTACTCGCGGTGCTCGTTCTGGCCTGGGTTGTGGTGGCGCTGAACCCGTCGATCGCCTCCGCCGACACCTACTCGCTGCCGCTGCGTCGCCTGTTGGGCTTCGTCGCCGCCGGGCTGGATGCGTCGCTGATCCCGGTGTTGGCGTACCTGGTCGGGCTGTTCGCGTGGGTGCTCAATCGATGATGCGTGCCGGATCGGCCTGCCTGACGGCCGCACTCATTGCGGTGCAGGCAGGCATGGCAGGCATGGTGGCGCCGCCGGCAATGGCGGTCAGCCCGCCGGTGGTCGACGCTGCCGCGCCACCGCCGAACGGGACGCCGGGACCGGTGCAGCCGATGGAGCAGCGTGGGCCGTGCAGCGTGTCGGGAGTCCTGCCCGGCACCGATGCCGGCGTACCCACACCCAGCCAGGGCATGCTGAATCTTCCTGCGGCATGGCAGTTTTCCCGTGGTGACGGCCAACTGGTGGCCATCATCGACACGGGGGTACGGCCCGGCCCGCGGCTGAACAACGTTGACGCCGGCGGTGACTTCGTGGAGACCACCGACGGCCTGACCGACTGTGACGGCCACGGCACCCTGGTCGCCGGAATCGTTGCCGGCCAACCCGGTGCCCCCGGTCAAGAAGATGGCTTCTCCGGCGTCGCGCCGGCCGCACGGCTGCTGTCCATCCGGGTGACTTCGGCCAAGTTTTCGCCACGCACGCCGGGCGGCGACCCGACGCTGGCGCGCGCCGCCATCGACATCGAGGCGCTGGCCCGGGCCATTGTGCACGCGGCCGACCGCGGGGCCCGGGTGATCAACATTTCCGCGATCACCTGCCTGCCCGCCGATCGGACGGTCGATCAGGCTGCTCTCGGCGCGGCGATCAAGTACGCGGCGGTGGAGAAGGACGTGGTGATCGTCGCCGCCGCGGGCAACAGCGGACCCACCGGATCTGTCGCTGGCGGCACATCGTGCGACTCCAACCCGCTGACCGACCTCAGCCATCCCAACGACCCGCGCAACTGGGCCGGCGTCACGTCGGTCTCCGTGCCGTCCTGGTGGCAGCCCTATGTGCTGTCGGTCGCTTCGGTGGCGTCGGACGGACGGCCGTCGAAGTTCACCATGGCCGGCCCCTGGGTGGGCATTGCGGCGCCCGGCGAGAACATCGCGTCAGTGAGCAACGCGGACGGCGGTGGCCTGGCCAACGGTCTGCCCGACGACCACCAGCAACTGATTGCACTCAGCGGCACCAGCTATGCGGCCGGCTATGTCTCCGGTGTCGCGGCGCTCGTTCGCTCGAAGTATCCCGGTCTGCCGGCTGCCGAGGTGGTCCGCCGCATCACCGCCACGGCACAGAACGGCCCGCGGGAGCCCTCCAACGTCGTCGGCAACGGCACCGTGGATGCGGTCGCCGCGCTGACCTGGCAGCTACCCGCCGCCGGGGACCGGAGTGCGCCCCCGTCGGTGAAGCCCGTCACGGTCCCGCCGCCGCCGGCAGCCAAAGACACCAAACCTCGTAACGTCGCGCTGGCGGGAGCCGGCGTGCTGACGCTGATAGTCGTGATCACCGCAGCGACCGTGGCGGTATTGCGCCGCCGGAAGGAGCCCACCTCGTGAGCCAGAGTTCAATCCCAAAGCCTGGCGTCGGGAGGATAACCCTGGCGCTACTGGTGGTCGTGCCTGCGGTCCTGGCTTATCCCTGGCAGTCCACGCGTGCCTACTGGCTGATCGGCATCGCGGTCGCAGTGGTGATCTTGCTGTTCGGCTGGTCGCGCGGTCTGTACTTCACCACGATCCTGCGCCGTCGGCTGGCGATAGCCGGTCGCGCCTCGAACCAGGCGAGCCGAGCCGCCGAGCCGGAAGCCAACATTCGCAGTACCGCGCTGCTGCGGGTCGCGGCGGCTCCGTCGGACGGCGAAGTGCTGCCGTTGGCGCTCATCGCCGGCTACCTGGACCGCTACGGCATCCGGGCGGATCACATCCGAGTCACCAACCGGAACACAGCATCCGGTGAACTGGAGACGTGGATCGGGCTGACCGTGTCGGCCGTCGACAACCTGGCGGCGCTGCAGGCTCGCTCGGCGCAGGTCCCGCTGCACGAGACCGCCGAAGTGGCGGGCCGCCGGCTCGCCGACCATCTTCGTGAGATCGGCTGGGAAGCCGGCACGGTGAGTTCCGACGATGTCCCCGAGTTGCTGGACTTCCAGGCGCAGAAGGCATCTCGCGAAACCTGGCGCTCGGTGCAGCAGGGCGATTCTGACTTTGTTGCGGTATACCGGGTCAACGCCGACGCTGACTTGCCGGCCACGCTGGCCGAGGTTCGCTCGCAGTCGGCCCGGGAGATCTGGACGGCGGTCGAAATTGCCCAGGCCGGACCCGGAGGCCACTACACGGTTACCGCGGCCTGTGCGTTGCGGACCGAAGCCGCCCCGACCAATGCCGCACCGGTGGCAGGACTGACGCTGGAACGAGGAAACCAGCGGCCGGTACTCACCGCACTGGACCCGCTGTCCACTCAGCGACTGGAAGGGCACACCGAGGCGTCGGCCGACCTGCTCGGCAGCCTGGACTGGCCTACTCCCGCGTCGGGGGCGCACCGGGTTCCGGCCAGCGAGGCCGCGACGCAGGTGATATCGCTCAGTTGATATCGGCGTGGTCCGATGGTCGCGACCCGCTGCGCCCGGCTTCGCCGCCCTTGCGTTATCTGTAACGGTTTGAGAGGTGTACAAAGACAGTTACCGACGTCAGCCGGCAACGTGGTTTGCATCGTGGGGAACAGTGTTATCTGTAACGGTGTAACCGTCGTGTAAGCCTGTCTGTGTCAACAGGTTTGGGCAAAGTGGTCCTGCTCTTTAGGTGTAACTAAGCGGGGGCGACCGTTCTCGTTTGAACTGGTGCGACCGCCGATTCATGGCCCGCGATGAAGGTGAACGGTCGTTACTCGCTCCTCACTGCCAAAGTGCAACCCCGGCGACGGAGTCTGCGCATCAATGACATAGACGTCATATCGAATAACGCATGACCGTGGCGGCCCGACTGGGCTTCCAGCTGCGAATATCCGGCGGATATGTTGACGACCGCCCAATCTGGTCATACGCTCAAGCCAGGAACGTATATGTGCTGCTGATTCTTAGTAGCCACGGAAAGTTGAGTCATTGATGACTGTGAGTACCGCTCCGAGCGTCTTCGACGCCGGTCTGCCTACCTTCAACTACGGCCTGGACGCCACCCCGCATGACATCCTGAGGGACGTCCGGGAGGCGCAGGCATGCGCTCCTATCGCGATCGGGCCCCTCGGTCCGGAGATCCTGTCCTACCGCATGGCTCGGGATATGCTGCGCGACAACAGATTCAGAATGCCTCCTGGCATCACGCTGGCAGCGCAGGGGATCACCTCAGGCCCGCTGTATGACAAGATGATGAGCAGCCTTCTCGGTCTTGACGGTGCGCCCCACACTCGCTTGCGCAAACTGGTTTCCAGGGCATTCACTCCCCGCGCGACGTCACGCCTGCAGGACACGATTCACGAGGTGGTCAACGGGCTGATCGATGAGGTCATCGACAGTGGTCAGTGCGACGTCGTGACCGACATCGCCCGGCCCTACCCCACGCCGATCATGTGCGCGCTGATCGGTGCGCCAAGCGTGGACTGGCACCTCTTCTCAGACTGGACCGACCAAATATTTACGGCCTTCAACTTCCAGCCCGACGCCAACTTCGATGAAGCCGCAATCATGCGGTCCTGGAGCGAACTCGACGCCTACGTCGACGAGATGGTCGCCGAGCGCCGCAACCACCTGACGGACGATCTGCTCTCGGAGCTCATTCGCGCCGAAAGCGACGGCGACCGGCTCAATCTCGACGAACTGCGCATGCTGGTGGCCGGCTTCCTCATGGCGGGAACAGATACCACCCGACACCAACTGGCCGCCTCGGTGCAGGTGCTCTGCGAGCATCCCGATCAGTGGGCGAAACTCGGCGACCATCCCGAGCTTGCGATGCAGGCAGTCGAAGAGAGCATGCGCCATTCACCGGCGGTCTGTATCGCCCCCAGGGCCGCTCAAGGCGACGTTGAATTCGGCGGCTATACGTTCCCGGCCGGGACCTTCGTCTTAGTGAATACCCTTGCCGCCAACCGCGATCCAGCAATCTACGACAGTGCTGACCGCTTCGACATCACCCGCCAGGACGCGCCCGCGATCCTCACCTTCGGCGGTGGTGCGCACTACTGCCTCGGGGCAAACCTCGCACGCCGGGAACTGGCAGAAGCACTCATCATCCTCACTCGTCGCCTCACCGCACCCCACCGCGTCGGCCCGGCCCCCTGGAAATCTCTGCTGGGAATGACCGGCCCCACCACACTGCAGATTGAGTTCGACAGCGACATCCTGGTGGCCACGGATGCGTAGCCGAGGCTGGGCGGGTGTCACACCCGCCTCAGACGAAGAGGCAATCGCCCGCATTCTCAATGCGGTCGACGAAGTGGTCGCCGAACAGGGATCAACGCTGCGTCTGGCCGACGTCGCCCGCAAACTCGGAGTCACCCGCCAAACGGTGTACCGCTACTTCCCCAACGCCGACGCACTACTGATCGCCAGCGCCATGCGTTCCGTCAACGGTTTCATCGACCAAGTTGTGGTTCACGTCAACGGCCTCGACGACCCCGTCACTGCACTCGTTGAAATCATTGCGTTCGCAGTAGAGAACCTCACCGGTGACCCGCAATTGGAGGGCTTACTCAGCCAGCGAGGCGAGGACCAACCTGCCGTTTCCCTCACCTCGGACACGGCGATCTCATTCTGCTTGTCGGCGTTTCGGCGCCTCGATATCGATTGGAAGCTTCACGGCTTCGACGACAGCGCGCTTCATGAACTTGCGGAAATGACCCTACGCACTGTGCAATCGCTGCTCACCGACCCAAGCGAGCCGACACGTCAAGGAACCGAACTGCGCCGTTTCCTAGCCCGGTGGCTCGGACCAGCAATCCTCTATCCGCGAATCGCCTCACTATCGATCATTGGCACGGTCTAATCTCTCGTCGCGTGGCACGGGGTGGCATCAGAAGGGTGGTTCGTCGACCCAGGGGTCTGACGTGGCGGGAGCGCGGCCGCGGGCAATGGCAGGTTTGGTGACCACGTCGACGTTAGGGATGTCATCGCGGTCGATGAACATGATTTAGCTGCGTTTGGAGGCGTTCAAGGCGTTGCCGATCAGTTGCGTGCAGACTTGGTGATCTCGCCGCCAGCCACGATGAATGCGTGATCGACCAGTACACGTTCGTTGTGGGCTCTAGCGAAGCGTGTGTCGCCTAACCCAGATCCCCACGGGAATGTCCCGATGCACATGCGTCAGACGTAAGAGGTCGACTTGCCCACTGCCTACACATGTAACTGACGTGCCGAACAGGCATCTATCGAGTGATTTGGATATTGGTTACAGATTTTGGATATTGGTTACAGACAAGGGGTGATCGTTCAGTCGTACATGAACCGGTGCAGGAACGGCGTCATCCGGCGCAGGTAGTCCAGCTGGCTCACGTGTAGAACGTGGCTGCCCGGGAACCAGTGCAGCGCGCACCGGTCCCAGTGCTCCCACAGGGCTACCGCGTGGTCCGGTGGTGCCATCCGATCGCCCAACCCGGTGATGATCATCCGGCGGTCCTTGGCGAGCAGCGGCTGGTAGTTCAGCGGGCCGTGGTAGGCCAGCCCGGCTTTCAACTCCGCACGGGAGATGCCGGTCAGCCACAAGCCCAGCCCGATCAGCTTGCTGGACGGGAACCACTGCTCGAAAAGGTCCCCAGGCGTGACGACCGGACAGTTCGGGATCACGGCTTTGAGCCGGTCGTCGACGGAGGCCACCAGCGCCGAGGTATACCCACCGAGCGAAAGCCCGGTCAGAGCAATGCGTTCCACGCCGGTACCGTGCAGATAATCGACGAGGGAACGGAAGTCGTGAACGGCCTGGGCCATCGACTCGGCGAACCCGCTCAGTCCGTTGGCGAAATACCCGTAACCGCTGAACGGCGAATGCTTTTCGGCTCGCTTGCCATGAAATGGCAACGTGTACAACACAACGTCGTAGCCGGACCGGAAATACCAGGGCAGCGAGAAGAACAAGCCGTTGAGCAAATAGGACGATCCCATGAACCCGTGGATCACGCACAGGGTCGGTCGCGGGCCGTCGTCGTGGCGCCAATGCTGTGCCCGCACAACGTTATTGGCAGACAGTGAGCTCCAGCGTTTGCGCAGTGCCGGATTGACGGGCTGGAAGCTGCTGGGGAAAGCGATGTTGTCGATGGATGCCAGCGCGACCCGTTCGGCGAGCGGGCTGGTGCGCCGAGTCACTGTGCCCGGCGGCTCCGTGGGAGCCGGGAAGGACACCCGCGGGTCGTGTTCGGCTGCGAGTTCGGCATAGAACTTCAGATTGTCGCGCTCGCTCCGGGAGTTGATCCGGCGCAGGTTGTTGCTGATGACAGCCGGGGCGACCGTGGTGGACAGCACTGACGAGGCCGTGGTGCGCAGCGCGAGATCGCTGATCGCCGAAGCCTCGACGACGATGCGCTGGCGGGCCGTCAAGGCGGACCGAGGGGGCAATCCCTCGATAGTGGCATCGCCGCCGGGCACATCAGGAATGGGCACCGGCGGATTGATCGGATCTGCCTCCTCGGCTATCCCCGAGATATCAGCCATTACGCCGATGGTAACCCGCCCATTTTGCCGGGCGCGAGAGGACTCGACAGCATCGTCATTTAATTTCGTACCGTTGGGTGCGCATTGCGAGCCGTTCCGGTATTACGGTTTGTTTGTCATACCCGACGGACCTTGACCATTTCGGGTGTCGAGCAGGAGGTCGATATGTGGGATCCCGACGTCTACTTGGCATTTGCGGATCATCGCAGCCGTCCGTTCTACGACTTGCTGTCGCGGGTGGGTGCGGAACGTCCGCGCCGGGTGGTGGATCTGGGCTGCGGTCCCGGCCACCTGACCCGGCACCTCGCCAAGCGCTGGCCCGGCGCGGTGATCGAAGCGATCGATAGTTCGCCGGAGATGGTGGCGGCCGCCCGCGAGCGGGGCATCAACGCCACCACCGGGGACGTCCGCAACTGGAAGCCGCAGCCGGACACCGACGTGCTGGTCAGCAACGCAGCATTGCACTGGGTGCCTGAACACTCCGAACTGCTGGCCAAGTGGGTGGGCCAGCTGAGTGACTCGTCGTGGATCGCCGTCCAGATCCCGGGCAACTTCGAGGCGGCGGCGCACGCCGCGGTGCGAGCCTTGGCGCGTCGCGAGCCGTACGCGAAAATCATGCGGGACATACCGTTTCGGGTCGGCGCCGTCGTTCACCCGCCGGCCCAATATGCGGATCTGTTGATGGACGCGGGCTGCCGGGTGGATGTTTGGGAGACCACCTACCTGCACCAGCTGACCGGCCAGCATCCGGTGCTGGAATGGATCACCGGTACCGCGCTCGTGCCGGTGCGGGAGCGCCTCGACGACGAGGGCTGGGAGCAGTTCCGCTCCGAACTCGTGCCGCTGTTAGATGACGCCTACCCGCCCCGGCCCGACGGCACCACCATCTTCCCGTTCCGTCGGGTGTTCATCGTGGCGCAGGTCGGCGGGGCGCGCCGTTCAGCCGGTTAACCCGGGCTCGACTCCGTCCTCGATACCGCGATCGGTGGCGATCGCGGACCTGCTGGTCGGGGTGGTGTGGTGAATCTGCCGATAGGTTTCGGTGTAGCGCTCGGCGATCCGGGTGCCGGCAAAATCTGACGGGATCACGTCACCGGTGCGCTGGCGCCAGTCATTGAGCAGCACGGCAAGGTCCGCCGCGATGACATCAGCTTTACTGGCATTGCCGGCATCACCGGCCTCGGTGACCAGCAGGTTGCGCGTCTCGGTGGGGTCGGCGCGCAGATCGTAGAGTTCCCGCTGCGGTCGTGGCGCCGTGACGAAAGGCGCAACGGCCAGGCCGGACGGGCTTTCTTCGATGTCCCACGGCAGGTCCAGCAGTGGGCGCGGCACGTAGTTCTCGATGTAGCTGTATTCCTTGGTGCGGATGGCCCGAATGGGATCGAACGAGTCGTGGTAGGTCTTCGTGGTGTACACGTAGTCGCGCACCGGGCCACCGGCTTCCGGCGCGAACAAGGCCTCCGCATGCGAGGTGCCCTCGACGTCGGCAGGCACCTCGATGCCGAGCAGGCCCAGCAGCGTCGGCAGCAGATCGACGCCGCTGAACAACTCGTCGTAGACCCGCGGTGGCAACGCCAGCCGGGTGGGCGGACGGACGATCATGGCGATGCCGGTGCCCGCGTCGTACAGGGTGGATTTGGCGCGGGGGAATGCCGGCCCGTGGTCACTGAAGAACACCACCCAGGTGTCAGCATCCAGACCCGTCGCGGAGAGCGTGTCCAGCAGCTGACCGACCGCGGCATCTGCGGTGGTGATGGATCCGTAGAAATCCGCGAGATCCTGGCGCACCTCGGGCGTGTCCGGCAGGTAGTCGGGCAGCGCCACGGCCGCGGTGTCGGCCGGGTCGTAGCGGTCGTGCGGATAGGGCCGGTGCGTCTCGAAGAAGCCGGCCGTCAGCAGGAACGGCTGACCGGACGGGTGGGGGGCGCCTCCGTCGGAAGAATCGGAAACCGAAGCCCAGTCCTGCAGCCACTGCTGGACCTTCTCCACCACGTACTCGCAGAACGAGTTCGACACGTCGAATTCGTCGAAACCCAGCCGCTTGGGGTAGGACGTCTCGTGCTGCATACCGAAAAGAGCTGAATACCAGCCTGATTCGGATAACAGCTGGGGGAGGGTGCGCACGTCGGAGCGGTACTCCCAGCCGTGGTGGGCAAGGCCCACCAGGCCGTTGCTCTGCGGGTAGCGGCCGGTGAACAGCGATCCGCGAGAGGGCGAGCACAGCGGTGCGGTGGCATGGGCCCTGGTGAACTGGATGCCTTCGGCGGCCAGGCGATCCAACCGCGGGCTCGACACGTCCGGGTGGCCGTAGACGCCGAGATAACGACCGAGGTCGTGCCAGTGCACGAGCAGGACGTTCTGTGGGACTTGCTCAGAGTGCTCATCCGTCACCGTCTGCCGCACCGTCCTCTCGTGTCCGGCCTGGGGCCCATCGGTTCTCTGAGACGAAATCCGCCAACGGGCGCGCGACGGCCCAATGGTCCAGTTCCAGTGCGGGCCGATCGGGAAATTCGGGCACCGGCCCCAGACACAGGATTGCCACCGGATCCGCATCGGCGGGCATCTGCAGCAGGGCCGCCAACTTGGACGGGTCGAAAAGTGACACCCAGCCCATGCCCAGGCCCTCGCAGCGAGCCGCGAGCCAGAGGTTCTGAATTGCGCAGGACACCGACGCCAGATCCATCTGTGGCAGCGTGCGCCGCCCGAAGATGTGCGACTCCCGGTCCTCGCACAACGCCACCACGAGCAACTCGGCGCACTCGAGGACGCCCTCGACCTTCAACGCGAGAAATTCGGCTTCCCGTCGTCCCAGAGCGGCCCCCGTCAGTGCGCGCTCCTCGTCGACGAGCGCGTGGATGCGTCCCCGAAGCTGCCGGTCGGTGATTCGGATGAAACGCCACGGCTGCATCAGACCCACACTGGGCGCGGCGTGTGCGGCTTGCATCAGCCGTGTCAACACCTCCTCGGGTACGTCGCCGCCCGGCACGAAGCGGCGCATGTCGCGTCGCTGCGAGATCGCGCGGTAGACCGCGCGGCGCTCGGCTGCGGTGAACGCGTGATCCGTCACTCGGCCATCGTAGGAACGTGACCGTCACGGACTGTAGGTGACGCCCACCGCCCGGAAAACGTACTCGGGTGGGACGTCGAAAGCCAGCGATCGCTTCGGCAGGCGTGCGAGCACATCGTCGCTGATGGCGTCCTTGAAGTGCAGCGAGAGGTGGCCGTGAAACCGCTCGTCGACGTCGGCGGTGTCGAGATCGAGTTGCAATCCCGTCGCGGAAATCTCCGCTTTCGCCGCGCCACTCTGGGAGTCGTCCCATCGCACGTCCACGGCACGGCCGGCCAGCTTGGGCACCACGGAGAGCGTCGCGAGAACTCGCTGCGAGGTGAACGCCAGCGAACCCGAGTAGCTGGCGATGGTGCCTTGCGACCGCAGTCCCGGAATCGAGCCGCTGAACTTCCTGGTGACCGCGACAAACTCGGCGAGGTGGATGAGTCCCTCGTCGTCGATCTGAGCATGCAGGTCGGCAGGCAATTTGCCGACGCCGAACAATCTACGAAGAATCACGGCCATGACGCCAGTATGGAGATGTTTCACTATCGCTGCACCGATGCTGGTGTCCGGGTAGCCCGTGACCGACCGACAAACACCTGAGCCAGTTGCTCCTCGCGTTTCCCCCGTGGTCTGGCAGGCCGCGTCGCTTGCTGTGGCGGCCCTGGTGCTCTACGCCGCACTGTGGATCGGACACCGGCACCATTGGGGCTGGGTCGGCGCCTTCGATTGGTCGTTGCTGAACCCGGCGCACGACATCGGGATCAAGCATCCGGGTTGGGTGCGGTTCTGGGTTGACGTGTCCTTCTGGCTGGGGCCTTACCCGCTGCGACTGTTGGGGCTGGCGGTGGGCCTGTACGCCCTGGCGCGACGCCGCGTGCGAATCGGGCTGCTGCTGCTCGCGTGTGCGCCCCTCAACGGGTTCGTGACGCTGGTGGCCAAGGAACTGGCCGGCCGACCGCGTCCGGCGACCGCCTTGGTGCACATTCCGGAGACGTCGTTCCCGTCCGGGCACGCGCTCGAAGCGATGGCGTGTGTGCTGGCGCTGCTGACCTTTGTGCTGCCGATGGTGAAGAGCCGGCCGTTGCGGATCTTCGCGATCGTGGTGGGCGCACTCGCGGTATTCACCGTGGGTATTGCCCGAGTGGCGTTGAACGTGCATCACCCCTCGGACGTGGTCGCCGGCTGGGCTCTGGGCTACGTCTACTTCCTGCTGTGTCTATGGATATTTCGGCCGACGCCCCCTTTTCGGCCCAGACCTGTCACGACGGCGTAATACAACCGAATCTGAACCTTTACTTGACCCCCGGTTCCGTCCGCCGGACGATAAAGCGATGCGCAGACTGCTGGCTCTGCTATGTGCTGTGGTGGGCACCATCGCTGTCGCCGCGGCGTTTGCGTCAGCGCTGGCCCCGGCAGCGGGAGCGGCCGGTAACCCGTGGTTCGCAAACTCGGTTGGTAATGCGACGCAAGTGGTTTCGGTCGTCTCGACCGGAGGCTCGAACGCAAAGATGGACGTCTACCAACGCACCGCGGCCGGCTGGCAGCCGCTCAAGACCGGCATTCCCACCCATGTCGGTTCCGCGGGAATGGCTGCGCAGGCCAAGAGCGGCTATCCGGCCACCCCGATGGGGGTCTACAGCCTCGATTCGGCATTCGGCACCGCGCCGAATCCCGGTGGCGGACTGCCTTATACGCAGGTTGGACCGAACCACTGGTGGAGCGGCGACGACAACAGCCCCACCTTCAACAGCATGCAGGTGTGTCAGAAGGCGCAGTGCCCCTTCAACACCGGCGACAGCGAGAACCTGCAGATCCCGCAGTACAAACATTCGGTGGTGATGGGCGTCAACAAGAACAAGGTTCCCGGGGGTGGCGCCGCGTTCTTCTTTCACACCACCGACGGCGGCCCCACCGAGGGCTGCGTGGCGATCGACGACGCCACGCTGGTGTCGATCATCAAGTGGCTGAAGCCCGGCGCCGTGATCGCGATCGCGAAGTAGGTCCGTCAGTCCTTGAGGTCTGCGCGGGCCCGGCCCGGCTTGACGTTGAACTTGAGATCCGTCACCGACATCGTCGCCTCATAGGTGCGGTCGTAGCCGGTTGCGCTGATCCGCCACCCGTCCGGAGTGCGCCGGTACTGATCGCGGTAGAACGCCGCACCGATCAGCATGAAGTCAAACTCGGCCACGATGACACGGTCCTGCAGATACCAGATGCCCGACGCGGTGTCGCCCGTGACGGTGATCTCCGGATGCGTCACTCGATGCTCAGTGACCACACCGGGCCCCATCGCCGAGCTCAGGTACTCCACCAGATCCTTGCGATTGTCGAAGTGCAGTTCCTTGCCCAGTGACGACCCGTAGGCGCCGACGATGTCCTCGGTCATCGTGTCGGCGAACTCGTCCCAGTGCTTGGTGTCCATCGCCCGCAGGTAGCGGTACTTGACCTGCTTGATCGCTTCGACGTCTGCCACCGGGTAAGTCTCATTGCTCACCAGGTCATTGCAACACACTGTTTCTGTCGCCCGAATTTGAGGGCCCAAAAAGGATGTGATCTGTCAAGTTGGCGACTATACCTTTTCGGTGACGACACGACATCGACCGTATACCAATGGGCTTGCGGCCAAAGCACATACGGCGTGCCAGTGGATATGGTTATCCCGCTGACTACCGACCCGCAATCGACGAGGTATCCGCCATATGTACGACCCGCTGGGGTTGTCGATCGGGACCATGAACCTGGTTGCTGCGACCAACGAGAGTTCTCCGGTTATCCGTCGCGCTGTGCTGACGCTCTATCCGCACTGCGCCCCGAAACTTGGTGTGCTCTGCCAGAATTCGAATCTGGTCGAGCCCGGGACTCTGATGAGTGCCTTCGTGGAACGCATCGGTGATTCTGTAGCGTTGATTTCCCCGGACGGCTCCGCGCACGATCCCGACCTGCTGACTGTCGAGGCGTTGGACGCGATGGTCATCGCGGCCGAAGCCGATGCGAGCTCGTCGGAGATCGCGATTGCCGTTCCGGCGCACTGGAAGCCGGCCACCTTGCAGGCGTTGCGCAACGCGCTTCGCACACACGTCGGCTTCGTTCGCAGCGGTATGGCGCCGCGCCTGGTGCCCGATGCGATCGCTGCACTCACCGCGGTCAACGCCGAAGCAGCTGTCCCCAGCGAAGGGGTAGTAGGCCTGCTGGACTTCGGGGCTTCCGGCACCAATGTCACGCTGCTGGAGATGAAGCGCGACATCGAACCCGTCAGCGACACAATGCGTTACGACGATTTCTCCGGTAATCACATCGATCAGGCGTTGCTGCTGCATGTCATGGACGAACTCGGCCACGAGGATGACGACTCCTCCGGCACCGCCGTCCTCGGTCAACTCAGCCGCCTGAGCGAACAGTGCCGTGAGGCCAAAGAGCGGCTGTCCACCGAAGGTTTCACCGAGTTGGCCGTCGAGATTGCCGGCTCCACCACCGGTATCGAACTGAGCCGGGACAAGTTCGACGATCTGATCTCCGACCGGCTGACCGGTTTCATCTACGCCTTCGATGACATGCTGGCCCGCAACAAGTCGAGCTTCGCCGACCTCGCGGCCGTAGTGACGGTCGGCGGCGGAGCCGCTATTCCGCTTGTCGCTCAGCGTCTTTCATTCCACACCAGGTTGCCCATCTTCACGTCTTCGCAGCCGGTTAGCGCTGCGGCCAAGGGGGCCTTGCTGCTCGCTGAGCGCGGGGACGGGTTCGATATGCGAACCCGAACGTCCATCGGTTTGATGGCGCAGGCCGCCAAGGCCGCCGCCGGCACCAGCGTGATCGACCCGCCCGCCCGCGACGTGCTGGTGATCGACCACGATGCGTTGACCGACCGCGAATTGGCTTGGTCGCAAACCGAGTTCCCCGAGGTACTGACGCGGGCGTCGGTCCCGGAGACCTATAACGATGACGGCGCGTGCTTCTCCATGCGGCTCAACGTGATCGACCGGCCGAAAGAGCCGCCGTGGCGCCGTATTCGGGTGTCCCAGGTGCTCATCGGTTTGTGTGCCGCGGTAGCCATGACGGCGATTGGCGGGGTGGCGATCACGCTGACTGCCGTCGAGCAGCGTCACACCAACCATCACGCCCCGGTGGTGCCCAGCGTCGCACCGATAACGTCATCGCCCGCTGCCAAGCTGCCGGCTGCCATTCCGACCAGTCCGGTTGAGGCCAGCCCCCTTCCGCCGCCGCCGAGCGAAGCGCCGCCGCCCAGTGTCGCGGCGCCCACCAGCGTCGAACCTCCGCCGCCGGCACCGTCGCCACCTCCGGCACCGCCACCGGCAATGACGACAAGGCCGCCGGCGCCGGTCACCACCACCGTGCGACCGCCGGCCAACACGACCCCCTCGATGACGCCGACCACAACCCAGCCGGAGTCACCGGCGGCGGAGTCACCGCCCTCGGAGCCACCTGCGACGGACCCGTCCTCGGTGAAGATGACCACCCAGTGGGTGAAAGTGCCGCTGATCCCGATCCCGATACCGATTCAGGTCCCGGCGAACCAGGTTCCGGCGAATCAGGCTCCGCAGAATCAGGCTCCGCAGAATCAGATTCCGCAAAATCGGGTTCCGCAGAATCAGCTCCCGCAGAATCCGGGCGCACAGAATCCCTTCTTCACCCCCGGGAGCCCATAAAGTCTCAACCTCGCGTTTAGCTGTCTCATTTGAGCTTGATCAGAATCACTCCCCACTTCGATGTGCGCGAGTAAGGTTTGAGCTGGCAAACTGCATACAGGCCAGCTAAGCGGTTGCTCCAGCAGTGGGGCGCGAACCATGTTGACGGCGGCCCGCGCGGCGCGCCGGTTGCCTAGACCCCGAAGCTGGCCCGTACATGGCGGGGAGGGGCTATGGACATAGTGCTTGGGGTTTCGATGGAACCCACAGCAGTCCGCTTGGTGCTGATCGAGGGGGCCAGCGCCGACGGTGTCACTGTCGAAGAAGACAGCATCGAGGTCGCTGCGTCAGGCACCGACGGAGACGAAGAGACGGACGCGTCATATGCGCCCGGTCAGGTGATCGCCGGGTTGGTCGGCACTCGCGAAGGCGTGCTCGAGGGCGGTCATCAGCTGGTATCGACCGGGGTGACATGGACGGACCCCGGCCAGGTCGTGGCGCTGCGCGCTGAACTGGCCCTGCATGACGCCGGAAGCGTGATGTTGGTGTCTCCGTTGCTCGCGGCGGCCGCGCTGGCGCAGACGGTGGGTTCGGCGCTCGACTATCGGCACATCGCGATGTTGTTCGTCGAAGTCGGTAGTGCGACGTTGGCAGTCGTCGATATCGCCGACGGCTCCATCGTTGACTTGCATCGCCACTCGCTGAAGGGCACCTCGGTGGCCGCGGAGTTGGTGACGTTGGTCGCTGGTCTCGATGCACCGAGGTCGCGCGCCGACGGCGTGTTTCTGATCGGCTGCGGCGTCGACATCGTCGAGATCAAGCCCGCGCTGGAGGCTGCGACTTCACTTGTCGTCAGCGGTCCGGAGGAGCCGGAGATGGCATTGGCTCGCGGAGCGGCGTTGGCTTCGGCGAATGCGCCGCTGTTCGCGTCGTCGACGTCCGCGCTGGCCTACGCGCTGGATCCGGGCACCGGCGAGGTGAACCCGCGGGCGCTCACCCCGAGCTACCTCGACGTCTGCGCCATGGCCGGTGTCGGCGACGGTGCCCTGGCCTACAGCGCTGTAGAAGACGAAGCGGGGGACGCGGACGAAACCACCGTCGTCCCGACTGCCGAGGCCGAACCCAAGCGCCGGCCGCTGGCACTGGTCAGTGGAGCGTTGGCCGGCGTCGGTCTGGTCGCGGCGGCGATGCTGATCGTTTCGCTGGCCTCGAATGTGCGGCCGACGGCGGCTCAGCAGCCCAGCATCGCCGAAAACGTCGGTACGCCTGCCATGCAGGGGCCGGCCACCGAGTTGCCGGCACAGGTTCTGTTGCCGATTCCCAGCTCGGCACCGCCCGCGCCGCCTCCTGTGGAGGTGCCTGTGGCGGCACCCGCGCCTCCGCCGGTGGTACAGGCACCGCCGCAGACGGTCACCAGACCGGCTCAGAACCCGGGTTATCTGGCCCCGGCGCCGCAGCCCCGTCGGGTGCCGACTCGACAGGCGGCGCCGGTCGAGCAGGCACCCGTGCAAGCGCCCGTACAAGCACCGCCGCCCGCGGCGCCTCCGCCGGCCGCGCCGGCTCCCGCCGCACCACAGGCGCCGGTGCCGACGTTGTACCTGCACCTACCCTTCGTCTCGATTCCGATTCCGCTCAACCCGCCGCCGCCACCGCCGCCGCCGGCGGAGCCTGGGCCTTAAGCCCAGGGCTTAACCGCGTGGCGAATCCGGCCGCGTGAGCGCAGACTGGGCATTATCAGTCTTATCGGCTAGGAGGTCGCGTGAGCGACAAGGGTGGATTTGGTTTTGACCCCGACGATTTCGATCGGGTGATCCGCGAGGGCACCGAGGGCCTGCGCGACGCGTTCGAGAAGGTCGGCAGGTTGGTCGGTGGCCCCGTCGGGCGAACCGCATGGTCGACGATCTTTGAGGATGTGTCCCGGCGCAGCCGCCCGGAGCCGGAGACCACCGGCCAGGCCGGTGACGGGGTGTGGGCCATCTATACCGTCGACGACGACGGCGGCGCCTTCGTCGAGCAGGTGTATGCCAACGAGTTGGACGCCTTGCGTGCCAACAAGAACAACACAGACCCGAAGCGCAAAGTGCGGTTCCTGCCCTACGGCATCGCGGTGAGCGTCCTCGACGATGCCTCCGCCCGTCACCGGGACGATCCGAAGCCCGAATCGGCCGACGATACGGCGTAGCCGAGCGCGGCCTATTCTCTCCATATTGTGGCCGCAACCTCGTCCGTATGTCGCAGCTGCGGGTCCGAGCCGCGTAAGGGGGCCCGGTTCTGCGACGCCTGCGGTTCGCCGTTGACGGTGGTCGTCGAACCGGCCGAATACAAGCAGGTGACGGTGCTCTTCGCCGACGTGGTGCACTCCATGGACATCGCGGCGGCGCTGGGTCCGGAGCGGCTGCGCGAGGTGATCACCGAACTGGTCGATCGCTGCGCCGCCGTGGTGCAGCGCTACGCGGGCACCGTGGACAAGTTCACCGGTGATGGCATCATGGCGCTGTTCGGTGCGCCGATCGCGCTGGAAGACCATGCATTTCGTGCCTGCCTAGCGGCGCAGGACCTGCAGCAGGTGGCTCGGCAACTGGCGGTTGAGGTGGCGCGCAGCGACGGGATCGACCTGCGACTGCGCGTCGGCCTGAATTCCGGTCAGGTCATCGCCGGCGAGGTCGGCGCCACCCACCTCGGTTACACCGCGGTCGGTGAGCAGGTGGGGATGGCGCAGCGGATGGAATCGGCTGCCCCGCCGGGCGGCATCATGCTCAGCGAGTCAACCGCCCGGCTGGTCGAGGATCGGGTTGTCCTCGCTGACCGTGAGGTCGTGCACATCAAGGGGGTCGCGGCCGGGGTGCCGGCGCGGCAACTGCTGGCGGCCGACCTCGAGTGTCGCCGCAAGGTTCGCCACGAATCCCGCCTGGTGGGGCGGCAGTCCGAGACGGAAGCCATCGCCGAGTTGCTGGACCGGGCCGCTGGCGGCCACGGAGCCGTCATCACGGTGAGCGGCCGCCCGGGCGTCGGCAAGACCCGGTTGGTCCGCGAAGCGGTGGCGACCGCGACGAGCGCGGGTTTCGAGGCGTTCGTCACCTACTGCGAGTCGCACACTAAGGACATCCCGATCCATGCCGTCTCGCGACTACTGCGCGCGGTGTTCGGTGTCGCCAACGTCACCGTCGAAGCGGCGCGTGCCCGGGTCCGCGCCAAGAACCCTGATGCCAGCGCCGAGGATCTGGTGCTGCTGGACGACCTACTCGGCATCCGTGACAGCGACACGCCAATGCCCGACATCAGTCCCGATGCCCGGCGCCGTCGTCTCGGCGATCGGATCAGGATCATGGCGTCGCGACGCACGGAACCGGTGGCGTACATCGTCGAGGACGCACACTGGATCGACAACGTCAGTGAATCGATGCTTGCCGAATTCGCGGCAACGGTGGTCAAGATGCGGGCGATTTTGCTGGTCGCCTACCGGCCCGAATATTCCGGAGCGCTTGCGCAGACCCCCGGAGCGCATCACCTCAACCTCGCGCCGCTCGATGACTCCCACAGCGCCGAGCTGATCAAAGGACTGCTCGGCGAGCATCCTTCAGTCCGCAGCCTGGCTGCCGTGATCGCCGACCGTGCTGCCGGCATACCGTTTGCTGCCGAGGAGATCGTCCGGGATCTGGCTGAGCGAGGTGAGCTCGAGGGCGTTCCGGGCGCCTTCGTGTGCCAGCGCGAGGTGCGTCATATTCACGTACCCGCCAGCTTGCAGGCCATCATCGGAGCCCGCATCGACCGACTGTCGGCGACGGCGAAGCGCACCTTGAACGCGGCCGCAGTCGTCGGCGCGCGGTTCGACACGGAATTGCTGGAGAGCCTGCTGGATTCGATTGATGTGTCGCCGCTCGTCGAAGCCGAACTCGTCGAACAGGTCGGGTTCACCCCGCACGCGACCTTTGCGTTCTGTCATCCGCTGATCCAGACGGTGGCCTACGAGTCTCAATTGAAGTCCGGGAGATCCGAACTGCACCGACGGGTCGCCGGTGTGATGCAACGAACGCGCGGTGGGTTCACTGGTCAGGAAGCCGCGATCGTCGCCACCCAGTATGCGGCGGCCGGTGACATGCGCGACGCGTACGACTGGCACATGCAGGCGGCCACATGGTATGGCGCGCGCGACATTCGGGCCGCCCGCGACAGCTGGCAGCAGGCCGTCAGCGCGGCGGACCAGATCGCAGACGACGAACCCGAGTTGCTGGCCATGCGTATCGCGCCGCGAGCCCTGTTGTGCGGCAGTGCCTTTCAGGCAGGCGGCACTCCCGCGGACACCGGCTTCGAGGAACTGCGGGAGCTGACCACCGCCGCTGGTGACAAGGCTTCACTGGCGTTGGGAATGGCGGGTCACCTCACCACGTTGGTGTTCAACTCCCGGCACTCCGAAGCGGCCGAGATGGCGTCGGAGTTCGCCACGCTGGTTGAGTCGATCGGCGATCCGGCAATGACGGTGGGGTTGTTCTACGCGGCAGCGCAAGCCAAGTGGGAAGCCGGCGAAGCGACGGAAGCCCTGCGGCTACTACAGCGGGTGATCGATCTGGCCGACGGCGATGCCACCATGGGGGATTTCATCATCGGTTCTCCGCTGGCGTGGGCGATCACCGTCAAGGGCGCCGCGGGAATGTACCTGGGACGACCGGGATGGCGCGACGATCTCGAGGCGGGCATCGCGCTCGCCAAAACCGTTGACATGGCGGCCAAGCCGTTCATGCAGCTGTACAAGTACCAGTCTGCCCTACACAACGGTGCCGTGTTGCTCAATGCGCAGGACGCCGCACACAGTGCCAAGGCCTTGGAGATCGCCCAACGCTCCGGCGACAATGTCGCACTCGCTTACGCACTGCTCAATCGCGCAACGACGTTGTTGCACACCGATTCTGTGGCCAGCGGACTGGAATGCCTGGCCGAGGCGCGACAGATGTTCATCGATCAGGAGCTCACCCTGTCGCTGCGGCGTATGTCCGATATCGAGGTTGCCCGAGAGCAGACGAGATCGGGGGACTTGGACAGCGCGATCGCTTTGGCTGCAACGGTTCTCGACGAGCAATACGCCTGTGGCGAGATGATCTTCCGCGGCCCCGCCACGGTGGTCTTGGTCGAGGCATTGCTGGCACGTGGCGCCGCGGCCGACATCGAAGACAGTGAGCGTGCGATCGATCGGCTGGCAAACGTACCGACCGAGCCGGGCTTTGTGCTGCACGAGCTTCCGGTGCTGCTGCTACGGGCGCTGGTGGCACGAGCACGCGACGACGAGCCGGGGTATCGGCAGCTGGTCGAGCGCTTCGGGTCGTTGGCGAGGGAGTCCGGGTACGAGGGCTACGCGGCACGTGCCGAGGCGATGGCCTGATCGCGCACAGCCGTCAGCCCTGGTTTACCTCGTTCCCGCTGCCGGCCTTATTGATCTTCGGCGAACCCGAGTGGTAGGTCACCTTGTTGTTGAGGCCGGACGCCTCGATGGTGTCGGCGGTATCCACGGTGATGATGTTGTTCAGGCCTGACACGTTCACGGTCCCGCAGTGGCCGGTGATCGTGATGATGTTGGAAATGCCGGTGACGGTGATGGTGTTGCCGCTGCACGGGATCGTCTTGGTCTGGTCGATGCCGGAGACGATCACCGGCTGACCGGCCGGCGCGGTAGATGCGGGTGGCGGCGCCGAACCCGGTACGTGGGTCTTGCCGGGGGGGTCGCCGGATGGTGCGGGCCCGCCCGGCGAAGTGCTTTCGGTCGGCGACATCACCACCAGGTCGCCATGTGAGAACTGCCGGGCTGCGTAGGCCGCGATACCGCCCACCAGCAACAGAACGCCGACGATGCCAACCGCCGCCAGGATCCAGAACCAGCGGATTCCCGATGATGGGCGGGGCGTTGTCCCGGGGTACGGGCTGTTGTAGCCGTATGGAGGCGGGGTCAGGTTCCCCGGCAGGGGAGGCGGTGCCTGGTTTTTCGAAAGGGACAGGGGAGGCGGCACCGGCCCGGACGGGGGCGGTGGATAGCTGTAGCCGCCGGGCTGCCCCAGTTCGGATGCGCTGGCCCGATCACTCAGGGGCTGCTCCAGCTCCCTGATCCGGGCTTCGGGGTCATCCTCTGAGTTCATGGTGAGATGCTCCCATACCACTTGCCGCGGCGAATAGGCTCGGCAACGTGCCTGAATTGCCGAATCGCCAGATCTTGTTGCGCCGTCGTCCCGTTGGGCTGGTCCAGCCCGGCGACACCGAGTTGGTCACCCGCCCGGCGCCGGAGCCCGCCGAAGGTGAAGCGCTGCTGCGCACTACCTACGTGGGCCTCGACGCCGCCGTCCGGACGTGGCTCGATGACCAGCCCAGCTACCTGCCGCCGGTGCAGTTAGGCGAAGTGATCCGGGCCGCTGGCATCGGAGAGGTCGTCGAATCACGGTGTGATGCTTACGCCGTCGGCGACATCGTGACGACGCTGACCGGATTCCAGGAGTACATGATCATCCGCGACGACATCTTCAGCACACCCATCCCGGGTGAAACCGATCAGCTGGCGATCATGTCGGTGTACGGCCCGACGGGTGCCACCGCCTACTTCGGGATGACCGACATCGGCCGCCCTCGGGCGGGCGAGACGGTGGTGGTCTCGGCCGCTGCGGGCGCTACCGGCTCGGTGGCCGGGCAGATCGCCAAAGTCGCCGGGGCCCGGGTGGTGGGCATCGCCGGAGGGCCGGAGAAATGCCGGGCGGTGGTCGAGGACTTCGGCTTCGACGCGTGCATCGACTACAAGAACAGCGACGTGGTGGCCGGCCTGAAGGAGCACTGCCCTCGCCGGGTGGACGTCTACTTCGACAACGTCGGCGGACCGATCCTCAACGCCGTGCTGGGTCGGCTGGCGCAGAAGGCGCGCGTGGTGCTGTGTGGCGTCATCTCGAGTTACCTCACCGGCGAGCACCCGGGACCGGCGAATTACGTGAATCTGCTGTCGAAAACCGCGTCGATGCAGGGCTTCAACTCACTCGACCAGTGGGGGCGCTTCGACGAAGCGTTCGCGAATCTGCGGCAATGGGAGGCCGAGGGGCGACTGCGGCACCGACAGACCATCTTCGACGGTGTCGAGTCGTGCGTCGACGCCCTCAACGGGCTGTTCACCGGGGCCAATATCGGCAAGACGTTGGTGAAGGTCAGCGAGCCCCGCTAACCGCGGCGGCGCCGCCGACCTTAGAGCTGACTGGGAGCTAGGTCACGTCGAGTCGCCAGAGTCCGCGTAACGTCAATTGGGCTGCTATCTTCCATGCCATGCCACAGATGGACCGTCGCCGCATGATCATGATGGCGGGATTTGGCGCATTGGCTGCCGCGATCCCGGCCCCGATAGCGGGTGCCAGCCCGTCTCGAACCCCCGCACCTGCCGCTCCGGCAGCTGGCGGAACCGGTTCCTACATCTGGCACGACGAGTTCGACGGTCCCGCGGGCTCGGCGCCCGACCCGTCCAAGTGGCGTATCTCCGGTTTCCGGACGCCGATCCGGAACCCGGTCGGGTTCGATCAGCCGCAGTTCTGGGGCCAGTACCGCGACAGCCGCGCAAACGTGTTCCTGGACGGCAACTCCAACCTGGTGCTGCGGGCCACCAACGCCGGCGGCATCTTCGGCGGCCTGGTCCACGGCCTCTGGCGCGGCGGTGTCGGTACCACCTGGGAAGCCCGGATCAAGATGAACTGCCTGGGGCCCGGCATGTGGCCGGCCTGGTGGTTGTCCAACGACGACCCAGGCCGCAGTGGCGAAATCGACCTCATCGAGTGGTACGGCAACGGCACCTGGCCGTCGGGTACCACGGTCCACGCGAACCCGGACGGCACGGCATTCGAGACGAACCCGATTGGCGTGGACGGCAACTGGCACAACTGGCGGGTCCGGTGGGACGTGACCGGAATGTACTTCTGGGTCGACTACACCGAGGGTGCCCAGCCCTACTTCTCGGTTCCGGCTACCGGCATCGAGAACCTCGACGAACCCATCCGCGAGTGGCCGTTTAACGACCCTGACTACACCGTCTTCCCGGTCCTCAACCTGGCGGTCGGTGGTTCCGGCGGCGGTGACCCTGCGGCCGGCAACTACCCGTCGGACATGCTCATCGACTGGGTGCGCGTCTACTAAGGCAATTCAGCCCGGTGGGTCTACGCGGGCCGCATTCGAACGTATGATCGATCGATGGGGCGGCTCGCGTCGATCGGATACAACGGGCAGCCGCTCCGGGGCCCGTTTCGCCCGGTGCAACCGCCGGTCACGGTGCTGATCGACTTGACCGTGCTATTTCCGCGCGAGCCGCATCGCTCCGGCCGCTACCAGCCCAACGGCCTGCAGCTGCACAAGGTGGTCGAGGGCAAGCTGAGCTGTTGGGGTGTTTGCGAGCAGGGTGACTGGTGGGGTTTGGTCACCTACCCGGTGCAGTTCGGGTCCAAGCAGAAGACGGTGACGCACTGGATACCGGCCTGGACATTGCGGCGTAAAGCGGAGCGCCCGGCGCAGTGATGAATTAAGCCCCTAGGGTGTACCCAATGAACCGGCGGCCCTGGCGACCTACGCGCAGCATCAAACAGATCACCAAGGGCCTAGGCGGCCTCGATCGCGAACTGTTCGAGGCGATCGCCGAGAGCCCCACACCCCTGCTCGACATCGCAATGCCGCCACTGACTCGGGCCGCCGACCATTCCAAGCTGTGGTTCGCCATCGCCGGGGTGCTGTTCGCGTCCAGAAAGAACTCCGCGCAGCGCGGCGCGACCCGCGGCTTGGTGTCACTCGGGGTTGCCAGCCTGCTGACCAATCAGGTGGCCAAGCGACTCCGGCAGCGCCCGAGGCCCCTGTATGAGTCGGTGCCGTTGGTCCGGCGGGTCCGGCGCCGGCCGACATCCAACTCGCTGCCGTCGGGGCACTCCGCCAGCGCGGCCGCATTCGCGGTCGGAGTCGGGTTGGAGAGCCCGACGCTCGGCTTCGGCCTGTCGTTGCTGGCCGGGCTGGTTGGGCTGTCCAGGGTGGCGACTGGGGCGCACTACCCCGGCGATGTCGTCATCGGGTTCGGCATCGGCTCGGGTGTTGCCGTACTGGGCAGCCGCCTGGTGCCACCGATCGTTGAAACCAAACTGCCCAGAACTGAACCGCTTCGGATCGAGACGCCGGAACGGCCCGACGGCGCGGGGGTCGTGCTGGTGATCAACCCTGCGTCCGGCAGCGGCACCGGAGCCCGGGTGGCCGACGAGGTCCGCGCCGAACTGCCGAAAGCCGAGATCGTCGAGCTGGGCGAGGGTGACGAACCCTTGCAGGTGCTGCGCGCCGCCGCCGAACGTGCCGAGGTGCTCGGGGTGGCCGGCGGTGACGGCACCGTGTCCGCAGCGGCGGCGGTTGCGGTCGAAACGGGCCTGCCGCTGGCGGTCTTCCCGGCTGGGACGTTCAATCATTTCGCCAAGGACATCGGCTGTGACTCGGTAGCCAAGACCGTCGACACGATCCGGCGGGGCAGCGTGGCGTCGGTCGACCTGGTGCGCCTCAACGAGAGCCAGATGGTGGTCAACACCGCCAGCATCGGCGCTTATCCCGCGTTCGTCCAACAGCGGGAGAAGCTCGAAAATCGAATCGGCAAGCCGCTGGCCGGTTTGTATGCGATGCTGCACACGCTGCGCAACGAAGAGCCGGTGCGCATCCGTTACGACAACAAGATCCTGCACACGTCGTTGTTCTTCGTTGGCAATTCGCTATATCTCCCAACGGGATTCGCGCCTTCGCGGCGCACCCGCATGGATGACGGCCTGCTCGATGTACGCATCCTCGAGACGGGTCGCCGGTTGGCGCGGACCCGGATCTTGACGGCGCTGTTGCTGGGCCGGCTGGAACGCAGCCCGCTGTACCACGAGATGCAGGTTCCCGAATTCAGCTTCACCTCGTTGGATGCCGCGACCGTCGTCGCCCATGACGGCGAGGTCGGCGAGGAGTACTACGAGGCCACCTTCAGCGCGAAATACCGGGCGCTGCAGGTGTTCCGGCCGCTGGTTTAGGTTTCGTGACGGTCGCAAGCGCGGCGGAGCCGGGCGCAGCGGGCCGGCACCATCAGGTTTCGTGACGGTCGCAAGCGCGGCGGAGCCGGGCGCAGCGGGCCGGCGCCATCAGGTTTCGTGACGGTCGCAAGCGCGGCGGAGCCGGGCGCAGCGGGCCGGCGCCATCAGGTTTCGTGACGGTCGCAAGC